>NZ_WIAQ01000014.1 GCF_009466385.1 Peribacillus tepidiphilus | reverse complement strand
GCGGCATTAAAACGAGTCGAACAGAATAAAGGAAGTCACGGAGTAGACGGCATGTCCGTAAAAGACCTACGAAGACACCTCTACGAAAATTGGGACTCCATTCGACAGTCGTTGAGAGAAGGAACCTACAAGCCCTTACCCGTCCGTCGAGTCGAAATCCCGAAACCGAACGGAGGAGTAAGGCTTCTAGGGATCCCTACCGTGACCGATCGTTTCATCCAACAAGCGATTGCCCAAGTGTTGAAGAAAATCTTTGATCCGACCTTCTCGGACCATAGCTATGGTTTTCGCCCAGGTAGAAGGGGACATGATGCGGTTAGGGAAGCAAAGGATTATATCAAAGAAGGATATCGTTGGGTAGTCGATATAGACCTAGAGAAATTCTTTGATAAGGTGAATCACGACAAACTGATGGGGATTTTGGCGAAAACAATCAAAGATCGGACTTTACTGAAGTTAATCCGCCGATATCTTCAATCAGGCGTAATGATCAATGGAGTGGTAATGGAAACCGAGATGGAAACACCACAAGGTGGCCCGCTTAGTCCACTTTTATCAAACATCATGCTTCACGAACTGGACAAAGAGCTTGAGAAACGTGGACATAAGTTTGTCCGGTATGCGGATGACTGTAACATCTACGTGAAAACAAAGAAAGCAGGAATTCGTGTNGGTATCTTCAATCAGGCGTGATGATCAATGGAGTAGTAATGGAAACGGACATGGGAACGCCTCAAGGCGGCCCGCTTAGTCCACTTTTATCAAACATCATGCTTCACGAACTGGACAAAGAGCTTGAGAAACGTGGACATAAGTTTGTCCGGTATGCGGATGACTGTAACATCTACGTGAAAACAAAGAAAGCAGGAATTCGTGTTATGAATTCCATTACCCACTTTATCGAGAAGGAATTAAAACTCAAGGTAAATAAGGAGAAATCGGCGGTAGACCGTCCTTGGAAACGGAAGTTTCTTGGTTTCAGCTTCACATCCAATAAAACACCAAAGGTACGGATTGCGAACGAAAGTGTGAAACGATTGAAAGATAAGATTCGTGAAATCACATCAAGATCCAAACCGTATCGAATGGAAGAAAGGATTGAGAAACTGAACAAGTACTTAATGGGATGGTGTGGATACTTTGCCTTGGTAGAAACACCGAGTAAGTTCAAAGAATTTGACGAATGGATTAGACGAAGGCTACGGATGTGCTTATGGAGAGAATGGAAAACTCCGAAAACAAGAGTTCGGAAACTCAAAGGATTAGGTGTTCCAAGCCATAAAGCATTCGAATGGGGCAATACACGGAAGGGATATTGGCGGATTGCCTGCAGTCCCATTCTACATAAAACCCTCGACAACTCTTATTGGAGTCACCGAGGGTTAAGAAGTCTAACCGAAAGGTATCAGACTCTACGTCATACTTAATTGAACCGCCGTATACCGAACGGTACGTACGGTGGTGTGAGAGGTCGGGGGTTAGTCACCCCCTCCTACTCGATTATAGCAGAGGAAAAAATTCAGTGTATTGAGATGAGAAAGATGTTTCAACGGCAAGATACAGAAAAAACTCATACGATGGTGCCTATAACATTCGATGTATGAGTTCCACACGATTATCTCGTTCGAAAAATCGATGCAGCCATTGATTTTTCATACATTTATGATTGGGTGTAAGATTTGTATTCCAAAGCCCAAGTATTGATCATGTGGTACTAATTAAAATTCCATTGATTCAGTACTTATTTGGGAATCGTTCCATGCAGTAAACGATAATGGAAATGGAGACGCGTATCGTTGTTTTTAGTATTGGAATTTCATGATTTATTTCCTCATTTCTCTAACTTCGATAAAAATTATAAACGACGTTTTAAAGACACAAATCTGTTTGAACAAATTTTTTCCAGATTATTTCTCAAGCCATAGATCATTCATCAATACGGAGTACATGTATACCGATTATACCCATGTCAAGGCGAATGCGAATAAACGGAAATAAAAGAAAAAAAACGTCCAAGTGGAAGCGAAAACGTATCAGGATTAACTCGAGAAAGAAATCAATGAAGACAGGTACTCAGGTTGTTCATCATCTTACTGATGCACACATGAATGCATTTATTCGCATGAAACTTATGCAAAAAGAGGATGTTCCGTCGATAAAACCTTTTGAGAAAAGTTCATGGAAAGAGACAATGGAGGCCGTTCTTTTCCAGTTGAATCATCCCTTGTGCTATTAGAAGGACTTCGGTGTGCACTGCTTAAACCACTAGAAACAACACCGTTTTTTTCAATCCAAACTTCGATATCAGATTCATCGTACCAAAATTCTTTCTCTTGCTCTAACCCTTCTAATTCACGAATATATACATCGTTGCGTAAATAAATCGCTTTTGGCTGGAACACTTCATGCAATTCTTTAATAACCCAGTCTTTTTGTTTTTCCATACCGGTGGAGAGAATTTGTATCACTAAAAATATGCTTACATCTAATCAAGTATCATTAAATATAAATTGACTTACTCAATTATGTTTCCACATTAAGTATTCTGTGTTGGACGTTTTATATGAATAAGTATACATTATAATCTTGGAAAAGTTTAGTCTCTTACAGATTGACGGGAAGACATTATTTATATCTTGTATTAATTTAATATTCAGTATTTTCCTCTCGCTCCACCACGTCGTTGTGCATTTAAATCAAATACTACAACACAATAATCTTAATTTTCATTTCAATCTTGTTTAAATTCCACATGCTAACCAATTTACGGTACTAAAATTATATTTCAAACCTTTCCTTGAATATCAACAATTTTAAGATAGAGATAAGACCCATTGTCATGAATTAGCAATTACGTTTTTAATTGATTCTTCTTCATAAAAGTCCCTTTCTCTAACCATGCAAACATAAATAAATATACTAATATACTAAACAATGAATATGGAGATTTTATAGAGGCGTTTAATATTTTGAAGGCTTCTAATCAATTTAAGAAGGACTAACTAACTGCTTGCTCACATATATGTGTATAAATAAAAACTTACAGGGAGGGAGAATTTATTGTCGATATTATTAACCGGAATCATTGTAACGATTTTGTCTTTGATTGTTATTGCTTTCGTATTTATAAAAAGAAAGAAAATCACATGTATGACCGGAATGATGGTGGCCATGGCTTTAGGAATGCTGGTAGGGCTAACAGGCGGCTTGTTGGCTAGGATTTTGTATAGCGGTAACCTCTTTTTCTCAACCGTTTTAGGAATGGGAATTGGACTTTTAGCCGGTTTTTTGGTCGGTTTACCGGTTAGTATCATGGCAATCATGGATGGAGTTCTGTCGGGCATTATGGGCGGGATGATGGGAGCGATGTTAGGAGAAATGATTTTACCGCAATACCAAAATTCAATGATTCGTGTCATGCTCGTCATATTTGTTGGGATGATTGTTATTATTTTGTACATGCTTCAACAAGAAACCGGTTTTAACCGTTTATTTTTTATTAACAAAATATTCCATAACCCGCTGTTAATATCAATCGTCTTTCTGCTGTTTTTCTACACGTATAACCACTTATATAATGAGCTCGATCAAGATCATAACGTGCCTATAAAAAACCCCCATATGAGTCACTCTATGTCTAATAATAAGTTGTCTGTCTCTCCGCTGAATTCCAGTACAAAGATGAAAAAAGTAGTCATTGAAGCAACTGAATTTGCTTACTTCCCTAAAGATTTTAAACTTACTGTAGGACAACCAGTAACCTTAATTCTCAAAAATAGTGGTGAAGTTGAACATGATATAGAATTTGAAAATATGAAAGCATCCCTTTTACAACAGAGTCATCATGGGAATCATTCAAAAGATCAAACAGTTCATATTCATTCTTCACCGGGAAAAACAACCGAAATGAAGTTCATACCAGTCGAAACCGGTGTTTTTCGATTTTATTGTACGGTTCCCGGACATAAAGAATCTGGTATGGTTGGATTCGTTCAAGTTTCTTAAAAAAGTGGAATGGCTGCCGAGACACTTCTCGGCATTTTTATATTCGTGCCTAGCCAAGCTGTTTTCTGCTATCAAACTCGAGTAAGTGCCAAGTCGTTTGGTAGCTGACAGGAAACTGCTGAAGAAATCTAGGTCGGCGCCTTGTGACAAAGTAACTCTCATATAGAGAGTGCGAACAAATCAACAGACCGTAACATCACGTGAATCCTGCCACATCGTCGAAAGTGACCTCTTTTAGAGGACAAAGGGAAGTCGAACCTAGATGAAATGGGCGAAGACCATAAAAGGTGTGAAGAACTTGGAAGTGTAGCACCGAAGAATCCCTTGGGGTATGGGGGCATTAGCAGTAAAATAATATTTTCTCGTTTCTTGTCCTTTACTTTCTCGTTGGTATCTGTTGCAAACTTTTTAGTTTGTTTATTCTCCCCTGAAGTAGTAGATTTTTTAAAAAGTCCCCCTCCGCAACCGGCTAAAGCAAATTAAATACTGTCAATAAGGTGAACATGACAATCATGGCTTTACGCATAAAATATTTCCCTTATTATTGAATCTATGGCTATGATAGCAGTAAGAATACGGATTCGAAGTGTAATCGTTCCTGACAGTTATAATTTATTGAAATCCATAAATTCTGCAAATTTAGTTTATAAAATAAAAATTACTTCTCTTATATAAATCGCCCAAAGGACAGAAACAAGGAGAACATACAGATTTTTATTCAAAAGTTTTAAGTCTCAACGGTTTAGTTCTATATACCATTCTGTTACTTAGAAAAGGTTGATTTAATCACTCCAAATATGTAAAAATCTAACAACAACTTTTCGAAAATATATAAAAGTGAATGGGCTGAAAGGAAGGACAAGAGTGAGAAAAATTTCATTTAAATTAGGACTATTATTTTTTGTATTCGTATTAGGAATAGAAACGGTTTTATTTGCGTCATTATATGTTACTCTGGTTAATTCTAGAATTAATGAGGAATTTGAGCAACTGCTAGCAAGAGGGAATAATCATCGCGATGTATTAGAAAAAAATTATGACCCTTCTACGTTAGAACATGTCACAATGATGGAGTCTGAAGCGGAGACGGACGTCGTTATTACAAATGACAAGGGGAATGTATTATATTTTTCAGATCATATTTTACCATTTGCCAAAAGAATTATAAAAACCAAAGCTAAAAACATTCCCCATGATGGTATGATTGTACAAAAAAATTGGCAAAGAGAGTCGTATATTTCGACAGTAAGCCCGATTCGGATTGATGGCAAGATAAAAGGGTATGTCTATATGTTTCAAAATACGGATTCTATTCAAAACATGATTTATAAATTAAAGCATCATTTCATTGTGGTTGGAATTCTTTCTATATTTTTAACTATTATTACTATTGCTTTCTTATCAAAAGTTATCACTATTCCTCTTATTCGCATGAAACAGGCGACCGAAAAATTGAGTAAAGGTGATTTTTCTGTTCGTTTGAATGTAAAAGGAGGGGACGAATTGGCGGAATTAGGGAAAGCGATTCAAACATTGGCAAGGGATTTAGAATACTTAAAAAAAGAAAGAAAAGAATTTCTCGCCAGTATTTCTCATGAGCTTCGTACCCCTCTAACTTATATAAAAGGATATGCTGATATAGCTAGGAGACTAAACATTGGGGAAGAAGAGAGAAATCGGTATTTGTCAATTATCTACGAAGAAACAGAGCAGATGCAAAAATTAGTGAAGGATCTCTTTGAGCTAGCACAGATGGATCAACATTCTTTTCAAATCCATAAGGAACCTACAAACTTATGTTTTTTCTTAAAAAAATTGCATAACAAAATGTATCCTGCTTTTCAGACTAAAAAAATGTCTCTTGTATGTTACTGTGATGGAAACATTACTGTCCATATAGATCAAAAACGTTTTGAACAAGTGATGATGAATCTGTTAGACAATGCTTTAAAATATTCTGATCAAGGTTCTACCGTCTCTATTAATGTAAAGGCGGAGAAAATGAACATTGTGATTATTGTTTCAGACGAAGGAACAGGAATCCCTGAAGAGGATTTGCCGCATATTTTTGAACGGTTATACCGAGTGGATAAATCAAGATCAAGAACCAGCGGTGGGACGGGATTAGGCTTAGCGATAGTAAAAGAAATTATTGAAGCGCACGGAGGTTCTATTTATGCGGATAGTATCTACGGAAAAGGAACTAAAATGATTATTACATTACCGGAGGGATAAGCATGTACACGATTTTACTTGTTGACGATGAAAAACGAATGTTAGATTTACTCAATCTTTATCTTTCGCCTAAAGGATATCATTGTGTAAAGTGTGAGTCCGGTTTATCAGCGATACAGTACTTAGAAAATAACAAAGCTGATTTAGTCTTGCTGGATATTATGATGCCGGAATTGGATGGGTGGGAAACTTGTAAACGAATTAAAGAGTTTTCCAATGTCCCTATTATCATGGTGACCGCAAGAGATCAAACGTTAGATATAGTCAAAGGGCTCAATATTGGGGCGGATGATTATATCACAAAACCGTTTGACGAAGCCGAGCTCCATGCCCGTATAGAGGCGGTGCTGCGCCGCACCGTGGGAAAGCGCTCGAAAATAGAATTTCAAGGATTAGTGTGGGATGAAGACGAACATAAAGTCCACTATCAAAACGAACCGATTTTTCTAACGCCGAAAGAGTTTGCTGTATTAGGGCTTTTTCTGAAAAATCCAAGCAGAGTGTTTAGCAGAGAACAAATCATCATGTCATTATGGGGCTATAACGCAAATACAGAAGAGCGTACTATTGATTCTCATGTGAAAAATATTAGAGAAAAGCTTAGACAAGTTGGTTTTCCGATAGATCGATTTCTGCAAACCGTTTGGGGGGTGGGATATAAATGGGAGGAATAAGGTGAAAAGAGGATGAAAGAGCAAATCATTACACTACTCAACACTTATGAAAATTTTGCTTATCTGGTTAGTATCATTATAAATGTTATTATAAGCATTTTAGGATTTGTACCAAGCGTATTTCTAACGGCTGCCAATTTGGCCGTGTTCGGGTTTTGGAAAGGCACCTTTTTATCTTTTGCGGGGGAAGCAATCGGAGCCATTGTCTCTTTTGTTTTATATCGTAAAGGATTTAGGAAACTTTCTGAAACGAAATTGTTTTCTCATCCGAAAGTCAGACGTTTGCTTGATGCAAAAGGTTTAGAAGCCTTTTTTCTTGTTCTATCTTTGCGGCTTCTTCCTTTAATTCCGTCAGGAGTAGTTACCTTTGTTGCAGCGATAGGAAAAACCTCCTTACTTATCTTTATTATTGCTAGCTCAATAGGGAAGATACCTGCATTACTTTTAGAAGCCTATTCGGTTTATCAATTGATGAATTGGACATGCCAAGGTAAAGTGGTATCGACACTTCTGTCTGTATTTTTATTCATATTTACTTGGAAGAAAATCAATCGAAAAACGGCTCAAACTAACAAAACTTAAATGGATTTGTGAAGAGTGACAAAGAAGTTGCTAATATTATATGTAGAGAAACAAACTCCATAAATTCTGCAAATATTTCTGCTATAAAATGTACTTGTCTATTTCATACACAAAAAGGGGTATCAGCAATGAAAAAAATGACGAAAGCGAT
This sequence comes from Peribacillus tepidiphilus, assembly GCF_009466385.1. Classification (GTDB taxonomy): domain Bacteria; phylum Bacillota; class Bacilli; order Bacillales; family DSM-1321; genus Bacillus_BN; species Bacillus_BN tepidiphilus. The sequence goes on along the minus strand of NZ_WIAQ01000014.1, from coordinate 45,919 downwards.
TATGATTACATCGTCCATTCTTCTTCTAAGCGCTTGTTCATCATCCAATGAAAAAGAACAGTCCTTTATCACTAGCAAAGAGCAAGCAAAATCCAATGTATCTGTTACAAATAATCCTTTCTTTAAAGAGAAGAAAGAAGGAAAGATTGAGCATTTACATGGAATCGGTTATGCCGGGAATCAAAACGCGATTTACTTTGCTACACACGAAGGTTTACACGTTTACCAAAATAATAAGTGGTATGAAACGACTTCCAATAAGCATGATTATATGGGCTTTTCTGCTACAGACGATGGATTTTATTCATCGGGGCATCCAGAAGAAGGTTCATCTTTAGGAAATCCTCTTGGTCTTGTAAAAAGCTTTGATAATGGACAAACATTGATGAATCTAGAATTTTATAAAGAATCTGATTTTCATTATATGACAGTAGGCTATAAAAGCCATACGATTTATGTCGTGAACCAAGAAGGAAACAAAACGCTAGGACAAGGGGTATTTTACAGTAAAGACGACGGCAAAACGTGGTCGCAAAGTCAATTAAACGGTCTACCGCCAACTTCTGCAGGAACGATTGCTACCCACCCAACGGACGAAAATATGGTCGGCATTAGTACGTCTGAAGGAATTTTTGTTTCAAAAGATAATGGAAATACTTTTGAACGGTTTACTCGAAAGCTAAATACGACGACTTTTGTCTTTCAAGAAAAATCGATTTTATTTGCTGCTGTAGAGAACAATAAGCCTATACTCATAAAACAATCATTAGACTCAAAACAGGAGGAAGTTCTTTCTGTCCCTGCACTGGATGAAAAAGATCATATCATGTATATGGCCTCTAATCCGAAAAATGAGAAGGAAATTGTTATAGCCACTATGAATGGGGATATTTTCATGACAAAAAATAACGGTGAGAGCTGGGCAAGACTAGCATCGAAAGGGACAATATAAAAAATTTTCAAAAGACATGCGTACAGCATGTCTTTTATGTTTAGCGTGCCCAGCTAAGCTGTTATCTGCTAGTTGGTGCAAGTCCAACCCGAGTAAATGCCAAGACACTCGGTAGCTGACAGGCAACTGGTGGAGAAATCCTAAGGTTGAAGCCCTGTGACAAAGTAACTCTCTTAGAGAGTGCGAGCAAATCAGCAGACCGTAACATGAAGTGAATCCTGCCGCCTCGTCAAAAGAGACCTCCTTTGGAGGACAAAGGGAAGTCGAGCCTGGTGAATATGGGCGAAGACTATGGAAGGTGTGAAGATCTTGGAAGTGCAGCACCGAAGAATCCCTCGGGGTAAGGGGAGCGGTATGTTGAGAAAGTAGATAACGGAACTGGGGAGGCCCTCCTCCACACTTCTTAAGAAGTAAAGAGGAAACCTATAAACCAGAAGCTGAAATGGTAGACTGTGGAGAGGGAGTCGGAGGGGGTCATAGTACTGATGAAGCCATGGAGCATAACGTGGCAGAAGGAAGGACCCCTACTTCGTTCATAAGTTAGAAGGAGGTAAGAGTGAGTGAATGCCGGAAAACTGGCTAACTACACCGATGTCAAAGCTCGAGAACTCTGGAAAACTTTATACCTTTGTGCCAAGGAAAGTCCAACACGCCGATTTCATGCCTTATACGATAAAATTTATCGTCCGGATATTCTCGCAGTGGCATGGCGTAAAGTAAAAGCGAACAAAGGAAGTTGCGGAGTAGATGGAGAAACTATTGAATTTATCGTCCATCAATACGGGGAAAGAAACTTACTGAATGAGATCTATATAGAACTCAAGCACAAAAGGTTTCACCCAAGCCCTGTTCGCCGAGTTTATATTCCAAAAGACAACAAGGGAAGCATGAGACCGTTAGGAATTCCAACGGTAAAAGACCGGATCGTACAGATGGCAACGAAAATGGTCATTGAACCCATCTTTGAAGCAGACTTTCAAGACTGTTCTTATGGATTCAGACCGAAAAGAAATGCTCACCAAGCCATCGCAAAGATTCGAAAATTGAGTAGGAACCATTACTGGGTAGTAGATGTAGATATTAAAGGGTACTTTGACAATATCAATCAAGAAAAATTGATGAAGCTAGTCGAAATGAGAATCAGTGATCGCCGAGTATTGAAACTGATTCGGAAATGGCTGAGAGCAGGTGTAATGGAAGATGGCCAGTTTCATAACACCGAAAAGGGTACCCCGCAGGGCGGAGTCATTTCGCCTCTTTTAGCAAACATCTACCTCCATTATATGGACACGATATGGAAGAGGAAGTTCCTACATTTGGGGGAACTGGTGCGATACGCAGATGATTTTGTGATTATGTGTCGTACGAAAACCCAAGCGCTGGAGAGCATCCAGGTATTAAAAGCCATCATGAAGAAACTAGACCTTGAAATCAACACGGAGAAATCCAAACTCGTTAATATCTGGGATGACACAAATGGATTCGACTTTCTAGGTCTACATCATCGGAAATTCCCTGTGATGAATAAGGGAGGCTCGAAAGTTTATGTCATGTCTCACATTCCAAGTAAGAAAGCCATGAAGAAGATGAAAATGAAGATTAAGGAATATACGAGTCCTAAGAACAAGCTATTTATGGACATCAAAGAACTGGTGAAGGGGCTCAATCGAATTTTACAAGGGTTTAAGAATTACTATAGTATTTCGCCCATCGCCAAGAAGTGGCTAAATAAAGTGGACTGGTATGTATTAGAGAGACTTACTCTGTTTTGGAATAAGAAGAAGAACAAAAGGAAGAAACATGCGAGAATGAAGGAAGTTATGAAAGTAACCCAAGGCTTATTAGTGAAATTAGCAAGTTAGACTGGAACGAAAGCCAAAGGAGAAGAACGTCGGAAAGCCGTATGAGGGAAAACCTCACGTACGGTTTGATGAGGGGAAGCTGAGAGTAAAAGAGACAGCATAAGCTGTCTCTTTGAAATCAGTTTTCTACTCTACTTATTAAAAAATATAAAACTCCACAATTTCTGCAAAATTCACTGCTACAATATAGACATCAGATAGAGAAGAAGGTGAGAAGAAGGTTGTATTCGTTCTTGAGTCAAATAAGTAACCTTTTAAGTCAACCGTTTCTAAATATTGCACATAATACAACAACTATCCCTATTTTATCAGCGTTTGTTCTTGGGATAGTAGGAGCGATGGCCCCGTGTCAAATAACCAGTAACTTAGGTGCTATCACTTTATACAGTAATCAGTCCTTGCAAAAAGGAATTGTGTGGAAAGAGTTGTTTCTTTTTATTTTTGGGAAAATTATTGCTTTTTCCGGTTTAGGTTTGATTGTCTGGCTTATGGGGAAAGAGATTCAAAGTACACTAACATTATATTTTCCGTGGTTAAGAAAGCTCATTGGTCCCATACTCATTCTTGTAGGCTTATACTTGTTAGGGCTTTTTAAAATGTATTGGAACGTGACCTTGTTCAAAGTACCTGAGAGATTTTTAAAGAAAGGAAAAACAGGCTCCTTTTTAATGGGTTTGGGTTTTTCATTAGCTTTTTGTCCAACGATGTTTGTGCTGTTTTTCGTGACTTTAATGCCTCTTGTGTATTCGACGTTTTACGGAGTGATATTACCGAGCATCTTTGCCATCGGAACCTCTGTACCTGTTATTTTCTTCATCTTCATTCTTTGGTACTTAGGATTTAGCGGCACTCTAATGAAAAAAGGAAGACAAGCAGGAAGTTTCGTTCAGAAAGCAGCTGGAATCGTGATGATTTTACTTGGCATATTAGACACCATCACTTATTGGTTCTAAAGTTATGAAAAGGGAGGAAAGTGAATGGCGATGTTTGGAGGTTCTGCTATGATGGTCGGGATGATGTTATTTTGGGTTTTATTAATCGCCGTTGGTTTTTATCTCTTATATCGTTTTATCAATGACCGCAAAGAAGAGTTATCTCCGATTGAAATATTAAAAGTACAATTAGCCAAAGGAGAGATCACTTTAGACGAATTTGAACAGCTGTCCAAAAAGTTATAATAATATCTCGTCTTTTTCGTTATATTAAGCACAGGAAATGAATTTTACAATTGTTCCCCCCTTTTCAATTTTATATAGATGAAAGAAGTTGTTGATAATAGCTTTGTCAACAGCTTCTTTTGTTTTTATTTTAGTTTTTTTCGAACATAATGACTTCTTATTCTCATTCAGCTTGACCTCTTCTATTTCATGTATTCTTCTTTAGTTTAAAATCGTTATGGAGCGAACTATTTTGGGAAAAAGAAGGTATTTTAATGCTATTCTCTTTTTTACCCACAATCATATCAATTGTATTTTATACCCACTACCGGTATAATGTATTTGAGGATAGCTATTAAAGAGGTGATACCAGTGAATCACTATGAAGATAACAATATAAATAAAAAAATGGTTCCGAGAACAGAAAAAGAAATTGAAAGCATTATCAATCGCCTGAAGCGTATTGAAGGACAAGTACGTGGCGTGCAAAAGATGGTGGAGGAAAATCGCTATTGTATTGATATTTTGGTTCAAATTTCGGCGATTAATGCAGCATTAAAAAAAGTAGGGTTTAACTTGTTGGAACGTCATGCAAATCATTGTGTTTCTAAGGCAATCCGCGAAGGCAATGGAGAAGAATCCATTCGAGAATTAATGGATGTAATTAAGCAATTCTCAAAGTAAAGGAGAGGAAAGCTTTATGAGTGAACAAAAGCTCGTCACACTTAGGGTGACTGGCATGACATGTGCGGCTTGTTCCAATCGTATTGAGAAAGCGTTGAACAAGATGGATGGAGTAGAAGCCAATGTCAATTTAGCAATGGAAAAAGCAACGATTAAATATGATCCATCTAAACAAAGTGTAGCAGATATCCAAACTAAAATTGAGAATTTGGGGTATGGTGTTGCGACTGAAAAAGTGACGTTAGATATTGAAGGTATGACATGTGCGGCATGTGCGGCACGGATTGAAAAAGGGTTAAATCGTATGGAAGGCGTTACAAGCGCTGCTGTAAACTTGGCGACAAACAGTGCTGTTGTAGAATTCAATGAAGGCATTACATCTGTAGAAGATATTTTAGAGAAAATCAAAAAGCTTGGGTACAAGGGACAGATCCGAAACGAAGAACAAGATCAGGCAGGTCGGAAAGAAGAGTTGCTTAAACAAAAACAACGGCAACTCGCCATTTCCATCATCTTATCGCTACCTCTGCTTTATACGATGATTGCTCATATGCCGTTTGATATAGGCTTACCGATGCCGCGCATTTTGATGAATCCGTGGTTCCAGCTTCTTTTGGCTACACCCGTTCAGTTCTACATCGGTGCTCCCTTCTATGTAGGGGCGTACAGGGCATTACGAAACAAGAGTGCGAACATGGATGTACTAGTAGCGCTTGGAACTTCGGCAGCTTACTTTTACAGCTTGTACGAAGTTTTCAAAACATTAGGAACTCCCGAATATATGCCAAGATTGTATTTTGAAACGAGTGCCGTGCTGATTACGCTTGTACTTGTCGGAAAATATTTTGAATCACTAGCGAAAGGGCGAACAACAGAAGCCATCTCCAAACTGTTGAGCCTGCAGGCAAAAGAAGCTACTGTCATCCGTAATGGGGAAGAAATAAAAGTTCCACTTGAGGAAGTGGTGATTGGTGATACCATTCTCGTCAAACCGGGCGAAAAAATTCCGGTAGACGGTACCGTAATAGCCGGAGTATCCTCCGTAGACGAATCGATGATTACCGGTGAATCCATTCCGGTTGATAAAAAGGAAGGCGATTCTGTTATCGGAGCAACCATTAATAAAAATGGTGTACTAACCATTCGAGCCGAAAAGGTTGGGAAAGATACAGCACTTGCCAATATCATTAAAATCGTAGAAGAGGCACAAGGCTCTAAAGCACCTATTCAGCGTATGGCTGATGTGATTTCGGGTATTTTCGTACCAATTGTTGTAGGAATTGCTGTAGTTGCGTTCATTATATGGTACTTCTTTGTAGCGCCGGGTGACTTGCCAAAGGCGCTTGAGGTGGCAATCGCGGTTCTCGTCATTGCGTGTCCTTGCGCGCTCGGTCTTGCAACACCGACATCCATTATGGTCGGTACAGGTAAAGGGGCAGAAAAGGGGATCCTCTTTAAAGGAGGTGAGTACCTAGAGGGAACGCATAAAGTCAATGCGGTATTACTGGATAAAACGGGAACAGTGACAAAAGGAAAACCAGAAGTAACAGACGTGCTAGAATTCCAAGAAGACATGCTCGACTATGCCGTTGCAGCTGAGAGAGCTTCTGAACATCCATTGGCTCATGCGATTGTGGAATACGGGAAGAAACGAGCGGTTTCTGTTAAGCCATTGGAGCATTTCTCTACCATTACTGGTCACGGAATTGAAGCGACCATTGATGGTAAAAACATCCTTGTTGGAACGCGAAAACTGATGAAGGAACGTTCTGTAGAGATTTCAATGCATGAAAACAAGATGGTGGAACTTGAAAAACAGGGGAAAACAGCCATGCTTGTTGCAATTGATGGGCAGCTTGCTGGCATCATCGCTGTCGCGGATACTGTAAAAGAAAGTTCAAAAGAAGCCATTCGAACATTAAAACAAATGGGTATAGAAGTGTACATGGTAACGGGAGACAATAAACGCACAGCGGAAGCCATTGCTAAGCAAGTGAATGTGGATCGTGTATATGCAGAGGTACTTCCTGAAGAAAAAGCGAATATCGTTGAAGAGCTGCAAAAACAAGGTAAACGAGTGGCTATGGTCGGTGATGGAATTAATGACGCTCCAGCTCTTGCGAAAGCTGATATTGGTATGGCAATTGGCACAGGAGCGGATGTCGCCATCGAAACGGCCGATGTTACCTTGGTCGGCGGAGATTTAGCTCATATCCCGAAAGCGATTGAGTTAAGTCGCAAAACAATGAAAAACATTCGGCAAAACCTGTTCTGGGCTTTGTTCTATAATACCATTGGCATACCTATAGCCGCTGCTGGATTATTGGAGCCTTGGATTGCCGGAGCTGCCATGGCATTCAGTTCTGTATCTGTTGTGACAAATGCGCTTCGTTTGAAACGCGTGAAAATATAAAAGGAGGAATTGATGATGACCATTACATTACATGTACAAGGAATGACTTGTGGGCACTGCAAAATGGCAGTGACGAAAGCTCTTAAAGAGCTAGACGGAGTAATAAATGTAGAAGTACTTCTACAAGAAGGTACTGTGGATGTCGATTATGATGAAACGAAGGTAAGTGTAGAAAAACTCAAAGAAGCGATTGAAGAGCAAGGTTACGATGTGAAATAACATAAAGAGGGTGTCCCGAAAGTTATCATTTTTGGGACACCTTCAAATAGTATTATGATGACATTTTACGGCATTCTTCAGCGCACTGACGGCATAAATTAGCACATTCCTGACAGTGTGTATCTTGGAATTTTGCACATTCAATCGCACAAGCATCGCAAATTGTCGCACAAAGTTGGCTAAACTGCTTCGCATACATGCTTCCACGTGACATCCATTGAGCCGCCATGGCACAAATAGCTGAACAATCCCTTAAAATGTTGATACAATGTTTTCTATCCTGTACGTGAGCTTCTTTTAAACATGAAGTCAGACATTCTTCACAAGCTTGCATACATTTGTTACAAGCATCAATACACGTTTGAAATTGTTGAACTGATGAATTAATAACCGTTGTCATATATAATCCTAATCCCTCCTTTGATTTAAATTCATATTTATTTTTTTCTGGTTCATCACCAAAAGGTGTACTTGATTTTTACGTTAAAATGTGATAAAGGTCTCTAAACGGACACGTAAAGTAAAACGTTGGATATTCCTGTATCCATATCCTCGACGTTTAATCAGTTTGATTTTGTTGTCCGTCCCCTCTATCACCCCATTCGAGTAAGGAAAAACGATGCAAGAAAGCACCGCGTCTCTTCGGGTGATGAGTGCCTTGGCAATACTGCGCACGGCTTCACAGTCACTAAAAAGGTGCCGATCAAACCATTTGGTCAAACGAGTTTCGGCTTGTTTTCTTGTTTGGCTTTTGGATACGTAACGGAAATGTTGAAGTTATTGATAGACGTCGCGTAAATAAACGCTTTCCTGGCACCATTGCCGAACTTCCTGTCTCTCTTCTTCTGTTAATTTTTCTGGACGTTGGCTTAATAGTCGGCACACACGACGAACGCTTCCATGTTTCGTTCCGCCTGGTCGACAACGTGGATCGCTTTTGGACATACTTTTTGAACGGCTTTTCTCATGGCCGGAGCCAAATCGCTGACGACATACTACACGGTTGAGGCAACAGGTTGAAGAGCTTCTGTGATCGCTTCTTCATTCTTTCCTGAAGTAATAGACAGGACACACCGAGTTTGAGCATCCATCACGGCTACTCCATAATCATGTCCTTTACGGAAAGCGAATTCATCCACGCATACAACGGTTGCCTCCGACGCTGGTAAAAGAGCTGGGGCATATTGATAGAACCAACGTTCTACCGTCGTGTAAGCCAGGTGTAAAAAATGAGCGACTTCTTGAATCGTTTTCCCGATGCATAACTGGGAGACCCATTGTTGAAACGATTCCGTCGCGATACTGTGAGATGGAAGTCCAGGATAGGTAACGGTGAACGTCAGAGAACAGGCTTGGCAACGTCGTCTTTCTATGTGAAGTTCAATCCAAAATAGACCGACCGTATTTGTATAGCCATGAATCCATTGTTTTCGTTTCGATGACATTTTGATGGTACGCCCAAAGCAAATAGGGCAGACCGGACAATGAGAGGGAAGAGAAAGTTCGAAAATCTAGCGATCTCCCTCTTTTCGATCTCCTTGAATAAGAAAGTCTGGTAAAGCGATTAAATCTTTGATAAACTGAGCTTGTATGCGAAATTTCCTCCATGGTTGATGGTTTGGTCACCTTTACCATACAGGAAATTTCGCTTTTTTTGTACCCTTATGCACAAATAAATGAGATTGTCAAGTACATTTTGTGGTGAAGAGCCTTTTTTCTAACTAAAAAACAATAAACTGGAAATACGAACCAAGAACAAGAAAAACATACTAACATTAGTAGCACAGAACACGGCCATGGTTTGTGCTACTATTTTTTATAGTAGAAGTGGAGGAAGGTCGAACAGCCTCTGGGACCATTTTAGAGTCCGTATCAAAAACAGACCAACTTCACAACCTTATTTGAATCAGTTTAGTATGTTGGATCCAAGAGATCGTGTAAAAGAAAATGGAATCGATAAGGCACTGTGAAGACTTCTATTGTTTGGCAAAGAAGGAGTAATGAATATGAAACATGTATTAGCATTTGATGTTAGTATGGGAAAAAGTACAATGGTCATCTACAATGGCTATCGGCAATATGAATTTGAAGGAGAAATTACACATACCAAATCATCGTTTAAAGCGTTAAAGGAGAAGATTTCTAAAATCACTAAACAAGATGGGCAAGCACCTGAAATTGTATTTGAAGCATCGGGAGTGTATTCTACACCATTGGAACACTTCTTTCAAACAGAAGGCTATACCTATCATCGGCTTAGCCCATTAGAAGCGAAACTTCAAACAGCTTCGATGCGACGCCATAAGACAGATCAAAGTGATGCTCACGAGATTGCTAAATAAGCTGTTCTTTTTTCTCTTTTAAATCTGCAATACGTTTGGCATAATCTCGTACTTGTTCACATCTTATATCATCTTTCAAAATTGCTGGATAGGATTCTTTAGCAGCCTCAAGTAAAGCTATTCCTTTCGCTTCCGCACGCGCAAGTGATAAGTTCTTTCGGGTATTCGCTTTTATCCGATTTCGAATCACGGTTTTAGAATGAGCTAATACTTCATCTGGATGAGGATAAAGTTGAACGATATTTAAAAAGAGTGCAGAGCGTTTGGAAAAAAGACGCTCTAATTCAGGGAAGCTTAGTTGTAAAATGGCATGCATACGATTGAAGAGATGAGTGATTTCATGATCTAATTCATCATAGTATCGTGTATGCGCACGCATTTGTTTATAATAATATTCTTCTTGATATGTCTCTTCACGTTCTACTCGAAAATGAGAAAGCAAATGGTTGATTTTTCAAAAGAACGAATCGAATACCAAGTGTTACTGTCTTTCCCAGGGATTGGTGAAGCAACAGCTGTATGTCTAATTGGAGAAATTGGAGATATACGACGCTTTCAAAATCATAAACAATTAAATGCATATGTTGGTATTGATATTATGCGTTATCAATCTGGTAATACGTATTATAAAGATAAAATTAATAAACGAGGAAACAACAAGCACGAAAAATCTTGTACTATATGATTCAAACGATGATTAGACTTCGTAAAAAAACGAACAGTCATATTGTGGATTATTACGATAAATTAAAAACGCAACCTCAAGGGAAACCCCACAAAGTTGCGTCGATTGCATGTGTGAATAAGTTCTTGAAAGTGGCATTGCACCTTATTACACACAACATCACCTATGATTACGAAACAGCATCAACCTGTTCGTAAATGGTTACTGTTACTATACCATACTTGACCTTGCGAAAAAATGCAATTTCGTCAGATCTTTTTGGCATGTGCAAATTTATTTTTAGTGGGAGGGGTACCCCTCCCACTAAAAATAAATGCATTTCTTCAAAAAAATTTACTTAAAACACTTGACTGTAGGTAAGAAGAGGCTGTCTCAAAAGGTTGCTAAATCGACCTTTTGAAGTCAGCCTCATTTACTTACTACGATAAGCTGTTATTCACCTTTATTGGTTGTGTCGTTAGGATCCGGTATATAGTCAGATTTGTAATCTTTATATTTCAATTCTGTGACCATTCCGGCTGAAGCGTGGTGCAAGTCATGGCAATGGAACATCCAATTTCCCGGATTATCCGCTTTAAATGCGACTACATATTCTTCACCCGGTTTTAAATTCAAGGTATCCTTAATCAATGGAGAGCCTGTAATTGGCTTACCGTTTTTACTTAATACTTGGAAGAAGTGTCCGTGTAAATGCATAGGATGTAAATCTTTCGGTGAATTGTTCACCAATTTTACTTTTACTAGATCTCCTGTCTTCACATTGACAGGTGCTGTTTCAGGATACGTTTTACCATTAATCGTGAAGACCATGCCATCTTTGCCCATCGCTGTTCCTAAATCCATTGTGTACTCTACATCATATTTTTGGTCTAACGTAAATTGACCTAATTCATGTTTTCCGTATTTTGTCATATCAACGGTAGGGAGGTCCTCTTTTGCATTTGCTTTGTCAGTTTTGCTTATTGCACCTTCGTATTGAATTTTCACTTTCATGTCATCGGTACCTTTCATATCACCGTGACATTCTAATAACCATTCTCCCGGATTATTCGCTGTAAATTCAATATCGTAACGTTCACCCGGAGCAATATTTAAAAGTTCATCTTTGATTGGTTGCGGATCTTTTAACGGTTGCCCGTCTGTTGCGACAATTTTAAAATCATGACCATGCAGGTGGAGTTTGTGGGACATGTATCCTGCGTTTACAAGGCGAAGTCGTACTTTTTCGCCTTTCTTCACTTTTAAAGGTTCTACAGCGGAACCACTTTTACCGTTAATCGTGAAAATATCATACATGCTCATATCATGGCTCATGCTGCTCATATCCATTTCTTTGTCATCGGAGCTATTTCCATGTCCCATATTACTATGATCCATACCACTCATATCCATATTTCCTTCATCCGGATTGCTCATCCACTCATCTAACACAAGTGTATAATCTCGATCTACTTTTTCCTCGTTCTTAGGTTCTACGATTAATGTACCGTATAATCCCTTGTCCAATTGTTTAGCGCTTTCTTGATGGGAATGATAAAAATACGTTCCTGGTACAGTAGCAGTAAATTCATACGTAAAGGTTTCCCCCGGTTTAATTGCGTTCATCGTAATGCCCGGAACACCATCTTGGCTATTTGGAACAGGGTAGCCGTGCCAATGAATTGTAGTCGGTTCCGGTAATTCATTTTTGAAATTGATTTTAACTCTGTCCCCTTGTTTAATACGGATTTGCGCACCGGGAACAGATCCATTGTACGTGTAAACTGGAAGTTTTACTTTATCATTTATTTGTAATAATGCTTCCTTGGCAGTGAGATTAATCTCTTTACCGGATAAAACTTCTGTGTTTGTTGCTAAAGGCAGTTCCTCACTGACTGCAGAGGTTTTTGCCGTTTTTTCCTCTTTTGTATTCATGTTTGACATATCGTGTCCTTGCATGGAACTCTGAGAATCATTATTTGAGCAGGCTACACTAATAGCAACAACTCCCGCTAAAATGGTTCCAAACAATAATTTCTTCATGTACATCCCTCCATAAACATGAGATTTAAATCATAACTAGCGTTATTATAAAAAATAAATGTGCAAAATTTATGGAGAAAGAGTTATATAAATAATTTTCCACAAAGTAATTTAGAGAAAATAATTATTCGATGTTAATGGAGGATATGAAACAAAAAAGATAAACCACTATCTATAACCGGTTAATTGTGGTTATAGGTAATAGCTTGTTTACCCATTTGTATCCAAGCGTTTATAAATTCAGACTTAGGTGCTTTTTTATTTTTCGTACCTATCAACGGGTCATTAAAATAAATATATTGCTCATCATATCCGGTGATTAACACGGAATGCTCCCGGTATGTAATTTTTATAGGACCTTGCGGGGTCTGCCATTCAATAAATTCAGATGGAGGAAGTACACGAAAGGTTGTGTTAGTAATAACCCAAACTGGAGTACCTTTAGACAAATATTTATATATTTCTTCAAATGACTGTCCTGTTAAATCAACGATTTGGTTAGGTAAATAACTCTCGGCTAATTCTTTTATAGGTTTATGATAGACACCGTATCCCGGTTTCTTTTTTGTATACATGTCACCAACAAACCCTTCATTTGGATGTCCATAAAATACTTTTCCATTATGTATTCGATAAGGAGTTGGGTTTTTCTTTATTTGCTTCGCTAGTGTCATCTTGTCTACTTTGATTCCCGCGTGATTCAAAAGCATTGCCAGACTTGTTACCTCGCACCCCCTTGGTAGTTCTGGAAGTTGCGAGAGAAGGGGGGCATCAATGAGAGTTGATTTAACAGGGACTTGTTCTTTTGAATGTCTAGATGACGAATTTCTCTCTTCAACTTTATTTTTATATGATGTTTTCTGTACTAGATTTTTTATAGCATCGACCATATTTTCAGAATTTACATAATGGACAAATAGAGTTAAAAACAATAGGAAAAAAGCGATATAGGACCCTATTGCTAGTTTATATAACTTCTCATTGGTTGGCTTTCGTAAAAGAAAAATAGAAAGTGAAACAATCATAAAGGCTAAAAAAAGTATAATCCCTAACATGACAGCTGCACCCCTTTGTTAAACTTGCTGTTTTTATATTATCGACTAAATATGCAGAAACAATGGAGATGATTCTTATCATGTAATTATGTAACAATCTCAAAAAAATCCATAATTTCTCCACATTTTATTGTTTTAATATGTTAGAGGAATGAAAATATCGCAAGCAGGTTTCAGGAGGAATAATTTATGTAAAAAGTTCATTACAGGAACCTATAGATTGTATAAAAATAGAGTTTGTTAAATTTAAATAAGATCAAAATATTATATTTTGCTAACCCAAGTCTTGATACAATCTATAAAATTTAAATTTGATAAAGTGGGGGAATAGCAATATCATGTGCGGTTTTATTGGTTGTATTCATGATCATCCAAGAATCATTGATGAAAAATGGAAAGAAACGTTTCAAGAAATGAATGATAACATTACTCATCGCGGTCCTGACGATGGTGGTTATTTTTTTGATGAATATGTGAATTTTGGATTTCGACGTTTGAGTATTATCGATCTTGAGACAGGGCACCAGCCATTGTCCTATGAAAATGAACGATATTGGATCATATTTAATGGGGAAATCTACAACTATGTGGAATTGCGAGAAGAATTGCTTGCAAATGGATATAAATTTACTACTCATTCCGATACAGAAGTCATTATTGCTCTTTATAGTGCTGAAAAAGAAAAAGCTGTAGAAAAGCTTCGAGGTATGTTTGCTTTCGTCATCTGGGACAAACAAGAGAGAACGATTTTTGCGGCACGTGACCCGTTTGGCATAAAACCATTTTTCTATATGGAACAGGGCGACCGTACCTTTTTTGCTTCCGAGAAGAAAAGTATTTTGCTCGCTCTTAAAAATGATTTATTAGACTATGATTCACTGCAGCATTATTTAACATTCCAATATGTACCTGAACCAATGACGATGTCTGTTGGTATTAAAAAGTTAGAACCGGGTCATTATATTAAGAAAAAAATCGGTGAAAAATTAACCATTCATCGCTATTGGAAAGCCAAATTCCAACCTATCATCAAATCAGAAGATGAACTTGTCAAAGAAATTCGCAACGCGCTGTTCGATTCCGTGCAAGTGCATATGCGCAGCGATGTGCCGGTAGGTTCGTTTTTATCAGGAGGAATTGATTCATCCTTCATTGCAGCGATTGCGAAACAATTCAACCCTCATATCAAGACATTTTCTGTCGGCTTTGAGCGGGAAGGCTTCAGTGAAATTGATGTGGCAAAAGAAACAGCGGAAAAGTTGGGCGTTGAGAATATTAGCTATGTCATTTCACCAGAGGAATATATGGAGGAATTGCCGAAAATTATGTGGCATATGGATGATCCACTTGCCGACCCTGCTGCAGTGCCGCTTTATTTTGTTGCCCGGGAAGCAAGAAAGCATGTAACGGTCGTTCTTTCCGGTGAGGGAGCAGACGAGCTGTTTGGGGGTTATAATATTTATCGTGAGTCGCAGTCATTGGAACTCTTTGAGCGAATGCCAAATGCAGCTAAATCAGCCTTGAGAGTGATTGCAGGAATACTCCCGGAAGGAATAAAAGGAAAAAGTTTTATTGAGCGTGGTACAACACCCATGGAAGAACGATATATCGGCAATGCGAAAATGTATAGCGAGGCAGAAAAACAAAAGCTGCTAAAAGGATATAAGAGGGGATTAGAATATACAAATATTACAGCTCCTTTTTATAGAGAAACAACCCATTATCCTCCTGTAAACCGGATGCAATATATTGATATTCATACATGGCTGCGTGGCGATATTTTATTAAAAGCGGACAAAATGACAATGGCCCATTCATTAGAATTGCGGGTTCCATTTTTAGATAAAGCAGTGTTTGAAGTAGCGGCAAAAATTCCTCCAGAGATGAAGACAGCAAATAATACGACGAAATACATTTTGCGCAGAGCAGCGGAGGGTATTGTGCCAGATCATGTTTTACATCGAAAAAAATTAGGGTTTCCCGTGCCAATTCGTCATTGGTTGAAAAACGAAATGTATGACTGGTCGAAAAATATTATAAAAGAAAGTGCAACAGATCATTTATTTAATAAAGATCTATTGTACCGTTTACTAGACGAGCATTGTAGCGATAAGGCAGATCACAGCCGAAAAATTTGGACCGTTCTTATCTTTATGATTTGGCACCAAGTATATGTGGAAAAGAAATACGATTTTACAAATGTATATAAAAAAGACAAGCAGCTGCTATCAATCTAATTTGATTAATTTGTGATTTCCTGTCTTCTTATTTGCACCCAAGCTTCTAAAATTCAGCTTTTGGGTGCTCTTTTATTTTTCGTACCTGTCAACGGATTATTAAAATAAATATGTTAATCATCATCCCATCAAGGAATTACAAGATCAGATTATTACATGCAATCAATGAATAATTAATAAATGAGTGATGAACCGTCAACTTAATAGGTTGGCGGTATTTCTAAAGAAGAGGGATATTTTTTTATTATTTCCTCTACATAAATTCTGCAAATTTATTTATTAAGATATATTTATCTGGTTATTAGAATCGTTGGTTTAGGAGGATGGTATGAAAACTGTAAGAATCAAAAATTGAAGCAGCAAGAGCCGACGAGTACGGAAAAAGGTTTTTCGTAGTTACAGAAGTTACAGAGGAAATCCGAAAGTTAGCTAAACAATCTGATAGATCTGCAAAGTAAATTTCTTTAGTTTTTAATGAAATCGTCTATGATCTTAGTCAAACAGTTAATTCTATTGTGGAAGGACAGAAAGAAGTCGCAATCGGCATCCATCTAATTGCAGAAACTGCTTCTGTATTTTAACAAATTGTAAAAGCTACAAATGAAATGAGGGTCTATTTGCAAGAGGTGGCGTTAAACACGGACAATATTTGTTTCAATCACAAGCATTAAAGAGAATATAAATCAAATCAAGAACTTTACTTTTGAAACGTCTTCACTAACAGAAGAAGTACAAGAATGAAATCATTTAGCTGCTAAACTCAAGATATCGGTAAATAACTTTAAACTGCCAAATGAGGTTAGAATAAAATGAATAAGGAAAAGCGGGTTCTTCAAATCGTAAATCGTCTTAGAGCGATGGGCATACCAGCAGAAATAACGAAATCAAGACTAGCTATATTAGCTGCTATATTAGAAGAAAATTCATGGAAAAAAGGTCAGAAAGGAGACTTTAGCAAATGGAAACCATTAAACCTTTAAATCCAATTGCGCTGGAATTAGGACCTTTAAGTATTCATTGGTACGGAATTATTATTGGTACAGGACTCTTATTAGGATTGTATATTGCTACTAATGAAGCAGCAAAAAGGGGATTACAAAAAGAAGTATTTACCGATCTTGTATTATGGGCTGTCCCTATAGCTTTGATATGTGCCAGAATTTATTATGTCATCTTTAATTGGTCGTATTATTCGCAACACTCCGATGAGATTATAGCTATATGGAAAGGCGGAATTGCCATTCATGGGGCTTTAATAGGTGCTATTGTAACAACAGTTGTTTTTGCAAAGAAAAAGAATTTGAGCTTTTGGAAATTGGCAGATATCGCAGCACCAAGCATTATACTCGGGCAAGCGATTGGACGTTGGGGAAACTTCATGAATCAGGAAGCACATGGGGGACCTGTATCAAGAGAGTTTTTAGAAAGCCTTCAGCTTCCTGATTTTATCATTAATCAAATGTACATTGAAGGAAGTTATTATCATCCAACATTTTTGTATGAGTCTCTATGGAACTTTATAGGGTTTCTGATTTTATTGATATTCCAACGTTTAAACTTAAAACGTGGAGAAGTATTCTTGACTTATGTTATATGGTATTCGATTGGTAGATTCTTTATTGAAGGAATGAGAACAGATAGTTTAATGCTAACGGATAATTTAAGAATGGCTCAAGTTTTATCTATTACTTTGGTGATTGCAAGTACAGTTCTTATATTATACAGACGAACTAGAAAAAATTTGACAGCTAGATATAAAGATTAAATTAAACTATTCATTTTTAGGCTATCGAAAAAAATCGATAGCCTTTTTTAATCCTGTGTAGCAAGTCTTTAAACTATTTATCCATAGGTCGTGACTAATAAAGGTACAACTACTTCAGATATTCCGGGGTATATAAAAAAGCTAGTGTTCAGCCTATTTTTTCATATAGAACTACCGATAATTAGTGATTATGTAACAAAAAGGAGTACCGTCTGTTGAACTTCTCCCTGTCCAGTGGACAGTATTTAAAAAGGGCATTTTTTAATCAGCTGTAGCCTAGATATTATTTAGGGCTACAGCTGTTTAATTTTGTATACGTTCGTTGTTGTAGAATTTCATATATTGTGAAATAGCTTGTTTCATTTCCTCAACTGTTTCAAACTTATACATATACACACATTCTGTCTTCAAATGGCTTAAAAAGTTCTCCACCCCAGCATTATCTAAACAATTACCTTTTCTGGACATACTGGCTCTTATCTTGTATTGTGATCAAGCAAAACAAGCATTACAAGATACTCTAAAGGAACACGATAAAGAAGGGTTTCATTTTTCTTCTGCAGGTGGAGGATGTTGCGGTCCGCAACTTAGTTTATCATTAGATAACCCTCAAACCACTGATCGGTTGAAGAACATTAATGGTATTCAGGTAGCGATTAATGAGCAAATGGCTTCTATCATCGAAGGAGTTACATTCGATGCGGAAGAAACGGGAGAAGGCGTTCAATTCGTCTTATTAGGCTTAAATCAATGTTGTTAAATCTGCAAGTTGAATATGCTAATAGACAAAAGTAATGAGTGACAAAAAAGTTCTTTAAACTTCTTCATAAATTAACAAGAGTAGATTTTAATAAGCTATAAAAACTTCGAAATTCATTTGACCCTGTACTATGGTACAGGGTTTATACTTTATCTAGGGGTGATAAGGTGAAATATCGTATTGGTGAACTTGCTGACAAATGTAACGTTAATAAAGAAACCATTAGATATTACGAGAGAAAAGGCTTAATCAAAGAACCTTCAAGAACAAAATCGGGATATCGATTGTACTCGGAAGATACTGTGAAGCGTATTGGTTTTATTAAACGTATGCAGGAATTAGGGTTTTCTCTAAGTGAAATTCATAAATTACTTGGTGTTGTTGATAAGGATGAGGTTCGATGTGCGGATATGTATAACTTTGTTTCTCAAAAAATAGATGAGGTTCAACAACGAATGAAAGATTTAAAGCGTATTGAAAATATGTTGAACAAATTAAAAGAACGTTGTCCGAATGAAGAGCAACTACATGAATGTCCAATTATTGAATTTCTGATTGATGATTAAAGAAAGGGGGATATCAATGAAAAATAAGACATTTACTACAGGAGTGATCGGAACACTTGTTACTATATTATGTTGTGCTACACCTATTTTAAATATCTTGTTAGGTTCTGTTGGACTAGCCAGTATTACTGGATATTTAGATTATGTTTTAATACCAGCGTTAGCGATTTTCCTTACATTAGCGATTTTTTCCTATAACAAGTCAAGCAAATCAAATTGCAAAAATGACTCTTGTTGTTCTGTTGATTAGGTAGGTGATAAAGATGAAAGAGAAAGTTTCACAGTTATTAACTTTATTTTCTGGTTTTGTTATGGCTGGTTGTTGCTTAGGACCACTTATTTTAATTCCTCTTGGACTTACAGGTTTTGCAGGAGGATTAGCGATTTATTCTACTAAGTATCAGACGATGTTAAGGATTGTCACTTTTGTTTTACTCGGTTACTCATTTTATTTGGTCTATGGGCGAAAATGTAAGAAAAAAAGTTCAATCGTTGGTTTATGGGTAACAACTGTTGCAGTGTTAATCATGTTTCTTTATACATTATGGGCTAAAGGTTACTTTTAAGTAAAGATGGACTTTGGTGTGAAAAAAGCTAATCTTGGATTAATTATATTTTTAGTCACACTAATTATTACGGCTTGTGGTAATGAAAATAAAGTAGAAACTACAGCGAATGGAAATAATACTAAAAGTGTTACCTTTACCATTACTGAAATGGATTGTTCAAGTTGTCCCTTTGTTGTCAAAAGTTCTCTTGAACGTGTAAAAGGTGTAAAAACAGTTGAGGTAACAATTACAGAAGGTGTCCAAGGAACAGCTAAAGTTGTGTTTGATGCTTCAAAAACAGATGTAAAAACTTTAAAAAATACCGTCTTAGAATTAGGGTATGGTGTTAAACAATAGGAGGGGGTTCATTTGTCAACTCATAAATATCGTTTACAAGTGGAAGGTATGACATGTACTGGATGTGAAAAGCACGTTGAAACAGCTCTAAACAGCATAGGAGCTAAAAATGTAGATGTAAATTTTCGCCGTGGAGAAGCTATTTTTGAATTACCAAAACATATAGGTATCGAGAAAGCCAAAGAAGCTGTGAATAAGGCTCATTATAAGGCAGGTGAAGCTGAAGCTATTCATCAACAAAAAGGCTCTGTTATTGGTGATGATGAAGGTGATTATGATTATGAATTTATTGTCATTGGTTCTGGAGGGGGAGCTTTTTCTGCTGCTATTAAAGCAGTGGAATATGGGGTAAAAGTGGCGATGATTGAGCGTGGTGCCATCGGTGGAACTTGTGTAAACATTGGCTGTGTTCCATCCAAAACATTGCTACGTTCTGGAGAAATCAATCGTTTAGCAAAAAACAATCCATTTCTTGGTTTAAATACTTCAGCTGGTTCGGTAGATTTGAAAAAACTAATTGAACAAAAAGATGAACTTGTGAAAGAATTACGTCAGCAAAAGTATGTTGATTTAATCGATGAATATGGGTTTGAACTAATACAGGGAGAAGCAAAATTTGTACATGAAAAAACAGTAGAAGTAAACGGTAATAAAATAACAGCTAAACGCTTTTTAATCGCAACAGGAGCTTCCCCATCCATTCCTAATATTCCGGGATTAAAAGATGTTGATTACTTAACAAGCGCCTCTTTGTTAGAGCTTGAAGAACTGCCAAAAAGTCTTGCTGTTATTGGTTCTGGATACATCGGATTGGAGTTAGGTCAGCTCTTTCACCATTTAGGAGTGGAAGTAACGTTAATGCAGCGTAGTCAAAGAATTCTTAAAGAATATGATCCTGAAATTTCAGAAGCTGTAGAAAAAGCATTAACAGAACAAGGCATTCATTTTGTTACCGGTGCTACATTTGAGCGTGTAGAACAGAACGGGGATATGAAACAAATTCATGTTACTGTTAATGGTGAAAAGAAAATCATTGAAGCTGAGCAGCTACTTGTAGCTACTGGGCGCAAGCCAAATACGGAAGCACTAAATCTTCAAGCTGCAAACGTAGAAGTGGGTTCTCGTGGTGAAGTTAGAGTTGATGACTATTTAAGGACCTCCAATCCTAGAATTTATGCTGCCGGAGATGTAACAATGGGACCACAATTTGTTTATGTTGCTGCATACCAAGGTGGAATTGCTGCCGACAATGCAATCGGTGGCTTGGAGAGAAAAGTAAATCTTGATACTGTTCCGGCTGTTACATTTACGAATCCATCGATTGCTACGGTTGGGTTAACAGAAGAACAGGCTAAAGAAAGAGGATACGAAGTGAGAACTTCCATTTTACCACTTGATGCAGTTCCAAGAGCGCTTGTTAATCGCGAAACGACAGGTGTATTTAAACTTGTTGCTGATGCAAAAACATTAAAAGTGCTAGGTGTTCATATTGTTGCCGAAAATGCTGGTGATGTTATTTATGCAGCCACATTAGCCGTAAAATTCGGTCTAACGGTTGAAGATTTGCGGGAATGCCTTGCACCATATTTAACAATGGCAGAAGGATTGAAATTAGTTGCCTTAACATTTGATAAAGATGTTAAAAAACTATCTTGTTGTGCTGGTTAAAGACCAAGTTCTTTTTATGCATTTTTCTATACTTATAAAGTATGGCAAAAAGAAATTCTACCTATAATCTGAATACCCTGTTTAATTTCATGGACAATACAATTGTGTTGAAAGAAAAATTACAAGAACAATTTTACAAAAATGAAAATTCCAAAAGGGAGAAACAAATCATGGCTTTATCTTACTCTGAATTCAAAATGAAAGAGATTAAACAAGAAGGGAAAATTGAAGTTCTAAGGGAAATGATTAAAGACGGAAAATCACTTGAGGACATCAAATATATGAATAGATACTTCAAACTACCTGAAGAAGTAATCGAGACGTTGTTTAAAGAATAATGAATACTCTAAGTCTAAAGGTTTCTGATGTATCATTTCCTAGTGCATAAGGAGGTTTCTTTAATGATTTCGGGTTTAGAACGATATTTAAACAGAGTCGAAGATGATACGATAGCTGTGCTGAAACTTCTGGTTGCAGGAAAAACGGTTGAACAAATTTCTAACGAATTAAAGATACCACTAAAGAAAGTAGCAGAGATTAAAGAAAAATTCGAGTCCAGCTAGGCAGAAGAACGATATAAAGAAAATAAAAATGTGAGAAAACTTATGATTGGTCGCTTGTGTGCTACGTAAGTTTTCTCTTTTTTGTTAGGTTCGGCTAAAGGTGATTGTTGTTTTGAACTTCCCTTGAAACTCAAGAAATTTTTGGACTTTGCAAGGCAAGGTGGGATAAGAAATTGGAAAATATCGTTAAAAAGACTTCTATAAAGCATCAGAAGCGCAAATATATAATGGGATTGAATTAAATTGTAATAAGGGTGAATCAATTATAATGAGAATAAATTAAATTACAATGAAGACGAATCAACTATAATGAGAATGAATTAAATTATAATGAAGATGAATCAAATTATAATGAGAATGAATAAATTGATTTCCATAAAAATTTAGGATAACAAGCTCCTATGAAAGAACGAATGAACTTCCATCATCTGTGATGAAGCTTGCTTCATGGTTGGCAACAACGCAAACAAACGGAAAGAACAGGAGAAATGCATATGATCAAATATCCGTTTTTAGAAAAAGAGGCAACGATTGGTGTAACAGCACCTTCCTCTGGTGTAGAGGCAGAATTACATAATATGTTTAAACAAGCCTGCGAAAGCATGGAAAGAAAAGGGTATAAAGTTGTTTGCGGAGAAACGGTTTGGACACAAGAGAAAGCTAAGTCTGCTAGTGCCCAAAATTATGCTCAAGTAGTGGGGAGATTTCGTAAAGGGGGAGATTTTCAGGAAATTCTTGAATTGTACAAAAGCACGAAACGAGATTATTGTTCTTATAAATCAATCTAATTTACATTGAACGTTTTTCTATGATATTGCCTTTGTTATAAAGAAATGTTACCTGTTACTTTAAAAAATTTACCTTAATTTTTGTTAGGTAACACATTAACGGATACATAAAAACATTGATGCATCAAGATTTATAAAGAAAAATTATACCTTGTTACCTTATTTTTGTATACTATATATTTTTAGTTAGTTTCGTTTTAAAAATCATTTTTATAGCAGATTAATAATGTTTGTACAGGGTAACATAAATTAAGGTAACAAGGTGACATTTGAGTGGGAAATATGCTGAAGCCCTTGATATTACCGCGTTTTATTTGTTACCTCCCGAAACGTATTAATGGATACATAAGTTACATTGAAGAAATAAAGGTAACACTTTTTTTGGTAACAAAAAAGACGACTGCTTATTTGCAATCGTCTACTAGGAAACCTTGTAATCCCTCATCAGGGAATTTAGATATATCGATTACCCAGCATTTATAAAGTTTACCTTCAATTCTTTTAGCTTTCGTACCTAAGAAAAATTCGTATCCTTTTAGATCGTTAGCAACTTTACGACTTGATGTGTAATGGGGATTTTTCTTCCATTCTTCATATGTTCTCCAAGCTGAATCCGGAGCAATATAAAGAAGGTTTCCTTCAACTTTATAATCAGATTTATAAAGTTTATATTTGTGAGCCAAATAAGCAAGGTCTTTCAAGTATGTGATAGCATGATGGTTACTTTCTGCGTCTTTCTGTCCTTCTTTCATTTCATATTCTACTTCATGAAGTAAACGTTCAAGAAAAGCATCTGTATAAAGTTGAGTACCAAATTCTTTATCAATCCATTGAGCAAAAGTAATAGCTCCCGCTACTAATATCGCAAAATTTTTACGGATACGTCCAGATACCTCTTTTATACTTTTTAAAGTATTATTGATTAGTTCGAAGTTATCAAATAATACCGGTTTCCACTCATGTGAAGTTCTCATCATATATTGACCTAGCCAATAAATGACGTGGTGGTTTTCTTCTAACTCATCAAAAACTTGTTCGACTTGATTAATTTTTAAGGCATCAATAAAAACCGTTCTTGTTGTAATCGCACTATCGCTTGTAGCCACTTCTCCACCGAATGCCAGTGTAGCGCGAACAGGAAAATAAAGTAGTTTGTTTGGATCATTTGTACCTCTCTCCAAAGGAGAACGGTTAAAAATGGTATTAAGAGCTTCACGATGTTTTACAAAGAAGTCCATTGTTTTAATGCTTTTTTCCTCTGCTTCATCATATCCGACTGGTAAATGAGAAAACCATGCCAATCTTTTTCTTAATCCATCTAATCTCGGCGGCGGTGGTAGTCGAGTATCCATACCGGCAAAGCGAAACACGTTTTTAAGAAACTCTGTTTTCCCTGAATTTCTTAAACCATGAGCGTACAAGAAAGGATGTTGCTTTGTCTTTTTAGCTAACTCATTGACATGCATAGAAGTAGTTGTAAATCCAATTCCAAGCCAACCATAGGTCCCATATAGAATTTCAAAATTTGTAAGGGTACTAAGAATTTCCTCTTTTGTTGGCTTATCCTTAACGTGCTCTACAATAATGTTGAATGCTTCATTTTCCACTAAGATATAATTCTTCTTCCCTGTTTTGAAGATTTTATCTTCGTTACGATAATATATTTCTCCATTGATATAAGCATGAGTGGGGAAGAACCATGCTCTTTCTTGTTCATGCCAACCAACATAACCAATTTCTGTGATCTCTTCTGTTTCGTAAGAAAGTATAAGTTGAACTAACTGATCTAAATCCTTTTGAGAACCTAACCAGTGGAATTTACCGTTTCCCAAAACAAATGTTTTAAATTGACGATTAATCGATTTTGTTTCAGCATCAAGAGTAACAATTTTGTTTTCTCGGTTATTAAAGATACGAATGATATCCTTTCGCTTGCCTTCTTCATCTTCGATGGAGTATAATGGAAGTATAACAAAGTTTGATAAAGCGATTTCTTGATTATCCTTTATGGTGGTATAACATTTTCTTTTCACATCTATTTGAATGTTAAGGTTAAATTCTAACTTGTAATCTAATAATAGGCGTTCAAGTTCATTTAATTGGGAGCTTTCATCTTGGAGGGTGGTAGCTCCTTTTTCATTTTCTTCTTCATTTACTTTTTCTACCACTTCATGAAATAAGTTAATGCTTTCTCCTACTTCAGACAATTTTCTCTTTTTACGTTTTTTATCTAGAACAATTACTTTGTCTTTTTCTAAAAAAGGATTTGGAATATCTTCTTTCTCAGATTCCGTTTTCTGTTGGAATTCAATAAATTCTTGTTCCCACTGTTTTCTTTCCTCATCTGTAATTTCAAACGGTAAAGTATCTAACCAATTTTCTGCTTTACTCATATAGATGCCCTTCCTTCTCTAACCAGTATTCTAAGATTTGTTCAAGCAGTTTTGTTTTGGTTAACCTTCTTCCTTTTGGATGTCCGTATCGGTTTTCTTCATAAAGACGATGAAAGCCTTGGTGAAGTTCTAAAGGGATATAAGCGTTGTAATGGGGTTTTCCTTTAAAATCACGTTTTTTAGTAGAGATACAGACATTACCTTTTTCATGTTCTTGTAAAAACAATTGAATGGCTCTAGCCATTACATGTTGAAGTTGCAAGCCAAAATTAGTTGCCACAATGTGGTCAATCCGCTTTTTGATGTCTGGATGGACTGTCACGTTTAAGTTTTTGGTTTGAATAGGTTTTGTTGCTTTTTCAATAACCAACATTGCTTCCCCACCTTTTTTTGTTTCTTTTGTTCAATTTTTCCTATCTTTCTTTACTATACCTTATATTTATATATTTTTGAACATAACAAACAAAAATTTATTTTAACTCCTAATATATTAATAAAATAAAAAACAATTAACCAGATGGCCTGACCAAGCATTAGGGAGATGTTTGTTCGTTGCACAAAAAGCGAAGGGAAAATGGTAAGGTTATATATTCCCATGTGATTTCCTACAATGATACAATAACTAAGGAAATTATTTCTAATTATTAGATGGATTTTCAGGAAGGGGGCAGCCTATGAACAATATTGAGAATGAAGTAAAACATATAGAAGCCATTATTGACCAAGATTATGAGGGGCTAGATTATTGGAATATTAATCGAGATACTGCGTTGAAACTTTCATGCACATTGTTTGAGGAATGGGTATATCAACTGGATCAAGAAATTCTCTGGTCTACGGAACCACAAAAAAAAATAAAACTCAAAGGCTTTATAATTACCTTAGTGGAAGCATTAGATTGGTTAATAAGAATGGCATTTAAGAAAAATAAAATAGATGGATGTAATCTTGAAGATGTTGATACCTTAATCAAATATACGCAAGAAGCATTTGCAAAAGCCATAATTCATGTTAAAGCGGAACAAATCTTTCTTCCTTTTTGGAAAGGGTTATATAAGGCTAAGGTAGATAGTAAAAATCCGAATAAAGATTCTATAGAATTTGAGTTCCATTCCCATGACGTAGCGGTTTTAGAGGGTATTAATTTTGTTCTTCTAGAGGAATATAACCATTATAAGTTAAAAAAGTTAGAAAAAGTAGAGCAGACTATCAAGAAACTTTATGGCAATGTACCTGAAATGCACTATCATACTATGAGCATTGCAAGAACGGAATTTGATTTTGATTTTCCGGATGATTACAACATTGGTCCATATACTATCAGGGATATAAAAAATGTATGGAGAAGAGTGATACGGGAAGCGTATTGGGCAGATCGACACAATCGAGATCAAAAATTGATAGATAGAGATTCATTACCCGACTTATCAAGCATGAAGGTAGAAAATTGGGAACTTACTGACGTAAAAGAAGAAACTGCTTTAAAATTAATAGATGACTTAACCTATACCGGTCGGATGAAAGGTAAACAAAGATCTTCTAAACCGTTATTACAACCAATATTCCAACTGTCAGACGGTACAAGGATTATAAGTCCGCGATTTATTCTATACAATCAACTAGGAAGGAATATCATCACAATCTTAAATAGAATATATGGTGATGAAGCTAACCAACATGCAGATTCAAAGGAAACGATTTTCATTAAGGAACTAAGAGACATTACGTCGCAATATCCAAACCTTAGTGTATGTCATGATGTACCTATTGATGGAACAAACGTTGATTTTGGGATTTTAGATACTAATGATAATACTTTAGCATTATTTGAATTGAAGTGGTTTGTAGAGCCAGTTAATTCTGTTGAAATACAAAATAAAGATGCAGAAATTAGCAAAGGTTTGCACGAACAATTGCCTAAATATGAAAATGCTATTAAAGAAAACGGGTCAAAATTCACTTTAAAAGCATTTGGAAAAGAAATTGAAATAAATGAATCATTTTATTTCGTTTTAACAAGGTTGACTATTGGAAGTGGGCTTATTAAACCTAGTCCTTATAAAACAATAAACATTCGCATGTTGAAAAAAGCTCTATTTGATACTCATGGCAATTTAAATCAAGCCTGTAGAAAACTATATGATGGTCTCTATTATCCAAAAATAGATGTGGATTTTTCTTTAGAGAAAGCAGAATTTAAAATGGGGAATGTAACTGTCATAGCAGACTCTATAAAAAAATTAGATTCTTCATATGACTTATCTATCCCATCCGATTCAGAAGTATCCCTTTTGGGCTTTGAAATGAATCCAGAAAAGGTGCCTCAAATGAAATTTAAGCATGTAGGCTCAAGCATATACAAACTCACCAAGGACTCTATAGAAGAAGAAAATTCGAGTAAAGAAGGACCGAAGCAGCTAGAAACATCAGTTCAGGGTTTCCTTAAAGGAGTTGCTCCGTCTGAGGATCAATTAAATGTCTATGCTACTAGTATGTTTAACAAAAGGATTAGTCGTCGAGAACGCAGGAAGCTTGAACGACGGATGAAAAAAGAAATGAAAAGAGCGGTGAGGGACATAATGAAGGACATACACAACTAAAAATATTCAAATTATTACCCTAAATAAAGAAGGACATGCTATATGAAGCATGCCCATTCTTTTCTTAAAGACGAAATACTGTTCACGAGCAAAAAGTTGTTTAAAAACCATCTTTCCTTCAACTACCACATTTGAAAAAGGTAGTAGCTTAAAGGAAAAATGTATTTTAATAAAAAGGGAGTTAGCAAAACTCGAATAATGAGTTTAATAAGCTTTATTAATGTAAATGGACTAGATAAATTAGAGAACACTTGAATTTATTTTCAACAATTAGTCAATATTTTAGAAGTTTACGAGAAGAAAGGGAAATAATATGAGTAAAATTATTGATACTTTAGCTGACTTAGCTGCTAAACAAAAATTGGTCCCGTTTATGGGTGCTGGCTGTTCTGCTACCATGCTACCAGATTGGGATTCCCTAGTCGGCGAGATGGCCGAGCAGTTAGGACTAACGTCTACTACGAATCATTTGCAAATTGCTCAAAAATTTGTGGATACGTTCGGAAGAAATAAATTTTGTGAGTTTTTGAAGAGTAAATTAGAAATTTCGGAATTTGATGATGAAAAAGGGTATATCCATTTAACAATAATGAATTTGGGTGTTCCCGCTATTTACACTACAAACCAAGATAATGTGATGGAAAAAGCGTTTGAGAAGTATGGGAGGAAATACAGGACTATCATTCATTTAAAGGATTTCGCTGAAGCGAAATTGTCAGAACAGCTTTATATTAAGTTTCATGGGGATCTTAATTATCCTGAATCTATCGTATTCACACAAGAGGATTATCAAAAAAGAATGAGTGAGCCGGAAAATGCACTTAACATCCGCTTGCGAGCAGATTTATTAGCAAAAAATTTGTTATTTGTAGGCTATAGTTTTCGTGATATCAATATTCAACAAATGTTTGCTGAACTACGGGAAGCATTTTATGGAGAATTACCAACATCCTATATGATTGCATATAAATATAGTAATGAACTCCAAACACTGTGTGATGAATACGGAATTACATTGATAGATCCCTTGAAGGAATGCCCTGAAGCTAAAAATCATATAGAAGCCTTCGAAACCTTTTTAAAATGTATGTTAGAAGAAGCAAGGAGCAAAAAATTTGAAGATGAAATGAAAGAGTTTTTTACACCAATATCTTCAACACCTGTAAAAGTGGTAAGTAAGCAAGAAATAGAACTTTTAGAACAAACTATAAAAAAGAAACCTTTTTCTATAGGCATTAAAGTATTTCGGGAAATTTGTAATTCATCAGATATTCCTTTAGATTATGAAAAGCGAATTGTCGAAGCATTTATTGAACTAGCTAAGAAAGTAGAGACCGATAAAGATACCGATTCTTTGAATGCAGCAATCTTTAATTTAAAATTAAAGAATCCGCTGAATAAACTTAAGATTTTGGCTGCTCTTATGGCAACTGCTAATGTAAGAAGCCCAAAAAGTAAGTATGGTGGTGACAACTTCTTTGTTGTGATGCAAGGTGTTAGTAAAAGTACTTACATTGTTGTTGCAGCAAAAGCAATTGAGTACGTCTACAGATGGGGCTGGAAACCAACACCTCCGCTTTCTTGGAATATCAATCACTGGATAGAAAAAGGAGCTGATTTCAAGGATTTACCAGAACAAGTACAAAGATACGTAATGTACTGGGTGAATAAAATGAGAGCAGATTGCAGAACAGTTGCGGAACACCCAATTAAAAGGCAACAAAGACTTCAAGATTATCCTTCAATTAACCCCTCAGTTAGTCTGACAGGAGATGAGATTAAATTACTGAGTGAGTTAATTAGCCAAGAATATTAACATTTGTCTTTATATCTTTGTAGAAGAAAGACCATCATGATCACAGATAGCGTAGCAAACGAAGCAAGAGTGGCGAAAGCGATACTGTACAATCACACTGAGTTGCGTGAGCGTATTGAAACCGCTGTACCAACAACAAGCGCAAGCCCCTATTGCAAAACAAGTGAAGCGAGAAATGAATGAGAGTAATAAAGACCGCTCTGATTGAATCGCTGAAACGGAGGATTAGGAAGTTAGAGGATGAGAACAAGCAGCTGCGAGAACAGTTGAAAGTCGCTTACGCAGGATATATAAAAGAACGTTGTTCTCCCTGCTTATTCAACGGGCAGTATTGTTTATAACAAGCAATCAAAAGAAGTACCATTTTGTGGTTCTTCTTTTGGCTATTTTATAAATTTACTTCATTTTTTCCTCTATTTTTTCTAAAGGTAATCATAATTCGTGTCACAATTTGCATTTTGAGCACCTACAGAGAAAGTTTTTCTTGCCACATTAATAAT
Organism: Peribacillus tepidiphilus; assembly: GCF_009466385.1. Classification (GTDB taxonomy): domain Bacteria; phylum Bacillota; class Bacilli; order Bacillales; family DSM-1321; genus Bacillus_BN; species Bacillus_BN tepidiphilus. Next base: position 15,967 of record NZ_WIAQ01000014.1, on the reverse strand, counting down.
GCCGTCTTTTTGATAATTTCCAAGAACTTTAGGACCTTGCTCATTTTTATCTAGATTTCAAGTATGTGACAGATGAAAAATAATGAAGTTAATCGAAATTACGGGCAAGCCCTTGAACTAAACAAGAGGGTCTTCCTTTTTTCTCTCAATAGCCAGTAAGTGATTGCGTAAGTATCATGTTTATAATACGCTAGAGGAAATAAGAGGAAAAGGGAAGAGTGAGTGAGAATGAGAGTGACATCTGTTTATCCAACGAAAACTTTCAAACTCGTCTTAGAATTTAATCATGGAGAATATCGACTCTTCGATATAAGAAAGATCCCCACTGACCCTAAAGGATTGGTAGCAGATATCCAACATGACAGAGAATTATTTCTTACAGCTGAAATAGATTCGATTGCTGGAACAGTGCGATGGGAGAATGGTGTGGATTTCGACCCTCAAATGCTATACGAACAGAGCGTAAGTTTAGATCGCTTAACCGACATACACGACTATATACAAATAAAGGAAAATACTCCTGTTACCAAAGGAATCCGGTTATTGAAGCAGCATATTGTAGCTTTCAGAGAGTTAATTGAGAACTATGAATATTACTTGAAGCAAAACATTAGCGAAGAAGAAAGGGAAGAGACGATTAAGGAAATAAAAGAGCTAAAAAGCAAAATCCTTTCCTATCAACAGTCTGTATTAGTTTTAGAGGGTTATCAAAAGGAGAATACACATGAATAAAATAGCAAACAAAGATAGACTAGACCTTCTCGTACAGGTAATCAGCGGCGATATAACTTACCTTCACTTTATGACAGATGAACATGCTAAAGATTATTTAGAATGTGTTCATTTCATTAATTAACTCGAATGATCGTGTTCTGGTAGAGGTTAGTATATCTACTATGCGTTAATTCATACAGAAATATAAGTGAAGAAAAACCTTGGTAAGATTCAAGACTAAGTTATTCTTCAGTTAGACTGGTATAAAACGACTTTTTCCATTGAAAAAGTCGTTTTATACCCTAAAATCACTAATTCACTGTCTTAGTATTCTTAGTATACGCTGAATGTCTGTTTCTACAGTATATACACGTTTGTTTAAAGCCTCTGTTTTATCGTCGATGTATTCTTTGAAAACCTTTTGGTGTTGACACAACTTATCTTCGACATGCTTAAAATGACTTCTCATTTCATTTGTTAAGTTATCAATTTTCTCATCAAAGTTTTTTTCATATTTATCAATACGTTGGTTCATTTTTTGTAGCTCACTAAGAATTTGTTTGAGTGTATCTTCCATACAATTCCCCCAATCCTGATAAGCTTTTAGTGGAATACCTTTTCTGTTCAGTATCTTAAAATAATGGTTTGTTGCACTTGTAAAAGATTAATTGTCATTTAGCCCTGCTGCGAAATAAGTTGCAGGGCTTTTGCATTTGCAGTTTGCAGAGCAAAGCAGTTGAGAGATCGTTATTCCTTGATATACGGAAGTAAAAGTACATATAATCCTTTCTTTTGTTCGACAGTAAGTGCTGAGAGCATCCTATTTAACTTTCTATCTAATTCGTCTACAATGTCATCTTCGTCTTCATTTGTTAATTCAAGTTGCATTTTCTGAAACTCACTGTTTCCTTCAGCCCTCAAAAAAAACTCACTTAGAGAAATGCCGAACTCTTCACATATTTTAGAAAGAAGTGCAAGAGAAACCTCTTGGTTGCCACTTTCGATACGCGATAAGGAGGGTTGAGAGATATTAATCTTTTTTGCAAAATCAATCATTGTTATTCCTTTTTCTCTCCGCAATTCTTTTATTAATCTTCCAATAACCAATTGATTCATAATTTACTTTTACTCCTTTTTTTAATCATTCCTCCTTAATCGTACTGTTTTTTAATTTTACATTCAACTAACTATATTGTATACTTGTAATGAATATATTCATAAAATGAATATAAGGGGGTATTTTGATGATCGATGGTTTACAAAAAGCTGTAGATGAGTTTATTGAAAAAAGGTTAGAAGCATTATTAACAAGCAGAGAATATCAAATGTATGCTGAAACCATTTATAAGGATTTAGAAGAGAAGTTGTTAGTAGCTACTGAGTCCCTCGAAGGAGATGCTAGAGATTCTTTAATCGAAGATATTAGAGCAAATATATTTGATCAAGTACTTATTCAAAGTAAGATTGCGTATCGCCAAGCGTTTAGTGATGCTCTTGTTTTTATTATTAATACTCTAATCATTCCGAAGAAACTTTAGTGCAAATGAAGGAGGTCTATATGAGGGTATTCTCGGGGAAAGTCGTGATTGAAGTGTCAACACTCGTTGAACAAGATGAAGAAAAAATTATGATTCAAAAAGCTCACGAAGGTTTAACGTCTGAACTGTTTAATGAGATTGAGCTTCTATTCGGTGTAAGAGGCTATATGACGGGTTCAATAGGTGCAACATTAGTAAATGTTAGAGAAGCAAGAGAAGGCGATATAGCGCTGATTAAATCTCGATCAGAAGAAGCTAAAAGAAAAATCGATGATATTTATAATAAAGCCAATAGACGAATCTTTGAAATAGAGTAATATTTCCAGCTGCACATCAAAACAGGTTGAAGAAACGTTTACGAGTTGTAACCGTTGTTTTAACCGCTAAACGAAGTTGAATATAATATTATTTGATTACTAAAAACACCGTCATAAAAGTAGGTTATCTTGTTGCTTAACATGGAGTAGGACAAGAGTTCTTTGTATGATTTTATTTTACGAAGACATTCTTGTTGCACACAACTTCTCCATGTTAAGCAGCATAAAAGTTTATCGGAGGGAAATTATGATTGCCTTACTGCCGCTGCCAAATAGCTTATTTGATAGTAATTTAAATAGCGAGGATTTGTATGCTCATATTTATAGTTACTTTTCTTTTCATTTGGAAAAAGAGGGGTATGGCAAAATAGAAGGATTTGATTATCAGGAACTAGTTGATTTAGAAAGTTTAGCTGAATTTGAAAAGTTCTATATGCCGATAAATATAATTGCTGCCCATTTGTACGGACTTATAAGAGGCATTGATGTTGTAGTTTATGCGTACCTTTGTTACATCGCTTTTGAAAGTGACAATAGTACTATTAAACCAAATATTGGTGAAATAGCTATGAAAACAAAAATAAAAAAGACAGAAATCAGAAATTCTATAAATAATCTAGTTAGCTTAAAAATCCTGATCCATAGTTCAAACAGCGGGTACTATTCAATTATAGAGCTGAAGCATCCGACAATAATTTTTAAAACTGAAGCTTTGATGAGAGACATGAAAAAGCGCCGGAAAACTATGTTATAAACTGCACATATTTGACTTCTAGTGAGTATCGTTAAGTTCATGCACATCTATTGTAAAGGGAGAAGATTCTAGGTGACTGAACAAGAGAGCCGATTTTTTATTGATTCATACTATATTGAATATTGTGACGTTACTAATCACACTCCAACCGTGCTTAAATTTGTTACCAGCAATGTCCCGAACGAGTTGGTGGAGAATTTAAAAGAATTCTTCTTAGCCGCTGCAAAATCATTTCTGGGTGAAGTAAGGTATGGGAAGTATTCGCTACCTGATAGGAGTAGCTATGGTACAGTCATCAGTGTGAATCCGAATTTTGTGACTGCAACTATCATGCCTATCAATCACTTTGACGTGTATTCTGGATTAAAAATAAATATAGTAGGAACTTACTACAAGATAGATCAGGGAAAGTGTAAAGTTAATTTTGGTGAATATGTGCTAAATAAAGAGGCCGAGGATATAGATGTACTTTTAGCTCATTTGAACTCAGCAACCTCAATGAGTTTGATATTACAATACGATAATGCAAAGAAGTTTATGACGTTAAATAATATTGCGGTAAGTTTCAGGTTTTTATGATAGAAGGGCTGTTTAGGATTGATTGTAATTGTATGATGTCCTTAATTGTATAGAAGCTTAATACGAGTTTGATTGTTTTATGGTTTTATGTACATAACAATATTCTGAAACATTTATTTTAGAGATACATTTAAATAAATGGTATTTTTCGGGAAAAGAAACTCATTGAATTAAGTAGTGGAAAATGTACATTTTTTACAGAAATGTGGATTAGACACATGCCAGAAGTAATAATAGGGGGATTAATTAATGAAGTTTTGGTATTTTAATGATACAGGAAGAATAGTGAACATCCATCCCTCGACATTTATTCGTTGTAATACAAGCAATGCACCGATTAAACCTTTAGAAGAAAGGGTGTTTGAGTTACCAGAAGGTACATCATCTGTCTGGGTTAAAATGTGGGATTATGGTGAAGAAGGATTAAGCATTTTAGTCTCGCCGAGAGAAGACATCGATTCGGATTAATGCATACATAGTACGCTGAAAAATACAATATGAAGATAATGAACAAACAGGGTATTCTACCTATAATCCGAATACCCTATTTAAGTGAAAAACTACAAAAACAAAAATTTCTAAAGAGGTGGAACAAATTATGCCGCTATCCTACTCCGAATTCAAAGAGAGGGAGATTAAACAAAAATAGAAAATAGAAGGGAAAATGGAAGTTTTAAGGGAAATGATTAAAGACGGAAAATCCTTTGGGGACATCAAACATATGAATAAATACTTCAAACTACCTGAAGAAGTAATTGAGACATTGTTTAAAGAACAATGAATACTCTCCACCTACGCATATACATATTTAAGGAAGGATCTGTTTATGATTTCAGGTCTAGAACAAAGAATCAACATTAAATTTACTTATTGATTGATCCGGTTTTTAATAAATACAATGTTATGTTAACTTGAAGTGCGTAGGGCATACAATCAAAGATTTCAACCATCGCTTCTCTCCTTATGGTACGATTAGGAAAAGGAGGGGTTACTAATCTAAGATGGATTGGGGATCAATCATTTTTCAATTGGCCATGTTTGCTTTTCTTATTGCTTTTGCAACTGCGGTGTTCTTTGCAGTCAAATCATTAGTCATGAGAAGAAGTTCAGAGAGTAGTGCAGTACAAATTGAAAAGAAGCTGGATAGAATCATTGAACTGTTGGAGAAACAAAGCAAAGGATAACCCATTCTTTCAGAACGGTTTAGAGGGTGCCACTTTCTTTATTGTATAACAACATAGAACCAGACAAAAACTAACCCAAATAAACATCTTGGAGGAAACCATGCAACAGTTTATTTTGGTGTTAGTATTAGTTACTACAATTATGGTGAGTCCAAATCAAATTCGAGCAGATTCATCACCATCTTTACCATGTAGCGTGATATTAGAACCGCTTAATAAGCAGAACAAGAATACAAAAGGGGTAGCACTAGTGTACAAGGTGAAGCTGACACCGAGCTTCCCGCGAACAAGTATAAGTATTCATGCTCTCCACTTACCTGACCTCAGCACTTTGGGGAATTACGACATGTATGAAGGGTTTGCTTTTATTCCAGATGAAATCAGTTTGCGTTTCAAACTGTATCCTTCTGCAGAAAAGTACGACCCCACATGGGCAGGGAGAATCGACAATATTACCGCAGAAATGAAAGAGGTTCAAATACAAGTACGTCCTTCCAACTCAAAAACGAAGAAATTAGGACCGCCAATCTTAACGAATAACATAAAATACTGTAAATAAACATACGACTTTTGGTAACGTAGATTTATGAAAAAAACAGCTGATCGCAAAGATAATTTTTACGGTTGTTGTAAAAATAATAAATGTTAAAGAGCTTGGAACATTCTCCAAGCCATTTTTTTATGTTAATTGTAATGTGAATTCTGAGGTGATTATTGTGTGTTTTAGCCTGTTATTTAACGTGCGTTTTTCTGTTTTGCACCTCATTACGGAACCTGTTATCGTAAAGACCAGCTGATTTTTCATTCCTTTATATTTAGCTCTATCATTTATATTTTTCAATAACTGCAACGAGTTTACCCACCTATATTATTCTGTCTCTGAGCGCGTGGTAGGTCCCGTTGCTGAAAGGCTGTCCTTATTACCACAACAAACAAATTACCACGCTTTTTTATGCAGGGAAAAGGCACACCTTTACAAGAATTTGTAACTATCGACAAAAAGTGACTTATTAACTTGCACTATCATCACAATATTTTCATACTAACAAGTTGCTTGTTTGTAAGAATACGGTAATATAAGGTATATATGGTAAAAGACTATACATGGGATGTGGGAAGGGGCTTCTATATGTTTGTGGCAATCAATGAAAAGACTGATAAGCAAAGGGCAAAGAAGGAGAGTTTCATCACATTTTTATGATCAGCATCTAAATTCGGAGTCATCAAGACAACAACTAATCATATAAAAGATTAATATTCCTACATTTTTGGGGAGAGATTAGTATGGGAGTTAAATTAGAGTTTGCTAAAACAGGAAATGGAGAGTTAGTGCATATTAGTGAACGATTAGAAAGGAAAGGCATATACAGATGTCCGTTTTGCAATGAATCCGTAACTGCTAAAAAAGGAAATCAACGGACTCACCATTTTAGCCATAAGCCGAATAGTCAATGTTCAGTCAGTGAAGAAACATTGCTTCATTTCCATGCTAAACACTATATAAAGAAGGAGTTATATATTGATTTACTTTTTCCAGTTGATAAGCTGATTAAGCTCACTCCTTTTTTAAAAGGCTTAGGTTTAAAACAAATTCCGATTGCTCTAGCTGATATTGTAGGGTACTACGATGTCTACGGTATCTCAGTGGAAAAAGCGTTAAATAAATATGTAATAGATGTTTTAGTTGAAGGAGATGATAATTATTTAGTTATAGAAATTTGTGTGACACATCGTATGGAAGAAGAAAAAAGAAGTTATCTAATCAATCATAATATCCCTTTTATTGAAGTATTCCCCTCTAAAAATAATAATGGATACTCTTATACAGTTTGCGACTTATATTTGCCGGGCTTTCTTGAACAATACGAGGAAAACGCAGTCGAAAAGTAGATACACACTACTTACGAATCTTTTCAAGAAGAACTTTTACGAATGGCTAGAAAGGAAATACTGAATAAAAATCAACTTGAGTTGTATCAACAAGAAGTCTTAGAACAAGTCTTGGAAAAAATTGATCGCATAAATCTACGAGAGCATATTGATAGTGTACTGTATAAAAAAATGCATAGCATACCTGTAATAGCATATAATGCAAATGCTTTACGATTCGAAGAGTTTTCAAATGCTCGATATATAAGCAGTAAAACGATAAAAATTAACAATGGACGTTATTTTCTAAATCGAGAACAGAATATTCTGTATAACTTACTTCAAACATTTCAAAAAGAGGGTATTAAAATCGATGCAATTGTTTGTGAAGATGAATTTCATAAACATCCATACGTGGGCGGTTTTAATTTTTTAATACCTTCTTCCTGTATAACCGGTGAACAGATAAAAGAGATACTAAAAAAACTAGTTTTAGAAACGCGAATTGATAGGGAATACATAGTAGAGCATCATAAAGATTCTGGGTATCCATTTTAATCATAAAAATAGGCAGGCTTCTAAATACAGACTATTTCGATTCCATAAAACCGTTAGAATACCATTCGAGTCAAATTGAATATAGCCATTACTACAAAAAGAGGTGAATGTATGTATCTGGCGAAGTTAAAGCTTTGGAAGTTTAGAAAAAGGGTAGCTTAAATCGCAAGAAATCCTGATTAGGAATGTGCAGTAACTAATATCGCACCCTACCTCTTTTAAAACTCTTTTTATATCCCTTCAAATTTTAGCCTTAAATTTTTATGTCCTGTCTTGACTGCAGAAATGGAAATCGCAATAAGCGAAACATATGATATTATAAAAGGGATTAAGAGTTTTAAATTGCATAAATCGAATGCTTACTTACAAGATTTCTTAGTAATGATATACTTCATTGTTTTTTAGAATTAATGCTAAGAGGGTGAGGAAAGTGTATAAGAGAATAGAGCGGTTTCAAACAAAGGCTTTCTCTTTTAATGAAGAAATAGAACAAATTTTTGATTATTATTTACAATTGTTTTTAAAGGAGTTTGAATACACTTTATTTAAAACTTACATGCAGGAAATATGTATGCCAGATATAGAAGCACAGCTAAATAAATACTACATAGCTAATCATCTTAGTGATAAATTAAACTTAATACCCAATAGTCTTACTGTCTCACAAGTGATGGAAATATTAGATAGTATTATTACATATAAACTAGAAGAATGTTTGACAATAAAAGTTCCTTTTGAAAAGCTTACCAATTCAAATACGAAAAAAAAAGCAAGAGAATTAACCATCAAATTCAGTGAATATGTCACCTCTAAAAATAGTGATGATATTAACCTGAAAAATTATATTCATGACCTAGATTTAGAGTTTTCCAACAATATTTCAAAAGGTATAGATAAGGATAACCCGTATTTTAAACGACCTGAATATTTCTTGCTTTATCGAATCCGAAATAATATTTGTAAAAGAATTAATCAACGACAGTATTCTATTAAACACATCGATAATTATCGCAAACAGCTAAATAGTAAATTTATTAATTTGCTATATGAGACAATTATCGAGGACCAATTAGTCAAGCTTGACCTTAGTTATAAAAAAGAAATATTTCGCTGTATTTTGAAGGAATTAGAAAATGATTATTTAATGCATTTTCTATTAGGTAGAACTGTAGAAGAAGGAAATAGTATACAAATAGAATTAAAAAATTTACTACTAGAAAATAATATAACTAAAAAGATTGAACATGCTATGCTAAATAAATTTATATTAACTATTGAGCATTACGAAATCGAAAAAATTGCAAATTTGATCAGAGAACTAGATGAAGTTTTTAATGATTATACAAAAGAAATAACAGAGAGATTTGGAGAAGATAAGGTAAACTCAAGATTGCCATGGGACAAAGAGAAAATAAGAATGCTTTTTTTAGGTGTAATCTTTGCTAAAAATAGTCCTAATATTAACCAATTAATAGCCACAGCATATGAAAAAATAAGTATTGAAAAAAAACAAAAATTGATTGAAAATCTCAAAAATAATTTTCTCACTGATGTTAATTATACTGTAGCAGTAAACGTTAATGACTTAGCAGTTAAAAATGAATATTTTGACGTTCGCCTCGGTGATATTGAATTCATCTCGAATGAGTTGTTTACAGGATGGCAATATGAAAAATATCCAAAGGATACAATAAGAAGAACATTATTAGACAGTAATAGTAGAGATAACAGTGCTTGGGTGTTAGTTCATAATATAGAATGTGCATTCGGAGATACAGAAAAAGCTGTTTCAATTGCAAAAGAGAAAGTTTCAGACTTATTAAATATACTATACTATTTTATCTCAAAGGAACAGGAAGTTAATTATAAGTTAAACCATTTATTTATTGTACATAATGAGAAAAGCGGAAATTTAACTTGGCATAATGAAAGAGTACCATGGAATGAACCCAAAATAATTGATGATTTAGACACTGGTCTTATTGAATTTTTAAATAAAAATCTTGCAAAGTTATCCAAGTGGAATTTAGATATGGCCTTCAAAAAATTTATAGAATTTTGTAAAACTGAGAGTTTAACAAGGAAGGTGCAGTTAGAAAAAGAAATTATCAAACAGTTATTTGGATCAGAGCAAAGTATAGAATATTTAGCTGCTTGCAGCGCTATTATAATTGCAGGTTCGAACTATAAAAAATCGGATGTAAACTACAGAGAAATGAGACTTTGGCTATATGAAGATTTCAAAGAATTATTATTAATAGCTGATGATACTAATTATCTTGCTTTAAAAGAAAGAATCTATGAAAGGTTTAAAGTATTTGTAAAAAATATAATTTCTACAATACTTTTTAATATGGCAACTTTAGAGAATCATGAAAAATACACAGTAGAAGATATTTTAAAGTGGATCCTTTTCATTAACAAAGACTCTAATTCGGTTTGGGGTGATCAGTAGTGAAAACAATGAACATAGAAAATATACCCCAACTTAAGAGTATTTTAGAAAACTTCAATGGTGAGACTTGTTATATCTATGATACTAATCGTAAGTTACTATCAGAGGGAATTTTGACAAAAGATAATGCAAAGAGTTTTAGTGATATCATGAATAATTCAATTAATTTTGAAGTAACCGAACAAGATTCTATAAAAGTATCAGTAAAAAATTTAGTATATCCCCTAAATTCAAATCAATACATTGTTACATCTACAATTGAACAAGAAGATCATTTTTATTTATTAGAAATAAATTGTTACTGGGAGAGCTATGGAACTTTAGTTGCAAAGAATATTGAGGTAGAGCATTGCTCATTTTCAGAAATAAGTGAACAAGAATACGATACTATAAAAAAACGTACAGTTTACAATTTTGATTGGTCAAATATAATTATTCAACCGGGGGGAGGAAAAACTAAAGCAGACGCATTTGAAGATTTATGCATTGAAATGATTTCCAAATGGCAGGTTTTAAACTTAGATAGAATAGGAAAGGGGGTTGATAGGGGGAGAGATGGAACTTTTATAGTTAATATGGACTCTTGGATTCCTATTGTTAATAAACCAACAAAATGGGTTTTGTAGTGTAAATATTCAGAAAGTTATGCGAAACTAGAAATAGATGAAATATATTCTGAAATGGTAAAAGTACTAATGCATGAGCCTGATTATTATTTATTAATGACTAATAGAAAAATAACTAGTGACTTCTTAGATTGGTTCAATAGTAAAGCAATTAGTGATAGTCCTTATTTTATCCCCTATAAAAAAATATTGATTCAAAGGGAACAACTAGAATCCGAACTTTCTAAACCAGAATTTCTTGAAATTCGGATGAAATATTTCAAGTAAAGTCTTTATTATTTTGATGTTAGTCTAAAAAGTGGACACGGAGAACAGAGAGATTATAATAAACTTAAATTACAATAGGTTCGAGGTGTCCAATCATGAAAAAGAGAACATTTGATAAAGAATACAAGATTCAAGCGGTTGAGTTATGCTTGGAGGGGGACAAGTCCATCGCCCAAGTGGCAAAAGAACTAGGTTTAGCTTACAATACTCTTCACCGTTGGGTTAAAGAATATAAAGAAAGCAACGGAAAGAGTTTTGTGGGTTCAGGCCATATCAAGCCACAAAATCAAGAAATCATCGAATTACGCCGCCGCAATCAAGAGTTAGAGGAGGAGTTAGCCATCCTAAAAAAGGCGTTAGGCATCTTCACCAGAAACCAGAAGTGATTTACGCATTCATTTTTCAACACCGAAATGAATTTCGTGTGGTGAAGATGTGTCAAGTGCTCGGTGTTTCAAGAAGTGGGTATTACGACTGGCTCAAGCGTCCGAAAAGCAAGCAGAAAGAACGAAAAGAACAATGGACTCAACAGATTCGAAATGAGTATCTAAAGTCCCGTAAGATTTACGGAAGTCCAAAAATTACGCAAGAACTACGCAAACAAGGGATTCATGTGTCTCAAAAGACGGTGGCTCGCATCATGAGTGAAGAAGGATTAAGATCGATTACGGTGCGTAAATACAAGGCGACAACCAATAGTAATCATCCTTACAACGTGTATGCGAATCTGTTGGAACAGAACTTCCAAGCAACGGCTCCAAATGAAGTATGGATGGCCGATATCACGTATATTCCCACTGACGAAGGATGGTTGTATTTAGCGAGTATCATGGATTTATATACCCGTAAAATCGTAGGATGGTATATCGATAACCGAATGACCAAAGAGTTAGTCATCAAAGCGTTACAGCGAGCGTTAAACAACGAGAAACCAACAGGAAGAGTGATTCACCACTCGGATCGTGGAAGCCAGTATGCGTCGAATGATTATCAACAACTGTTACAAGAGTATCATTTCCAAGTCAGTATGTCGAGACGTGGGAACTGTTACGACAACGCTTGTATGGAGTCGTTTCATAGCCTAATCAAAAAAGAGTGCATTTATCTGAATCGATTCCGCACGCGGAAAGAAGCGAAACAAGCCATTTTTGAGTACATCGAATGCTTCTACAACCGTAAAAGAAGTCATTCAGCCCTTGGTTATGTATCGCCATGTGAATTTGAAGATGCATATCACGCTAACCAGAGAAAAGTAGCTGCATAAATTCAGCTATTTCTCTCTGTTTAACGTGTCCGTTTTCTTGACATAACACCAATTTTTATTATTATTGCAAGTTAGATATTCTAAATTAAAAGGAATTTTCTTATTGTATATATCATGGTTTTAGTTGGAACTATAATAATTTCCTCGTTACATACAATCATACAATGCAAGAATATATAAAAATTTTAGACAGAAGGAAAAATTACATTTCTTTTCTTAAAGTTTCTTAAGTATTTTTGATATGTGTAGAGTGTGAAAATGCGCATTATCACTCTCATAGAGTTCTGTAGTTGATGTAAATAAATCACTCAAAAGCTCCTAGCGTTTAAACGATTTTAAACGATCTAGGGGCTTTTTATTTATTTTTTAAGAGTCTATTTTTATCGAAAAATTCAAGCTTATAAATCAGCAAAAAACAAGCGTTATAGAACATATAAGTCGGCATGGAAGGCTCATTTTTTGGACTGAAGAACCCTTGATAGTACTGAATTGTTATACATCAGACCTATGAATGGGTTCATAGATACAATTGGGTATGCCTAGATATACCCAATTGTGCTTATGAAGAAATATCTATGAGTGCGCATTCATTCTAAAAGCAACTAAGTAGTAAATTAGATGAGCCTAATTATATCAATAGAATAGTCGAAATTAAGGATTAGCTTAGACATATTTTCAAAATAATGTTTAGCTAATTTTAAATTAATTTTTCATTAAAGTTAAAATGGGAAAAAAGTAAAGATATAATGTTTTAAAATTAATATCCATTCAATATTACAGAAAGGAGAATTTAATGATTAACTATGGAAAAACAAAACGAAAAGTTAAACATAACAAAAGATATGTTTATAAAAGACGTACTTGATGTATTAAATAGAGGGATCACAAAACCGGAGATTGCAGCGAAAAGCGGAATTCGACTCACAGATTTAGAAAACAAACTAAGTAACGCGGGCATTACCCAAAATAAAGATGGGATGTATATCGCCACTTCTGACAAAGCACTGAACAAGCGGTTAAGCGATAGAATATACAATGTACACAGAAAACGGGAGATAAAATCAGAAGTAGTTGATAAGTCGGGTTTAGAACGTCTTTTTTCTGAAGTCCGTGTTTATATGAATGCTGAAAGAGAAAAAGCAAAATTATATAAGCCTTCCAAAGCAATTTGGGCTCAGGTAAAAGCGTTGCAAAAGTTATTATTGAACGTTCAGCAAGACTGGCTCATTGATGCTTTAATCAAACGAACGCTAGATACGCTATCCGTTACAGATGATTTGCAAAAATATTTAGCTGAAAAGGAAACGAATCTATAAAATTTTGTAAAATTGATGCTGCTGAACATTTTTGGAGAAATAGAGAAATAAACGCGTCTTTCGATATTAAAAAGATTAAAGACTACTTAAAATAGTGATAAATAACGTCTAGGAATACAATAAATCCTAGACGTTTTTATTTAATTACCATAGATACCTATCTCGTGTAATAGAGATCCGAGAAACAAAATAATAAGGCAAATTTTTTGAAAAATCGAATTTACCACCTGAATATTCCGAGAATAATATCTTCCGCTGTTGGTCAAGTGAAGGTGACCGTTAAACAACATAGGGAATGATAATATTATTATACTAGGCATATAATATACATTATATGCTATAATTCGCGAAAAACGCCAGCTAAACTCGTCATATAATGTTATAATTTGTATAAGTTGCTAACAGAAAAAAGCTGTTTTAACTCGGCATATAAGATTGGGGGATTGAAGGTGTTAAGACTTTATGAAGACTATTTAAAAGAACAGGGGAAATCAATACATACTATTAAATCTTATTTAAATGATATTCAAGCATTTTATCAGGACAATAAGATAGAAATGAATTGTCCAGTTGTAAGTTCTGACATTCGTAAGTGGATTGATGATATGCTTAACCCGCAAGAAGGAAAGGGCATGTCTGTCGCAACCATTAATCGCCGGCTAAATTCCCTACGTTCTTTCTTTAATTGGGCTGTTAAAGAAAAAATCATCTTAGTAAATCCAATGGAGGGTATCCGGGATTTAAAAACAGCAGATGAGGAACACGAGAACATAATGTGGCTTACAGAAGATGAGTTTGAAAGACTGCTGGAGCGAATGAGAAGATATCCTATCAGAAGCAGGGGGGTAAACCCCGAAGAAAAATATCGGCGGGATCGAGCAATTATTTATTTACTTACATATGCAGGGTTACGGGTAGAAGAACTATCCAATTTAAAAATACATGATTTAGATTTTGAATTACGGAAGATTCGGGTAGTAGGAAAAGGGAAAAAAGTTAGAACGTTACCAATGTCAAATCTCTTATATCATGAATTAAGTGACTGGCTAGATTTTCGTGAGAAGATTGCGAAGAAAAAAAGTTTTGTTGCTCATTCACCATATTTGTTTTATAGCCAACGATCTGGAAAGTTTTCTGTGCGAGGTATTCAAAAAATGATCGAAAATTACAGTACAAAAGAGAAAAAGTTAACTCCGCATATGTTTAGACATACTTTTTGTAAATGGATGCTTAAAGCCACAAACAACGATATTGAGAAGGTACGCAGGCTTGCAGGTCATAATCATATTTCTACTACAATTCGTTATTTGAAGGATTCTTATGAAGAGTTATCAGATGCAGTGGAGGCATTACCTAAGTTCTAAATACTAAGGTTCAATACAGTGCTGCACTGAGAGTAATGTAGGGAAGGGAGCGCAATGATCAATTTTAACGATGGTTATTCAAGGGAGTTTAACAGAATTATAAACACCGTAATTCAGCAAAAACATTCGTTTTTGGATGTCTGTGTTATCGTTTATTGTCGATTTTCTTGTTCAACTCCTATGGAAGAACGGATGAACTTCCATCATCTGTGATGAAGCTCGCTTCATGGTTGGCTAACATGGTTGGCTAACGGGGAAGTTTTGTTCAACAAGGTATTGCTTTTTCATTAGGGGATAATTACCATGAAAATAAAAGGTTCGATTTATTAGAGGTGAAACCTATGGAAGAAGAGAGAAGAAGTATTAAAGGCTATGAAGAACTTTATGACATTACGAGGTCAGGCAGGATTATTATAAAAAGAAATAATCGAGTTCGCCATAGAGAAGGTAATGAATATGGATACGTTAATGTTCATCTTCATAAAAACGGAACTAGAAAGCTTTATAAGACATTTGAATTATGGAAAGAAGCATTCCCAGATGCAGACATAAATGAGTATAAGGGTATGAAGTAAGTTTCCTAACGGTTGTGTTAGTTGAGGAACAAAGGTCAATATTTGATAAAGTAAGTAGTTCCGTTTTTGTGGAGTAAACCTTAAATTAACATAATGAATCACACGATAATCCGCAGTAAAAATTACATAGTAATTCGCACGAAATAAGCTTGAGGAAGATTTGTCCTCAAGCTTTAAATTTTAACGTCAATATTCCACTAACGCCCGAGTTAGTGGAATATTTTGTGTGCGCCCGGCATGGGTGTAATCTATAGGGTGAGAGTCCCGAGCTGCGAAGGCAGAAGTAGCAGTTAGCTTAACGCAAGGGTGTCCGTGGTGACGCGGAATCTGAAGGAAGCGAGCGGCAAACTTCCGGTCTGAGGAACACGAACTTCATATGAGGCTAGGTATCATTGGGTGAGTTTGCACAACAAAACAAAGCCCTTTCTGCCAAAGGTGATACAGAGTAAATGAAGCAGATGGATGGAAGGAAAGATTACACTCTTACCCGGGGAGGTCTGGCTGGCACGCCAAGTAATCTTGGTAACCTATCTAGTGATAGATAGCTGAACAGTCAGAAGTCAGCAGAAGTCATAGTACTCTTTCAA
>NZ_WIAQ01000013.1 GCF_009466385.1 Peribacillus tepidiphilus | reverse complement strand
TTATGGAATAAAAAGCTTTGAGCGATTACGAAAAAAGATATTATGGCGTCAACTTATCAGAAGGAATGTAGGTTAACCTACATTCCTTCCAAAGAGAGAGTATTGGAAATATTTACACCACCACAATTGACAGAGAGCCGGAATTTTTCAGAATTCCAATCAAATTTCCCTGCATCCACAATAATTCCACCGAGTGTCGTTCCATTTCCAAGAAGCCATTTTGTTGCAGAATGGATAACAATATCAGCACCATGCTCGAATGGTCTGCAAAGATACGGTGTTGCAAATGTATTATCAACGATTAATGGAATTCCTGATTCATGAGCGATTTCTGCTACTTTTTCAATATCAAGCACATGCAGACTTGGATTACCAATTGTTTCGGCAAAAATTGCCTTCGTATTCGGGGTAATAGCCTGTCTAAAGTTCTCAGGATTTTCTGGATCAACGAAATGCACGTTGATTCCATATTTTGGTAGTGTATTGGCGAATAAATTATACGTCCCGCCGTAAAGGGTTGAAGCAGCTACAATTTCATCACCTGCCCCCGCAATATTTAGGATCGCTAATGTGATTGCTGCCATTCCACTAGCAACGGCAAGAGACCCAATACCTCCCTCCAGCAATGCCACTCTTTCTTCAAAAACAGTTACAGTCGGATTATGAATTCGAGTATAGATGTAGCCAGCTTCCTTTAATCCAAAAAGATTCGCCGCATGCTCTGTGTCTTTAAATAAGTAAGCATTACTTTGATAAATCGGAACTGCACGAGCTCCTGTAACCGGGTCGGCTTGTGTTCCACCATGAATACTAAGTGTTTCAAAACGATAATTTGGTTTGTTTCCGGACATGCTTTTCTCTCCCTTTTTTCAAAAAATTCAAACAACTAAATGCATAGCGGTTCCTTAACGAAGGAGCACCGACATCATGTTGTCCTTAAAGAACTAGCCATTCCAACAAAAAAAGCCTCTTCGATAAGAAGAGACTTGTTTTAAGTTACTCTCCTTATCTTTACAGAATCAAACAGATCCTGCTGGAGTTAGCACCGTGTATTGCACATACCGGTTGCCGGGTTTCATAGGGCCAGTCCCTCCACCTCTCTGGATAAGATTAAATTCCTATAGCTTTAATTGGAAATATATCACACAATGGTATGGTCGTCAATATATTTTTTAGAAAAATTAGAAAATTTAATACGGTTTTGCCAGCATGACAATGCTTTCTAACCGTAATACGTCCCGAAAACTTCCTTTCACCTTCATGGTCTTTTGGTTGATCAATTCTTGAAGCTTCATTTTCCCGCTTAGCCATGCTGTTGCAGTTTGCAAATTGCATTCGATTTGGACAATAGTATGTGACTCTTCTGATAATTCAAGCGTAATGGCTTCCTTTGAAATAAAAAATCCGTATTGTGATTCTCCTATAAGAATTTTTACATACATCCCTTTTTCCGGAAGAAGTAAGCTGATATGGTTCCTTTTATTACATTCCTTGATAAATTGCTTAAGAAGTTCTGACATTCTTTCACTTCCTTTGATAGAAAAGTCAAAAGTGTAAACACGAATCAAGTATATCTACTATTAACTTCTTCCTTCTGGATGTTTTTTCCTTTAAGAACTGTTCGACATTTAATTTTTTTATTTCCCGAGAAATACATAAACTTGTCGATTTTACCCTTTTTACTGCTAAAAAAATAAGGCTGTTTTCGCAAACTTTGTTGCTTTTTAACAAGTAGTGAGGATCGGTTGATTTCCGCTCCAGGATGCTCGCTTTCCGCGGGGCGGGCGGTGAGTCTCCTCGGCGCGCAGCGCCTGTGGGGTCTCACCTGTCCCGCTGCTCCCGCAGGAGTCTCGCACCTTGCGCTCCAATCAACCAACTTTTTTATCAAAGGTTTTCATTCCCAGAACCTATGTAAAAACAACAATCTTTTAGAAAAGAGCCAAAAATAAAAAACCACCGTTTTATATAAGACGATGGTTTTCAAGATCTTTTAATATTTCATAAATATAGGGAACCGATTTAAATGCATAAACTTTTTTTTCGAGCATTCCATTTCTAAAAATCAACAAACAAGGTACACTTTCAATTTTAAAATTCTTCGCTATATCCGGTAAATAATTCAAGTCAGCTTTTATCATTTTAAGTTTTGGAAGCATCGCCTCTACAACAGCAAGCATCTTAGAAGCCACCTGACATGTTCCGCAAAGAGGGGTATATAAATAAAGACAAAAAGTTTCTTTTTGTAAAAGAATTTGTTCTAATTCTTCTTTTGTTAATTGCTGCATTTCTTTACTAGTTCATCCTTTGTTTCAAATATTCAGTATTAACGTCTATATTCGCACTTAAGAGTACAGTAGCAATGTGATGCTTGGGTGCAGTTGCCACTTCTCGATACGCCTTATCAATATAAAGATGAGACGCCTTAGGCAATTCTCTTTTGAATTGCTTTCTTAGCTTTTCTCCAGCTTCATCTGCATCCACCAATATATAGACTTCCTTATTAAATAACTCATCGACCATTTCATCTAGCTTACTTAAAGAAATGGTCCCATTTGTACAAATGATTTGGACAGGTTCGTTCACGACGCTTTTCACTTTGCGTTTGTCAGAAGTCCCCTCGACAATAATCACTTTTTCCAATTGCATATTTTCCATTGTAATCACCCATTCTTACCATGGTAAAAGAAGAAAGCTGTAGAATAATCTGACATGTCCATTTGAGTTAGGAATAACATAATCTATTCTGCTAAGTAGAATGATATGTTAAAAAGTTACTTTGAATTATACTCATATATTATTCAAATTCTAGAATAAGGTGTTGTTTTCCTCTTTTATTTGTGAATTTTAGGGACTATGCTCTTTCATACTTTTCCCCAAATGCTCTTTCACAAACAAAATACTGCAAAAATGAAAAGCGCCGCTAACCTGAAGGGAATATACTTTTTTTCCGAAGAGCTGTAAACAAAAAGAGAAGGCATTTTTTGCCCTCTCTAATCGTCATTAGTCTTCTTTAATCATTTCTTCATATTGCTCAGCTGTCATGAGCTTGTCCACTTCACTAATATCTGACGGTTCTACTACAATCATCCATGCCTTTTCATATGGAGATTCATTTACATATTCAGGATTGTCATTTAATTCTTCGTTTACTTCCACAACTTTACCGCTAATTGGTGCGTAAAGCTCAGAAACTGTTTTCACAGATTCAACACTGCCAAACGGCTCATCTGCTGTAATTTCATCTCCTACTTCTGGAAGCTCAACAAAAACAATATCGCCTAACTCAGATTGAGCAAAAAATGTGATCCCGATACGGACCTTATCCCCTTCTACTTTTACCCATTCATGCTCTTCAGAATAACGCAGTTCTTTTGGTGTAGTCATCCCGATCCCTCCAACTTATGTAATAATTTTTTTAAATCTATTGAAAATAAAATAGATTTTACATACATGATGACATCCTAAAAAGTGAAAATCAATATTTTCTTCTTTTTAAGAAAGCCAGTTCTTTTCAAATTCTTCTTCTTTAAAACCGACTGTGACCTTTTTTCCATCCGTTACAATCGGACGCTTGATCAACATCCCGTCAGAAGCTAATAACTCAAGCAGTTCTGTTTCACTAGCAGTTTTTATTCGATCCTTTATTCCAAGCTCACGGTATTTTTGACCGCTCGTATTAAAGAATTTTTTTAGCTCGAGGCCGCTTTTTTTATAAAGGTCCTCAAGGGTTTCTTTTGAAGGAGGATTTTCTACAATATGAATATCATTATATTGAATTTGATGGACTTCAAGCCACTTTTTTGCTTTCTGGCAAGTGCCGCATTTAGGGTACCAATAAAATGTAAGCATTTTTTCCAATTCACCTCTTTTTTAGGATAACCTCTTCGTGAGAAAAAAACAAAAAATAAGCAATGTTTTTATTAAGTATTTATTAAATAGAAAAAACCGCCTAGAGGACGGTTTTTTCTATTTTTCATCAAACTACATATTTTTCAGCGTCAACCAGTTTTTCAGCTGCTTCACGTTTTTTCGCGATGACATTAATTGGAGTATGTCTCGTAAATTTTCGTAATGCAGAGATCATGATTCTGAGTGTATCTCCTTGTTCTGTTGCAAGCAATGTTTCTTTTGCAAGCTGTTCAATTTGGTTAAATGCTTCTTGGCAGAAAATTTGAGTGTAAAGAAGTTTTTGCTTGCTCTTCTCTAATCCAGACCTTGCAATGGATTTTTCTGTACGTAATACCGCTGATTCCATCGCATATGCGTAAGAAACGATATCTGCAATGTTCACAAGAATTTCTTGCTCTCTTTCTAATGCTTTACCAAATTTTTGTGCTGCCAATCCTGCTGCAAGAAGACCAATCTTCTTCGCGTTCTTCACAAGATACTTTTCTTGCGCAAGCGGTTCGTCACCAGGCTCTTCAGGGATCAGCATCATCAATTCTTCCTGCAATGCTTGCGCTTTTTGAAGTAGAGGAAGCTCGCCTTTCATTGCTTTTCTTAAGAAAGTGCCTGGTACGAGAAGTCGATTAATTTCGTTTGTTCCTTCAAAGATTCGGTTGATACGAGAGTCACGATAAATTCTTTCAATTTCATATTCAGCCATGAAGCCGTATCCACCATGGATTTGAACGCCTTCATCTGCAACATAATCCAATACTTCTGTAGCAAACACCTTGTTAAGCGAGCATTCAATCGCATATTCTGCGATCGATTTGGCAACTTCAAGTCCATTTTTCACTTCTTCATCTGAAAGCCTGCTCATACGCTCCTCAAATAAGCCGACCGTTCTATACACTGAACTTTCCGCTGCGTAAATTTTAGAAGCCATTGTCGCTAATTTTTCACGAGTTAAATTAAATGAAGAGATCGGTGTTTTAAACTGCTGGCGCTGATTTGCATAAGCTGCTGTCAATTCGAATGCACGCTTGGAACCTCCAACTGCACCTACACCCAATTTATAACGACCGATATTCAAGATATTGAAGGCAATGACGTGTCCTTTCCCTGCTTCCCCAAGTAGGTTTTCCTTAGGAACAAGCGCATCTTCAAGAATAAGAGTTCTAGTTGAGGAGCTCTTAATCCCCATTTTCTTTTCTTCAGCACCTGTGGATACACCAGGGAACTCACGTTCAACGATAAAGGCTGAGAAATGCTCGCCATCAATTTTTGCATATACAACAAAGACATCTGCAAAACCTGCGTTTGTAATCCATTGCTTTTCACCGTTGAGTACATAGTGAGTACCCTCTGCGTTTAATTTTGCTGTCGTTTTTGCACCTAGCGCATCAGAACCTGAACCTGGCTCGGTTAAGGCATAGGCTGCAATTTTTTCACCTGTTGCAAGAGCAGGAAGATATTTTTGCTTTTGCTCTTCATTACCAAAAAGAACGATTGGAAGGGATCCAATCCCTACGTGGGCACCGTGTGAAATGGAAAAGCCGCCTGCACGGGACATTTTTTCTGCAATCAATGCAGAGCTGATTTTATCTAGACCTAAACCGCCGTATTCTTCAGGTACATCTGCACCTAATAATCCTAGTTCGCCCGCTTCCTTTAATAGCTTAACAGAGCGATCAAATTCATGATTTTCCAAATGCTCTACCTGTGGAAGTACTTCATTGACTACGAAATCCTCAGTGGTTTTCGCAATCATGATTTGCTCGTCAGTAAAGTCTTCCGGTGTGAAAATCTGTTCCGCCGATACATCTTCGATTAAAAAGCTGCCGCCTTTAACTAATTTTTCAGTTTGACTTGACATTTTATTTCCCCCTTAATTTATGCTAATAGCTCGAATACTCCGGCTGCTCCCATTCCGCCGCCGATACACATCGTTACGATCCCAAATTGCTCATTTCTTCTTTTCATCTCATGTAGAAGTGTTAACGTTAGCTTAGCACCTGTACATCCAAGTGGATGACCAAGAGCGATTGCTCCACCATTTACGTTTACTTTCTCTTCATCTAAACCTAGCTCTCGAATAACTTGAATTGACTGGGAAGCAAAGGCTTCGTTCAACTCAAACAAACCAATGTCAGATAGCTCAAGACCTGCTAATTTCAATGCTTTCGGAATAGCTGCAACAGGACCAATTCCCATAATTTCAGGCGGTACTCCCGCAACTGCAAAGGAACGGAATTTTGCGATTGGTGCTAGTCCAAGTGACTCAGCTTTTTCCTTATCCATGACCATAACGGCTGCAGCACCGTCACTTGTTTGAGATGCGTTTCCAGCTGTAACCGTACCTTTTACGGAGAAAGCCGGGCGAAGTCTTGCCAATCCTTCTATGCTCGTATCTGGACGGACTCCCTCATCAACGGCAAATTGAATGGTTTTTTCCCTTAATTTATGATCACTTCCTACAGAGCGGAGTGTCACTTCAACTGGTACAATTTCATCGACAAATTTGCCTTCTTGGATCGCTTTAGCTGCTTTTTGATGGCTTCTGACAGCGAAAGCGTCTTGCTCTTCTCTAGAGATTCCATATTTTTTTGCTACTTCTTCGGCTGTATGTCCCATCCCCATATAGTATTCTGGAGCAGATTCAGCCAGCTTTACATTCGGTCTTGCTACATGGCCCATCATCGGAACAAGGCTCATCGACTCTGCGCCGCCGGCTATAATGGTATCCGCATGACCAAGCATAATTCGTTCGGCAGCATACGCGATTGTTTGCAGACCACTTGAGCAATATCTATTGACCGTAATGGCTGGAACAGTATGCGGCAAACCTGCCAATGCTCCAATATTCCTTGCCATATTCAAACCTTGCTCAGCTTCTGGCATCGCACAGCCAATAATTAAATCATCAATATTTCCTTCATAATTTCCCGCCCGTTTTAATGTTTCTTTCACAACCAGTGCACCCAGGTCATCCGGGCGTACATGTGCAAGCGTTCCTTTTTTTGCTTTTCCGACCGGAGTTCTCGCTCCAGCTACGATTACCGCTTCTCTCATGTCGATCCCCCTTGCCATATTTGGAAATTTTTTGTTTCAGCCAGACAGAGACCCCCTGCCTAGGACTGAATGAATCTATTAGTTTCTTAACGGCTTTCCTTTTACAAGCATATGCTGCATTCTTGCTTGAGATTTCGGTTGTTCTACTAAACTTAGGAATGCTTCTCTTTCAAGGTCTAACAAATATTGTTCATCCACTTCTGTTCCGTATGGCACCTTTCCGCCTGCAATGACAAAGGCCAGCTTCTTCGCAATCTTTAAGTCATGCTCAGAAATGTAGCCGGATAAATACATTGCTTGTGCACCAAGCAATAATGTGGCATAACCAGTTTCTCCAACAACAGGAATTTTTTTACGAACAGGAGGCTTATATCCTTTTTCGTAAAGAGAAAGCACCGCTTGCTTTGCATCATACAGAAGATGGTCTCCATTTACGCTTATTCCATCCGTACGATTTAATAGGTTCAAATCTCTTGCTTCTTCACCAGACGTAGACACTTTTGCCATAGCAATCGTTTCAAACACTTTGTTCGCTACTTTTTGAAGATCAAATTCTACTCCGCTTGGCATGCTTTCTAAATGCTTAATATACAATTCCTTGTTTCCTCCGCCGCCAGGAATTAGACCGACACCAACCTCTACTAATCCCATGTACGTTTCAGCAGAGGCTTGGATATGGGCTGCTGGCAAGCAAACTTCCGTTCCACCGCCTAACGTCATGCCAAATGGTGCAGCAACGACCGGCTTAGAAGAATATTTGATTTTCATCATCGCTTGCTGGAAGTGTCGCACGACCATGTCAATCTCGAAGATGTTGTCATCTTGTGCTTCCATCAAGATCATGGCAAGATTTGCACCCACACAGAAGTTTTTACCCTGATTACCGATCACGAGCCCTTTAAAATTCTTTTCCACTTCATCGACAGCAAAATTAATCATTTGAATGATGTCAAGGCCAATCGCATTGTTCGGAGAATGAAACTCCAAAAGCGCTACACCATCTCCAAGGTCAATGAAGCTTGCACCAGAATTTTTCTTGATGACTCCTTTTTGCTTTTTCAAGCGCTTAAGATTGATAACCTTTGGATTTTCTTCTAACAGCTTAAATTCACCTTTATGATAGAAATATAATCCGTCCTCCCGCTCTTGATAAAAGCTCGTTACACCGCTTGCCAGCATGTCCTCTACCCACTCTGGAACCTTTTTACCTTCTTCTTTCATCTTGGCTACGGATTTTTCCACTCCGATCGCATCCCATGTCTCAAAAGGACCTAGTTCCCATCCAAAGCCCCATTTCATCGCATTGTCAATCGCTACAATGTCATCGGCAATCGTTCCAAGAAGTTCAGCTGAATAAACAAGAACAGGACTAAAAATATTCCATAGCAATGTTCCAGCACGGTCTTTGCTGTAAACAAGCGCTTTCAGTTTATTTGAAAGACCTTTTTCTTGCTTACTCATTTCAGTGGAAGGCGTTTTTAGCTTCTTTCTTTCTTCATATTGAAGTGTATTTGGATTTAGCTCTAGAATTTCTTTTCCTTGCTTCAAGAAAAATCCTTGACCGGATTTAGATCCAAGCCATCCGTTTTCGAGCATCTTTTTCATAAAGTCAGGAACTTCAAAGACTTCTTTCTCTTCTCCTTCTACTTGGTCGTAGACGTTTTTAGCGACATGAGCAAATGTATCAAGCCCAACAACATCCAACGTACGGAAGGTAGCACTTTTCGGCCTTCCGACTAGAGGACCCGTTACGGAGTCTACTTCTCCAACACTGTAGCCCCCCTTAGTCATTTCTTTCACTGTTACCAATAAACCGTAGGTACCGATACGGTTTGCAATAAAATTCGGCGTGTCTTTCGCTTCGACTACACCTTTACCTAAAACATCCTCTCCAAATTGCTTCATAAACGAAAGCACTTCAGGGTCGGTCTTCTTAGTAGGAATAATTTCAAGAAGCTTTAGGTAGCGAGGCGGGTTGAAAAAGTGCGTACCTAAGAAGTGACGTTGAAAATCTTCTGATCGTCCTTCAGCCATTGCTTCAACAGAGATGCCAGATGTATTGGAACTAACAATACTTCCAAGCTTTCTGTATTGATCGACTTGCTCAAATACTTTTTTCTTAATATCAAGATTTTCCACAACCACTTCAATAATCCAATCAACTTCGCTAAGTCGCTTCATATCATCTTCAAAGTTTCCCGCTTGTATCAAAGCAATATTTTTCTTTGATGTTAATGGAGCTGGCTTTTGCTTCAATAGCTTCTGTAAATTTCCTTGGCTAATTCGATTTCTAACCTGAGGATCTTCAAGAGTAAGTCCTTTTTTCTTTTCATCCTCCGTAAGCTCACGAGGAACGATATCGAGTAGTAATGTTGGAATTCCAATGTTTGCGAGGTGTGCAGCGATTCCAGATCCCATTACACCGGATCCTAATACTGCGGCTTTTTGAATTTGTCGAACCAACTTCATATCCCCCTTTACACTTTTGAATGAATACTCATTCATTTTTTGAGCAAAAAAAATTCAAAAATTTTCTTCTTACTTCTATTATAAAAGATTTTTGAAAATTCCGCAATAATCAATAGACTAAAAATTACAAATCTTTCGCATCTTATTTTTACTTGCATTTTGGACATGATATTGAAAGAGGTGATGAATATGGCAAAGTTTAAGAAAAACCCTTCTAAAGCTGGGGTGAGTGCAGCCAGTGTAAAAGGAAATGCTGGTCCTACCGTTGAAATGGACGGCGGAGGCAAAGTAAATAGCCAAAACAACCAATACAAGAAATAAGAAAAGCGGATTGCGCCCGCTTAGCTCTGAAAAAATCCCCGCTAACTATACAGGTTTAGCGGGGTTATTACATATATATTATTTTTTGAAAATTCCTTTAAGAACAAAGGCAACATTGGCAGGTCTCTCAGCTAATCGACGCATGAAATATCCATACCAGTCGGTTCCATACGGTACATATACACGCATTTTGTAGCCTTCTTTCACAAGCTCAAGCTGTCTTTCTGTACGAATTCCATAGAGCATTTGAAATTCAAATTGATCGTTTGGAATGTTATGCTCTTTTACAAGCTGCTTAGTATATTCGATGATTGCATCGTCATGAGTTGCAACCGCTGTATAGTTGCCATTTAATAGGTGCATTTTAATAATTTTTTTAAAGTTTTCGTCAACATCTTTCTTTTCTGGGAAGGCTACTTCAGGCGATTCTTTATAAGCTCCTTTTACAAGACGAAGGTTCGGATGATATTGATTTAGATCCTCAATATCGTTTACTGTTCTATATAAATAAGCTTGGATAACTGTTCCTACATTATCATACTCAGACTTAAGCTGTTTGAAGATATCTAAGGTTTTTTGACATCTCGAATAATCTTCCATATCGATCGTTACGAACACATTGTTTTCTTTTGCTGCATCCAAAATTCTTCTCATATTACGCATAACAGCTTCATCTGATATATCAAGCCCCATACTTGTCATTTTTAATGAAAGCTGGGAATCCAGTTTTTCTCTTCCGATGGCTTTAATAGCCTCAATTGAATGATCAGCCATCTCATTAGCTTCAGCTACGTTGTCAACAAATTCACCTAAATAATCAATCGTTACACATAACCCTTGCTTATTAAGTTCTTTGATGACATTTGTCGCCTTATCAATCGTTTCTCCTGCAACGAAACGAGAAGCTCCAAAACGAAGACCATATTTTTTTGCCAGTTTTGTCATACTTTTATTTTTTGATAAAAAGAGGAAGAAATCTCTCATTGCTTGTTCCATTCTATAAACCTCCAGTCAAATTGAAAACGTATACAAATTATTTTTTTAATAAAAGAATGCATTAGATAAACATTCAACAAAAAGTTCGAAATTTCGACATTTTTATTTTATCACTTTATTTTGTATTTGAATATTCATAACTATTATTTTTATAAAATAATTTTATATTATTTTTTCACCTTTTAAAATACTGAAATTTTTGATTATTTATCCAGAATATTGCTATTTCCGGTAAAACTGAAATTATATTTTAACTCAGTACTGCAATAATAAAATGTATGTTTATTGGGTGTTGGAGGAAGCATTCACGCAAGAGCACTTTTCTGTCTATTTAAAAAAAGAGAAACCTTATGTATTACGGTTTCTCATCATGATTATCTCAATTTCTTACAAGCTTGAGGACATGTTTTACATCTGTTTTCTTTTTCATCTAGCCTATATGAAAAACAACAAGTAGATCGTACACGAACATGTGCGTCGTATGGTTGAATATACCTTTTTTCGTGGAAGTACCTTTTTAATGGATTATGATTATAGGGCCCAAATAATTTTGCATTCTGATCATCAAGAAGAAAATGAAAATCTTCTGTGATTAGCTGATGAATCATAGGATCTTTATTTTCTTCCAGCAAGCTTTCGTACAGCCAAAAAAGATAAATTCCAATATTTTCCCACATAATCAACTTAGAAAGTTTCGTCACCCGAGATAGAGTATCCATTACATCATAAATATGTTGAGCAAATAATTCTCTGTAAAGCTTTTCCCTTAAATGAGGATAATCAGTGTCCATATCAATAGATGACATGCTTTGAAATTTAATACTCGGAAGCCACATATCATTCTCAAATGAATCAATAAATGAAATATTTTGAATGGAAGGATTCAATTTTTTTCTAAGCATTGTCATACTGTACAAGGTTATAACAGGCAAAAACGCATATCGCTTCATGAATATGGATGCTGCTACTTTTAAATCAGGAGCATTCATAACCTCACAAATTCTTTCAAGCTCTATCAAAGCTTGTCTCTCATCGTTAAAAACCGAAGCAAATGTTTCTTTAACAACGAATGGGTTAGTGTGATCAAAGAAACGATATGGCTTAAGCTTTTCAATATCATGCTGTGAAAGCTTCATTCCTAAGCCTCCCATTCTATATTTTAGGAAAGCAAAACCTAGTCAACCAATGAATTAGTAGCTTGACCCCCTTACACGGTTGCATCCAAAACAGTATTGTTTTTCAAAATGCATCTTCCTTTACCGTGTGGAATGCATAATGGAGTTCCAAAAATCGGGTCTACTGTCACTTCGCAATCCATCTGAAAGACGTTTTTAACAAGGGAGCAATTCACAACAAATTCCGGCTTACCTTGAGCAAAAATCTTCTTATCCTTAATCGCCACAATGTTATGAGCATAGCGGCAGGCAAGATTCAAATCGTGAAGCACCATCACAATCGTACGGTTTTCTTTTTCGTTTAGTTCAAAAAGCAGGTCTAGGATCTCAATTTGATGAGTCATATCCAAATAAGTAGTAGGCTCATCCAACAGAATTGTATCTGTATCCTGTGCCAAAATCATCGCAATCCATGCTCTTTGGCGCTGTCCACCTGAAAGTGAGTCAACCGGGCGATCCTTTAAATGTTCGACCCCTGTTGCTTTCAGTGCATACATGACTTTTTCTTCATCTTCTTCTGACCACTGCTTATACCAAGTTTGATATGGGTATCTTCCCTGCTTCACGAGTTGCAAAACAGTAAGCCCTTCTGGTGCCAAAGGAGATTGAGGAAGAATAGCCATCCTCTTGGCAATTTCTTTTGTAGGAAGCTTTGCGATCGCTTCTCCATCAAGCAGGATAGTGCCCGTCTTAGGTTTTAAAAGACGTGCAATCGATCTAAGCAAGGTTGATTTACCAGATCCATTACTTCCGATAAAAACCGTAATTTCTCCCTTTGGAATGTACAAATCCAAACCTTCAATAATATTTTGATCGCCATATGATAATGTTAATGATTTTGTTAAAATTGCTTCCATATTTTTAAAACCTCTCTATTAGGAATGACGTGTTTTATAAAGAAGATAGATAAAGTATGGAGCTCCGATACTGGCTGTAAAAACTCCTGCTGGAATTTCTAACGGAGCAAATAATATTCTTCCTATTAAATCTGCAATCATAACGAGCAGCGCTCCAATTAGTGCTGAGGTAGGTAATAGCGCACCAAAAGCACTGCCTACCAATCTCCTCGCCATATGAGGAGCCATTAATCCAACAAATCCAATACCTCCTGCAAATGCAACAGCTCCTCCCGTCAATGCAGTAGCTGCAGCAATTAGCATGAATCTTTGTGCTTGAATCTTACTTCCTACACTAACGGCAATTTCTTCTCCTAGTTCTTGTACGTTAAGATTTCTTGCAAGAACCAAAACAATGAATAAAAGGGCTATAACAAGTGGAAATAAGATCTTCACATCCGCCCATTTCGATCCGTTTACAGTACCAGTAATCCAAATATTAGCCTGTGAAGCTTGAAAGATCGGACCCATAATCATCATCATAGTAGTACCTGCCTGCATCAATGCAGATATACCTACACCAACAAGAACAAGCCTAATAGGTGACACTCCATTTTTCCATGCCAGTATATAAACAATGATCGCTGTTACAGATGCTCCAATAAATGCTGAAAGAGGAAGCCAATTAATACTTACCACTAATGAGTTATTATCATCACTAAAAATTGCCAAAAATCCTACAACCGCAACTGAAGCCCCGCCTGTAAGACCTATGATATCTGGTGAAGCAAGAGGGTTTCTAATTACCCCTTGCAAAATACCACCTGCAACCGCTAGCGACATCCCTACGAGTAAAGCAATAAGGATTCTTGGTAAACGGAAAGAATGGATCACAGTTTGATGCATATCATTTCCTGCCCCAGCCAATGCTTTCACAACTTCGAGAGGGGAGATATATAATTGTCCGATCGAGGCGCTTACAATGGTGACACCTACAGTAATAAGCAACAAAATGAAAACGACGAAGGAAGCTTTTTTATCTATTAAAAATGACAGGTTACGTCCGATTCGAAAGCTTGTATATTTTTGCATACTCACTTTGCATTAAACCCCTTTCTAGCAATGTAAATAAAGAAGGGAGTTCCGATAACTGCCGTCATAACACCTACTGGTACTTCCTCAGGCATTACTATATATCTAGCTGAAATATCAGCTGCAACCAGTAATACTCCGCCCAATCCTGCACTGAAAGGTATAACCCATTTATGGTCAACACCAACAATGGATCTTGCAATGTGAGGAATCACTACTCCAACAAAACCTATTGGACCTGAAACAGCTACAGCACTTCCCGCTAATAGAATAATGCATAGAGCAGAAAGTAATTTAATAAATCCAACCTTTAAACCCAATCCTTTTGCAACGTCATCTCCCATAGAAAGGAGATTTAATTTGCTTGAAAGCAAATAGGAAACAAGCAGTCCTACAACAATATATGGAAGTACTGCAACAAGTGACTCTAACTTTCTTCCTTGAACCGAACCTGCCAGCCAAAAAAGCACTTGTTCAAGTGCTGATTCATTATGTACTAGTAAGCCTTGTGTAAGAGATGAGAACATAGCAGCCATCGCAGCACCTGCCAATGTTAGTTTCATAGGAGTTAAGCCTTCTCTTCCTAAGGACCCCACCACATACACTCCAAAAGCTGCAAAAGCTGCACCTAAAAACGCAATCCATGTATAGGTCTGCAAATTCGACACTTGAAAAACAGTAACCGCAACAACAACTGCAAATCCTGCCCCCGCATTGATACCGAAAACTCCAGGTGAAGCAAGCGGATTTTTTGTCAATGTTTGCATAAGTACACCAGCAACAGCTAGACAAGCGCCTACGGAAGCTGCAATCACTGCTCTTGGAAGCCTAACTGTTTGAAGCACGATGTGTTCATTGGATCCGTCAAAATAAAAGAAAGAATCCCAAGCCATGCTCCAAGAAGTATTTGTATATCCATATACTATGCTGGCACATAGCAAAAATAATAAAAGAATACATAAACTCGAGAAACCTAGCCACTTATGCCAAGTTTTTTTCAGTAACATGATGCATTTCCCTCTCCCGAAGAACAAAATATCTTTTTCTTCTATAAGTCTAATGGATTAGAATGTAGTAGTCAATGAACATGAAAATCATTTTCAATTATTGATTGACAAACTCTTTTTGTCATTATAATATCAGAAATGGAATCATTGATAATGATTATCACTATTACTACATAACAGGAGGTACAACTATGCAGATTCAAAAAAAGAAAGGCTTTTCATTTCTACTTCTCACGATCGTATTCGCTTTCATATTAGCGGCTTGTGGTAAAGAAACAACTAAAGAAGAGCCAAAGAAAGAAGAAAAACCAAAAGAAGAGAGTTATACAGTTGAGCATGCAATGGGAACAACTGAAATCCCTAAAACACCTGAAAAGGTAGTCATCCTTACAAACGAAGGTACTGAAGCATTACTAGCCCTCGGTGTTAAGCCAGTAGGTGCAGTT
This sequence comes from Peribacillus tepidiphilus, assembly GCF_009466385.1. GTDB lineage: Bacteria > Bacillota > Bacilli > Bacillales > DSM-1321 > Bacillus_BN > Bacillus_BN tepidiphilus. The sequence goes on along the minus strand of NZ_WIAQ01000013.1, from coordinate 41,372 downwards.
CAATCCTGGACAGGAAAACCTTGGTACGATCATATTAAAACAGATATGGAAGGCGTAGAAGTAGTTGGTACAGAAAGTGAAGTAACACTAGAAGCAATCGCTGCACTACAGCCTGACCTTATTATCGGAAACAAAATGAGACAAGAAAAACTTTATGATCAATTAAACGAGATCGCTCCAACCGTATTCTCCGAAACACTTCGTGGAGATTGGAAAGAGAATTTTGCTCTGTATGCCAAAGCAGTGAACAAAGAGGAAAAAGGTAAAGAAGTACTTGCACAATATGACGAACGCGTTAACAAAATAAAAGAAACGCTTGGCGATAAAGTGAACCAAAAGGTTTCTATCGTTCGTTTCATGGCTGGAGATGTTCGTATTTATCACAAAGATTCTTTCTCTGGCGTTGTGTTAGATCAACTTGGATTTGCTCGTCCTGAGGGACAGGATGTGATGGACTTTGCTGAGAAGAATGTAACAAAAGAAAGAATTCCAGCAATGGACGGAGATGTTCTATTCTACTTTACATATGAAGATGGAGCTGGAGAAGCAACTGCGCTTGAAAAAGAATGGCTTGAGGACCCACTATTCAAAAACCTTTCTGTAGCCAAAGCAGGAAAAGTTTATAAAGTAGATGACGCAATCTGGAACACAGCAGGTGGCGTAATCGCAGCTAACAAAATGCTGGATGACATTGAAAAACACTTCGCTCAATAATCATAACAAGCCGGGATTCGCAAATTCGAACCCCGGCTTTTTTTCATTAACATTTAATGCATACTCTAGATAGTTTTTAATCGCACTTCTCCAATGAGAAGGAAAATAATAGTCATTAGTAAAAGTTTTTGCTACTTTAAATGGTATATATGGCAAAACCTTTAGTCTTATCTGGATTCCAATAGCTGAAGCATTTGCCATAGTTATTGAATAAGTCCAATTCACAAACCCATTTTGATAAAAAATAAAGACTCTTTTCTAAAAGATTGTTGTTTTTACATAGGTTCTGGGAATGAAAACCTTTGATAAAAAAGTTGGTTGATTGGAGCGTAAGGTGCGAGACTCCTGCGGGAGCAGCGGGACAGGTGAGCCTCCTGGAGCGGAAATCAACCGATCCTCACTACTTGTTAAAAAGCAACAAAGTTTGCGAAAACAGCCAAAATAAAAGCCCCCAAAAAACAACCTCCCGATATCTCGGAAGGTTTGCCTCTAAATGTCTGTCGAAAACATGTATTTTTTATAATGGTACCTTATACTGAAGATGATTCCCATCCCAAGCATATTTCCAAGTAATGAGCTTCCCCCATAGCTGATGAATGGTAACGGAATACCAGTAATCGGAAGTACTCCAATGGTCATTCCGATATTTTGGAAAACGTGGAACGTAATCATACTAATAACACCAACACAGATGTAGGAATAAAAAGGATTTTTCGTTTCCATTCCTATTTTTGTAATATGGTAAATCAATAAAAAGAATAGGCTAATGACAATGCTCGATCCAATGAAACCAAATTCTTCTCCAATTATAGAAAATATGAAATCAGAATGACTTTCAGGAAGATAAACCTCCCTATTTCCGATTCCTTTTCCAGCCGTTTGTCCTGATCCGATTGCCAATAGTGACCTAGTTAAATGGAAACCTGTAGAGCTTTGATAATTGTAAGGGTCAATCCAGGAGTAGATCCGACCAAACTGATATTGCTTGACTCCTAAATATTTTTCTAAAATATCCGGATGCCAAAGAACAAAATAAAAAATCGTGGCAACTATTAAAACACCAGCCGTAAAAATAGGAAGTAGAATTCTCCAGGAAATCCCTGAAATAAAAATCATCCCAAGAAGGATTGCAATTAACACAAGTGAAGTTCCTAAGTCAGGCTGCTGCATCACCAATATCAATGGAAGAAAGGTGATCAATCCGAGCTTGAGGAGAAGCAAAAAATCCGTCTCAATCGTTTTAATGAGATGCTTAGCATGATGATTTGTAATGACATTTGCCAGAGTCAGTATTAAGAAAATTTTCATAAACTCAGAAGGCTGCAATGAGCCAAAGCCGGGAACCTTATACCAGCTTTTTGCTCCATTTATGACAGGAGCAATGCTACTTGGAGCTACTATTAATAACGCTAATAATACATTACCGAAGCCATAAGCGTACCATGAGATTTTTTTCAGCTGATCAGAGTCAAAGGTAATGACTCCAAGAATAATTCCAACTCCCACTGTGTACCATACCAGTTGTTTGAGCAAAAAATTTTCTCCATATTGCCCAGTAGTTTGTGCACTATAAATCGCAATGCAGCTTACAATGAACAATAAAAATAGGATGAACGCCAGACCGTAATCAATCTTCGATGAAAAATTATATTGATCTTTCTGCACAATTGACTCTCCTTGTACAAAATAGAAATACCTTCTTTGTGAAAAATGGCAAAATAAAACAGGTTTGCGACCTAATATTATTGAGAAATAGCTGCCTCATTCGAGAAGCCAAAACTTCTTCATATCCAATTACACTTAATCATTATACTTGAACAAAATAAAATCACAACTCACAACTTCCATCTGGATATTATTTCAAAGCTATTATCCAAAATACTAACTAAACGAAAGGGTTGACCCTTAAGTAGATCAACCCTTTTACCAAATGCTAGTTTTTATTATGAAGCCGTTACAAACTATTCATTCATATTAATTTCATTATATATATGCATGATTTAAAATCTTTCTTCATATTCTCACTTATGATTATTTCTTCCATTTTTTTATAATCAGCTTGCCTTATAAGTAGAAATTTAATTATAATAAAGAAAAAAGTTAAAAAATTTAGAAAACTCTGTATTTTTAAAGGGGGTGATATAAGTAAGCAGAAAAATATTTCAAATCACATCTTTGCGCAATCATAGTTATTTGAATCAACTTGGGATGATCAACGTCGCTATCTATTACGGAAAAGCATCTTAGTGATAAACATTTCTTTTACCAGTTTATTCTATGAACAATGCTCTACATTACGAGAGGGGGAATTTTCAAATGGGGGAAAAAAAATTCAATAACCAAAATGAAAGCGATTACACCGCTATTGTTCAATCATCAGCATTTCAAACATTACTCTCCGAAAAGAAAAAATTCATTATTCCAGTCACTATATTCTTTTTTTGTTTCTATTTTGCTTTGCCAATTTTAACTTCTTATACAACAGTGTTAAATCATCCTTTTGTCGGCAGTATTACATGGGCTTGGGTTTTTGCATTTATGCAATTTATTATGACCTGGGGTTTGTGTATGCTCTACTCTAAAAAAGCAGCTAAATTTGATGAGTTAGCTGAAAAGGTCATAAAAGAAAGGAGTAGAATACAATGAATACTGCTGCATTTATTATGTTTTTGGGCATCGTCTTTTTAACGTTAATCGTTACATACTATGCTTCAAAAAAGACAAATAACGCGAGTGAATTCTATACAGCAGGTGGAGGACTTACTGGCTGGCAAAATGGTCTTGCCATAGCAGGGGACTACATGTCTGCCGCCTCATTCCTTGGAATTGCCGGAGCTGTAGCCTTGACTGGTTTTGATGGGTTCTTTTACAGTATTGGATTTCTAGTTGCATATCTTGTCGTCCTCTATCTTGTGGCTGAACCGTTAAGAAATCTTGGAAAATATACGTTTGCGGACATGATAGCAGCACGTTTTGAAGCTAAGAAAATCCGTGGTGTAGCAGCTTTGAACACTGTAACGATTTCTATTTTTTATATGATTGCTCAGCTTGTTGGCGCAGGAGCCCTCATTAAATTATTACTAGGTTTGGAATACACTACTTCGGTGTTAATTGTTGGAGTTTTAATGACCGTGTACGTTATTTTTGGAGGAATGCATGCTACTAGCTGGGTACAAATCATAAAAGCGGTCCTCTTAATGGGCGGAACATTTTTAATCTCTATAATCGTTTTCGCTAAATTTAATTTCAGTATAATGGATATGTTTGCACAAATGAAAGAAGCCACACCATTAAAAGAAGCATTTTTAAATCCGGGAGTTAAGTACAAAGTTGGTTTGGACACGATTTCATTAAATATGGGATTAGTGCTTGGAACAGCTGGACTTCCGCACATTCTAGTACGCTTCTTTACTGTAAAGGATGCAAAAACGGCCCGTTCTTCCGTTGTATATGCAACATGGATTATCGGAGCATTTTATGTCATGACCATCTTCCTTGGTTTTGGCGCTGCAGCCTTTGTGGGAAATGAAGTGATTGTAGCAGCTAACCCTGCTGGTAACATGGCTGCTCCACTTCTGGCAAAAGCTTTAGGCGGAAATATGCTCTTTGCGTTTGTTTCGGCAGTTGCTTTCGCTACCATTCTAGCAGTAGTAGCAGGACTCGTTTTAACCGCTGCTTCAGCATTTTCACATGATTTCTATAATGAGATTCTTCGTAAAGGAAAAGCGACAGAAAAGCAACAGGTCAACATGGCACGCTGGGCAGCAATCGGGGTTTCAGTAATTTCTATTATTATTGCATTAGGTGCACAAACTCTAAACGTTGCCTTCCTTGTTTCACTAGCATTTGCTGTAGCAGCAAGCGCTAACTTACCGGTAATTATTTACACCATCTATTGGAAGCGTTTCAATACAACGGGTGCTATTTGGGCAATGGTGGTTGGACTAATTTCAGCCATAGGATTGGTATTAATAAGTCCTAACGTCTTTAGTCCGGAAGTTGGTAAAGCCATCTTTGTTGGTGATCCAATATTCCCTTATACAACACCGGGAATTGTATCTATTCCACTTGGCTTTTTAGCAGGATACCTAGGATCCATCTTCTCTAGTCAAAAAGCAGATGTGAAAAAATATGAAGAAGTGCTTGTTAAATCCAACACAGGTTTTTGATTAGGTCAATAATCATAAAAGAAGGGACTGCAAACTCAAGCAGTCCCTTCTTTCGTGAAAACAAACTTCAAGCAAATGTTAAATTGGGGTAACTTTATTTGTTCCCTTATCTAGTAAGTCTATCGATTTTAGTAATCTTATAGAGAGAAGGAAAAAGAATCTGCAAAAAACCTCTCATTTCATTAAATAGCTAGATTTGTCGGTCAATCTAAATTATTTCTTTACAAAAAATTGTTGAATTCCTTCAAAAATCCCTTTTGCAGCCTTATTTTGATAATCTTGCTCAGCTACACGCTTTTCTTCGTCAGGATTCGAAATGAATCCTAGCTCAATTAAAACGGCCGGCTTCTTATTTTCCCTTATCACATGAAAATTGCCGAATCGAGTTCCGAGGTCTTTCATGCCCGTATTCGAGATGATTCCTTTTTGAATGTAATCGGCCAATGCTTTTTCTTTAGATTCCTTATAGTAGAATGTTATAATTCCAGAACTCTTGTTTGTGCCAGCATTGTAGTGAAAACTAATAAACGCATCCGCATTGTTTGAATGACTCACATTGACACGAGCTTGAAGAGATAAATACGTATCATCACTTCTAGTTAAAATAACTTTCGCCCCTGCATTTTTTAAAAGTGAAGCTACCTTTAAGGTGGTCATCAAAGTTAAATCCTTTTCCATGTTGAACTTACCTAATGCGCCGGGGTCTCTTCCTCCGTGCCCAGCATCAAGGACGATCGTTTTCCCCTTTAAGCCACCTAAAGATGGTGTGGAATTAGTAACAGGAGCTGTAAGCCACCCTGCTACCCAAGCTTTCGTTCCATTTTCCAATAGAATTTCAAACCAATTATTATTTGAGCCCACTTTTTTATATACAGTCCCTGCTTTTCCCATAATAACAACAGGATAAGTAGTATCAGGGCCTGTCCGAATATTTGCGTCTTTCACAAGTTTAATAGATTCCTCTGTCTGGATTGGTTCCGGAGACGGCTTTTCACTTTCTTCTTCCGTACCCATTTTTTCCGAGGATAAATATTGGCTTGCAGCCCATCCTTGCAAGCTGCCTTTTTGAATTTTTGTCCAGCTCCCCTTCACCTCCAAAGCTTTCACTATATCGTTCGACAGAAGTTTACCTATGATTTTGCCGGACATCGAAGGTTCTGATCTTACATTTAACGAAGTGGCTTTTACATAAAATTCTTTCCCATTTACATTTTTAGATGTATTGGTATTCTGCGATTCCTTACTTGGTGTAGCTGTCTTGTTCTCCTCTTGTTTGGATGCTGAAAGTGAAACGAATTTTGCGGAAATCCAACCATTTACCTTCTTATCTGTTTGTATGTAATACCAGGACCCTTTTGTTTTCAGGATGGCAACCTTTGTTCCCTTTGAAACACTACCGATTTTTTTGCTTTTATCTGAAGCATCGCTCCTAATATTTAAGGAAGTAGCTGTTATGTATCCGTAAAGATTCTGCTTTTTTAAATATTGAGAAGAAGCCCAGCCTTTATTTTTCCCAAAACTGATTTGAGACCAGTTATTTTGTTGAGATAGGATTTCTACCTTCGCATTCCGCTTTAATTTTCCCACTATACTAGCTTTTACATTCGGTGCCGAGCGTACATTTAGAATATCTGCTTGTACAGTTGCTGATTGAGTACTAACTGCATCTACAGAAAAAGGATGGGATTGAAGTAATGTGAAAATCATCATAAGAGCGATGATAAGTTTAATAGACTTTAGACCCACTATAACTCACCTCTTTTTCTCATTAAATAGGCAACACAGGAACATTAACCCTTCATATGTGAAAATAATACTTCTTTTTGATGACAATTGTTAGGGTAAAAAGACTTAAAAATACGTAAATAACATGAAATTTATGTAAAAAAGATAGAAATAAATCGAATAAAGTAGAATTATACTAGTATAATATGCATATTTTTGTCGTTTTTTCATAGTTTGATAACATTCTACTATAATAACCGAATATTTACGACAAATATTTTCCAGTTACAATCTCAATACTCCTATAATTTACAAACTAAAATTTTCTTTAAATAGCTTATCCTGTATGTTTCATTAAGAATGCACAGGAAGTTCAAAGAATTTTCACACTATTATGCTATATTGATTGAACTTCGGATGAAGGCAGGGATGGATGAAATGAGAACAATTCTTAAATGGCTTGTCACGATGATTTGCCTACTCGCTTATTTTTCATTAGGACAAACAAAAGCAAGTGCAAGTAGGATTATTGAAGTAAAAAACGAAGATTCTTTGCAAAGCGTTATTAACTCTGCCCCACCTTTCAGTGTAATTACACTTCCAAAGGGAGTTTTTAAAGAAAATTTGAAGATTACTAAACCTCTTACTTTAAAGGGAAAGAAGGGGGCAGTTCTGGATGGAGGTTTAAGAGAAGATGTGCTTAAGATACAAGCCTCTGATGTTACGATTGATGGAATCCATATCCGTAATAGTGGGAAGAAGAACAAAAATGCAGGAATCCATGTAATCAGCAGTTCAAATATTACGATTCAAAATGTTAGTTTAAGCAATATTTTTTATGGAATATATTGTGAGAGCAGCTCCCATATAAAAATATTGAATAATCGACTGACTGGATTAGATGAACACTTTTCAAAAAGGGGAAACGGGATTCACCTTCAAGAATGCAGTAAAGTGGATGTTTTTTCGAACCACATTCACAGCGTGCAGGATGGAGTCTATTTTGACAAGTCTGAAGATATTAAAGTAGAAAAAAATCAAATGACTGATTCTCGTTATGCTCTGCACTTTATGTTTAGTAAAAATATTCAAGCCGTCAGCAATATCATGTCCCATAATATTAATGGATTAATGGTTATGGATTCCCGAGATCTCTCTTTCATACATAATGAAATGAACCATCATTTTCATTTTCGAGGCTACGGCGCTCTTCTATATGACTCGTCAAATATTCTAGTAAAACAAAATAGAATTCTTCACAATAGCACAGGTCTTGCTCTTGAATCCGTTACAAATGTTAAAACGAACGGAAATCTGATCAGCAGCAATCAGGTTGGTCTAGAACTAAAGGGAGCAAATGGACAAAACGAGTTTACCGAAAATAATTTTGTCGGAAACATCGTGTCTTCCAAAATTTCAAACGGAATCGTAAGACTTGATAATGGTGAAATCGGCAATTACTGGGATGATGATTCTTCTCTTGATTTAAATGGAGATGGAACGGGAGAAACACCGTATAAAGCAGGAACCTTATATGATCGATTAGTAAGGAAGTATCCCTATTGGCAGTTTTATTTCGAAAGCCCTGCCATTAAGCTGTTAACCAAAGCAGAATCTATGTTTCCATCACTAAGCAGCTCTCTTGTTTTTGACGAAAAACCCGCTACAATCCCTTTTCAAATTTGGAGTAGGGAGCAAAATCGCGACAATACAAAAAATCTCTGGTTCTTTTTAACAGGTTGCCTATTACTTATGAAATCATTGCTATTCATTATGGTCTTTGGGAGGAATCAAACAAAATGAAGAATTTTTTTATCATATTACTTGTTCCAATACTGTTGATGGGCTGTTCAAAAAACGTTTCTTATGAGCCTCAGGAAATTAATCCGGAAATTGATGTGTGTGAGGTTTGCAACATGAGTATCACGGAAGTTCATTTTGCAACACAATTAATCAGTAAGGATGGCGAGGTATATAAATTTGATGATGTTGGCTGCATGATTGAATTCGTTGAAAAGAACGAATCCATAGAAAAAAATCAAATTGCTAAGCAATATGTAAGGGATTTTAATAGTGGGGATTGGGTAGAACTGAAAGATGCTTATCATGTCTATGATCCGGACATTTGGACGCCTATGGCCAATGGAATCGTATCCTTCTCGACCAAAGAATCAGCGAAAAGCTTTATAAAAGAACAAGGTAAAGGAGAAATATACGATTTTGAAAAACTTAAAACGCATACTTGGAGCTGGAGCAAATGAAACTAGTAGAAATTGCAAGACAGCAATTTATTCTGTTAATTCGAAGTAAATGGATCTATAGCTTTGGGCTACTGTTTACCATTCTCGCCATTGTCATCGTGTCTTTCGGGGACAGCTTTTCTGCCGGAAATTCTGGATTTAATCGTACATCTGCAAGCTTATTAAACTTAAATTTATTTTTAATTCCTCTTGTCTCCTTACTAATGGGCAGTTTATTCATTTCAGGAGAAAAGGAGGATCAAGGACTTCTTTTGCTTTTAACCTATCCTGTGTCCGTCCACAAAGTCATCCTAGGGAAATTTCTTGGTTTATGTTTGGCGCTTTGGACCGTGTTATCAGCTGGATATGGTATATCTGCATGGTTTATGTATTTCTTTCAGCCAGATGGATCACTAGCTTTCTTATTCACGTTTTATTTTTTATCTATTTTACTAGGATTTATTTTTTTATCAATATCTGTATTAGTTGGCTTTCTATCAAAATCCAGATTTCAAGCGTTAGGAATGACATTAATGTCTTGGGCATTATTTGTTCTGTTCTATGAATTTATCGTAATGGGACTTACTATGCTTGTTCATAAAGCATGGATTCTTCCTGTTTTTAGCCTATCTATTTTGCTAAATCCAGTTGAACTTATAAGAGTTTGGAGTATTTTGCTGCTAAAAGGCGAGGCTGTTTTTGGACCAAGCCTTTATGACTTAACAATATGGGCAAAGAACATAGTCGGGCAATTCTTATTTATTTTATCTGCAATGCTTTGGATCGTACTGCCACTACTAGTAAGCCTTCTTGTCATACAAAGGAGAGTTGCCAATGAATAGTCCATTTTTTGAAGCTCGCAACTTAACGAAGTGCTTTCAGGATAAAAAATCGCTTGATCATGTTAGCTTTTTTATACCTCAAGGAAAAATCCTGGCATTATGCGGCGGCAATGGGGCGGGGAAAAGCACCCTGATCAAAATCATAACGGGTATACTCTCTCCTACAGAAGGAGAGCTCATGATGAACGGCCAAACTGTAAACACAAAATCTATTGCGTACAAAACGATGTTTTCCTATATGCCTGACCGAATGCTTTTTCATCCTCAGCTGACAGGCTATGAAGTTCTAAAATTTTTTGCTAAGCTACGAGGGTTGTCGGAAAATCGAGTCATCACTTGGATTGAGAAAATCGGGCTTACAGAAGCCCTTCATAAGCAGGTTAAACACTACTCAAAAGGAATGCAGCAAAGACTTTCTCTTGCCCAAGCTCTTATGAGTGATACTCCTTTCATTATTTTGGATGAACCTACGAATGGACTCGATCCTTATTGGGTATTTGTGTTTAAAAATTTGTTAAAAGAAGAGAAACAAAAAGGCAAAACGATCTTGTTTTCCACCCATATTTTATCCATAGTAGAAGAACTTGCAGATGAAGCAGTATTTTTAAATGAAGGAAAAGTAGTAGCTTCCGGTACAATCAATGAGATCGTAAACAATGGAAGCGAAGGTGCATCTTTGGAGGATGTATTTTTTAAGAATTCCATTTTGTAAATTTTATATGTCCATGATCTATTAATATAGACTAATTGGGTACATACTTCCTAACCTTGTAACTTCTGGATACTTTTAGATTTAGTATAAGTTTGTAAAGGAAGAAAACATAAGAAATGTAAAAGCCCATGAGAACATTTACTTTCTCATGGGTTTTCTTCATTTAAAAGGGCTTTTGAGACAGCCCTATTATAACCTTAATGACCATGTCCGTCGTCTTTGTTGTGATCAGATTCCATATGAGATTCTGAATTCTCTTTTCCATTTTGCTGCATTTTCATTTTTTTCATATAACGTTTGTTTGCTTCTTCATCTAACTCCTGCCATGAGGATTTAACTGCGTTTACTACACTATTTTCCTTAATAAACTGATCTGCACTCGCTTCATCCTTGAAAAATGCATACCCATATTTCATAGGTGTTTGAATGTTAGCTTTTACAAGAACAGCTGTGTTTGCATCGATCCATTTCTTTGTTTGATCGTCTCTTACCCATTTAATCCTATACTTTTCCCCATTTTTTCTTTCTGCGTTTAATAGGCATCCAGAATCATCAAAGAACACATTCTTACCATTTGCATCGATCGCTTGTGCGGTAAAGACACCCATGTCATGCTCGCTGCCATAAACCTTCATGTTGCAAAATGCACAAGTATCATGCTCTGTCGGCTCCATTGGCTTAGCAGCTGTTGTTTTCTCTACTTGATTTTCAGTCTTTTGTTCTGCTTGTGACTTTGACTCCGTTGGCTTCTCTGTGCTTTTTTCAGTGGTACCACATGCTCCGAGTATGAACAAACTGCCTAAAACCATTAAAAATAATAATTTCCTCATTTTCCCAACCCCCATTTAATGATCATTACTTTGACATTGTAAGCGGTACCTGTGATAGAAGTATGGAAAATGTAAGAAGTTTTCTAGTATTGGAAACTTTTCACAAAATCGTAAAGGTTTATATAGCATCTATCTGATTTTTTGTGGATATCTCTAATCGAAAAACCAGATGCAAATAATGATGGGGGATCCTATTTATTTTTATGTGGATTGATGGCGGGTAATCTATAATAGATTAATAGCGACTAATAAATAAATTCTTTCTATACATACTTTAGATTGATACTGTAAATTCATATGTGAAAGGTTCGTAAAAGTATAGAAAACCTTGCTACATCTATAAAGAAACACACGGCATTTCCTATATGCCGTGTGTTTCTTCGTGTGATTTTAAATTTGCACAATTAAAGTAAAAACCATTAGAGAATTTATGGGCTAAAATATTTGCTAATTTGGTTCCAAATTCACTGCCATTTAGTACGAGAATTTGTTGTCTTATAATAAAATTCTACTTCAAAACTGAACTACTAAGGTGCTTTTCGTAATAGCCATATCTTTTCTATTGGATCGTATACCCTCCATCAATCACAACCGCTTGACCCGTAATGCCTTTCGATTTTTCGTCGGCGAGGAATAAAGCATAGTTGGATATTTCTTCTACTGACAATAACCTTTTTTGTGGAACGAGCGGATAGATGACTTCTTCTAAAACTTGTTCAAGAGGCACATTTCTTGTCGCAGACAAGTCCACAAGCTGATTACGCACAAGTGTCGTATCTACGTAACCCGGACAAATGGCATTTACGGTTATGTTATAGTTAGCAGTTTCCAGAGCCGCTACTTTTGTAAGTCCAATCACCCCGTGCTTGGCACTGTTATAGGCAGATTTACCAGCAAATCCGATCAGTCCGTTTATAGAAGCCATATTGATGATTCTTCCGAAGTTTTGTTTCTTCATAATGGGAAGTGCATGCTTCATCGCGATGAACGGAGCAACAAGCATAATTTTAACGAGTCTTTCAAATGTTTCTGTTGGAAAATCCTCTATAAATGAAACATGCTGCAATCCTGCATTGTTGATCAGAACATCCAGTCTCCCAAATTGTCTAACCGTTTCATTTATCGCTTTTTGTACGCCTTCCTCACTTGTTACATCCATCTGTAAACCAATGGCATGAAAGCCTGCTTCCTTTAGCTTTTCCGCAGCTTCTTCTACTGCCTCTTGGTGTACATCAGTCAAAACAACTCTTGCTCCCTGCTCCCCAAAGGCTCTAGCCATTTCAAATCCGATTCCACGTGCAGCTCCTGTTATAAATACCGTTTGACCTCTAACCATTTTGTTTCCAACACCTTTCTTAAATACCAAGTCCTAATGAGAAGAGAACAATCGCTAAAATCACACCTAGTGCTGGAACAATGACCGTTAATGCGCCAACCGCATTATAGGCATCCTGGTGAGACTCTCCGCAAACCGCCCGAATGGTCGTCACGACATAGCCATTATGCGGCAAGGAATCTAATGCTCCGGATGAAATGGAAACGACACGGTGTAGTGCTTCTGTATTGACTCCCATATCGAGATAGTGAGGTGCTAAAATAGGTAAAGCAATCGCCTGACCTCCCGAGGCAGAGCCTGTCATCCCTGCAATCACACTGACCGCAATGGCACCGCCAATTAGAGGACTTCCAGGAATGCTTGTCATGAATTCTACAGCTTGCGTAAATGCAGGTACAGCTTTGGCTACTCCGCCAAAACCAACGACTGCAGCAGTGTTACCAATTGCAATTAAAGCGCCGATTGTACCTTCTGAAAGAGCTTCCCAGAAATTTTCAAAATACTTTCTATTTAGCACATACGCTGTAATCACACCACCTAGCAAAGCGACTATCAATGCGGATTGCTTTAATGAATCATGGAAAATATAGGATATTACCAGTACAACGATGAGAGGAATCGCTCCTAAAAGCGGACTAGGAAGCACACGATCCTTTGAAGATGGATCATTTTCTCTGCTAGCGAACGTTTCACCCTTGCTGACAGCCTTTGAAATCATCCGTTTTAGCCACCAGTAACCGAAAATCGCCATAAAAAGGGCAACAATTAAGCTAACTTCCCAACCTGCATAAGGAGAGGTATTTAAATATTGAATCGGAATCCAGTTCTGAATTTCAGGAGATCCTGCCGAAGTCATCGTAAAGGTGACAGAACCAAAAGCCAAGGTAGCCGGTATAAATCGTCTTGGCAAATTCGCTTGCTTAAAAAGGCTAAGGGCCATTGGATACACAGAAAATGCCACTACAAATAGACTTACTCCACCATATGTGAGAATGGCACAAGCAGCTACAACAGCTAGAACAGCGTATTTCATTCCAAACTTAGAAACAATAAACTGTGACACACTGTCCGCTGCTCCACTATCCTCCATTACTTTTCCAAAAATAGCTCCAAGTAAGAACATTAAGTACCAAGATGTCACGAACCCTGAAAATCCTGTCATATAACTACCTACTAAATTCGCTTCACCTTCCCCCACAAGCTGAGGAAAAAGTGGTAGGCCGCTGAAGACTGCTACAAATAAAGCGGATAAAGGACCGACAATTAATAAGTTCATGCCGCGCATCGTCAAAAAGATTAATAAAAACAAACCACCAATAAGTCCAATCATACTTAACATAGGCATCCTCCTTTATTAATAGGAAACGATCCATAGTGTAACTGTTTTTGAAAAGAGCTTGATTCTTCTATCACCTCCCTTCAATGACAATGTGAAAATATTGTTAATAAAATAAATATGTACAAGGTGCAAAATCATACATAGATTTTTACAAAAGAAAGAGGTTCCCCATAGAAATGCTTTGGGGAACCTCTTTTTTCTGTACAATTGTCTTGATTTATGTAAAAAAAGAGCCTGACAGTAGTTAGCGTCGTCAGACTCTTTACATACTATTCTTCTTTTTTAGTTAAGCACCGATCGCATTCCATTAAGTATGATTCCGCCTGCTCATAAATATGAGCTCCACACTCACTGCATTTTTTTGGTGGAATACTTTTAAAAAACTCAACCGATCTTTTCATTTCCATTTCCTCCTTTTATATTACACATCAACCTATATGTTTTATGTTATAATACAGTATATACCGTTACATTCCAAAAGTGAACTATTTTTTGAAATTTTTTTACAAAAAAAGTTGTCCGAAAAGTAAGCAGTTTCGTTATCGAGAAGAAAACATTTGAAAGATCAATATTCTTGAACATAAAAAAGGGCATCCAAAAGCCGAAAATTCGACTTATTAGACACCCCTTAAAACGTATTAGGAATCTAAGCGTTATCAGTCTGATCCTTTTTCCTGTTTTTTTTTCTGTAGTTCAGCTAATTTTGCTAGTAGAATATGCTGGGGCATATGCATAATTTGTTCAATTGGCAAATGTAATTCTTTAGACAGCTTTTGAGCTGTTTCTGCTGAAATTTGAAGTGGTCTCATGTTACATTCCCTCCTTGGATCATAATAGTACATCCGATTCCGGCTAGACATAATTAGTATACCCCAGACTCCGGCAGGCTGGCTCTAAATAAAGCTCGACCAGAATAAACAAGGGGAGTGCATTAAAAGAAAAAAGACCACTCTATTTAGGAGCAGTCACTGTTGATTATCGTATAAGTTCCATAAAATGATGGAGTATTTTTGCCGTTAATCCCCATATCACTTTATCCTCATAACAGTAAAAAAGTTCATATACCTGTCTGGTACGCCAGTTATAATTTTCGCCACCCACAATCAAATGAAACGGAAAGCCTTTCTCAGGTTTTGCTTGAAAATCGACTTTATAGCACTTAGGTTGAACTTTTTGGAAATGTGAGATGGGTACTGTAAAGATTTCCTCTACTTCATCCGGATTCACTGAGATGTCATTCATATCTGATATTGTTCCAGCAAACGGATAAATGATTGTTCCATATGGAGTCACCAAATAATCAAGTGGATAAACATTTTTTATATGATCTTCTGATAGACCAAGCTCCTCCGATGTTTCCCGAATGGCAGCACATTTCTCATTTTCATCCTCTACATCTATTTTTCCCCCTGGGAAGCAGATTTCTCCCGGCTGTCTTCTCAAATTATGAGCCCTAACTTCAAATAAAACATGCGTTTCTCCTTCTATTTCAATTAAAGGTACAAGAACAGCATATTTAAGAAAATGATTTCCTCCTAAAATACCAGGCTTATGATTTCTAAGTGCTTCCAATATTTTTTCCACTTCCTCACCTCCGCTAGATTCACTTATTCCTATTATATAAAAAAGAAGGACAAGTCTCTTCTAAAAGACTTATTCCTTCTTGAACAAAAGTATTAATTAAAATGTTTTTGCAGCTTCTTTTGCTTTCGTTATAGCTTCTGCAAAAATGGCTTCTGCTTCAGCCGGTGCAGCAGCCATTCCTTCTGCTACTACAAGCGTGAAATCTTGAATACCTAAGAAGCTCATGACTGTTCTCAAATAGCTTTGAGTGTGCTCCATGGCAGCGGCAGGTCCATCTGAATACACGCCTCCACGTGCTTCGATGAGTGCAACTTTTTTATCTCCTGCTAAACCGATAGGACCGTTTTCAGTATATTTAAATGTTTTACCTGCAACCGCAATTGCATCAATGTATGCTTTCATAAGCGGCGGGAATCCAAAGTTCCAAAATGGAGTAGAAAATACCACTTTGTCCGCTTCTAAAAACTGATCAACAAGCTCTCC
Source organism: Peribacillus tepidiphilus (assembly GCF_009466385.1). Classification (GTDB taxonomy): domain Bacteria; phylum Bacillota; class Bacilli; order Bacillales; family DSM-1321; genus Bacillus_BN; species Bacillus_BN tepidiphilus. The sequence continues at coordinate 25,398 of NZ_WIAQ01000013.1, read as the reverse complement.
TAGTCTTGTGATTTTCTTAGCCTCTGTCTCTGTAAGCTCTTGGTTTGCTGCAGCTTTAGCCCAGCCGTTCAATACATCCGCATCAATTAGAGGCAGGTACGTATTGTATAGATCGAGCGTTTCTACTTTTGCATCTGGATTTTCTGTTTGGAAAGCATCCAGAAATGCATTTGCTAAACGAGTAGAAAAAGATTGATCATCTCTCTTTGGATTTGCTTTTACATATAAAACTTTTGTCATGCTGTGATCTCCTTTTCTTAGTTGTAGATATAAATTCTTAATCGAGATATTTTTTATTTAAATATCTCAAATCCAAGATTATTATAGTATTGAATATTTCGCCTGTCAATAATTCTTAATTAAAATATTTTTAATTAAAGATATTTCCATAAATAATAAAAAACGCCAGCCGGAGTAATTTTTTCTCTCCACTTAGCGTTTCTATTCTTACTCCCCAACAAACTTTGCATAATAGTTTTTCGCATCAATGATATCATTCGTTCCGTGAACCAACATCCGCCCATCCTTGAACAGTACCAACGTTACTTTTTCGTCCGGAAAAAATCGAAGCAAGAAAGAGTTAAACTCTACCTTCCCTACCTTTTTTAGCCTTTGGGCCATCATTTCAAAATCGAATGTCCTCCTTTTTCTAGGTAAAACCTGAACCGTATCTCTTCCACATAAAATGGCAAATTGAATCTGCTGCTGTGAGGTTCGGTCAAGAAATTCAAAATTTTTCTTCACACATGTTGGACATTCAGGATTCGAACCGCCGCTAATATCCATCTGGAAATTTGAATGATACCATATGTCAAACTGTTCAAGATAAGGATTCCTTTCTGCACCTACCAATAGCTTCAAAACTTCGACAGCTTGAAAAGATCCAATAATATCAGTAATTGGCGAAAGGACACCAATCGTGTCACATGTTTCACCCAGACCTGTAGGGATATGTGGAAACAAACAACGGTAACATGGTGTCTTTCCAGGAATAAAAACAGCGAACATTCCTCTTGAGCTTACCGCTCCTCCATAAACCCAAGGTATGCCATGTTTAACGGATACATCATTGATTAAGTAGCGAGTCATAAAATTGTCCGTTCCGTCTACAATTACATCGAAACCGGTTAATAATTCTTCTGCATTGGACACGTTCACATCCGATATAATTGCATCAATTTTTACTGAGGAATTGATCGATTGAAGCCTTTTTTTTGCGGCTATGGCTTTGGGGAGATTTTGAATTGCATCTTCTTCATAGTAAAGGGTTTGGCGCTGCAGGTTCGAAAGCTCAACCAAATCTCGGTCGATCATTCTTAAACTTCCAATACCAGCACGGACAAGATGATTAGATATTACAGTTCCTAATGCTCCCATTCCTACTATTACGACAGAACTACCGATGATCTTTTTTTGACCTTCTTCTCCAATGGGCTGAAATAAAATTTGTCTTGAGTATCGGTTTATATCTACCATTTCGATCTCCCCATATCAATAAAAGTATTACAATTTATTATAATAAAGTTTGTAATTTTTTTAAAATTTAAAATATAATAAAATTAGAGTCTTTTAACTCAAATTTTACCAATAGAGGGGGAAATGAAATGAATCTTGGCGGTTTTAAGAACAAGGAAGCAGTAGTAGATTTGTCCAGTGGATCAGTAAGCTATCGGAATATTAATGAAGACGACGCCAAAAAATATATTGGCGGACGCGGCCTGGGCGTAAAGTACATGTTGGATAATGGTCCTGAAGTAGAGCCATTTTCGGAAGAGAACTTGCTTTGCATCATGACAGGACCGGTGACGGGTTCTCGTTCTTCTATGAGCGGACGTCTTGCTGTTGTAACAAAATCTCCTCTAACAGGAACGGTGACAGACTCTCATATGGGCGGATGGACAGCAGCAAGATTAAAATGGGCTGGTTTTGATAATATTTTATTTAAAGGTAAAAGTGACAAGCCCGTTTATTTATTTATCGAAAATGGTACAGCGGAGCTTCGTGATGCTTCCCACCTATGGGGATTAAGTACGCGCGCCACTGTTCAGGCAATGAAAGATCAATACGGTGAAGAAAATTTGAGCGTTATGGCAATCGGGCAAGCCGGAGAAAACTTGGTCCGGTATGCATGCTTCATAAACGAGCATGACCGAGCTGCTGGTAGAGGCGGGACAGGAGCAGTTGCAGGCTATAAAAACCTAAAAGCCATTGTGATTAAGGCTGAGCAAAAAGGAAACATGCCTGAGCCGAAGCAAAAGGATGAATACACCGCTGCCAATAAAAAAGCAGTAAAAGCGATTTTGGAAGGCGGTCTCACCGCTCCGCGTAAAGGTGGATTATCCGTATATGGTACCAATGTTTTAACGAACTTAATTAATGAAGTCGGGGCACTTCCTACGAAAAACTCTCAATTTACCCATTGGGATGAAGCAGAAAAGCATAGCGGAGAGTATGTAAACGAGCACTTGCTCGTTGCAAACAATACATGTCACGCTTGTCCAGTCGCTTGCAAAATCGAAGTTGAAGTAAAAGAGGGAAAATATAAAACGAGAGTGGAAAGCTTCGAATTCGAATCTGCATGGGCGCTCGGTGCAAACAGCGGACTAAGTAACAGTGAAGCAATTGCCTATTTAATTGACCGCTGTAACGAATATGGAATAGACACGATTGAACTTGGAAACGCTTTCTCTTCTGCTATGGAAGCGTACGAAAAGGGCCTCATTTTAGAAAGACTTGATTGGGGCGATGCAGACCGTATGATCGAAATGACACGCAAAATCGCTTATCGTGAAGGATTTGGAGATGTTCTTGCTGAAGGTCCAGCTAGAGCCACCGCATTATGGGGTGCACCTGAATTATCCATGTCTGTAAAAGGACAATCCATCCCTGCATATGATCCTCGTGGCATCCAAGGAATTGGCCTTGGGTATGCGACAAGCAACCGTGGAGCTTGCCATTTGCGTGGATATACTGTAGCTAGTGAAATTGCCGGTATTCCTGAACCAACTGACCGCTTAGAGCCTAAAGGAAAAGGAGAGCTGCTTAAAATATTCCAAGACTTACTTGCCTTCTCTGACTCTATGAACATATGCAAATTCTCTTCCTTCTCTGAAAACGCCGAACATTATGCAGAGCAATACAGCACAATGACAGGTATTCCAATGACGGCTGACGATGTTATGAAGGCTGGAGAAAGAATCTACAACCTAGAGCGCTACTACAATAATCTTGCAGGCTTTAACAAGCGTGAAGATGATTATTTACCAAAACGCTTTACAGAAGAACCTGCTACAGGAAACAGTTCCGGCTCTGTCAGTAGAATGGATATCATGCTAGATGAATATTACCAGGTACGCGGCTGGAAAGACGGCGTCGTTCCTGAGGAAAAATTGCAAGAGCTAGGAATTAAGCAATTAGTCTAAATGTTGATCATGTAGTTGCTACAAAATAAATGCTGAGTCAAATGGTGGTTAATACTTTTGACTCAGCTTTTCTCTTTTACAAGGCTTCCCCCTTACCTTGTTTCTATCATTTTGAAGATCTTTATCCACCGATTCTTGTAGTTTTATAACGATAGTTTTTTATAAGCTGTTTTAATGTTTCTTCATCGTTTGCCGTAAATAAAATTTGGACGGCATTTACCTTGAAAACGGAAGTAAAAGCAATTTCTTGCTCTGTTATAATGTTTGCGGTCCATCCATCTCCTTTATAAAGAAACGGCATGTTGTCTGTTATCCTCTCTCCACCTAGCTCTTCCAAGTACATGGCAAGATGGTTAATAGGAATACCCCGAAACTCCAATTGCTTGCTCGTCATATTAACCACCTGCCACAGGTGGAAAAAGCGCGAACTGGTCGGTATCTTTTACCTTTGTTTGTAACCCTTTATCATGGATAATATTTTTACCGTTTACATACACATGAACGAAAGGCTTCAACTCTTTTTCCTCGGTAAAGATTTCTTCCTTTAAATCTGGATACATCTCAATCATTTTGTTCAGCACATCAATGACCATATTCCCATCGGGCTTCACTTCAACTGTTACTCCACCGCATATTTGCCTGAGGTTGGCGAATACTTTTACTTGCATAGCGCGACCCCCTTCTTCTTATTTCTATATTAAATCTTTATGTCTACTATGTCACGAAAGCACTTTCATTTTAATAGAATCTTTCTTTTATGTTTTTTTAAAAAGGAAGATGGAGAGACTTACTCCCGGTTTTATTCATAATATTCAACTGGTTTTTGAGATATTTCAACCGGTTTTTTTAACAATTCAACCGGTTCTCTAAATAATTCAACCCGTCCCAACAATAATTCAACCCGTTTCAACAATAATTCAACCTATTTGTACAGAATGAGGAAAAACTTCTGGCTAATCCATGTGAAATACGGACACGATAAAATTTAGGAGGGATGTTTCTTGAAGAAAAAAGAAGACCGTTCTGCTGAGGAACTTATACAGCTTGTAGAAATCATCAATGCCAAAGGTGATACCGGAGAATTACAAGAAATTGTAAATAAAGAAAGCACTTCGGAACATGAAGGCTGCAACCACGATTTCTTTTACCAAGAGCTCCGCGTCATCGCAGAGGATTCAGTCAAACCAGAGGATGGGAGTCCATCTCAATGAGGGGTACAATGATCGATATATCGAGATGACGGCTCATTTCCTACCGCTGACGACCGATATATTACCGCTGACGACCGATATATCGGATTGACGACCGATATTTTACCGCTGACGACCGATATATCGGAATGACAACCGATTTCCTATTCCAAATCACAGTTCTATCCGAATGATAAGCGTATCTAATCCTTCTGAATATGCAAAAAATAGACCTTGTCTAAAAGCAGCTTCGAAAGCTGCTTTTTTCTATTTTCATGTATTCCTGTTAAAATAATTACATAGTGTGAACTTGAAATCTGTATAAAAAGGAGGGGAAAGTAATTGGAAAAAGAAAACAAAGACGCTTCTAATCAAAGAAATACTCTCGATGAAGAGACGCTATTCATCGTTTCACAAACCTTTAAAGCTCTGGCGGATCCAACAAGAATTAAAATTTTGCATTTATTGTTTTCAGGAGAACACTCTGTAAACGAAATCGCTGAAAAGTTAGCATTACATCAATCTACAGTCTCTCACCAATTAAGGTTTTTAAAAAATTTCCGGCTTGTAAAATTTAGAAGAGAAGGTACCACTCTATTCTACTCATATGATGATAATCATGTTATGGACATCCTAAAGAAAATGATTGAGCATGCCAATCACCATTAATCTTAAATTTGAACCTCTCATGGCTAAAGTCACGAGATTCCTGGCTAGTCCGCTCTAATAAAAGCAAAAGCTGAGCCAAAAGTGTTGTTAGTCAACAACCTTTCGACTCAGCTTTATACGATGATCTAGCTCTTAACTACGAATTGACTATCATATTAATTACAAGTCCCATGCTTACTAGGACAGCCTTTTTCAATATGTTCAACTTGAATGGTGCTGTGTTCTATATGGAACTCATCATGTAAAATCGTTTGAGCTTGATGCAAAATTTGATCATGATTCCCCTCAGCTTCCATACTAATATGGCAGCTAAACATAGGAAGCTCAGAAGTCAATGACCAAGTATGGACATCATGAACATCTCTTACATGAGGGATGCTTTGGAGAGATTTTCTGATTATGTCTAAATCTAAATGTCTAGGGGTACCTTCCATCAACACGTGGAAAGTTTCTCTTATTACTCTCCACCCACTAATCATGATAAGAATAGCCACAATGATACTTGCAATTGGATCTGCAAGCCCCCATCCAAAGAACATAATCATCAAAGCCGCTATAATGGCCCCCACTGAACCGAGCATATCCCCAATCACGTGCAGGAATGCACTTTTAACATTTAAATTATCATCTTTATCCCCGCTCATCAAAATCCAAGCAGCTACGATGTTCACCAACAACCCCGTAACAGAGATTGAAAGCATCCCTACACTTTGAACTTCTGGAGGATTGAGAAATCTGTGATAGGCTTCAAAAAAAATGTAGAAAGAAATCAAAATCAAGGTTAACCCGTTTAGTGCCGCAGCAATAATTTCAAACCGTTTATATCCGAACGTTTTGGTGGATGAAGCCTTTCTCTCTCCTAATTTAATCGCGAAAAAGCTTAAACCTAAGGCTGCAGCATCACTTAGCATATGCCCTGCATCTGACAACAAAGCTAAACTATTCGTTAATAATCCCCCAATTACTTCTACAACCATAAATGATGCGATTAAGATAAAGGACCATAGCAAGGCTTTCTTGTTATTGGTATGCGAGTGTGAATGTCCATGTCCATGAGAATGTCCATGATGATGTCCCATTTTATTACACCTCTATAATTGAATATATGAACAGATATGCATATATACATATTATGCGATACATAGCTATATTGTGCAATATTTTCTTAAGCTGAGTTTAACAAAGAAATCCAATGAAAACAAAAAAGAAGCTGACCTATAAGTGCCTGACTCCCGCTAACAGTTACTTTAAATAAGAAACAGTTCTCCTGTTTTCAATATTAAATAACAATGGGTGCCACACTTTGTTTTAGGTCAGCTTCATTCTTTCATCATTAAATTGGTAACAATGCTACTTTTTCTTTCGCTTCTAGGTTTTCAATCATGGTATACCAAGCCTGTGGTTTGTTTGATAAAACAGAATAATAGCGTTTTAAGAATTTCACGATAAGGTCTGTTTGCAGCTCATTGACGCCTTCTTCCATTGGAAGGAAGCAAAGGTCTAGCCCTTCTACAGCCTCTCCATCATTGTTCCAGGAAGGATGAACATAAGGGAAATCAAGACGTTTATATCCAAGGTGAGCCAATACTTCACGGCGTACATAAGGATCCATTGGCTTTACTCCACCAAACTCATAATGCTCTACACGATATGGATCATAAATTTCCGCAAACATGCCAAATAACTTTTTACCGTTAGCTTCTGCCAATGAATTCAAATCCTCTGCTCTCTTTTGAGCTAAAAATGGACCGATTCCTAGACCAGGCTGGCCAATGATTGTAAAATCTGTCATGGCGACATTAAAATCTTCATAGTAGCGATACTCCGTTGCCCCTACTACTTTCCCATTGTGAACGGCAACAAAAACTCGAATTCCCGGATCCTCTAAAGGCTCTTTCCAAAGATCAAACTCTAATACTTCTTCCGGTGGGAATACGTCTTGCATCAATTGATGCATTTGTTTAAACAATGGATCTTGTATATTTGTAATTCGATGATATTCCATTTTTACTATTCTCCTTTTTTAATTGATGAGTAAAAAGGGTTTTTCCACTCCATAAGGGCAGCATAATTACGTGATTCTTCATCCTCTAAATAGTTAGCCACCACTTTAACAGGAGTACGACCACAACGAAGCAGGAAGGTGATAACTGGATCTTTTAGTTCACCTTTTACCACAGCATCAAGATATTGTTCCGGTGTCATCTCATTTGCTTTTTTATGATAGCCTGGCATCCGTCCTCCTCCAAGCAATCGCTCCAAACCCAAATGAACAACAACTTCATACATGGATAACATCATCCACTTGCCCAATCCTAGCTTTCGATAGGCCGGACGCACACCAATATCAACAACATATAACGTATTACCGTTCGGGTTATGGTTACGGATATAGCCATTATCAGTGATTTCTTCCCAGGAATGATCCGGATGATTAGGATCGAAGTCAACGAGTAAACCAGTCATGGAACCAGCAATTTCTCCATCTACTTCGATACATAAAGCTCCTTCTGGAAAGAGAGTCACATGATTTTTAAGCTGCTCTGTATTCCACCATAATTCAGATGGAAACGGCGGAGGAAAGCTTTCCTGTTGAATACGAATTAAGCCAGGAAAGTCTTTTTCTTCATAATTACGGATTACCGCCGGGACAGGCTTGTCTTGGTCGAAAACAAAAAATTCTTTTCGATACATAAGGTTCACCCCTTATTATTGCAAGCTCTTTTCTATAACATAGTGGCCTTTGAGTGAGCCATCATTATTTTGTTTCCCAATCTGGATATAGATCTGTACGACGGTCACGCCAAGTTGTAACAGAGCCACTCTCACGAACTTTATACAGAAGTTCGAGGTTAAGATCTGCCGTAACAATCATATCTTGATTGATTTCCCCTTCTACCAAGATGCCGCGCGGAGGGAACGGAATATCGTTCGGTGTAATCACCGCTGCTTGCCCGAAATTCGCCCGCATAAAATCAACTGTTGGAAGAGAACCAACTGTACCTGTTGTTACGACATACACTTGATTTTCTACCGCTCTAGCATGGCTCGTATAACGAACTCGATGGAAGCCGTGACGATCATCGGTACAAGATGGACAGAAAATAACATCAGCGCCCTTTGCCTTTGCCATTCGAACAATTTCCGGAAATTCAATGTCATAGCAGGTTAGCATGGCAATGGTTCCTTTTTCTGTCTCAAACACTTCCAGGCCTTCTCCGGCACTCATATTCCATTCTTTTACTTCTGTAGGAGTGATATGAAGCTTTGCCTGTTCCGCGACCCTTCCATCTGGATAAAACAAATGAGCAACATTGTATAATTTGTCACCCTTACGAATTACATGGGTACCTCCGATGATGTGCATCTTTGTTTTTTTAGCAAGATTTATAAATAATGAACGATATTGTTCTGTAAAATTCGGCAATTCTTCAATCGTTAAGGCTTCGCCTTTATCATTACCAATAGACATGAGTTGTGTTGTAAAAAATTCAGGGAAAAGAACAAAATCCGCATCAAATTCTTCGGCTGTTTTTATATAATGCTCCACTTGATTTGCAAATTCTTCAAAGGAATGGATGGTATGAAGATGATATTGAACTGCAGAGACTCTCATTTGCATAATACTCCCCTCTTTCGTAATGATTTGAGATTTAATCCGATACCGTTATTATTAGGTAAATATACAAAAGTAACAAGTACGCACTTTTGTGTCAGATAGTAACAAAAAGTATACTAAAGCAAAGTTTATTCATAGGACTTCATGTGCTATGAGCTTATAAGATTGAGCCCGATCTTCATAGCTGTGTGTAATCGTAACAATCATAATTTCGTCCGCTTGGTATAGTGTTTGTAATGCAAGAAGCTGTTGTTTTACTTCTCGTGGATTACCAATTACCATTTTATTTCTCATTGCCTTAATCATTTCTTTTTCATCGCTACTATAGGAATACTGTTTAGCTTCTTCTATAGAAGGGATCCCTTTTTTACCTTCTCCCTTTGCAGATTGCACATGCCACAAATAACCACTTAAGGCTAGTTCTTCTGCTCTTTCTGTTGTTTCTGAACAGATCACGGAAACGGCAACGATTGATTTAGGACGTTGTAGCCTGCCTTTTGCTTTAAATCTTTCGAGATAGGTTTTCATAATATCAGATCCTTCTTTATCACTCATGAAATGCCCAAATGCATAGGCCGTTCCATTTTCTGCTGCAAGAATAGCGCTTTTTTCGCTCGTTCCAAGAATCCATGGTTCAGGGGAGATGGCAGGAAGAGGGGATGCAGAGATTTTCGAAAACATATGATCAGAAGGGAAATCGTTTTGTAAAAAATGAAGGAGATCGATAATCTTTTCAGGCATTTTGCGAACTTGCTCCAAAAAGTTATCCGAAAGTGCCATCGTTGCTTCTGCCGATCCTCCTGGAGCTCTGCCAATTCCTAAATCGATTCGATCCGGAAATAGAGTTGCAAGCATATGATACGTTTCCGCAATTTTGTAAGGTTTATAGTGTGGAAGTAAAACAGCTCCAGATCCAATGCGAATTTTCTTTGTGTTTGCTCCAATGTATCCTAACATGACTTCAGGGGCTGAACAAGCAAGTCCAGGGTAATCATGGTGTTCAGCAATCCAGTATCGTGTGTATCCTAATTTCTCTCCAATTTGCGCAAGTCTCATCGATTCTTGTAATGCGTCTTGAGCGGTCTTTCCAGAAGAAATAGGGGATTGATCTAAAATACTTATTTTCATAACAGTATTCCCTCTTTCTACACAGATCTTGTGCTTCGATCACTTTAACTATTATGTGTGCTTGTAATTATATAGCAGTTTTATGTAAAGGAAAAATATTCTGTTTTGGATTGTTATTGAAACACTTGCTTATTACATAAGTAATATTTTTCATGATTGGAGAAAGAATTATTCACATTCAAGAATAAAACCGGTAAAGCGAATGAACAGAATGATAAACAAAAACAGGTCAATTGAAGGTGACCTGTTTTTACTCAAGTAATATTAAGAAAAATTATGAACCCTGTAATGCTTGTTTTACAGCTTCTTTAAGTGAAGTAGGCGTTCCAATTAGATTTTGCAAATCTTCTGTAGTTCTAGCTGTCTCACCTTCGGAAATCGCATGATAGATCACAGCAGAAAACTCAGCGACTGGTACTGGTAGTCCAACGTTAACGAGATATTCCTTCATTTCATCAAATGAAACAGAACGGTGTTCGACCTTTTTACCAGAAACATCAGTGAGAACTTGAGCCAGCTCATCAAAGCTCCATGGTTGTGGGTTCACAAGGTTGTACGTTTTGTTTTCATGCCCTTCCTCTGTTAGAACAGTAGCCGCTGCCAAAGCAAGATCGTTTCGAGACACTGCATTAAGCTTTCCAGTTCCTGCATTCGTAACTAATTCTCCGCTCGCTACTGATGCAGCAAGCCCCGGGTTTACAAAAACCTCAGCATATAGAGCGTTTCGCAAGAATGTATAAGGAATGTTTGTAGAACGAATGGCATACTCTGAAGCTAAATGAACGTTTGCAAGTGGTAATGTAGATTCCTCAGCAAAAGCAAATCCCGTATAAGCAATATGTTTAACCCCTGCATCTCTTGCCGCTTGTGCTACATTTGCATGCTGGCGAATACGCAGTGTATCATCGAGGTCAGGGCTTGAAATAAAGAGCACCTTTGACGCTCCTTCAAATGATTTCTTCATCGATTCTACATCCATGTAATCCCCATAACGAACTTCGATTCCTAGATTAGCAAGATCTTCAGCTTTCTCCACATTGCGAACACTTGCAATGATCTCATGTGCCGGTACTTTTTTTAATAAATGCTGAATAACAAGACCTCCTAAATGACCTGTTGCACCAGTAACAACAATTGACATGTAAACTTCCTTCCCTTCTTATTAGTCCATTTATTTCAAGAGGTTTAATATAACCAAATTGGTTACAACGTATACAAAAAAATAAACGTTCATTATAACCATATTGGTTACAACTTGTATGAAAAAATTAGCTCTTTTAAGAGCCACTTTTCTCGCTAAGTTCATTCACCAATTGCTGTAATGTAACTTGAGCTAGTTCATGTTCCAAAGCGGCTTGCGCTTGAAGCATTTTTGTTCGAAAAACAGATTCGATATTAGCTCCAACTGGACATTTTGGATTAGGATGATCGTGAAAATTAAAAAGATCGTCCTTCTCAACCACTTCCACAGCTCTATACACGTCAAGGAGTGTAATTTCATCCAGCCCTTTCTGCAAGTATGCTCCTCCAGCTCCAGCTCTTACTTGCACCAAACCAGCTTTTTTTAGCTTTCCAATGATTCTACGAATAATAACTGGGTTTGTCTGTACACTTTCAGCAATAAAATCCGATGTACAAGGTGATGGACTTAATGCGATCAGAGACAAAATATGAACTGCGATGGAAAATCGGCTGCTAATTTTTTTCATACGCTTCACCTCTCGATGTAACCATTTTAGTTTCAACCAAAATAAAAGTCAAGGAATTACCTATTACCACTATTTCAGGTTTACATGAGTATCTATTCAAGTATTAGTCAATCATTTATTCCATTAGGTTGTAAGAAACACTTTTCTTTTTTAAAAAACTTAGGTTGGAATTATTTTTTCAATGATTTTAATAATTTCCTACATGATCTTTCCTCCAGTATCATAAATCCACTTCGTAGAATATAATGGTCATCTCATGAATGAATAAAAAATAGTATATAAATAAAAACACTATGGAGGTGAAGTCATGGCAGTAGTGAAGCATACAGAGTCAGATCTCGCACTATTGGCAAGATTACTTAGGGCTGAAGCTGAAGGAGAAGGAGAAAAAGGAATGCTGCTCGTCGGGAACGTAGGAATTAACCGAATCAGAGCAAATTGTTCAGATTTTAGAGGAATTCGCACTATTCCACAAATGATTTTTCAACCACATGCATTTGAAGCAGTTACAAAAGGTTATTTCTATCAAAGAGCCAGAGAAAGTGAAAAACGATTAGCTCGTCGATCTGTAAGAGGAGAGCGACATTGGCCAGCAAAATTTAGCTTATGGTATTTTAGGCCACCAGCCGATTGTCCTCCACAGTGGTATAATCAGCCATTGGCTGGACGTTACAAGCTTCACTGTTTTTATCAACCAACAGCCGAAACCTGTGAAAATATATATAACACGTTTTAGAACAGCGAAACATTACATGGAGGCATTGCGAGCTCGCAATGCCTTCATCAAATTGACATGTGTAAAAAAATAGTTAGATTGGTTTTAATCACTATATTTTTTAGAATAGGTCCACTACATTTAATGAACATGCCGGTATTTCTGCCTGGTAATGGACAGCCTTATTTTTATACATAACAGAATGGACATGAAACGATCGTCCATTTTAGAACTGCTGCACAGTTACATAAATATAACATGTATATTATCAAAAGATGATAAAAGGATTTTACCCTTTTTTGCACGAATATGTAAAACAAGAACAAAACAATAAATGTTCATAAATATCCTACTCATTTTTCTGGAGAATGTAGTAAGATGTAACGGAAATCTGATCATTTATTTCGATATCCGAAGTAAAATGATTGATGATTTCGACTATATAGAGGGGAGTTGTTAGTATGACAGAACAATTTAAAGCATTAATGGTAAATAAAACAGAAGATGATTTTTCGGTGGGGGTTAAGAATATTTCCTTTAATGATTTGCCTGATGCCGATGTATTAATCAAAGTAGAGTATTCTAGCATGAACTACAAAGATGGTTTAGCAAGTATTCCTAATGGTAAAATTGTAAGATCTTTTCCGTTTGTCCCAGGCATTGATTTAGCAGGAGTGGTCGTGTCATCACAAGACCCACGTTTCCGTGAAGGTGATGAAGTTATTGCAACAAGTTATGAAATCGGAGTGTCCCATTATGGGGGGTATAGTGAATATGCCCGTATTCCTGGAGACTGGATTGTTCCATTGCCAGAAAATTTGACATTGAAGGAAGCGATGGTTTATGGAACGGCTGGATTTACTGCCGCCCTTTCTATTCAAAGACTAGAGGATAATGGGTTAACACCAGAAAAAGGCAAGGTTCTTGTAACTGGAGCTACCGGAGGAGTAGGAAGCTTAGCTGTTTCTATGCTAGCAAAACGTGGCTACGATGTGGTAGCCAGCACAGGAAAAGCTTCTGAACATGATTTTCTACATAAGCTTGGTGCAAAAGAGATCCTTTCTCGCGAAGAAGTTTACAGCGGAACCATTAAAGCATTAGATAAGCAGCTATGGGCTGGTGCGGTTGATCCTGTAGGAGGAGAAATGCTGGCTTCTGTTTTAAGTAAAATACAATACAATGGATCGGTTGCTGTCAGTGGATTAACCGGTGGAGGCAACGTTCCAACCACAGTATTTCCATTTATTCTTCGCGGCGTTAACTTGCTAGGAATCGATTCTGTATACTGCCCAATGGAGGTTCGCAAAGAGCTTTGGAGCCGAATGGCAACGGACTTAAAGCCATCTACTCTTTTAGACTTAATTCAAAAAGAAATTACACTCGAAGAATTACCTGAAACTCTACCTACTATCTTAAAAGGGCAGGCAAGAGGACGAATCATTGTAAAATTATAAAAACTCATGTAAGAAATTTATTCTGTTATAAAATCGGGCTGGCATTAAAATGCGTTCTTGTGCTTTTTTGATGTCAGCCCGCCATTTAATTTTTTTCCACAGCATGTCCACCAAATTCGTTGCACAGCGCTGCTAAAGGAACATAATACAATGAATGATACATATGAGTTCTATGCAAAAAGACCACAGTCAGCAACATGTATATAAGTTGCTAACTGTGGTCTTTAAATATTGTATCTTACGTTTTACTTTATTGACTCTTTTATTTCCACCTTATTATTCAAGACAGTCTCCATATAGTTTTTACCCCATTTATACATAGAATCCAGAATCGGCATGAGGCTTTTTCCATGTTCTGTTAGTGAGTATTCTACTTTTGGAGGAACAACGGGATAGACTTTACGTTGAACAATGAGATCTTCTTCCAGCTCACGCAATTGGTTCACAAGCATTCTTTGTGTAATTCCCGGCATGAGTGCCTTCAATTCACCAAACCGCTTGGTCCCCTCTCTCCCTAGATGCCACAATATCAACATTTTCCATTTTCCACCAATAACAGAAAGAGTTAATTCTTTTTCACAGTTAAACATTTTATCCTGCATACGGGACATTTGTTTCACCTCCATGCTTATTATAACCCATAGTATATTTTTTGACACTATGTATAAATAAAGTGCGTACTTACAAATAATCAATATACATTGTAAACTAACATCTGTTCCATTGTTAAAAAAACAATGGATCCTGTTCCCGGGACAATATAGGTACACAGACCATATTACTGTGCATCAAACAAAAAAATGTATGAGGAGTGAAGAATAGATGGAACTTCAATTAGCATTAGATCTTGTAAATATTCCAGAGGCAATTGAACTGGTAAAACAGGTTGAAGAGCATATTGATATAGTTGAAATCGGTACGCCGGTTATTATTAACGAAGGTCTTCATGCTGTAAAAGCAGTGAAAGAAGCATTCCCTCATTTAAAAGTATTAGCTGACTTAAAAATTATGGATGCTGCTGGATATGAAGTCATGAAGGCATCTGAGGCTGGTGCAGATATCATTACGATTCTTGGTGCAGCTGAAGATATGTCTATCAAAGGTGCAGTTGAAGAAGCGAAAAAACAAGGTAAAAAAATCCTTGTGGATATGATTGCTGTAAAAGACCTTGCTGGACGTGCTAAAGAAGTGGATGCAATGGGTGTTGACTATATTTGCGTGCATACTGGCTACGATCTTCAAGCAGTTGGAAAAAACTCTTTTGAAGATCTTCAAACCATTAAAAGCATCGTAAAAAATGCAAAAACTGCAATCGCAGGCGGTATTAAATTAGAAACACTTCCAGAGGTTATTAAAGCCCAGCCCGATCTTGTCATCGTTGGTGGAGGTATTACAGGGCAAGCAGATAAAAAATCTGTAGCTGCTCAAATGCAACAAATGATCAAACAAGGTTGAGGATCATGATGCAGACTACTCAATATTTAGCTGAAATCCTAAAAGAGTTACATCGGTCAGTAGGCTTAATAGCTGATGATGAAGCAGAAAAACTGGTAAATGGGATTCTTGAATCAAAGAAAGTCTTTGTAGCTGGTGCAGGAAGATCTGGTTTTATGGCTAAGTCCTTTGCGATGCGAATGATGCATCTAGGAATAGATGCCTATGTAGTAGGAGAAACCGTCACTCCGAACTTTGAAAAAGACGACATTTTGATCATCGGTTCGGGTTCAGGAGAAACAAAAAGTTTAGTTTCCATGGCGGAAAAAGCCAAAAATATAGGCGGAACAATTGCTGCTGTGACCATTTTTCCTGAATCCACGATTGGAAAGCTAGCCGACTTTACGATTAAAATGCCTGGATCTCCTAAAGACCAATCAGACAGTGATTACAAAACGATACAACCAATGGGCTCACTTTTCGAGCAAACCTTGTTATTATTTTACGATGCTGTCATTTTAAGGTTCATGGAGAAAAGGGGATTAAATTCGAATACGATGTATGGCAGACATGCCAATTTAGAGTAAAAATGATCCAATCATCAAAAAGCGAAAGCACCCGTTTAAAAGGAAAAGGAACGTTCGACCCCACAAAGAGCTGGTGCTTGATGGATAAAGAAAACTTGCAGATTGGCGTGCCTCGTAAAGATGAAGTCAGGGGCATAATGGCACTTATGCCTCTCTGCCAAAAAGACCTCAAACCGTCACTAGGTTTGAGGTCTTTTTTCAATTCTTGCTGTTTAATTAATGAACTTTCACTTCCCGTTCTTCCGTATGGTAACATTAGAAATAAAGGGGGATGATGGTTCACATGAAAGAGGAATTTTGGAAAGCCATTGTGGCGTGTGATGAAAATTTTGATGGGATTTTCTATTATGGTGTCATGACAACAGGTATTTTTTGCCGCCCCTCTTGCCGCTCTAAAACTCCAAAACAGCAAAACGTTAAAATTTTTCATAATCATGAGGAGCCAACAGTTGAAGGATTTCGTCCATGTAAAAGATGCCGACCTGATTTACTAACCCATTCAACAACAAAACAAAATCTTGTTGAAAAAGCCATACAAGTGATATCTGAAAACTACTCAAAAGAGATTGGTCTTGCTGATTTGGCAGAAGAATTATATGTTAGCCCCTTTTATCTACAAAGAATTTTTAAAAATGAAATGGCTATGTCACCTAGTCAATTTTTAATGAATAAACGAATCGAGATTGCAAAAGACCTCATTCTTCACACTTCATTAATTATGACTGAAGTAGCTTTTGAAGTAGGCTTTAAGAATTCCGCCCATTTTTCGTCCGTTTTTCGAAAAAAAGTCGGCTATTCCCCCACTGAATATCGCTTAAAACATACAGGATCATAAATTTTTGAAGGCTGGCTCAAATGCTCTTGAGTCAGTCTTTTCTGTTATACATTAAAAATGCTCTTTTTTCGGTCGTCAGTTAACATATATCGGTCGTTAGCAGTAAAATATCGGTCATCAGTCAACATATATCGGTCGTTAGTAGCGATAGCCTATACAAAAAAAATTACATAGCAAGAATTCAAAAGAAATCAATCCACTAAAATAAGATAATGCTAGTATGAATATAAAGGAGGGATTCGTTTCATGCGATTGTACAGTGCTTTAATTAGTTTGAGTATGATTTGGGGTTTATCTTTTGTTTTTATAAAATGGCTGACTGAATCTGCAGGAGTTTGGGGAACTGTTTTTTTTAGATGTTTAGCAGGTGCCATTATTTTAATGCCCTTTTTATGGATCAAAAGAAAGCAAATTGTTAGACCCATACCTTGGAAAGCACTGATAATTGTTGGGGTATTTAATGCAGGGCTTCCTTGGGGGCTCATCTCCTTAAGCGAAACCCAAATTGCTAGTAATACAGCAGCCGTGTTAAATGCTCTTACACCATTATTTTCAGGGTTAATTGGTGTAATGGTATTTTCTAAAGCTTTGTCAAAAAAACAATGGCTAGGAATCATCATGGGTTTTGCTGGTATTTTAGTGTTAATGGACTTCAATGTAAAGCTATTATTAGGTGAAAATTTTATTGGGATTGGAACCATGATTCTTGCAACCATTTCTTACGGCTTTGCCTCCCAATATACGAAAAAGCATTTAGGTAATACAGGAGTTCTTTTAATTACGACGTGTTCCTTGACTGTAGGGGCAGCAATAGGATTCTTTGGATCATTGGTTACAGGTCATATCCCATTTCATGTTGAATGGAACTCATACATGTTCATGTCGGTTATTGGTCTTGGATGTTTTGGTTCAGGTATAGCCCATCTTCTCTTCTATTATTTAATGACAAAGGGAAGTCCAGAATTTGCTACAACGGTTACGTATATCATTCCCGTTACAGCTATGATATGGGGATCTGTTTTATTAAACGAAGCAGTGACAAAAAATATAATCCTAGGACTGGCCATTATTTTTGTAGGAATCTATTTTTCTAGTGGTAAATCTAGGTTTCCTTTAAAACGATTTCAAACGACAAAAAATTCATTTTGAGTAAAAACAATAAGAGCAGACATGTTAGTGTCCGCTCTTTTTTTTGTTCGGCCTTTTTAAAATAATATGGCCGCAACCCACTTTATAAAAAAATGCTATATAGAGAACATTCTACCCGATTCTGAGATCATTCAACCTGTTCTCGAAATAATTCAACCCGTTCTCGAGATTATTCAACCCGTTCGCGAAATAATTCAACCCATTCGCGAGATTATTCAACCCGTTCTCGAAATAATTCAACCCGTTCTCGAAATAATTCAACCCGTTCTCGAAATAATTCAACCCGTTCTCGAGATTATTCAACCCGTTGTCGAAATAATTCAACCCGTTCGCGAGATTATTCAACCCGTTCTCGAGATTATTCAACCCGTTATCGAGATTATTCAACCCGTTCTCGAAATAATTCAACCCGTTCGCGAGATTATTCAACCCGTTCTCGAAATAATTCAACCCGTTCTCGAGATTATTCAACCGATCCTCAAAATTTCTCAATCAGTGATACATAGATTGAACTTTCTCTAAGTCATTTAATAATTGAGGAATTTCTTCTGGGGACAGGCGTACAGGCATTTGGTCGTATAATGTAATAATTTGCCCATCTGTCTCATGCTGATGTTTTTTCAAATAATGATATAAGCTGTTTAGTTGGTTTTCTTTAAGGATCGATTGTGTGGAGAAATTTTTTACTTTTAATATAGAAAATTCATTCATAGATGAATCAAATTCCCCTGAAATAATGTGGCCTTCCATTAACACAATATCACTCCTAAAAATTCGTTTGAGTTAGTTTACCCTAAGCTAGTTACTGGTACTCCATCGAATGAAAGGAAAGTCTTCTAAAGCGAATGAAATATTCAACAGGTAGTCATATTAAAACAGAAGTCCTTTACTTTCTCCTTTTTAAGATGGAGAACGACTGAAAGGAGTATAGCGTATGCCGACATTTTTCCATGGTAAAACCAAAATTTTCTACGAAGACAAAGGATCAGGAGTCCCAATTGTGTTTATCCATCCTCCTGCTATGGGAAGAAAGGTGTTTTATTATCAGAAACATTTGGCTGAACATTACAGGGTGATTTTTCCAGATTTAAGTGGTCATGGAGATACGATTGGCCCAATAAAAGACGTTTCTATTTTAGGGTTTGCAGAAGAAATTCATGCCTTGTTAAATCATCTCCAAATTGAAAAAGCAGTGATTTGTGGATATTCTTCAGGCGGGATTGTTGCACAAGAATTTGCCCTTTCTTTTCCAGAGAAGACGATGGCAGTCATTCTTTCAGGTGGATTTCCAGCTGTACAATCTATTGGTTTTAAATATGAACATCTTGCAGGAATATACTTTGTCAAACATTATCCCGATACCTTAGCGTATATGATCGCAACCAGTCATACGAAAAACAAAAGACTGCGAAATGAGATTATTGAACATATGCATAAGGCAAATCGAAAAGTTTGGCTTCAGTTTTATGAACGATCCCTGCACTATTCATGTGTCGATCGACTTCATCAATTGAAATCTCCTTTATTATTGCTATATGGATCCCGAGACTTGGTAAATCAACACTTACGTTGTTATAAAAGGCATACAAACTGTCTGGCTGTTATTATTCCAAAAGTATCTCATCAATTGCCGACAAAAAAATGGCAACTATTTAATCAACTGATCTCAGGCTTTGTATGTGAACAGGCTTATGCTTCAAAAAACCTTTAAGTTTTCTCTTAAAATGGGTTATTAGGTGCTTTGCAGCTATTTTTTGCTCCCATTTTAATTTTGGTTGGTTATGAACAATATGAGTGGGTTCCATTTGTTGTAGGTGTCCTAACACGTGCTCACTTTTTACCTTTTATGTGGGTGTATGACAGTAGAGCTTATTTATTCCAACAATTGCTACTGTTATCGTTTCATCAGTAACTTATCTAAAAAGGTGTCAGACACCACAGAAAGACATTTGTCCACGAATGGTGTCAGGCACCACAGAAAGACATTTGTCCACGAATGGTGTCAGACACCACAGAAAGACATTTGTCCACGAATGGTGTCAGACACCAAAAAAGTGTGCCTAAAAAACGGTAGGGAATCCTACCGTCAAATACGAGGTGTCTATCAAGATACTTTAAACCGTTTGACGATTCGACTAAGCATCTGTGAATGATCAGATAGCTCTGTTGCTTCTGCTGCTAATTGGTGAACTACATTTGCTTGTTCATTCATACTTCGAACCGTTTCTATCACCTGATCAGTGAAGTGTTCAGCAATATTATTGATCTCCGCAATAATTTTTTCTAACTGCTCTCCATCCTTCATTAATAAATCAGAGGATTGGTGATTGGCTAATACTGCTTCTTTCGTCTGTTCGGATGCTTGATTCAGCTTGCGAATGGATTCCCCGGCAACTTTTACAACCTGAACTCCATCGCGAATTAAAGCAATATTTGATTCAACATCATTTACTGCCAATTTCAAGTCGTCTCTTGTCCCTTCTAATGTGCTGAGGATATCAGCAGCAAACGTATTCGTATCTTCCGCTAATTTACGAACCTCTTCTGCAACAATTGCAAAGCCCCTACCTGCATCTCCAGCTCTAGCAGCTTCAATGGAGGCATTTAGAGCAAGTAGATTCGTTTGTTCGGAAATCTTTGTAATAGCTGACACCTTTTGCATAATTTGATCTGCTTCATGAACAATTTGCATAATTTGTTTGGCAGTTTGTTGGACACTGCTTTGGATTTGCTGCATTTTTTCTTCTGATGAGGTAACAGCTGTAGTCCCTTCTTCCGCAACCATTGAAGCATCTTCAGACACTTGAAGAGTTTTTTTAATATCTTTTTGCATCCTTCTAATTCCCTGCATGATATTTTGAACCATTGCATTGGCCGACTGTAATGAAGATAATTGATTTTCTGTTCCACTTCTAAAAGAATTCATCGTTTCTTCAAATTCAGCAAACGTATTAGACAATCGTTGAGCTTCCATCGCCTGTGTATCACTCACCTTACTAACGGCTTGTGATGCCTTATTAAGTTCAATCACGATATTTTTCATCCCTAAAACAATTTTATTGATTTCAAAACCAATTTGCTTAAATTCAGTACGAGACTTTTCTTTTACTTCAGCTGTTAAATCACCTGCAGAAATCCGCCTTGTTACCCCGTACCAAGTTGAAAGCCCTTTCATTGCATAGCGAAATAAATAAAAAGATAGTCCACCCGCTGATAGAGTTGAAATGACGGTAAGTATGATCAAATCTTGTAAGTTAATTCCTAAAAATACTCCCCCTAAAGCAACTAGACTGGCAGGAATTAGGGTTAAGCTCGATACCATTGGAACGAGAAATTTTTGATGAACAATCCGACCTAACCGCAAATTAAAGCGCTTACCATTTCCTAGATTCATAATAGGGCAAGATGCATCAATTAATAATTCCCCTGTATTTCGTTGATATAATTGAAGCAATGGCTTGTCCGTTTGAGCTGCTTTAATCCCCACCTCATCAACGAACGGATAACCTTCCCGAAGCCGATTGGTATGGATGTGGCTCATTCCTTGTTCATCTACAATCAGTAAATATTCATCCCTATTTAATTGTTCATCTAAAATTGAGCGTAATTTATGATAGTTGTGATCAATTGATTGCTGGTTTGCCAAAATTGGATGAAGCAATTCCGCAACTTTTTGAACTTTGGATAACGCCTTCTGTGCTGCTCGTGACTTTAATAAAGAGCTCATTACATCCCCTCCCATTTCCCTCTTTATTTTATTATAAAGAAAATTCTTAATATTTTTTATATATTCTAGTTTTTTAGAATGAATATTTTCCATCCCCTAAATCATTCTCTAAAGAATAAAAGCATAAGCTACCTAATAGTAAACTTATGCTTTAATAAAGGATTTTCAATTTGTAGCAAATTCACCTTAAGATGAACATCTAGCTTTATTTCCTAGTTACCCCTTTCTTTTCCATAAGCTTTAAGTCGTTGACACATATGATAGTTATGGTTGTCAAAATGTAATGTTTAATTTTGTATAACCAAAATAATTAAAAACTTCAATAAATAATTGGGGAATTGTGGTAAATTATACAATGAGAGGGGAGAAGGAAAATGACATACGAGATTTACGCAGTAATTATTTTAATAGTTGGGATATTAATAGCCACTTTTTCCAGCCTGAGAAAACCTAAAGCAAAAAAGCTCAGAATTTGGGGAATAACCACTATGCTCATAATAGCACCAATTGCTTCGTGGTTAATCAGTAGTATCTATGGATTATGTGAAGGTAGTGGATTTGCAATGATAGGGCTACTTATCATTCTGTTCCCAATCCTTTTTATAGCAGGAATTGTTCTTTACTGGGTTGGTGGAAGGGTCTGAAAATTCAAAAGTAATTTTAAAAGAAACGGGAAACCTTTGAAAAATAGAGTTTCCCTTTATTTTTGCTCAAAATCAACAATAAGATTTAACAAAGCCTTAAATAAAAGAAAGACAGCCCAAGAAGGACTGTCCTAGGTTGCAGATAAAGGATCTTTCCTATTTTTATAGTATTTATATTTATTTTGTAAATCTTAATCCCAGAAATAAGGCCATCAATATTGCACATCTGTAAGCTTTTGAATCGGCCTATTGGATATTACATCTAATCTTACTTTTTCACAATCATAGAGGTAATCGTTCCAACGGTGGATATGGTTAAACACGAAAAGAGAAAGCTTTTTAAGCCTAAGGCTTGGTATCCTGCTGCTACAACAAATCCATCTACTATTAAAATTATGATCCCTACGTTTAGTGAAGTAGCATTCGAAATGAATTGGGCTATTAAGTCCGTTCCTCCAGTGCTCGTCTGATACCGAAGCATAAGTCCAATTCCTAATCCAATGATGGTTCCCCCTAATAAAGCACTGCTAAAAATGGACAGCGAAATTTGTGATTGAAGCGGGGCTAGCCAATCAATAAAAACAGAAGAAACCATTAACCCATGAAAGCTATTATAGAAATAATTTCTCCCATAAAACCAAGCATATATAAAGATCGGAATGCTGAGCATGATCATACATACCCCAGTTTGAAGATTAAAGTAATAATGAAGAATAAGTGCGATGCCAATAATCCCACCATCCAACAAGTGATGAGGCACTAAAAAGAGATTAATTCCAAGACTTATTAAGAAGCTTCCGATTAAAATAGCCATTAATTTTTGAAGGATACCAATCACCTTGCTTTTTTACATATATTTCACAATATATGTCCAAGCTTGGAATTTAAGAAGTAGTGAAGTACCACATCTTTTTATGAAAGATATCTAAACCAAATATAGATCGATGAGATAATGATCGATAGTAACATCACAGGAAATCCTATTACTAAAAAGCGCTTAAATGAAATGTGATAGCCTTCTTTAGAAGCTAGACCTGCAACAACAAGATTTGCGCTTGCGCCAATGAGCGTACCATTTCCGCCTAAACAAGCCCCGAGTGCTAAACTCCACCAGAGTGGCTCTAAGTTCTGAATGCCACTATTCCCCATCTCTTTAATTAAAGGGATCATGGTAGCGACAAATGGGATATTGTCAATAAATGCTGATGCAATGGCACTTACCCAAAGAATTAAAAATGTAGTTGGAACGATTTCTCCACCTGTTAAAGCAATGGTTTTTTTCGCAAGTGTAGAAATGACTCCAGTTTCAACAAGTCCTCCTACTATTACGAACAAGCCTATAAAGAAAAATAGTGTTGTCCATTCCACTTTCTCCAAAGCGTGGTCCAAATATTTTTCCCCAGTTAGAAATAATAAAAGAAAGGCACCAATTAGGGAAATTGTTGCTGTCTCGATATGCACAAATTGATGAAGAAAAAACCCTCCGATTGTCACAGTTAATGCTAATAGACACTTAGCAAGAAGTTTAGAATCTGTTATTTCTTCTCGCGCATTCTTTTTTAATAGCATCTCCTTTAGCTCGTCAGTTGTTTTAAGATCCTTACGATACCAGAAAGCTAAAATACCAACGGTAACAAATAAAATAAAGAAACTGATTAAGAACAAATGATCAATAAATGCGTTAAAGGTTAATTCTTTTACAGCGCTTCCTATCATAATATTGGGAGGATCGCCAATCATTGTTGATGTTCCCCCAATATTTGATGCAAAAATTTCAGTAATAAGATAAGGAATTGGATTTACCTTTAATTGTTGCGTAATCTTAAATGTTACTGGAACCATGAGTAAAACGGTTGTGACATTATCTAGAAAGGCCGATCCAAAAGCAGTGACTAGCCCCAACATTATCAATACTCTTATTGGGTTAGCTTTAGCAAATTGTGTCGCCTTTACAGCTATGTAGTTAAAAACCCCTGTTTGTCCAGTAATCGAAACGATAATCATCATACCAATAAGCAAACCGATCGTATTAAAATCAATGTGATGTAGGGCTGATTCTTGAGTCATAATGCCTACAGTAATCATGATCAGGCTGCCTGTCATGGCGATAATCGTTCGATGGACTTTTTCAGCAATAATGAGACCATATGTAAGTAAAAAGATACCAATTGCTATAAATGATTGTTGATCCATTTCGACACTCCTATGAAAAATTTAAACTATCACACTAATTTTACCCACTTACACCTAAAAAGTGAATAAATAAAAGTGTGATTTTATCAAATATAATCCCACTGCTTTTATTTTGGGTTAGTTTTTTCCTAGCTCTTTTAAAAAGTATAAATAGTACCACTTATATTTCAAACCCTTTAGTTTGCTAATGTACTAAAAAAATTAGTTGACACTCATTTTTATTTTGTGTTAAATTCATTTTACGATAATTTATTACTCTAATATATTATCGAACTAAAGTATTTATAGAAGTTTATCATCATGAATGCATTCATCATCATAGATAAGTTATGCTTTATCGTCTATTTTGTGTAAATATCGAGTGATTAATAACTTTGCTTCCTTCATTTTTAAAAATACATTTGCTAACGATCCCTTTAAATATAAAGACGTTTGGGAAGGTTAAGAACAACAAAGGTGGTACTACATTCACCAAATTTATATAAAGCAAAATAATAATCCGTTAAAGGTGGTTTTATACAAATGAAACGTTCAATAACAATAATTCTAGCCATCATAGCGATATTCTCGCTTCTTTCAGGATGCTCCAAACCGGAGGAAAAAGACAATACGCTAGTGATTGGGATCGATGATAAATTTGCACCTATGGGGTTCCGTGACGAGAATAATAAAATCGTGGGCTTTGACATTGACTATGCGAAAGCAGCTGCTGAAAAAATGGGAACAAAGGTTAAATTTCAACCCATTGACTGGAAAACAAAAGAATCCGAGTTAAGCAGTGGGCGGATTGATCTCATTTGGAACGGATACACGATCACTGATGAGCGCAAAAAGAAGGTTCTTTTCACAAAGCCTTATTTGAAAAATGCACAAGTGGTTGTCACCCTGGCTAATTCCAACATTACTAAACTCGATGATTTAGC
>NZ_WIAQ01000012.1 GCF_009466385.1 Peribacillus tepidiphilus | reverse complement strand
TTTTGAGAAAAAGTATTATAATAACATTTGTCTCTAAAATACATGGTCTGGTGACGATGGCGAAGAGGACACACCCGTTCCCATACCGAACACGGAAGTTAAGCTCTTCAGCGCCGATGGTAGTTGGGGGTTTCCCCCTGTGAGAGTAGGACGTTGCCGGGCAAGAGAAGATCAGCTGATAATGCTGGTCTTTTTTGTTGGAAAAAAGGCACGATATTATAGAGTGTATGATCATAGGAATTTGAAAGCTTTATCCACGGCTATGAACTGTTACCTCATTAATTCAACTAATTTTTCACATTTACTTAAAATTACCCCAACTTTTCTCTCTCCATTAACAAGAATCCAATTCTCAATAGAAAATTGTTTCTAATTTATACAAACTATTAATGGTAAATTTCTGATAGTATCAAAATGAGATTTGCTAAAAGAGAGTTGATATTCGGTAATATGAAAAATTATGTTCAATCTGAGAAGCAGACAGTTCGAAGTGGATTCAACGATTTATTTCTTTTTTTGAAGAAACCTACGGACCCTATCAGGATGACATTTCAATGGTTATTGCCAATATTAAATAGTCGAGAAGCGAAGAACCGTATTCATAAAATTTATGCGGCTTTTTCGCTTTTCTTTGTAACTGGGTTTAACAGGTTTATTTTGATCAAAACAAACAAATAAAGAAAAAGAAAATAACTTCGTAAAATTACAGATTTTCTGGACAAAATGATAAGGAGAGCAACTTAGTTGCAATATAGGAATTCATCTCATATAATAAAAGTCAAATATAGTCAAAGTCAGATTGGAGGAGGCGGAGTGAGAAACATATCTGATATTATTGAAAATTATTTAAAGCAAGTATTGGATATGAGCGAGAAAGAAATTGTAGAGATTAAAAGAAGTGAAATTGCAGATAAGTTCCAATGTGTTCCTTCTCAAATTAACTATGTCATAAACACTCGGTTCACGACTGAAAGAGGATATGTAGTTGAAAGTAAAAGAGGGGGCGGTGGGTATATTCGAATTAAGAAAGTGAAAGTATATGACCATGCACACCTTATAGATCAACTTCTTTCGCTTATACAAAATAGAATTTCCCAGTCAAGTGCTGAGGATATTATTCTCAGACTGGTTCAAGAAGGGATCATCAGTCGAAGAGAAGCGAAATTAATGACGAGTGTAATGGATCGTTCTGTGCTCTATATTGAACTGCCGCATCGGGATGAGCTAAGAGCAAGGATGCTAAAAGCCATGCTGACCACTTTAAAATATAAATAATTTCAATAGATGGGGTGACGAAGATGATTTGCCAAAATTGTCAAGAAAGACCGGCAACCCTTCATTTTACAAAAATTATTAATGGTGAAAAAACAGAAGTACATTTATGTGAAACTTGTGCTCAAGAAAAGGGAGAAACCTTTATGTTTCATGGAGGCTCCGGCTTTAGCATCCATAACCTATTAGCCGGGCTATTAAATGCAGAGCCACATTTTCAGCAGACAAATGCAAATGCGTTTCCAACCCATGAGGTAGTAAGATGTGAGCATTGTCATATGACATATAGTCAGTTTGCCAAAGTCGGCAGATTTGGTTGTTCCGAATGTTATAAAGCATTTAGTAACCAGTTGGAACCGATTTTAAGAAGGCTGCACGGAGGAAATGCTTCACATACTGGGAAAATACCTAGACGAACTGGCGGCCGAATTTCTTTAAGAAAAAAAGTTCAAGATTTAAAGCAGCAACTTCGCATTCTTATTGAGCAAGAGGAATTTGAAAAAGCAGCAGTATTGCGAGATGAAATACGTTCCCTTGAAAGAGAGATGTCACTTGCTCAAGATGGGAGGGAGAGCGAATGAGTTTAGAACGTTTTATGAAGAAAGCCGTAAGTTCTTGGATGAGTGAAGAAGGACCGGACTCCGACATTGTATTAAGCTCAAGAATTCGACTTGCGAGGAATTTGAAAAATTTCACTTTTCCGACATTATACTCACATGAAGAAGCTCAAAACATAGTGTCAATTTTGAAAGATAAAATGCAGGGAGAGATTCCTGGTATTGGGAAGCTTGAACTTATAAAGATGAATGAACTACAGCCTTTAGAAAAAAGGGTGTTGGTAGAAAAACATTTAATAAGCCCTCATTTATCAGAGCATTCTCCTTATGGGGCCTGTTTTCTTTCGGATGATGAAAAAATCAGCGTAATGATTAATGAAGAGGATCATGTAAGAATTCAGTGTATTTTTTCAGGATTGCAGCTTTCAGAAGCATTAGAGCATGCTAATAAAGTGGATGACTGGATTGAAGAAAACGTTGATTATGCGTTTGATGAGCAGCGGGGCTATTTAACAAGCTGCCCAACAAACGTAGGGACCGGACTTCGAGCTTCCGTTATGATGCATTTGCCAGGACTTGTCCTTACACAGCAAATGAACAGATTAATACCGAGCATCAACCAATTAGGATTGGTTGTAAGAGGTATTTATGGAGAAGGTAGCGAAGCATTAGGAAATATTTTTCAAATTTCCAATCAAATGACACTTGGAAAATCTGAAGAAGACATTGTGGAGGACCTAAAAAGTGTGGTCCAACAAATTATTGACCATGAAAGATCGGCAAGAGAAGCATTAGTCAAAACATCAAACATACAATTAGAAGACAGAGTATTCCGTTCTCTCGGTGTTCTTTCGCACGCAAGAGTCATCGAATCAAAAGAAGCGGCAAACTGCCTATCGGACCTACGACTAGGTATTGATTTAGGATATATCAAAAATATCCCAAAAACCATATTGAATGAGCTGATGATATTAACACAGCCCGGATTTTTACAACAATATAGCGGAGGAATTTTGAGACCGCATGAAAGAGATATTCGAAGGGCTGCTTTTATACGAGAAAGGTTGCATTTGGAAAATACGAAAGAGTAAGGAGGAATTGAAATGATGTTTGGGCGTTTTACAGAAAGAGCACAAAAGGTTTTAGCTTTAGCACAAGAGGAAGCGATCCGTTTAGGTCACAATAATATTGGCACTGAACATATTTTGCTAGGCCTTGTCCGTGAAGGAGAAGGAATAGCGGCAAAGGCTCTTCATGCGCTTGGATTAGGAGCTGAAAAAATTCAAAAAGAAGTGGAGAATTTAATCGGCAAGGGGCAAGATACTGCACAGACTATTCACTATACACCACGAGCTAAAAAAGTCATTGAGCTTTCAATGGATGAAGCACGCAAACTTGGTCATTCCTATGTAGGTACTGAACACATATTACTTGGACTCATTCGTGAGGGTGAAGGTGTTGCAGCACGAGTACTTAATAACTTAGGTGTGAGCCTCAACAAAGCACGACAACAAGTGCTTCAGTTGTTAGGAAGCAATGAAAGTGCGGGGCACCAAGGGAATACATCTTCAACTGCTAGCACGCCGACACTTGATAGTTTGGCGCGTGACCTGACTGCTATTGCAAGAGAAGGTAGCTTAGATCCTGTTATTGGGCGCAGTAAAGAAATTCAACGTGTGATTGAGGTACTAAGCCGTCGAACCAAAAACAACCCTGTTCTAATCGGGGAGCCGGGTGTTGGTAAAACAGCGATTGCCGAAGGATTGGCACAGCAAATTGTTAATAATGAAGTTCCTGAAATTCTTCGCGACAAGCGTGTAATGACCCTTGATATGGGAACGGTTGTAGCGGGAACTAAATATCGTGGTGAATTTGAAGATCGTCTGAAGAAAGTGATGGATGAAATTCGCCAGGCAGGTAATATCATTCTGTTCATTGATGAGCTGCATACATTAATCGGTGCAGGCGGGGCAGAAGGAGCAATCGATGCGTCCAATATCTTAAAACCATCCTTAGCTCGTGGTGAATTGCAATGTATTGGTGCCACTACATTAGATGAGTATCGTAAGTACATTGAAAAAGATGCTGCATTAGAAAGACGCTTCCAACCAATTCAGGTGGATGAGCCGACTGTAGAGGAGTCTATTCAAATTTTACAGGGTCTCCGCGACCGTTATGAAGCGCATCACCGAGTATCCATTTCAGACGAAGCAATTGAAGCGGCTGTTAAGCTTTCAGATCGTTATATTTCAGATCGTTTCTTACCGGATAAAGCTATTGATTTAATTGATGAAGCTGGTTCCAAGGTTAGACTGCGTTCTTATACAACACCACCGAATTTAAAAGAGCTTGAAATGAAGCTTGAGGAAGTTCGTAAGGAAAAGGATGCAGCAGTTCAAAGCCAAGAATTTGAAAAAGCAGCTTCTCTACGCGATACTGAACAACGGTTAAGAGAAGAGTTGGAAGAAACGAAGAAGACTTGGAAGGAAAAACAAGGGCAAGAAAACAGTGAAGTGACAGTAGAAGATATCGCAACAGTTGTATCTAACTGGACGGGTATTCCAGTTACAAAACTGGCGCAAACAGAATCCGAAAAACTTCTGAATATGGAAGAGATCCTGCATAAGCGTGTGATTGGTCAAGAAGAAGCGGTAAAAGCTGTTGCGAAAGCTGTTCGTCGTGCAAGAGCTGGGTTGAAAGATCCAAAACGGCCGATTGGTTCCTTTATTTTCTTAGGACCTACAGGTGTGGGGAAAACGGAGCTTGCGAGAGCGCTAGCTGAATCTATTTTCGGAGATGAAGATGCGATGATTCGCATTGACATGTCTGAATACATGGAGAAGCACTCCACTTCACGTTTAGTTGGTTCTCCTCCTGGATATGTAGGATATGAAGAAGGTGGCCAATTGACAGAGAAGGTCCGCAGAAAGCCATATTCTGTTGTGCTTTTAGATGAAATTGAAAAAGCACATCCAGATGTATTTAACATTCTTTTACAAGTTCTCGAGGATGGCCGTTTAACAGATTCAAAAGGACGTACAGTCGACTTTAGAAATACTATTTTAATCATGACATCAAACGTAGGAGCGTCTGCTCTCCAGCGAAATAAATATGTTGGCTTTAATATTCAAGATGAAAACGAAGGCTATAAAGATATGAAGAGCAAAGTGATGGAAGAGCTAAAACGTGCCTTCCGTCCGGAGTTCCTAAATCGTATTGATGAAATTATCGTCTTCCATGCTCTTGAGAAGAAGCACTTGAAAGAAATTGTAACTTTAATGGTTGACCAGTTAGTTAAGCGTCTGAAAGAGCATGAGATTGATCTTGAGATTTCAGAGGCAGCGAAAGAAAAAATCGCTGAAGAAGGCTTTGATCCGGAATATGGGGCGCGTCCTTTACGCCGTGCCATCCAAAAGCATGTTGAAGATTTCCTCTCAGAGGAACTGCTAAAAGGCACAATCCAAAAAGGGCAATCCGTTGTCATCGACGTAGTGGATGGACAGTTTACGGTAAAACCAAAGGAAGAAGCTACTTCCCAATCATAAATCAAATTGGCGTAGAATCGAATAAACTTTCATAGGATCTTGAAACGTTTTACGATGTACTTCGTATGTAAGATCGCTATGTAATTTTTATTCATTCTGCTTTAGCCAAAGTGAAAAACTCGGCTAATCAACCATAGCCGAGTTTTTCTTGTCCCATATTTGTGAAGGGGATAACATGGTTTTATTACAGGTTTTAAGAAGGAAAATACATAGACCATCTATAATTGTATGAATAGAAATGGATTGTGAATGCAACGGATTCGCTTCATTCTGAATCTGGAGAGACATCATTCTTGGATAAAGCCAAGAATAAACCTAAGGAGGGGGGATCAAATGGTAAAAAAGAAAACAAAATTTATATGTCAGTCTTGTGGTTACGAGTCTCCAAAATGGATGGGGAAATGTCCAGGCTGCAGTGAGTGGAATAAGATGGTGGAAGAAACGGAAATTGTTAAGTCCGGAAGAAGAGGAGCTTTTACTCACAGTGAAACGGCTGCAGGTGGTATTAGACAAAAAGCAACACCCATTACCACAATTGAAGCATCACAAGAGCCTCGTATGCTTACTGACCTTAAAGAACTGAACAGAGCTTTAGGTGGAGGCGTTGTTTACGGTTCACTCGTACTAATTGGTGGAGACCCGGGAATCGGAAAATCGACTTTGCTTCTTCAAGTGTCCGCTCAGCTTGCCCGTAAACAGAAAAAAGTTCTTTATATTTCCGGAGAGGAATCAGTAAAGCAAACAAAGTTACGGGCTGACCGACTAGGAACGGTTTCGGAAAATTTATTTGTATACTCTGAGACGGATATGGATTTTATTGAGCAGGCCATTACAGATGTGCAGCCACAGCTAGTTATTATTGACTCCATTCAAACCGTTTTTCAGCCAGAAGTGACATCTGCACCTGGGAGCGTTTCGCAGGTGAGAGAATGTACAGCTACCTTGATGCGTATTGCAAAAACAAAAGGCATTGCTATTTTTATCGTGGGTCATGTGACGAAAGAAGGGGCAATTGCCGGTCCAAGACTCTTGGAGCATATGGTTGATACAGTCCTTTATTTTGAAGGTGAACGGCATCATACATATAGAATATTACGAGCTGTTAAAAACCGGTTTGGATCTACGAATGAAATGGGAATTTTTGAAATGAAAGAACAGGGTCTAGAGGAAGTAGAAAATCCGTCTGAAATCTTTTTGGAAGAGCGTTCACAAGGCGCTTCAGGCTCAACTGTAGTTGCTTCTATGGAAGGTACGAGACCTGTTTTAGTGGAAATTCAAGCATTAATTTCCCCGACCAGCTTCGGAAATCCTCGCAGAATGGCTACAGGTATTGACCATAATCGAGTTTCTCTTTTAATGGCTGTTTTAGAAAAAAGAGTAGGCATGCTTTTGCAAAATCAAGACGCGTATTTGAAGGTAGCAGGAGGAGTCAAGCTTGATGAGCCAGCAATCGACCTGGCTATTGCAGTTAGTATCGCATCAAGCTTTCGCGATAAGCCCACGCGTCAAACAGATTGCATAATAGGAGAAGTAGGGTTAACAGGAGAGGTTCGGAGAGTCTCAAGGATTGAACAGCGGGTACAGGAAGCAGCCAAGCTTGGATTTGAAAGAGTGATTCTTCCATCTAACAATCTCGGGGGCTGGAATCCTCCAAAAGGGATAGAGGTCATTGGTGTCACCACTGTTTCTGAGGCTTTAATGTATGCTTTAGGAGGATAAGCATGAGTGAAAAAAAAGCAGACAAAGTAAAATCCGATATTTTGCAGTTGGTATCACCTGGAACCCCGCTAAGAGAAGGGATCGACAATGTACTTCGGGCGAATACAGGAGGGCTTATTTTAGTTGGGTATAATGAAAAGGTTAGAGAAATTGTAGACGGCGGTTTTAAAATTGATTGCCCGTGTACACCAAGTAATCTTTATGAGCTGGCTAAAATGGACGGTGCAATTGTGCTTAACGAAACAGGAGACCGAATTCTTTTAGCCAATGCCCAACTTGCCCCTGATCCGGCCATTCCGTCCTCCGAAACAGGTATGCGTCATCGCACAGCTGAGCGGGTCGCCAAAGAAACAAAGGCTCTGGTTATTGCTATTTCACAAAGAAGAAACGTTATTACCCTTTATCAAGGGAATTTTCGTTACTCATTAAAGGACATGGGTGTCATTTTAACGAAGGCCAATCAAGCTATTCAAACGCTTGAAAAATATAAGACAGTCCTCGATCAAAGTATTGATGAGCTCAGTGTTTTAGAGTTTGAAGAGGTTGTTACTTTTTCCGATTTGCTACGGGTCTTGCAACGTTTTGTTATGTTTCTTCGTATAAAAGGGGAACTGCTTTCTTATTTGACAGAACTCGGTACAGAGGGCAGATTAATTCGTTTACAAATGAATGAACTAATCTCTTCACTTGAAGAAGAAGGCGATTTGATTATTCGAGATTATATAAGTGATAAGCGAATAAATTCTAAGGATATTCTTTTAAAGCTCCAAGAATTATCTCAGCAGGAATTTCTTGAGGATAGTACTCTATTAAAGGTTATGGGCTACAATGGCTATATCCAATCAGATGAAACCGTCATTCCGCGCGGATATCGAATATTAAATAAAATACCGCGACTACCTAGTCTTATTATTGAAAATCTTGTAGAGGAGTTTAAAAATTTTCCCAATATCACGAAGGCTTCTGAAGAAGAGCTGGATGATGTAGAAGGGATAGGCGAAGTTAGAGCCAAAAAAATTAAAGAAGGCTTACGGCAATTAAAAAACCAACTAAAATAATCTACATTCTTATTTTACAAGACTTTATTTGACACGTTCTTTTATACAGTGCTAGCCTAAAAGTACAGAGTGGAGACTTTTTGTTAGTGGCAAAGTAGAAAAAATGCTTCTTGAGGTTTCAATTTCTATATTTTGTTTATAATGATTAAAAGGAGGTGAAAGGATGTTAAAACGCATTATACAAGCATGCTTTCTGATAATAGGGGGTACACTGGGAATCTTTCTCTTACCCCAATTATTATTCTTAATGAATGCTGATGATCTTGGTTTTATTAATAATCCTTATGTAACGGCTATTTTAGGTGCACTTATCTTTTATCTTTTTACTTTTTGGACAATCGATTATGTGGTGAATTTTATTAAGTGGGTAGAAGAGCTTCTTGTAAAAGCTCCTATTACAGACATTATTTTTGGAAGTGTGGGACTTCTTGTTGGTTTGTTTGTTGCCTTCTTGATTGGTTACGCTTTAAATGCGATTCAAGTACCTATTGTCAATACGGTAGCTCCGATTCTATTGACTCTATTATTTGGTTATCTTGGCTTTCAAGTAGGGTTTAAAAAGAGAGATGAGCTTCTTCATTTATTGGCAAAAAATAATAAAAAGAAATCGTTTGATTCTGAAGACGAGGCAAAAGATGACAATCAATCTTCCTATAAAATTTTAGATACGAGCGTTATTATTGATGGAAGAATAGCAGATATTTGTCAAACAGGCTTTATCGAAGGAACGATTGTGATTCCGCAATTCGTTTTGGAAGAGCTGCAGCATATTGCCGATTCCTCGGATGCCTTGAAAAGAACAAGAGGCAGAAGAGGCCTTGATATTTTAAATCGTATTCAAAAAGAAATAGCTGTAAAGGTAGAATTTTACGAAGGCAATTTCGATGATATTCAAGAGGTGGACTCTAAGCTTGTAAAGCTTGCAAAAGTAATGGGCGGAGTTGTTGTGACGAACGATTTTAATTTAAATAAAGTTTGTGAATTTCAAAACGTACCGGTATTAAATATTAATGACTTAGCCAACGCTGTGAAGCCAGTTGTCATTCCAGGGGAAGAGATGAGTGTTCTTGTCATTAAAGATGGAAAAGAACAGAACCAAGGTGTTGCTTACCTAGATGACGGTACGATGATTGTTGTGGAGGATGGCCGTGATTATATTGGAAAACAGATTGAAGTCCTAGTAACAAGCGTACTTCAGACTTCAGCTGGTCGCATGATTTTTGCGAAGCCAAAGCTATTGGAAAAGGCACTTTAAGTTAGAAAGACGGGAGAAAAAACCTATGCAATATGAAGTTGTCATTCCCGCTGCCGGACAAGGTAAAAGAATGAAAACAGGAAGAAATAAGCTTTTTCTCGAATTATCTGGCACACCGCTCATCATTTACACTTTACAAGTGTTTGATCGAGATCCGCAATGCAAAAAAATGATTTTGGCAATTAATCCGGCTGAAGAAGAGATTTTCACATCTCTTCTTCAGTCTTATTCTATTCATAAGCCCATAGTGTTTGTATCAGGCGGAGCTGAACGACAGCATAGCGTCTATAACGGCTTGAAGGAAATTCAAAATACTGAGATTGTGCTAGTTCATGATGGTGCACGTCCTTTTGTTCAAGCTGACTTACTTACTAAGTTGATCAAGACTGCTGTCGAAAGGGGAAGTGCGATCCCGGCTGTTCCAGTCAAGGATACAGTAAAAAAGGCAAAAGGAACAACTGTTGTGGAAACGGTTGAACGTTCTTGCTTGTGGGCTGTGCAAACACCACAGGCTTTTCGTGTGTCGGTGCTCAGAAAAGCTCATGAAAAAGCGGCAGAGGAAGGATTTCTTGGAACAGATGATGCAAGCTTAGTCGAAAGGATCAACGAGGAAGTAGTAATCGTTGAGGGAGACTACCATAATATCAAAATAACAACTCCAGAAGATTTATTGTTTGCTGAAGCTATTTTACAAAAGCAATTACAAAAATAAAGGAGAAAAACAATGTTTCGAATTGGACAAGGATTTGATGTACATCAGCTGGTTGAAGGTAGACCATTAATTATTGGAGGCATCAAGATCCCTTATGAAAAAGGATTATTAGGTCACTCAGATGCGGATGTGTTATTGCATACTGTGGCAGACGCTTGTTTGGGGGCCATTGCAGCGGGCGACATTGGGAAACATTTCCCTGATACGGACCCTGCCTTTAAGAATGCTGATTCTGCCATACTTTTACAACATGTTTGGGAACTTGTAAAAGCAGCAGGATATGAATTAGGGAACATTGACTGCACAATCATTGCCCAAAAACCGAAAATGCGCCCTTATATTGACCAAATGAGATCCAGGATTGCTGAATTGCTCGAGGCGAATATAGAGCAGGTCAATGTAAAAGCGACAACTACCGAAAAATTAGGTTTTACAGGTAGGGAAGAAGGAATTGCTTCTCAAGCGACTGTTTTGCTTGTAAAGAAAAGAAATGGATCGCGGGATTCTTAAATAAACCTGCTATCGGCTTTTACAAGAATGGTTTATTACAAATTGTTGAAATGGTAAAATGATTTAATGTATGTTAAAAGACAATAACCCCTCAAGGAGGCGTATGTATGAGCAGTGAAATTCGTGTTCGTTATGCACCAAGTCCCACAGGACATTTACATATAGGAAATGCGCGAACTGCACTTTTTAATTATCTTTTTGCCCGTAATCAAGGTGGAAAATTCATTATCCGTATTGAAGATACGGACAAAAAAAGAAATATCGAGGGCGGCGAAGAAAGCCAGCTGAAATACTTGAAGTGGCTTGGAATCGACTGGGATGAAAGTGTAGATAAGCCAGGAGAGTACGGCCCATATCGTCAGTCAGAGCGGAATGATATTTATCAAAAGTATTATAATGAGCTTTTAGAGAAGGGCTTAGCTTATAAATGCTATTGTACGGAAGAAGAGCTGGAAGCAGAGCGGGAAGCTCAATTGGCAAAAGGAGAAACACCAAAATACTCCGGTAAATGCCGCCATTTATCTGAGGAAGAGCGCGCTAGGCTAGAAGAAGAAGGACGTAAGCCAAGCATTCGTTTTGCTGTTCCAGCAGGAAAAATTTATGCTTTCAATGACATGGTTAAGGGTGAAGTGTCTTTTGAATCCGATGGCATTGGTGATCATGTTATTGTAAAAAAAGACGGAACACCTACTTATAATTTTGCTGTAACAGTCGACGATCATTTAATGAAAATCTCCCATGTGTTACGAGGTGATGATCATATTTCCAATACTCCGAAACAGTTAATGATTTATGAAGCATTCGGATGGGAGCCGCCAATATTCGGACACATGACTTTGATTGTGAATGAAAGCCGGAAGAAACTAAGTAAGCGGGATGAATCGATTATCCAATTTATTGAGCAGTATGAAGAATTAGGATACTTACCAGAAGCTTTGTTTAATTTTATCGCACTTCTTGGCTGGGCACCTGGCGGAGAAGAAGAAATTTTTACTAAAGAAGAATTCATCAAAATCTTTGATCCAAAAAGATTATCCAAATCCCCGGCTTTATTCGATAAGCAAAAGCTTACTTGGATGAACAATCAATACTTAAAGCAGCTTGATATCGACAAACTAGTTGAATTAACTCTTCCACAGCTTATTAAAGCAGGCAGAATTTCTGAGCCTTTATCTGAACAAGACAAAAAGTGGGTAAGAGATTTATCAGCACTGTATCAGGAAAAAATGAGTTATGGTGCAGAGATTGTAGAGCTTTCAGAGTTATTCTTCAAAGATGAAGTAGAATTTGAAGAAGAAGCGAAAGAAGTATTGAAGGAAGAACAAGTACCAGAAGTGCTTTCTGCGTTCTTAAAAGAGATAGAGGAGCTTGAAGTTTTTGATGCGGAAGGTATTAAAGCTGCAATGAAAGCTGTCCAAAAATCTACTGGTCAAAAAGGCAAAAAGCTCTTCATGCCGATTCGTGTAGCCACAACAGGGCAGACACACGGACCAGATTTGCCTCAGGCAATTGCTTTATTAGGAAAGGAAAAAATAAAAAATCGTTTAGAGAGTATTTTACATTAACAAATTTGATAAAATATTATATAGTAAAGAATATCTATATACATGAATGAATTTATATGTTTAACGAAGATGGGGAGAAGTAAAAGGGCGAAGCTTAAAAGAGAGAACCATCACCGGCTGAAAGTGGTTTAAGCCTCTCGAACTTTGAAATGCACCCCGGAGTTCCTTGCTGAACCAGATTTGAATTCTGCTAGGCAAAGGCGGGCACCTGCCGTTATCAGGATTAAGTTGGAACAGTTCTGTTTTTAACGGATTGTTCAAACAGAGTGGAACCGCGCGATCAAGCGTCTCTGTCAGTTTTGACAGGGGCGCTTTTTATTTCAACAGATTTTTTAAATAGATTAAGGAGGGGATTGATCTATGTTTAGGGTTTTAAAGGAAGACGTAGAGGTTGTATTTGAGCAAGACCCTGCAGCCCGAAGTTATTTGGAAGTTATATTAACCTATTCTGGATTACATGCCATTTGGGCTCATCGTCTTGCACACGCGTTATACAAAAGAAAATTGTTTTTCCTAGCGCGAGTGATTTCTCAAATCAGCCGTTTTTTTACAGGAATTGAAATTCATCCTGGCGCTAAAATCGGAAGGAGATTCTTTATAGACCACGGCATGGGAGTGGTGATTGGAGAAACATGTGAAATAGGGGATAATGTCACAGTTTTTCAGGGTGTCACCCTCGGGGGGACGGGGAAAGAAAAAGGAAAGCGGCATCCAACCATTAAAGATAATGTATTGATTGCGACAGGAGCAAAGGTACTTGGATCCATAACGATTGGAGAGAATTCAAAGATTGGAGCTGGATCAGTTGTCTTAAAAGAGGTTCCACCAAACTCAACGGTTGTAGGAATTCCAGGAAAAGTCGTGATTCGTGACGGAGTCCGCATTTCCCGCGATTTAAATCATTCCGACTTGCCGGATCCGACAGCCGATCGATTCAAAGAGTTGGAAAAAGAAATCGAACGTTTAAAGAAGGAAATGGAGCATTTGAAGAATAGAAAGGAGTAAAACAATGAGTATAAAAATCTATAACACATTAAGCCGAAAAAAAGAAGAGTTTCAGCCCTTAGAAGAGGGTAAGGTCAAAATGTATGTCTGTGGTCCAACAGTATATAACTATATTCATATTGGAAACGCTCGTCCGGCTATTGTTTTTGATACTGTTAGAAGATATTTAGAATTTCGTGGTTATGAAGTGAGCTATGTATCCAATTTTACAGATGTGGATGACAAACTCATTCGTGCGGCAAACGAGTTAGGAGAAGATGTTCCGACAATTGCTCAGCGTTTTATTGATGCCTATTTTGAGGATATTTCGGCGTTAGGTTGCCGGAAAGCAGACGTCCACCCAAGAGTTATGGAAAGTATGGATATCATTATCGATTTTATTCAAGCCCTTATCGATAAAGGATATGCCTATGAATCGGAAGGCGATGTGTATTATCGAACACGGAAGTTTGAAGGGTATGGCAAGCTTTCACATCAATCGATCGATGATTTAAAAGCAGGAGCGCGCATTGAAGTCGGGGAAAAGAAACAGGATGCCCTTGATTTTGCTCTTTGGAAAGCGGCGAAAGAAGGAGAAATCTCCTGGGATAGCCCATGGGGCAAAGGTCGTCCAGGGTGGCATATTGAGTGCTCCGCAATGGCAAAAAAATATTTGGGAGAAAGTATTGATATTCATGCAGGAGGGCAAGACTTAGCGTTTCCTCATCATGAAAATGAGATTGCTCAATCAGAGGCCCTAACAGGCAAGCCTTTTGCGAAATACTGGATGCATAATGGTTATATTAATATTGATAATGAAAAAATGTCGAAGTCTTTAGGTAACTTTGTGTTAGTCCACGATATTATTAAAAAGCACGATCCGAAAGTACTCAGATTTTTTATGCTTTCTGTTCATTATCGCCATCCAATCAATTATAGTGAAGAATTGCTTGAAAATATGAAGGCAGGTTTAGAGCGGCTAACGACTTCTTATCAAAATATAAAGCATCGTCTAAGCTCAAGCAGCGGTTTGACAGATCATAATGAAGAATGGCTGAATAAGATCCAAGATCTTCGCGAGCAATTCATTAAAGAAATGGATGATGACTTTAATACAGCTAACGCGATTTCCGTTCTATTTGAACTATCCAAGCAAGCGAACTATTATCTCATGGAGAAAAACACACATGAAGAAGTGCTGAAAGCCTTTATGAATGAGTTCGAAACATTATTCTCTGTATTAGGATTAGAACTTGAAGCAGAAGAAGGTTTGCTCGATGAGGAAATCGAACGATTGATACAAGAGAGAAACCAAGCTAGAAAAGAACGTAATTTCAGCCGCTCAGACGAAATTCGTGATCAACTAAAAGCGATGAATATCATTTTAGAAGACACACCACAGGGTACAAGATGGAAAAGAGGATAAGCATGCTTCGTTTCGAAAATAATGTAAATCCTTTGCTTCTTAACAGCTTAGCGCTTGCTTATATGGGAGATGCTGTATATGAAACATATATCAGGCACTTCCTTCTTCAAAAAGGTGGGGTTAAGCCCCATTTACTTCATAAAGAATCTACCCGGTTTGTGTCTGCAAAGGCTCAAAGTAAGGTGATTCATTTTCTGCTCGAGCAGAAGCACCTTACGGAAGAGGAACAAGCAGTGGTCCGAAGAGGTAGAAATGCTAAATCGGGTACAGTTCCAAAAAATACGGATGTTCAAACCTACCGCTACAGTACAGCCTTTGAGGCATTGTTGGGATTCTTATTTTTATCAGAACAAACAGATCGACTTGAAAGCATCATAGATCTAGCTATTGAATATACGGAAGAACAGAAAGGGGGCACGAAACCGTGAGTCAGGAAATCATCATGGGGCGTAACCCAGTATTAGAGGCACTACGATCAAAGAGAGATATTAATAAAATCTGGATTGCAGAAGGTTCCCAAAAAGGATCTATGCAGCAAATTATTGCACTGGCAAAAGAATCGAAGGTTTTTGTGCAGTTTGTACCTAAGAAGAAAATCGATCAAATGGCTGAAGGAAATCATCAGGGTGTAATCGCTCAGGTGGCAGCCTATCAATATGCAGAGCTTGATGATCTTTTTTCTTTGGCTGAAAAGCGGGGCGAGGCGCCTTTCTTTTTGATTTTGGATGAAATTGAAGATCCTCATAATCTCGGTTCAATTATGAGAACAGCGGATGCAACCGGTGCTCATGGTATCATCATCCCGAAAAGAAGAGCGGTCGGTCTCACCTCAACAGTTGCAAAAGCTTCAACCGGTGCGATTGAATATATTCCGGTTGCACGAGTTACGAATCTTTCTAGAACGATTGATGAATTAAAAAATCGTGGTGTTTGGATTGTCGGTACGGATGCCAAGGGCAGTGATGATTACCGTACTTTAGATGGTACGATGCCTATTGGAATTATTATTGG
Organism: Peribacillus tepidiphilus; assembly: GCF_009466385.1. Lineage (GTDB taxonomy): Bacteria > Bacillota > Bacilli > Bacillales > DSM-1321 > Bacillus_BN > Bacillus_BN tepidiphilus. Next base: position 44,291 of record NZ_WIAQ01000012.1, on the reverse strand, counting down.
CAGCGAAGGAAAGGGCATAAGTCGTATCTTGAAAGAAAAATGTGATTTCCTTGTTCATATGCCAATGGTCGGGAAGGTTACATCTTTAAATGCCTCAGTAGCAGCCGGATTGCTCATGTATGAGGTTTACCGCAGACGAAATCCATTAGGGAAATAGCAATGAATAACGTCCTATTAGTTGATGGTTACAATATTATTGGAGCTTGGCCGGAGCTAAGGGATTTACGAGATAAGGACCTTTCTGCAGCAAGAGATCGACTTATAGAAATAATGGCTGAATATCAAGCTTTTACTGGGTATCGCGTGATTGTCATTTTTGATGCTCATTTTGTCCAAGGTATTGAGAGAAAGTACAAAAATTACAAAGTAGAAGTGATCTATACTCGAGAAAACGAAACAGCAGATGAAAGAATTGAAAAGCTTGCCATTCAATTAAACAACATTAAAACACAGGTTTATGTAGCGACATCAGATTTTACTGAACAATGGGCCATTTTTGGACAAGGTGCCTTGCGTAAATCAGCAAGGGAGCTGTACAACGAAACTCAATATATTGATAAGGAAATTGAGAAAAAAGTAAAAAAACAAATCAACAAGAAGCCCATTTCAAAAATACCGCTTAGTGAGGAAGTGGCAGAAATTTTTGAAAAATGGCGCAGAGGCAAGCTGTGAGCGGTTGACTTCAAAAAATTCCCTAATGTATAATAATTCTATCTATTGTTTTCGGGCGGAGGAGATAGGTATTGAGTGCAGATTTCGGGAATAAGATAAGCGATAGGTATGCACAGCTCGAAGATGATGAGCTGCTTGAGCTTGTACATAGTGGTGAAAGTGAAGCGTTGGATTATTTAATTCAAAAATATCGCAATTTTGTTCGCGCCAAAGCGAGAACCTACTTTCTTATTGGGGCGGACAAGGAAGATATTGTGCAAGAAGGTATGATTGGTTTATACAAAGCAATTCGCGACTTTAAAGAGGACAAGCTGACATCATTTAAAGCTTTTGCAGAGCTATGTATTACCAGGCAAATTATCACAGCAATCAAAACGGCAACACGTCAAAAGCATATTCCTTTGAACTCATACGTATCACTCGACAAACCGATTTATGATGAAGAATCAGACCGCACACTTCTTGATGTTATATCAGGTGCAAAGGTTATGGATCCTGAAGAATTGATTATTAACCAAGAAGAATTTGATGACATTGAATTGAAGATGGCTGAACTACTAAGCGATTTAGAGAGAAAAGTGTTGGCACTCTACTTGGATGGTCAGACCTATCAAGAAATATCTGAAGAACTAAATAGACACGTGAAATCGATTGATAATGCGCTTCAGCGAGTAAAAAGAAAACTGGAGCGATATTTGGAAGTTCGAGAAATAACACTGTAAAAGCATTATTGAAAAACCGGCTGTTGCAGGAAACGAGGTTTAGCAACTGTCCGGTTTTTATTATTATGTCCAACTCCTAGCACGATCTAGTTCTCTAACTTTGAAAGATATGATTTCGTGTTGTGTAAGCCTTTCGGTCTATAGGACAGATTTCTCAAAATAGATTGACAATAAAAGTAAGGCTATGATAAAGTTTTATGGACGTAAAAGTAAATAAGCAGGTGTACATGATGAGAAATAAAGTAATTCTTGCTTGCACAGAATGTGGATCTCGAAACTACTCAACCGAAAATAATAAAGCTAATAAACAAGAGCGGTTTGAAATCAATAAATTTTGCAAGGTATGTAATACTCATACTCTTCACAAAGAAACCAAATAAAGTTTTCTAATAGATGTATTTATACAAGTTGGAGGTTACGAACATGCAGCGCTTGACCGAATTTTTCCGCGGTGTTGTACGTGAGATGAAAAAAGTAAGCTGGCCAAAAAGAAAAGAGCTTACTAGATACACAATTACAGTTCTTACAACCGTAGTTATTATGGCACTCTTCTTTGCTGTTGTTGATCTTGGAATTTCTCAACTTATTCGCCTTATTCCGTGAATAAGTTATTCTAAAAATAGCTATAATAGTGTTAGAATAATATGTAACTCGTAAAAGCCCGTTAAACGGGTTTTTTAATTTGGGAAAAATACGCATAATCGTAATCGAAAACTGGTATAGTGCATTAGCCTAATAAAAGAAAATGAGGCAGGGAGGGAAGGACTTAAACGTCCTAAAAGATGGAAAAGAATTGGTATGTAGTTCACACTTATTCAGGCTATGAGAATAAGGTAAAAGCGAATCTTGAGAAACGAGTTGAATCCATGGGAATGCAAGATAAAATATTCCGTGTTGTCGTTCCTGAGGAAGAAGAAATGGATTTAAAGAATGGTAAAAAGAAAGTAGTAAAAAAGAAGGTATTTCCTGGATATGTTCTTGTTGAACTTATTATGACGGATGACTCATGGTATGTAGTTCGTAATACTCCAGGTGTGACAGGTTTTGTAGGCTCTGCTGGATCCGGATCTAAACCAACACCATTGCTTCCGGAAGAAGTGAATGCGATTCTTAAGCGCATGGGTATGGAAGAAAAACGTGTGGAAATCGACTTTGAATTGGGTGAAACCGTGAAGGTCAAGGAAGGTCCGTTTGCTAATTTCACTGGGTCAATTGAAGAACTTGATAAAGACAGAGCGAAGCTTAAAGTGCTCGTAGATATGTTTGGACGCGATACAAAAGTAGAGCTTGACTTTGATCAGGTCGAAAAATTATAATCTAAAAAAACTTGAAATGCATTGTAAAAAATGATAATATTTCATAGGTCAGTATGTCTCAAGTTTTAGAGGCCTGAACAAATTGTTTAGTTCTTTATTTAGCATATAAAGAATTGTGTATGAGTGGGAGGGGAATACCCCCTATTACCACATCACGGACTATAAGGAGGTGTGTCTCGTGGCTAAAAAAGTTATCAAGATTGTAAAACTTCAAATTCCTGCAGGTAAAGCAAACCCAGCGCCGCCGGTTGGTCCTGCTCTAGGTCAAGCGGGTGTTAACATCATGGGATTCTGTAAAGAGTTCAATGCTCGCACGGCAGATCAAGCTGGTTTAATTATCCCTGTTGAAATTACGGTATTCGAAGACCGTTCTTTTACATTCATTACGAAAACTCCACCTGCTGCTGTTCTTCTTAAGAAAGCTGCTGGTATCGAGTCTGGTTCTGGTGAACCAAATCGTAAAAAGGTTGCAACAGTCAAACGTGACAAGGTACGTGAGATTGCTGAAACAAAAATGCCTGACCTAAACGCTGCAAGTGTTGAGGCTGCAATGCGTATGGTTGAAGGTACTGCACGAAGCATGGGTATCGTTATCGAAGACTAATCCATGTAGAAAAGCTATTAGTTGCTACGGGGGTTGCGATGTTGAAATGATTACTCGCAACCTTTATTCGTGGGAGGTTATTCCGCTAAAACCACATATAGGAGGAAAATGAAATGGCTAAAAAAGGTAAAAAGTATCTAGAAGCTGCTAAGCTTGTAGATCGTTCAAAAGCTTACTCAGTAGCTGAAGCGATCGAGCTTGTAAAAAAAGCAAATTATACTAAATTCGATGCAACTGTTGAAGTTGCTTTCCGCTTAGGAGTTGACCCTAAGAAAGCTGACCAACAAATTCGTGGTGCTGTTGTACTTCCAAACGGTACTGGTAAAACTCAACGTGTTTTAGTATTCGCTAAAGGTGAAAAAGCTAAAGAAGCTGAAGCTGCAGGAGCAGATTACGTAGGCGATTCTGATTACATCAACAAAATTCAACAAGGTTGGTTTGACTTTGATGTAATCGTTGCAACTCCAGACATGATGGGTGAAGTTGGTAAGCTTGGTCGCGTATTGGGACCTAAAGGCTTAATGCCAAACCCTAAAACTGGAACAGTTACATTTGATGTAGCAAAAGCTGTTAACGAAATCAAAGCCGGTAAAGTTGAATACCGTGTAGATAAAACTGGTAACATCCATGTACCAATCGGTAAAGTTTCTTTCGAAGACCAAAAGCTAGTTGAGAACTTCACTACAATCTTCGAAACTTTACTAAAAGTTAAACCAGCGGCTGCAAAAGGTACTTACATGAAAAACATCACTGTTACGACTACTATGGGCCCTGGTGTAAAAGTAGATCCAGCTTCATTTGCTGTGAAAAACTAATCATTAACAAAAAATAGTATTTGACATTACAAGGTTGTTTTTATATACTAAGTCTTGTTGTAAATAAATGAATACCATTTGTACCGTAGACAGTAGGTGCTAAAAACTAGCTTAATTTCCTACCGAGGTAATTTCGATATATAGTCTTGTGCTATGAATTTGAATTTACTGCCCTCATGTCTGCGTTGACATGAGGGCTTTCTAATGTGCGGTATAAATGTGTTTCAAGCAAAATCTACAGGAGGTGTAAAGATGAGCAGCGCTATTGAAACTAAAAAGCAAATCGTTGAAGAGATTGCTGAAAAGTTTAAATCTAGTAAAACAACTGTTGTTGTTGACTACCGTGGATTAAACGTAGCTGAAGTGACTGAACTTCGTAAGCAGCTTCGTGAAGCGGGAATCGAATTCAAAGTTTACAAAAATACGCTAACTCGTCGTGCTGCGGAAGCGGTTGAGCTTGGTGGATTAAACGAAGCTTTAACTGGTCCGAATGCGATTGCGTTCTCTCCAGAAGACGTAGTTGCACCTGCGAAAATCCTTAATGATTTCGCAAAGAAACACGAAGCATTAGAAATCAAAGCTGGTGTAATTGAAGGAAACATCGCTTCTGTTGAAGAAATTAAAGCTCTTGCAGAACTTCCTTCACGCGAAGGCTTACTTTCTATGTTGCTTAGCGTTCTTCAAGCTCCAATCCGCAACTTCGCTCTTGCAGCGAAAGCTGTTGCAGATCAAAAAGAAGAACAAGGTGCGTAATAACCAATTCGCATTTATTTAGATTCGATAAAAATTATTTGAAAAACTAAGGAGGAAATAAACAATGACTAAAGAACAAATCATTGAAGCAGTTAAAAATATGACTGTTTTAGAATTAAATGACCTTGTAAAAGCAATTGAAGAAGAATTTGGCGTAACTGCTGCTGCTCCTGTAGCTGTTGTTGGTGCTGCTGCTGGTGAAGCTGCTGCTGAGAAAACTGAATTCGACGTAGTACTAGCTTCTGCTGGTGACCAAAAAATTAAAGTTATCAAAGTTGTTCGCGAAATTACAGGTCTTGGCCTTAAAGAAGCAAAAGAACTTGTTGACAACACTCCAAAACCTCTTAAAGAAGGCGTTTCTAAAGAAGAAGCTGAAGATATCAAAGCTAAGCTTGAAGAAGTTGGAGCAAGCGTTGAAGTTAAGTAATGTTGCATAAAGAAGCTCGCTGTTTTCAGCGGGCTTTTTTTCACTCTGATTCTTCTCCATCGCTTTATCTTCAATTAGAATTCTTCACGATCCTTTCAAAAGGAGGGCTGCGCATGGCAGAGCATTATTACTCCAAAAATCCAAGTATTCAAAGCGATCCGAAATATTGGGATTTTACATTAAGAGGAAAAAAGTTTAGGTTTAAAACGGATAATGGTGTTTTCTCAAAGAATGAAGTAGATTTTGGTTCCCGTTTATTAATTGAAACCTTTTTTATGGACAACGAGGTGAGTGGTAACATTCTTGATGTGGGTTGTGGTTATGGTGCAATTGGTCTTTCTTTAGCTCACGCATATCCTGAAAGACAAATCGAAATGATAGATGTCAATGAAAGAGCTATAAAGCTAGCAAGGGAAAATGCTGAAGCTAATGGTATCCGAAATGTAAAAATTTACACGAGTGATCTATTCGCTTCAGTTAAAAATAAAGAATTCGCAGCGATTTTATCAAATCCTCCTATCCGTGCTGGGAAGAAGGTTGTTCATGATATTTTAGCATTGAGCTACGATTATTTAGCTCAGAACGGTACACTTTGGATTGTCATTCAAAAAAAGCAGGGTGCTCCATCTGCTATGGCAAAAATGGAGAAAGTATTCGGGAACGTCGAAGTTATTGAAAAAAAGAAAGGATATTATATTCTTTCTTCTAAAAAAGTTTGACTCTATTTGTTGACTATGTTAATATTATAAAATGCATATATATAATTTCCTCGTACTGTACATTTTTATACTTATTTGATCATTTTTTGAATAGATCATGGTATTAATGGGGAAAATATATAAATAATAGTTCGTTTTATGTGAATTATGGTTTTTAAATAAAAACCATTTTCTTTTTGTCTAAGGGGATTGAATTCTCTTAGATAATAGATCTTTATTACGCTTGATTTGAGGGGTGAATCTGTTGACAGGTCAACTTGTTCAGTATGGACGACACCGCCAACGCAGAAGTTATGCACGAATTAGCGAGGTTTTAGAACTACCAAACCTTATTGAAATCCAAACCTCTTCCTATCAATGGTTTTTAGATGAAGGTTTAAGAGAGATGTTCCAAGACATTTCTCCTATCGAGGATTTCACTGGTAATCTTTCGCTTGAATTTATTGATTACAGCCTCGGGGAACCAAAATACTCCGTTGAAGAGTCAAAAGAGCGAGATGTTACATATTCTGCACCGCTTCGTGTGAAGGTCCGTCTTGTTAATAAAGAGACAGGGGAAGTAAAAGACCAGGATGTTTTCATGGGTGACTTTCCTTTAATGACGGAAACAGGCACATTTGTTATCAATGGGGCAGAACGTGTTATTGTATCTCAGTTAGTTCGTTCACCAAGTGTGTACTATAGCAAGAAAATCGATAAAAATGGTAAACAAGGCTTTAATGCTACGGTGATTCCAAACCGTGGCGCATGGCTTGAGTATGAAACAGATGCCAAAGATGTAGTGTATGTACGAATTGACCGTACTAGAAAGCTTCCGGTAACAGTTTTGTTACGTGCGCTTGGATTTGGCTCTGATCAAGAAATCATTGATTTAATCGGTGACAATGAATATATAAGAAATACCCTTGAAAAGGACAATACGGGGAGCACGGAAAAAGCGCTTCTTGAAATCTATGAACGCTTACGTCCGGGCGAGCCGCCGACAGTAGAAAATGCCAAAAGCCTTCTAGTGTCTCGTTTCTTTGACCCTAAACGTTATGATTTAGCAAACGTTGGGCGCTATAAAATTAACAAAAAGCTTCATATTAAAAACCGTCTATTCAATCAGCGTATTGCTGAAACATTGGTAGATCCTGAAACAGGCGAGATTCTTGTAGAAAAAGGGACTCTTTTAGACCGCCGTACACTTGATAGAATTCTTCCATATTTGGAAAAAGGAATTGGTTTTAAAACCCTTCATCCTGTCGGTGGTGTAGTTGAAGAGGAAGTTCTAGTTCAATCTATTAAGATCTTCGCTCCTGGAGAATCAGACGGTGAAAAAGAAATTAATATTATCGGTAACGCTAATGTAGCTGAGCATGTTAAGAATATTTCTCCTGCAGATATTATTGCTTCTATTAGCTATTTCTTTAATTTACTATACTCTGTTGGAGATACAGATGATATCGACCATCTAGGAAACCGTCGTTTGCGTTCTGTTGGTGAACTATTACAGAACCAATTCCGAATTGGTCTTTCTCGTATGGAACGTGTAGTTCGTGAAAGAATGTCTATTCAAGATACGAACACAATAACACCTCAGCAGCTAATTAATATACGTCCTGTTATTGCATCTATTAAAGAATTCTTTGGTAGTTCGCAATTATCACAGTTCATGGATCAAACGAATCCTCTTGCTGAGCTTACACATAAGCGTCGTCTTTCTGCATTGGGACCTGGTGGATTGACTCGTGAACGAGCTGGCTTTGAAGTGCGTGACGTTCACTATTCCCATTATGGTCGTATGTGTCCGATCGAAACACCAGAGGGTCCAAACATTGGTTTGATCAACTCTCTATCAAGCTTTGCAAAAGTAAACCGATTCGGGTTTATTGAGACACCTTATAGACGTGTAGATCCTGAAACAGGTAAGGTGACGGATCGAATTGATTACCTTACAGCCGATGAGGAAGATAACTATGTGGTGGCTCAAGCAAATGCCCGTCTAGCTGAAGACGGAACCTTCTTGGATGATGAAGTGGTAGCTCGTTTCCGTGGAGAAAATACGGTGGTTAAAAAAGATCGCGTAGATTACATGGATGTTTCTCCTAAGCAAGTAGTATCTGCTGCTACCGCATGTATACCGTTCTTGGAAAACGATGACTCCAACCGTGCCCTAATGGGAGCGAACATGCAACGACAAGCTGTTCCTTTGATGCAGCCTGAAGCTCCGATTGTAGGTACTGGTATGGAATATGTATCTGCAAAAGATTCTGGTGCTGCAGTCATTTGTAAGCATGATGGTATTGTTGAACATGTAGAATCCCGTGAGATTTGGGTTCGCCGTGTGAAAGAAATTGATGGTCAAGAAGTAAAAGGTGACCTTGATAAATATCGATTATTAAAGTTTGTCCGTTCCAACCAAGGAACTTGTTATAATCAACGCCCAATTGTAAGTGTTGGAGATCGTGTAGTAAAAGGTGAGATCCTGGCTGACGGTCCGTCCATGGATAAGGGTGAGCTTGCTTTAGGTCGAAACGTACTTGTTGCCTTCATGACTTGGGACGGCTACAACTACGAGGATGCCATCATTATGAGCGAGCGTCTTGTTAAAGATGATGTGTATACATCTATTCATATTGAAGAATATGAATCTGAATCTCGTGACACGAAACTTGGCCCTGAGGAAATTACTCGAGATATTCCGAATGTAGGGGAAGATGCGCTTCGAAACCTAGACGAAAGAGGAATTATCCGAATTGGTGCCGAGGTAAAAGACGGTGACCTGCTAGTTGGTAAAGTTACGCCAAAAGGTGTGACAGAATTAACAGCGGAAGAGCGTCTGCTCCATGCCATTTTTGGTGAGAAAGCTCGTGAAGTACGTGATACTTCGCTACGTGTACCTCATGGCGGTGGCGGAATTGTCTTAGACGTTAAAGTCTTCAACCGCGAAGATGGCGACGAACTTCCTCCGGGTGTAAACCAATTAGTTCGTGTTTATATCGTTCAAAAACGTAAAATCTCTGAAGGGGATAAAATGGCGGGACGCCATGGTAACAAAGGGGTAATTTCCCGTATCCTTCCTGAAGAAGATATGCCATATTTACCTGATGGTACTCCTGTAGACATCATGTTAAACCCGCTGGGCGTTCCATCTCGTATGAACATTGGTCAGGTGCTTGAGCTCCATCTTGGTATGGCGGCACGTAAGCTGGGAATTCACGTTGCTTCTCCGGTATTCGACGGAGCGCGTGAAGAAGATGTTTGGAATACAATTGAAGAAGCTGGTATGGCGAGAGATGCTAAAACCGTTCTTTATGATGGACGTACAGGTGAACCGTTTGATAACCGTGTTTCTGTCGGTGTCATGTACATGATTAAGCTGGCTCACATGGTTGATGACAAGCTTCATGCACGTTCAACAGGACCTTACTCACTAGTAACTCAGCAGCCACTTGGAGGTAAAGCTCAGTTCGGTGGACAGCGTTTCGGTGAGATGGAGGTATGGGCGCTCGAAGCATACGGTGCTGCTTATACGCTTCAGGAAATTCTTACAGTTAAGTCTGACGATGTTGTCGGACGTGTTAAAACGTACGAAGCAATCGTAAAAGGCGAAAACGTACCAGAACCTGGCGTTCCTGAATCATTCAAGGTATTGATTAAAGAACTTCAAAGCTTAGGTATGGATGTAAAAATCCTATCAAGCGATGATAAAGAGATTGAAATGCGCGATTTAGAGGATGATGATGATATCCATCAAGCAGATGCGTTATCATTAGAGCCTGAAATTAAATCTGACTCTGCCGCTTATGAAGAGACAGAATTAAACACAAGTAAATAAACAGCAAATTGCAAATTCACTTCTTTGATATAGGCAATAAGGGTAAAACCTGTAGATTAAAAGGGAGGTAGGCCCCTTGCTAGACGTTAATAATTTTGAGTATATGAAAATTGGTCTGGCTTCACCTGATAAGATTCGTTCGTGGTCTTTTGGAGAAGTAAAAAAACCTGAAACCATTAACTATCGTACTTTAAAACCTGAAAAAGACGGGTTATTCTGTGAGAGAATTTTCGGTCCTACAAAAGACTGGGAGTGTCATTGCGGAAAGTATAAACGTGTTCGTTACAAAGGCGTAGTCTGTGATCGATGTGGTGTAGAAGTAACACGTGCAAAGGTAAGACGTGAACGCATGGGACACATCGAGCTTGCTGCTCCTGTCTCTCACATTTGGTATTTCAAAGGTATTCCGAGCCGTATGGGACTTGTTTTAGACATGTCCCCACGCGCGCTCGAAGAGGTTATTTACTTTGCATCTTACGTAGTAACCGATGCTGGAGACACTCCTCTTGAAAAGAAACAATTACTTTCTGAAAAAGAGTATCGAACTTATCGTGAGAAATACGGCAATAAGTTCCAAGCTTCCATGGGAGCTGAGGCAATTAGAAAGCTTCTTCAAGACATTGACACTGAAAAAGAAGTAGAGATGTTAAAAGAAGAGCTAAAAACAGCACAAGGACAACGCCGTACAAGAGCAATCAAACGTTTAGAGGTATTAGAAGCGTTCCGGAACTCTGGAAATGAACCTTCATGGATGATCCTTGAAGTATTACCGGTAATTCCGCCTGAGCTTCGTCCGATGGTTCAGTTAGATGGTGGACGTTTCGCAACTTCTGACTTGAATGATCTGTATCGTCGTGTCATTAACCGTAACAATCGCTTAAAGCGTTTATTGGATCTTGGTGCACCAAGCATTATCGTCCAAAACGAAAAACGCATGCTACAAGAAGCTGTTGATGCGTTGATTGACAACGGTCGTCGCGGTCGTCCGGTAACAGGACCAGGAAATCGTCCGTTAAAATCACTTTCTCATATGTTAAAAGGTAAGCAAGGACGTTTCCGTCAAAACCTGCTAGGTAAACGTGTAGACTATTCTGGTCGTTCTGTTATCGTAGTAGGACCTAACTTGAAAATGTACCAATGCGGACTTCCAAAAGAAATGGCTTTAGAACTATTCAAGCCATTTGTCATGAAAGAGCTAGTCGGCAAAGGATTGGCACACAACATTAAGTCTGCTAAGAGAAAAATCGAAAGATTACAGCCTGAGGTTTGGGACGTATTAGAGTCTGTTATTAAAGAACATCCAGTGCTTCTAAACCGTGCCCCAACTTTACACAGATTGGGAATCCAGGCATTCGAACCAACATTAGTCGAAGGACGTGCAATTCGTCTTCACCCGCTTGTATGTACAGCTTACAATGCTGACTTCGACGGTGACCAAATGGCGGTACACGTTCCACTTTCTGCGGAAGCACAAGCCGAAGCTCGTCTTTTAATGCTGGCAGCACAAAACATCTTGAATCCGAAAGATGGAAAACCAGTTGTTACACCATCTCAGGACATGGTATTAGGTAACTACTACCTGACTATGGAAAGAGAAGGTGCTGTTGGAGAAGGTATGGTGTTTAAAGATACAAATGAAGCGTTAATTGCTTATCAAAACGGATATGTGCACTTGCATTCCCGTATAGCTGTTCATGCTTCATCATTAAACAACCAAACATTCACAGAAGAGCAAAATAAAATGCTTCTCATTACAACGGTAGGAAAATTAATATTTAACGAAATCCTGCCGGAAACATTCCCATATATCAACGAGCCTACAAAAGAAAATTTAGAGGTTAAAACTCCAGAGCGTTTCTTCGTTGAAAAGGGTAAAAATGTTAAAGAAGTCATTAAAGCTCAACCGATTATTGAACCGTTTAAAAAGAAAATCCTTGGGAATATCATTGCGGAAGTATTCAAACGCTTCAAAATTACTGAAACATCTAAGATGCTTGACCGCATGAAAGACCTTGGTTTCAAATACTCTACAAAAGCCGGTATTACGGTTGGTGTAGCAGATATCGTTGTATTACAAGAAAAGAAACAAATCATCGATGAAGCACAGAAGAAAGTAGATACAGTTCTTAAGCAGTTCAGACGTGGTCTTATCACAGAAGATGAGCGCTATGATCGCGTGATTTCCATCTGGAGTGCAGCTAAAGACGAAATCCAAGCAAAACTTATGAAATCCTTGGATAAACGAAACCCGATCTTCATGATGAGTGATTCTGGTGCCCGTGGTAACGCATCAAACTTCACTCAGCTTGCTGGTATGCGCGGTTTGATGGCTAACCCAGCCGGTCGTATTATCGAACTTCCAATCAAATCAAGCTTCCGTGAAGGTCTAACTGTATTAGAGTACTTTATCTCTACACACGGTGCTCGTAAAGGTCTTGCGGATACTGCCCTCAAAACGGCTGACTCAGGATACTTAACTCGTCGTCTTGTTGATGTGGCACAAGATGTCATTGTTCGTGAAGATGATTGCGGTACAGATCGTGGTCTACGTGTAGAGGCATTAAAAGATGGAACTGAAATTATCGAACGTTTAGAAGAACGTTTAATTGGTCGTTATGCTCGTAAAACAATTAAACACCCAGAAACAGGCGACGTAATTGTTCGTGAAAATGAAATCATTACTGAAGACTTAGCTAAGCAAATTGAAGAAGCTGGTATTACTTCAGTTTGGATTCGTTCTGCATTTACATGTAACACTCGTCACGGTGTATGTAAAAAATGTTACGGTCGTAACCTGGCAACAGGTCAAGAGGTTGAAGTGGGTGAAGCTGTTGGTATTATCGCTGCCCAATCAATCGGTGAGCCTGGTACACAGTTAACGATGCGTACATTCCACACTGGTGGTGTTGCGGGAGACGATATTACACAAGGTTTGCCGCGTATTCAAGAGTTGTTTGAAGCTCGTAATCCAAAAGGTCAAGCAGTAATCTCTGAAATTGATGGTACAGTAATTGCGATCAATGAAGGAAGAGACAGACAGCAGGAGATTGTCGTTCAAGGTGAAGTGGAAACACGCACTTACACAGCTCCATATACTGCAAGACTGAAAGTAACAGTAGGTTCTCAAGTTTCAAGAGGTCAAGAATTAACAGAAGGTTCTATTGATCCGAAAGAACTCTTGAAAGTAAAAGACATACTAGCTGTTCAAGAATACCTGCTTCGTGAGGTACAAAAAGTTTACCGCATGCAAGGGGTTGAAATTGGTGATAAGCATATCGAGGTAATGGTAAGACAAATGCTGCGTAAAATCCGTGTAATTGATGCGGGAGAAACAGATGTATTACCTGGAACTCTTTTGGATATCCACCAATTTACTGATGCCAATAAAGCAGCGCTTCTTGAAGGAAAAATTCCTGCAACAGGGCGTCCGGTTTTACTTGGTATCACAAAAGCGTCGCTTGAAACAGATTCGTTCTTATCTGCAGCATCCTTCCAAGAAACAACAAGAGTTCTTACAGATGCAGCAATTAAAGGAAAACGCGACGAACTTCTTGGTCTTAAAGAGAATGTTATTATTGGTAAGCTAGTACCTGCTGGAACAGGTATGCAACGATACAGAAAAGCAACGCCAGTTCTTGTTCAAGAAACAGAAGAAGATACTGTATCTGTTGACTAAATAACAAAGACCGGTGAAAATTCACCGGTCTTTTTATAGAATATAAACTTACCATTGTATAAATCTGTTTAAGAAAATTTTTAATGCATGGTTGACATGAAATATTAAAAGGTGATATTATAGCAAAGGTGCTCCTATGATTACCTGTAACTTTGGAGGATAGTTATATGTCTTATGAAAAAGTCTTACAGGCTAAAAAGATCATTATAGGAACAAAACAAACAGTCAAGGCATTAAGGAACCAGGAAGTCGCTGAAGTAATTTTAGCAGAGGATGCAGATCCTAAACTTCTAGAAGATATCGTTACTATTGCTTCAGACCTAAAGGTGCCTATACATTACGTTGATTCGATGAAAAAGCTTGGAAAAGCTAGTCGGATTGATGTGAAAGCTGCGGCTGTTGCAATTAAAAAGTAAAACTGTTTTTGTGGCATACCACAAAAACTTTGTTTTTGCTCATTTATGAACCACCTGGATGTGTGGGTCTAGAACCAACTAGTGAAAGGAGGAAAAAACATGCCTACTATTAACCAATTAGTGCGCAAAGGACGTGAGTCCAAGGAAACTAAATCTAAGTCTCCAGCACTTAATAAAGGCTACAACAGCTTTAAAAAAGTTCAAACTAACGTATCATCTCCACAAAAACGCGGTGTTTGTACTCGTGTTGGTACAATGACACCAAAGAAGCCAAACTCTGCGTTGCGTAAGTATGCCCGTGTACGCTTAACAAACGGTATCGAGGTGACTGCATACATTCCTGGTATTGGTCACAACCTACAAGAGCACAGTGTTGTTCTAATCCGTGGCGGACGTGTAAAAGACTTACCAGGGGTACGTTATCACATCGTTCGTGGTGCTTTAGATACAGCTGGTGTTAACAACCGTATGCAAGGCCGTTCTAAGTACGGTACTAAGCGTCCTAAAGCAGCAAAAAAATAATGTAAAACAACAATTAACTTGAAATAAGATTTCTTTGAAAGGAGGAAAAAACATGCCTCGTAAAGGTCCAGTTGCAAAGAGAGATGTATTACCAGATCCGCTTTATAACTCTAAGCTTGTTACTCGATTAATTAATAAATTAATGATTGACGGTAAAAGAGGTAAAGCGCAACAAATTCTTTATTCAGCATTTGAAATTATTAAAGAGCGTACAGGAAAAGATCCAATGGAAGTTTTCGATCAAGCTCTTAAGAATATTATGCCAGTATTAGAGGTTAGAGCACGCCGTGTAGGTGGTGCAAACTACCAAGTACCAGTTGAGGTGCGCCCAGACCGCCGTACTACTTTAGGTCTTCGCTGGTTAGTAAACTACGCTCGTCTACGTGGTGAAAAAACAATGGAAGAGCGTTTAGCTAACGAAATTCTTGATGCTGCTAACAACACAGGTGCATCTGTTAAGAAGCGCGAAGACACTCACAAAATGGCAGAAGCAAACAAAGCATTTGCTCACTATCGTTGGTAATATTCGAAACAACATTCCTAAAATTATACTCATATAAGGAAGGAGAAAGACCCAATGGCAAGAGAGTTCTCCTTAGAAAAAACTCGTAATATTGGTATCATGGCTCACATTGATGCTGGTAAAACAACAACAACTGAGCGTGTTCTTTATTACACTGGTCGTATTCATAAAATTGGAGAAACGCACGAAGGTGCGTCTCAAATGGACTGGATGGAACAAGAACAAGAACGTGGTATCACGATCACTTCTGCAGCAACAACTGCACAGTGGAAAGGTCACCGCGTAAACATCATCGATACACCAGGACACGTAGACTTCACAGTTGAAGTAGAACGTTCACTTCGTGTATTAGATGGTGCTGTAGCGGTACTTGACGCTCAATCTGGGGTTGAGCCACAAACTGAAACAGTTTGGCGCCAAGCAACAACTTATGGAGTTCCTCGTATCGTTTTCGTTAACAAGATGGATAAAATCGGTGCAGACTTCCTTTATTCTGTAAAGACTCTGCACGACCGTCTTCAAGCGAATGCACATCCGATTCAGTTACCAATCGGTGCTGAAGATCAATTCGAAGGTATCATTGACTTAGTAGAAATGAACGCAACTTTCTATGGCAATGACCTTGGAACAGATATTCAAGTGCGCGAAATTCCTGAAGAGTATAAAGCTCAAGCAGAAGAATACCGTGAAAAGCTTGTTGAAGCAGTTGCTGAACTAGATGAAGAACTAATGGAGAAGTACCTTGGCGGTGAAGAAATTACAAACGAAGAGCTTAAAGCAGCAATTCGTAAAGGTACTGTAAACGTTGAATTCTTCCCAGTAATCTGTGGATCAGCATTCAAAAACAAAGGTGTTCAGAAAATGCTTGACGCAGTAATCGATTATCTTCCGTCTCCGGTAGACATACCACCAATTAAAGGTACTCTACCTGACACTGACGAAGAAGTTACTCGTCCATCAAGTGACGATGAGCCGTTTGCAGCTCTTGCGTTCAAAGTAATGACTGACCCATATGTTGGTAAATTAACATTCTTCCGTGTATACTCTGGTACATTAAGTTCGGGTTCTTATGTACAAAACTCTACAAAAGGTAAGCGCGAGCGTATTGGACGTATTCTTCAAATGCACGCAAATCACCGTGAAGAGATTTCAATGGTATATGCGGGTGACATCGCAGCTGCTGTAGGTCTTAAAGATACTACAACAGGTGATACACTCTGTGATGAAAAAGCTCCTGTAATTCTTGAGTCTATGCAATTCCCTGAGCCGGTTATCCAACTTTCTGTTGAGCCGAAGTCTAAAGCAGACCAAGACAAAATGGCAACTGCTCTTCAAAAGCTTCAAGAGGAAGATCCAACATTCCGTGCTCATACTGACCAAGAAACAGGTCAAACTATTATTGCAGGTATGGGTGAGCTTCACCTTGATATCATCGTGGATCGTATGAGACGCGAATTCAAAGTAGAAGCTAACGTAGGTGCGCCACAAGTAGCATATCGTGAAACATTCCGTAAAAGCGCGCAAGTTGAAGGTAAATTTGCTCGTCAATCCGGTGGTCGTGGACAATACGGTCACGTTTGGATCGAATTCTCTCCTAACGAAGAAGGAAAAGGATTCGAATTTGAAAATGCTATTGTTGGTGGTGTAGTACCACGTGAATACATTCCTGCGGTTCAAGCTGGTCTTGAAGATGCTCTTCAAAAAGGAGTTCTTGCAGGATACCCAATGGTTGACATCAAAGCGAAATTATTCGACGGTTCTTACCATGATGTTGACTCCAGTGAAATGGCATTTAAAATCGCTGCTTCTTTAGCGCTTAAAAATGCTGCTGCTAAATGTGATCCAGTCCTTCTAGAGCCTGTTATGAGAGTTGAAGTTGTAATCCCTGAAGAATACATGGGAGACATCATGGGCGGTATCACTGCTCGTCGCGGACGTGTAGAAGGTATGGAAGCTCGCGGTAACGCACAAGTTGTTAAAGCGATGGTTCCACTTTCTGAAATGTTCGGTTATGCAACTTCTTTACGTTCTAACACTCAAGGACGCGGTGTATTCACAATGCACTTTGATCACTACGAAGAAGTACCAAAATCAATTGCTGATGAAATTATCAAAAAAAATAAAGGCGAATAATTGATTTTCATTCTTCATTAAAGTATAACTACTTATGTAAGCTATGAAAGTGGACTAGGTTCACTTTCATAGCAGCATATACTTTTTTATATTACTTAAAACAATAATCAAGGAGGAATTCCTAATGGCAAAAGCTAAATTCGACCGTACGAAGCCACACGTTAACGTTGGAACAATCGGTCACGTTGACCATGGTAAAACTACTTTAACAGCTGCTATCACTACTGTACTTGCTAAGCAAGGTAAAGCAGAAGCTCGCGCATACGATCAAATCGACGGTGCTCCAGAAGAGCGTGAGCGCGGAATCACAATCTCAACTGCACACGTTGAGTACGAAACTGATGCTCGCCACTATGCACACGTTGACTGCCCAGGTCACGCTGACTACGTTAAAAACATGATCACTGGTGCTGCTCAAATGGACGGTGCGATCCTAGTAGTATCTGCTGCTGACGGTCCAATGCCACAAACTCGTGAGCACATCCTTCTTTCTCGTCAGGTAGGTGTACCATACCTTGTTGTATTCTTAAACAAGTGCGACATGGTAGACGACGAAGAGCTTCTTGAACTAGTTGAAATGGAAGTTCGTGATCTTCTTTCTGAATACGAATTCCCTGGTGACGAAGTACCAGTAATCAAAGGTTCTGCTCTTAAAGCTCTTGAAGGAGACGCAGCTTGGGAAGAAAAAATCATCGAGCTTATGAACGCTGTTGATGAGTACATCCCAACTCCACAACGTGACAACGATAAGCCATTCATGATGCCAGTTGAGGACGTATTCTCAATCACTGGTCGTGGTACAGTTGCTACTGGACGCGTTGAGCGTGGACAAGTTAAAGTTGGTGACGTTGTTGAAATCATCGGTTTAACTGAAGAGCCAAAATCTACAACTGTTACTGGTGTAGAAATGTTCCGTAAGCTTCTTGACTATGCAGAAGCTGGTGACAACATTGGTGCACTTCTTCGTGGTGTATCTCGTGAAGAAGTTCAACGTGGACAAGTACTTGCTAAGCCAGGTTCTATCACTCCACACACAAAATTCAAAGCGGAAGTTTACGTTCTTTCTAAAGAAGAAGGTGGACGTCACACTCCATTCTTCTCTAACTACCGCCCACAATTCTATTTCCGTACAACTGACGTAACTGGTATCATCCAATTACCAGAAGGTACAGAAATGGTTATGCCTGGCGACAACATCGAAATGACTGTTGAGCTAATCGCACCAATCGCGATCGAAGAAGGTACAAAGTTCTCTATCCGTGAGGGTGGACGTACTGTTGGTGCTGGTGTAGTATCTACAATCATTGAGTAATATCAGCCTAACATAAAGGAGAGGACGCTCTCCGTAAAAAGCAGAGGTGAAAACCTCTGCTTTTTTTTTTAGATTTTCTCATTATACTTCCAGTGCATGTATCATTCGTTTCCTTATTTATTCTTGAAAGACTATGCTCAAAGAAAAGGTACCGATGAAGTGATGAATGGAAAAAACTATATAATAGAAGTAACTCGTCAATCCAATATCTGATCATCGATAAAAATAAACATTATCTTGAAAAATATGTATCAGATATGTATAATAGAAAAAGTGTGCGACATAGAGAACTTGCCTAAGTTTTAGTTGCAACTTCTTTATGTTTTATGTATAATAGACAATGTTGGTCTTTGGCCGCGATGAAGTGGGAGGTTGCTGACACACCCGGCCGCTTTGCCATGGCGAGTGTGTGGGAAATTTCCACGGAGAAATGTCTATTTTGAAAATAGGCGAAAAGGAGGGAAAATAATGGCAAAACAAAAAATTCGTATCCGCTTGAAAGCATATGATCACAGAATCCTTGATCAATCTGCTGAGAAAATTGTTGAAACTGCAAAACGTTCTGGAGCTGCTGTATCTGGTCCGATTCCGTTACCAACTGAAAGATCAGTATACACAATCCTACGTGCGGTTCATAAGTACAAAGATTCTCGTGAGCAATTCGAGATGCGTACACACAAACGTCTAATCGACATCGTGAACCCAACTCCACAAACAGTTGATTCATTAATGCGTTTAGACTTGCCATCAGGCGTAGACATTGAAATCAAATTATAATAAATAAATCGATAAATTATCAGGAGGTGTGACTTATGACCAAAGGAATCTTAGGAAGAAAGATCGGCATGACGCAGATTTTTGCTGAAAATGGTGAGCTTATTCCTGTAACTGTTATTGAAGCGGCTGGAAACGTAGTCCTTCAAAAGAAAACAGTTGAGGTTGATGGCTACGAAGCGATCCAATTGGGTTTTGAAGATAAGCGTGAAAAGCTTGCTAACAAACCTGAAAAAGGACACGCTGCTAAAGCAAATACTGCACCTAAGCGCTTCATTCGCGAAATTCGCGGAGTAAACCTTGCAGACTATGAAGTTGGTCAAGAAGTCAAAGTTGACATTTTCGCTGAAGGCGAATTAGTAGATGTAACAGGAGTATCAAAGGGTAAAGGATTCCAAGGTGCAATCAAGCGCCACGGACAATCTCGTGGACCTATGTCTCACGGTTCTCGTTATCATCGTCGCCCTGGTTCAATGGGACCGATTGCTCCAAACCGTGTATTCAAATCTAAAGAATTACCAGGTCGTATGGGTGGAGAAAAAGTTACAGTTCAAAACCTACAAGTAGTAAAAGTAGATACAGAACGCAACCTACTATTAGTTAAAGGTAACGTACCTGGTGCGAAAAAATCCCTAGTACAAGTAAAAAGTGCGGTTAAAGCAAAGTAATTTTCAAAGGAAAGGAGGAGCATTAGAAAATGCCAAAAGTTACATTATTTGACCAAATGGGATCTAAAAAAGGCGAAATCGAATTAAATGATTCCGTTTTTGGTATTGAACCTAATAAGCACGTATTATTTGAAGCGATTATCATGCAAAGAGCTTCTTTACGTCAAGGAACTCATAAAGTAAAAAATCGTTCTGAAGTATCAGGCGGTGGACGCAAACCATGGCGTCAAAAAGGTACTGGACGTGCTCGTCAAGGATCTATCCGTTCTCCACAATGGCGTGGCGGAGGTACTGTATTTGGTCCTCAACCAAGATCATACAGCTACAAACTTCCTAAAAAAATGCGTCGTCTAGCACTTAAATCTGCTCTATCTGCTAAAGTTGCAGAAGATAATATTTTAGTATTAGAAAACCTAACTTTCGAAGCTCCAAAAACAAAAGAATTCGTAGCATTTCTTAAAGGATTATCAGTAGATACAAAAGCACTTGTTGTAACTGATAAACTTGATGAAAATGTTGCGCTTTCTGCTCGTAACATCCCAGGAGTTACTGTAGTAGAAGCAGCTGGTTTAAACGTATTAGATCTTGTTGGTCACAACAAGCTAATCATCACAAAAGCAGCTGTTGAAAAAGTAGAGGAGGTGCTTGCATAATGGATGCTCGTGATATCATTAAGCGCCCCGTAATTACTGAACGTTCTTCCGATTTAATGGGTGAAAAGAAATACACATTCGAAGTTGACGTGAAAGCAAACAAAACACAAGTGAAAGATGCTATTCAAGAAATCTTTGGTGTGAAAGTTGAAAAAGTGAACATCATGAACTACAAGGGCAAATATAAGCGTATGGGCCGTCATGCAGGCTATACGAACAAGCGCCGTAAAGCAATTGTTACTTTAACAGCTGACAGCAAAGAAATCGAATTTTTTGAAGCATAATTTACTAGAGAAGGAGGGAAATACAAATGGCGATTAAAAAGTACAAACCTACCTCTAACGGTCGACGCAACATGTCTGTTTCTGACTTTGCAGAAATTACTACTGACAAACCAGAAAAGTCATTGCTTGCACCTTTAAAGAAAAAGGGTGGCCGTAACAACCAAGGTAAGTTAACTGTTCGTCATCAAGGTGGCGGTCATAAGCGCCAATACCGTATTATCGACTTTAAACGTGATAAAGATGGTATACCAGGACGCGTTGCCACTATCGAATACGATCCAAACCGTTCTGCTAATATTGCATTAATCAACTACGTTGATGGAGAAAAACGTTACATTTTAGCTCCTAAAAACCTAGAAGTAGGTATGGAGGTTATGTCTGGTCCAAATGCCGACATTAAAGTAGGTAACGCACTTCCATTAGCTAATATTCCAGTGGGTACTGTAATCCACAACATCGAGTTAAAACCAGGTAAAGGTGGTCAGCTAGTTCGTTCTGCTGGTACTTCCGCTCAATTACTTGGTAAAGAAGGACGTTACGTTCTTGTGCGTCTATCTTCTGGTGAAGTTCGCATGATCTTAGCAACATGCCGTGCTTCTATCGGTCAAGTAGGTAACGAACAACACGAGCTTATCAATATTGGTAAAGCAGGTCGTTCACGCTGGTTAGGTAAGCGTCCTACTGTCCGTGGTTCTGTAATGAACCCAGTTGATCACCCGCACGGTGGTGGTGAAGGACGTGCTCCAATCGGACGTAAATCACCAATGTCACCTTGGGGTAAACCAACTCTTGGTGCTAAAACACGCAAGAAGAAAAACAAATCCGACAAGTTTATTGTACGTCGTCGTAAAAAATAACGGGGTTGAGCTACGGTTCAACAGACGAACCGTAGAGCAATCACGAAGGGAGGTACACTCATGGGTCGCAGCCTGAAAAAAGGACCTTTTGTTGATGATCATTTAATGAAAAAAGTTGAGAAGTTAAATGAAGCAGACAAGAAGCAAGTTATCAAAACTTGGTCTCGTCGTTCTACAATCTTCCCACAATTTATCGGTCACACAATCGCTGTGTACGATGGCCGCAAACATGTGCCAGTCTACATCACAGAAGATATGGTAGGGCACAAGCTTGGTGAATTTGCACCAACACGCACTTACAAAGGTCACGCAAGTGATGACAAGAAAACAAGACGTTAATGAGAGGAGGGCATCTCATGCAAGCTAAAGCTGTTGCAAGAACAGTTCGTATTGCTCCTCGTAAAGTTCGTTTAGTTGTAGATCTAATTCGAGGCAAGCAAGTAGGTGAAGCGATCGCTATCCTTCGTCATACTCCAAAATCTGCATCTCCAGTAGTAGAGAAAGTTTTAAAATCTGCTATGGCAAACGCAGAGCATAACTACGAAATGGACATTAACAATTTAGTAGTTAAGGAAGCATATGTAAACGAAGGACCAACATTGAAACGTTTCCGTCCGCGCGCTATGGGTCGTGCGAGCGCAATTAATAAACGTACTAGCCATATTACTATCGTTTTATCAGAGAAGAAGGAGGGATAATCTGTGGGTCAAAAGGTAAATCCAGTCGGTTTGCGTATCGGTGTTATCCGTGATTGGGAATCTAAATGGTACGCAGACAAAGACTACGCAGATCTTTTACACGAAGACCTTAAAGTTCGCGAATACATCGCGAAACGTTTAAGTGATGCTTCTGTATCAAAGGTTGAAATCGAACGTGCTGCAAATCGCATCAACATTTCTATTCACACTGCGAAGCCTGGTATGGTTATCGGTAAGGGTGGTACAGAAGTTGAAGCTCTACGTAAAGCTCTTAACCAATTAACTGGCAAACGTGTTCATATCAACATTATCGAAATTAAAAAGGCTGATCTTGACGCGAAACTTGTTGCGGAAAACATTGCTCGTCAATTAGAAAACCGCGTATCTTTCCGTCGTGCTCAAAAGCAAGCTATTCAACGTACTATGCGCGCTGGAGCTAAAGGTATCAAAACAATGGTATCTGGTCGTCTTGGCGGAGCAGACATCGCTCGTTCCGAACACTACAGCGAAGGAACAGTTCCACTACACACACTTCGCGCTGATATTGACTATGCTACTGCTGAAGCTGACACAACTTATGGTAAGCTTGGCGTGAAAGTTTGGATTTATCGTGGAGAGGTCCTTCCTACTAAGAAGAAATCCGAGGAAGGAGGAAAATAATATGTTAATGCCTAAACGCGTAAAATATCGTCGTGAACATCGCGGTAAAATGAGAGGCCGTGCAAAAGGCGGTACTGAAGTGCATTTTGGTGAGTTCGGTTTGCAAGCACTTGAAGCTTCTTGGATTACAAACCGTCAAATCGAGGCTGCTCGTATTGCAATGACTCGTTATATGAAACGTGGCGGTAAAGTTTGGATTAAAATTTTCCCAAGCAAGCCGTATACTGCTAAACCACTTGAAGTCCGCATGGGTTCCGGTAAAGGTGCTCCTGAAGGATGGGTGGCTGTAGTTAAGCCTGGCAAGGTAATGTTTGAAGTTGCTGGTGTATCTGAAGAGATCGCTCGCGAAGCATTACGTCTTGCTTCACACAAACTTCCAGTAAAATGTAAGTTTGTAAAACGAGAAGAAATTGGTGGTGAATCAAATGAAAGCTAATGAAATTAGAGAACTTACCACTGCCGAAATTGAACAAAAAGTAAAATCACTTAAAGAAGAATTGTTTAACCTGCGTTTCCAGCTTGCTACTGGACAACTTGAAAATACTGCTCGTATCCGTCAAGTGCGCAAATCGATCGCTCGTATGAAAACCGTTATTCGCGAAAGAGAGATCAGTGCTAACAATCGATAATTGAGGGGAGGTTTGCTGAATGAGTGAACGCAACCAACGCAAAGTATACACAGGTCGCGTAGTTTCCGACAAAATGGATAAGACGATCACTGTTCTGGTAGAAACCTATAAGAAACATTCTCTATACGGTAAGCGCGTGAAGTACTCTAAAAAGTTCAAAGCTCACGATGAGCATAACGAAGCAAAAGTTGGCGATATCGTTAAAATTATGGAGACTCGTCCACTTTCTGCAACTAAACGCTTCCGTCTAGTAGAAGTAGTAGAAAAAGCTGTTATTATATAATATAACTGTTCGGATTACGTTAATTCCGAAAGGAGGTTTCGTACATGATTCAACAAGAATCACGTTTAAAAGTAGCTGACAACTCAGGTGCTCGTGAAGTTTTAACAATCAAAGTTCTTGGTGGTTCAGGCCGTAAGACTGCTAACATCGGTGATATCATCGTGTGCACAGTAAAACAAGCAACACCAGGTGGCGTTGTTAAAAAAGGTGATGTTGTAAAAGCCGTTGTTGTTCGAACTAAGTCTGGTGTACGTCGTCCTGACGGTTCTTACATCCGCTTTGACGAAAATGCTTGTGTAATTATCCGTGACGACAAGAGCCCACGTGGTACTCGTATCTTCGGACCTGTTGCACGTGAACTTCGTGACAACAACTTCATGAAGATCGTTTCTCTTGCTCCAGAAGTTCTGTAATGTAAATAATTGTAAAACGCCTTTCAAGGAGGTGCGAATCTCATGCATGTAAAAAAAGGTGACAAAGTTGTAGTCATCTCTGGTAAGGATAAAGGCAAACAAGGAGTAATCCTTGAAGCATACCCTAAGAAAAACCGTGTATTGGTTGAAGGTGTGAATATTGTTAAAAAGCACTCAAAGCCTTCTCAAGCTAATCCACAAGGTGGAATCATTAGCCAAGAGGCTCCAATTCACGTTTCAAACGTTATGCCGATTGATCCTAAGACTGGAAAACCAACACGTGTTGGCTACAAAACAGTTGACGGTAAAAAAGTACGTATTGCTGTAAAATCAGGTGAATCCTTAGATAAATAAGTCATTTAGCGAAGGGAGGTACAATATATGAACCGCCTAAAGGAAAAGTATACAAAAGAAATCGTTCCTGCTCTAATGAGCAAGTTTGGATATAAATCAGTAATGCAAGCTCCAAAAATCGAGAAAATCGTTGTCAATATGGGTGTTGGTGATGCAGTAGCTAACGCTAAAGCTCTTGACAATGCAGTGGAAGAATTATCTCTAATCACTGGTCAAAAACCATTGATCACTAGAGCTAAAAAATCAATCGCAGGCTTCCGTCTACGTGAAGGTATGCCAATCGGTGCGAAAGTAACACTTCGCGGTGAGCGCATGTATGAATTCCTAGACAAGCTTATTTCTGTTTCTTTACCACGTGTACGTGACTTCCGTGGAGTTTCTAAGAAAGCATTTGATGGCCGCGGAAACTACACTCTTGGTGTTAAAGAACAATTAATCTTCCCTGAAATTGACTACGATAAAGTGAGCAAAGTCCGTGGTATGGATATCGTTATCGTAACGACTGCAAACACTGATGAAGAAGCTCGTGAACTATTAACTCAATTCGGAATGCCGTTCCAAAAGTAATCAATAAAAAAGGGAGGCGTAAACGTGGCTAAAAAATCAATGGTTGTGAAGCAAAAGCGCGGACCTAAGTTTAAAGTACAAGAGTATACACGCTGCGAACGTTGCGGACGTCCACACTCTGTATACCGTAAATTTAAGCTGTGCCGTATTTGTTTCCGTGAACTTGCATATAAAGGTCAAATTCCTGGCGTGAAAAAAGCAAGCTGGTAAAACCCGAGTTTGGGAAGGAGGTAAAATTAAATGGTCATGACAGATCCTATTGCAGATATGCTTACTCGCATCCGTAATGCGAACATGGTTCGTCACGAGAAGCTAGAAATCCCTGCTTCAAAGATTAAGACAGAAATCGCTGAAATCTTGAAGCGTGAAGGCTTCGTACGTGACGTTGAATTAATCGAAGACAACAAACAAGGTATCATCCGTATTTTCTTGAAGTACGGTCCAAACAACGAACGCGTTATCACTGGATTAAAACGTATTAGTAAACCTGGTTTACGTGTATATGCTAAAGCTGGTGAAGTACCACGTGTTCTTAACGGTTTAGGTATCGCAATCGTTTCTACTTCTCAAGGAGTTTTAACTGATAAAGAAGCTCGCGCTAAGAAAATCGGTGGAGAAGTATTAGCATACATTTGGTAATCATTTTTAGACGAATGGAGGTGCACTAGATGTCTCGCGTAGGTAAAAAACCTATTGAAATTCCATCTGGAGTTACAGTTACAATTGCAGATGACAATACAGTTACTGTAAAAGGACCAAAAGGCGAATTAACTCGTTCTTTCAATAAAGATATTACAATCACCTTAGAAGAGAACGTGATCACAGTATCCCGTCCTTCTGACGAGAAAGCATACCGTGCATTACACGGTACAACTCGTGCTGTTTTAGCAAATATGATCGAAGGTGTTTCCAAAGGCTTTGAAAGAGGCCTTGAGCTAATCGGGGTCGGTTACCGTGCTCAAAAACAAGGAAACAAACTTGTTCTTAACGTAGGTTACTCTCATCCAGTTGAGATTGAACCAGAACAAGGACTTGAGATTGAAGTTCCTTCAAACACTAAGATTATTGTAAAAGGTGCGAACAAGGAGCGTGTTGGTGCTTTAGCAGCAAACATCCGTGGAGTTCGTCCTCCTGAGCCATATAAAGGCAAAGGTATTCGCTATGAAGGTGAATTTGTACGTCGTAAAGAAGGTAAAACAGGTAAGTAAGCCGCATAGGTAAACGAAAGGAGTGACGTAAATGATTACGAAGCTTGATAAAAATTCTGTTCGTAAGAAAAGACACGCACGTGTTCGTGCAAAGCTTTCTGGAACTGAAGCTCGTCCTCGTTTAAATGTGTTTCGTTCTAACAAGCACATTTATGCACAATTAATCGATGATGTGAACGGCGTAACTCTTGCTAGCGCTTCAACGTTGGATAAAGAATTAGGTCTTGAAGCTACTGGCAACATCGAAGCAGCTCAAAAAGTCGGCGAATTGATTGCAAAACGCGCATCAGAAAAAGGTTACAAATCCGTGGTATTTGACCGCGGCGGATACCTCTACCATGGTCGTGTAAAAGCTTTAGCAGACGCTGCTCGTGAAAACGGCTTAGAATTTTAATGGAAAAAGGAGGGACAAATAAAGATGCGTCGTATTGATCCTAATAAATTAGAACTTGAAGAACGTGTAGTTACGGTTAACCGCGTAGCGAAGGTTGTAAAAGGTGGACGTCGTTTCCGTTTCTCTGCACTAGTAGTTGTCGGTGACAAAAACGGTCACGTAGGTTTTGGTACTGGTAAAGCTCAAGAGGTACCTGATGCAATCCGCAAAGCAATTGAGGATGCTAAGAAAAACCTAATCACTGTACCTATGGTTGGTACAACAATCCCACACGAAGTTCTTGGACACTTTGGAGCTGGTGAAATTCTTTTAAAGCCTGCTTCTGAAGGTACTGGGGTTATCGCTGGAGGTCCAGTTCGTGCGGTATTAGAATTAGCTGGCATAAGCGATATTCTTTCTAAATCTCTAGGCTCTAACACGCCTATTAACATGGTTCGTGCTACTATTGACGGATTAAAGCAATTAAAACGTGCTGAGGACGTAGCGAAGTTACGTGGTAAATCAGTAGAAGAACTGTTAGGATAAGGAGGGAAAATCAATGGCAAAGAAATTAGAAATTACCCTCACTCGCAGCTTAATTGGTCGTCCTGAAGACCAACGCGTTACAGTAAGAACTCTTGGTTTACGCAAATTGCATCAAACAGTTGTTCATGATGATAATCCTGCGATTCGCGGTATGATTAATAAGGTTTCTCACCTTGTTACTGTCAAAGAACAATAATTTTATTTTTTCTTAACAAGGAGGTGCCAATATGAAACTTCATGAATTAAAACCTGCAGAAGGTTCTCGTAAAGAACGAAAGCGTGTAGGTCGCGGTATCGGTTCTGGTAACGGTAAGACAGCTGGTAAAGGTCATAAAGGTCAAAACGCTCGTTCCGGCGGTGGCGTTCGTCCTGGATTTGAAGGAGGTCAAACTCCTCTATTCAGACGTTTACCAAAACGCGGTTTCACAAACGTTAACCGCAAAGAGTATGCTGTTGTTAACTTAGAAACACTAAATCGTTTCGAAGACGGAACTGAAGTTACTCCAGCTCTACTTGTAGAAACTGGTGTTGTGAAGAAAGAAAAAGCAGGAATTAAAATTCTTGCTAACGGTAAGCTTGAAAAGAAACTTACTGTTAAAGCTCACAAATTTTCCTCTGCTGCGAAAGAAGCAATTGAAGCTGCTGGCGGTCAAACTGAGGTGATTTAATGTTCCGCACGATCTCCAATTTTATGCGTGTGGGTGATATTCGAAAAAAGATCTTATTCACCCTTTTAATGCTGATCGTTTTCCGTATTGGTACTTTCATTCCAGTACCGCATGTAAATGCCGATTTTCTAAGAATGCAGGATAAGTTAAATGTATTTGGTATTCTAAATACATTTGGTGGTGGAGCTCTTAAAAATTTCTCTATCTTTGCAATGGGTATTATGCCGTATATTACGGCATCCATTATCATTCAGCTTCTTCAAATGGACGTAGTGCCAAAGTTTACTGAATGGTCTAAGCAAGGAGAAGTGGGTCGCCGTAAATTAGCTCAGTTTACCCGCTATGGAACTATCGTGCTTGGATTTATCCAAGCTCTTGGTATGTCTTACGGATTTAATAATATGGCTAACGGGATGCTTATTGAAGATCCCGGAATCAGCACATATTTACTCATTGCAACAGTTTTAACTGCTGGGACAGCCTTTTTGATGTGGCTCGGAGAACAAATTACATCAAAGGGTGTAGGAAATGGCATTTCCATTATCATTTTTGCTGGAATTGTTGCAGGTATTCCTTCAACGGTAAACCAAATTTATGCACAGCAGTTTGAAAATGCTGGAGAGCAATTATTCCTACGCATTGTAACGGTACTATTAATTCTTATAGCAGTCATTGCGATTATCGTTGGTGTGATTTTCATCCAGCAAGCATTGCGTAAGATTCCGATACAATACGCTAAACGTGCAGCAGGGCGTGCACCTGTTGGTAATCAATCAACGCATCTGCCATTAAAGGTGAATGCTGCAGGAGTAATTCCTGTTATATTTGCGATATCGTTTATTATTACACCACCAACAATTGCAGGCTTTTTTGGATCGAATGATGTCACTCTTTGGATTCAGAAAACGTTCGATTATTCACAGCCTGTTGGTATGATCCTATATATTGCCTTAATTATTGCGTTTTCTTATTTCTATGCTTTCATTCAGGTTAATCCTGAGCAAGTAGCTGAAAACTTGAAAAAGCAAGGTGGGTATGTACCAGGTATTCGTCCAGGAAAAAATACCGAAGAATACTTGACCCGCGTATTATATAGACTTACTCTTGTAGGGTCTATTTTCCTTGCAGCTATTGCTGTTCTTCCTGTATTCTTCATTAAGTTTGCAGGACTACCTCAATCTGCACAAATCGGCGGAACAAGCCTTTTGATCGTAGTCGGGGTTGCACTTGAAACAATGAAGCAGTTAGAAGCACAATTAGTTAAGCGTCACTATAAGGGATTTATTAAATAATAGGTTTGGGAACATTAAGTTCCCCAAACCCATTATAGAGTTTGAGGGGGAAAATAAATGAATTTAGTTCTAATGGGGCTACCGGGTGCAGGTAAAGGCACTCAAGCTGAAAAAATCGTAGAAAAATATCACATCCCTCATATCTCTACTGGAGATATGTTCCGTGCAGCAATCAAGGATGGAACGGAACTCGGTTTAAAAGCTAAATCATTCATAGATAAAGGCGAATTGGTTCCCGATGAGGTTACAATCGGCATTGTACGTGAAAGATTAAGCAAGCCAGATTGCCAAAAAGGCTTTCTGCTAGATGGTTTTCCTAGAACAGTCGCTCAGGCTGAAGCTTTGGAAAACATGCTTTCGGAATTAGAACGTCCAATCGATTACGTTATTAACGTAGACGTTGATAAAGACATTCTATTGGAAAGATTAACAGGAAGACGCATTTGCACAGAATGCGGAGCAACGTATCATCTTATATTCAACCCTCCTTCAAAAGAAGGTGTATGTGACCGATGCGGCGGAGAGCTTTACCAGCGTGCGGATGATAACGAAGAAACGGTTCAAAACCGTCTTGAAGTGAACCTGAAGCAAACACAGCCTCTTCTGTCATTCTATGAAGATAAAGGCTACCTTCGTAACATAAACGGTCAGCAAGATATTGATAAAGTGTTCGCAGATATTGAAGAACTACTTGGGGGATTAAATAAATGATTATTTGTAAAACCCCTCGCGAAATTGAGATCATGCGTGAGGCCGGCAAAATAGTAGCTCTTACTCATCAAGAATTACAAAAGCATATTGCTCCTGGCATCACGACGAAAGAGTTAGACGCAATTGCAGAAAGCTTTATTCGTAAACATGGTGCTAGTCCCTCTTTTAAAGGGTATAATGGATTTCGCGGCAGTATTTGCGCTTCTGTTAATAACGAACTGGTCCACGGGATACCCGGCGATCGAGTACTAAAAGATGGCGATATTATTAGTATCGATATTGGTGCTAAATATAATGGCTATCATGGTGACTCTGCTTGGACATATCCGGTTGGAACAATTGATGAAGAAACGCAAAGACTCTTAGATGTTACGGAAGAGTCCTTATATAGAGGGTTGAAAGAAGCTATGCCAGGCGCGCGTCTTTCAAACATCTCCCATGCCATTCAAACCTATGTAGAGGCAAACGGTTTCTCGATTGTTCGAGAGTATGTTGGGCACGGAATCGGTCAAGACTTACATGAGGATCCTCAAATTCCTCATTATGGTCCACCTAATAAAGGTCCAAGATTAAAGCCTGGTATGGTGTTGGCTGTTGAACCAATGGTTAACGCAGGCACTCGTTACGTCAAGACCTTAGAAGATGATTGGACTGTAGTAACTGTTGACGGAAAAATGTGTGCTCACTTTGAACATACGATTGCCATTACAGAAACTGGGTATGAAATATTAACAAAACTCTAAGTTCCAGTGTATAGAATGGATTAATTAAGGAGACTGTTTTGTCTTTTAGAGAAGGGAGACGTTAAAATGGCAAAAGATGATGTAATTGAAATTGAAGGTACAGTCACTGAGACTTTGCCAAATGCAATGTTTAAGGTAGAATTAGAAAATGGTCATACTGTTTTAGCTCATGTATCAGGTAAAATTCGCATGCACTTCATTCGTATTCTACCTGGTGATAAAGTAACAGTCGAGCTTTCACCGTATGATCTAACTCGCGGCAGAATCACATACCGATTCAAATAATCTGGTTACACTCCGATCTGTATAAGGAGGTTAGGTATCAATGAAAGTGAGACCATCAGTTAAGCCGATCTGCGAAAAGTGTAAAGTTATCCGCAGAAGAGGTAAAGTAATGGTTATTTGTGAAAACCCTAAGCATAAACAAAAACAAGGTTAATTTAAAGGAGGTGCGCTTATAATGGCACGTATTGCTGGTGTTGATATTCCACGTGACAAGCGTGTTGTCATTTCATTAACATATATCTATGGTATTGGTAAACCAACTGCTCAAAAAATCTTAGCGGAAGCTGGTGTCTCTGAAGATACTCGTGTACGTGATTTAACAGAAGACGAATTAAACAAAATTCGTGATATCGTTGATAAGTTAAAAGTTGAAGGTGACCTTCGTCGTGAAGTATCCCTTAACATCAAGCGTTTAATGGAGATCGGCTGCTACCGCGGTCTTCGTCATCGTCGTGGTCTACCTGTTCGTGGACAAAATACTAAGAACAATGCTCGTACGCGTAAAGGACCTCGTCGTACTGTAGCTAACAAGAAAAAATAATCGGTAAAGGAGGGACTTTCTTATGGCACGTAAAACAAATACTCGTAAACGTCGTGTAAAAAAGAATATTGAATCAGGTATTGCACATATTCGCTCAACTTTCAATAACACTATTGTTACGATTACTGATCCACACGGTAATGCTATTTCTTGGTCAAGCGCAGGTGCACTTGGTTTCAAAGGTTCTCGTAAATCTACTCCATTCGCTGCTCAAATGGCAGCAGAAACTGCAGCTAAAGCATCTATGGAGCATGGAATGAAAAGCCTTGAAGTTACAGTAAAAGGACCTGGTTCTGGCCGTGAAGCTGCTATTCGTGCTCTTCAAGCGGCTGGCTTAGAAGTTACAGCTATTAAAGACGTAACTCCAGTTCCACATAACGGATGCCGTCCACCAAAACGTCGCCGTGTTTAATTTTTCTGTATAGATTTTGTATCCCTGTCTATAATGGGATATGATAGAAACTTTGCGTTATTACAGAATGATTAATTCAGTTGTTGCGCACAATCGGGAATATAAACATGGGGAATTTCGGTTAGATTGGTAATCTGTTGATCTCTAGCCGGGGTTTCGACGTTTTGAAGGAGGGTTTATTGAATGATTGAAATAGAAAAACCAAAAATCGAAACGGTTGAAATCAGCGATGACGCCAAGTATGGTAAGTTCGTCGTCGAGCCACTTGAGCGTGGGTATGGTACAACTTTGGGTAACTCCTTACGTCGTATCCTTCTATCCTCACTCCCAGGTGCCGCTGTCACATCTATTCAGATAGATGGAGTACTGCATGAGTTCTCAACAATTGAAGGCGTCGTAGAAGATGTTACTTCTATTATTCTGAATGTGAAAAAACTAGCTCTTAAAATTTACTCTGATGAGGAAAAGACGCTGGAAATTGATGTGCAGGGTGAAGGAGTTGTTACTGCAGCTGACATTACGCATGATAGTGATGTGGAAATCTTAAATCCAGATTTACACATTGCGACCATTGCCAAAAATGGGCATTTACGTATGAGGTTAACTGCTCGTCGTGGACGCGGTTATACTCCGGCTGAACAGAACAAGAGAGAGGATCAACCGATCGGTGTTATTCCTATCGACTCGATCTATACTCCAGTAGCACGTGTTTCTTATCAAGTTGAAAATACACGTGTAGGCCAAATGACAAACTATGATAAGCTTACGATTGATGTTTGGACTGACGGAAGCACGGGCCCAAAAGAAGCAATAGCTCTTGGTTCAAAGATTTTGACAGAGCATTTAAATATCTTTGTTGGTTTAACTGACGAAGCTCAAAATGCTGAAATTATGGTTGAAAAAGAAGAAGACCAAAAAGAAAAAGTTCTTGAAATGACGATTGAAGAACTTGATCTTTCTGTTCGCTCTTACAACTGCTTAAAGCGTGCCGGTATTAATACCGTTCAAGAGCTTGCTCATAAAACGGAAGAAGATATGATGAAAGTCCGTAATCTAGGCCGCAAGTCACTTGAAGAAGTGAAAGCGAAGCTTGAAGAGTTAGGTTTAGGTCTTCGTAAAGACGACTAATAACGATTGGTATTTGCCATAATATACACTTTTAGTCTGCATTATAGATTATGACTTCAACAAAGGAGGGAATCTCTCAATGGGTTACAGAAAGTTAGGACGCACTAGCGCTCAACGTAAAGCATTACTTCGTGATTTAGCAACTGACCTAATTATCCATGAGCGTATCGAAACAACAGAAGCACGTGCGAAGGAATTACGTTCTGTTGTTGAAAAAATGATCACTCTTGGTAAGCGCGGTGACTTACATGCTCGTCGTCAAGCTGCTGCTTACATTCGTCATGAAGTAGCTGATGCTGAAAAAGGTCAAGATGCTGTTCAAAAGCTATTCAGCGATATCGCTTCTCGTTATGAAGAGCGTCAAGGCGGATACACTCGTATCATGAAAGTTGGTCCACGTCGCGGTGACGGAGCTCCAATGGTGATTATCGAGTTAGTTTAATAGACGATCACAAAAGGGCGGGGACAGTTTAAAGCTAACTTGTCTTTGCCCTTTTTTTATAGGGAATAAAGGCGATGAACGCTTAGTTTATAAGTCTACTGAGTTTTTATTCTAAAAGGAACACGCATTGAGTGTTACGATGGCTGCATTTAAAATAAATGCTTCTCGTCTAGCTCTCGCACCCCTCCAATGCTCTCATTTGGAGAGCCAATATTATGTCAGATATTTTCTGAATGGATGCTGCTATTCATCTAAGGAATATAAATTCCTTTAGGAGGGGTGCAGCGTTTTTTTATATAATTTTTATATAATGAGATGGAGTTGAGTTAGAAAAGCCGAGTTTAGGGGAGGTAAAACATGAGATCTGAACTGGTTCATGTAGATCAAGTCTCCTTCACATATGAAGGACAGGACCAACCAGCATTAAGAGATGTTTCTTTTAAAGTGTGGGAAGGCGAATGGCTAGCTATTGTAGGTCATAATGGCTCCGGTAAGTCCACTCTTGCCAAGCTGTTGAATGGTCTTCAATATCCACAGTCAGGAAGAATCACTGTTAAAGGCCAAGAGCTAACGGAAGCCAGCGTTTGGGAAATTCGTAAGGAAATCGGCATGGTATTTCAAAATCCTGATAATCAGTTTGTGGGGACGACTGTTCAGGATGATGTGGCTTTTGGTTTAGAAAACATAGGTGTTGATCGTGAAACGATGGTTGAGCGAGTGATGGATGCACTTAGAAAAGTAAAAATGGATTCTTTTCTGAATCAAGAGCCGCACCATCTGTCAGGGGGACAAAAGCAGCGTGTTGCAATTGCTGGAGTGTTAGCGCTTCAGCCGAGTATTATTATTTTGGATGAAGCCACTTCTATGCTGGACCCAAGAGGCAGGGAAGAAGTTCTTGAAACAGTTAGAGAATTAAAGAAAAATAAAGCTTTAACAGTTATATCGATTACCCATGATTTAGAGGAAGCAGCAAAAGCTGATCGTATCATCGTTATGAATAAAGGACAACTCTATCGGGAGGGAACCCCGTCTGAAATTTTTAAGATGGATGAGGAACTAACGGCTCTCGGTCTTGATATTCCTTTTTCTGTGAAATTAACAAAAGCGTTACAAGATATTGGTTTCGATTTATCAGACCGCTATTTATCACAAGAAGAGTTGGTGAAAGAGCTATGCACGTTGCACTTAAACAAGTAGAACACCGATATCAGGCAAATACTCCATTTGAAAGATTAGCGATCTACGATATAAATCTAGATATCAAAGAAGGAAGCTATCTTGCTGTAATCGGTCACACTGGTTCAGGTAAGTCCACTCTTCTTCAGCATTTGAATGGTTTGTTAAAACCAACGAAGGGACAAGTTATAATAGGTGACAGAGTAATTGAGGCCGATAAAAAAGAAAAAAACCTTCGTCCGATTCGAAAGAAAGTAGGAATTGTTTTTCAGTTTCCAGAGCATCAGCTGTTTGATGAGACAGTTGAAAAAGATATATGTTTTGGTCCTATGAATTTCGGGGTTTCTGAGGAAGAGGCTAAGGCTCTCGCAAGAAAGGCTATAAAACAAGTTGGAATGGACGAAAGTATTTTGAAAAAATCACCTTTCGACTTATCCGGCGGTCAGATGAGGAGAGTAGCAATCGCTGGGGTGCTGGCTATGGAACCGGAAGTGATTGTATTGGATGAACCTACGGCCGGATTGGATCCAAGAGGACGAAAAGAAATTATGGATATGTTTGCGAATCTTCAACGTGAAAGAGGTCTTACAACCATCCTTGTAACCCACAGCATGGAAGATGCCGCTAAATATGCAGATGAGATTGTTGTTATGCATAATGGGACAATCCATAAAAAAGGGACGCCTGCTGATATTTTTGCCCAGCCGGAGCAATTGCTTGAGCTTAGTCTTGATGTACCTGAGACTGTTCGTTTTCAGCTTACTCTCCAAAAAGAAATGGGCGTAAGGTTTGATAAACCAGCCTTGTCTATTTCGGATTTGGCAAAGGAAATTCAGCAAGCTATAAAGAGGGGGATACGCTCATGATGGAAAAGATGATTTTTGGACGTTATGTGCCATCAGATTCCATCCTTCATCAAATGGATCCCCGTTCTAAGCTATTGCTCGTATTCTTTTTTGTATGTATCGTTTTTTTGGCTAATAATGCCGTTACTTATACGATTCTAGGTCTATTTAGTTTAGTACTCATTTTACTTTCCAAAATTCCGATTAAATTTTTATATAACGGATTAAAACCAATATTGTGGTTAATTCTTTTCACCTTTTTGCTTCATATCTTTTTTACAAAAGAAGGAGACCTGTTATATAAGCTCGGATGGTTAGAAATTTATGAGGGTGGAGTAAGGCAGGGTATTTTCATTTCTTTAAGGTTTACGTATCTAATCATCATTACCTCTCTGCTGACATTAACGACGACACCTATTGAAATTACGGATGGAATGGAGCTATTATTAAATCCATTTAAGAAGTTAAAGTTGCCTGTGCACGAGCTTGCTTTAATGATGTCCATTTCTTTACGTTTCATCCCTACACTGATGCAGGAGACAGATAAAATTATGAAAGCTCAAACTGCACGTGGTGTTGATTTCACTTCTGGACCAATTAAAGACAGGATTCAGTCGATCGTACCTCTCTTGGTACCGCTATTCGTGAGCTCTTTTAAAAGGGCAGAAGAGTTAGCGATTGCTATGGAAGCGAGAGGATATCGCGGGGGAGAAGGACGTACGAAATACCGGATGTTGCAGTGGAGTATTTTTGATACATTGCTGTTAGGCTCGCTTCTTGTATTGACCATTCTATTGATTTTATTTAGAAGCTAGTAGGGAGCCATATTTATGAGCAGATTGAAATGTATAATAGCCTATGATGGAACTCAATTTTCCGGCTATCAAATCCAACCGAATAAACGAACCGTGCAGGCAGAATTAGAACATGGACTAGAGCAGCTCCATAAAGGAAAAGAAGTAAAAGTCACGGCTTCAGGCAGGACAGATGCAGGTGTCCATGCAAAGGGTCAGGTTATTCATTTCGATAGCGACTTGAAGATTCCACTTTTGGGATGGAGAAAAGCGTTGAATTCCATTTTACCGGCTGATATATCCATTATGTCGGTAGAAGAAGTGGCACCTGACTTTCATGCGAGGTTTGACGCGAAAGGAAAGGAATATTGCTATAGGATTCAAACCGGAGATGTACCAGATCCGCTTCGCCGTCATTATGTGTATCATTACCCTTATCCACTTAACGAAGAAGCAATGACAAGAGCTATTGATTATTTAATTGGAACGCATGATTTTACAAGCTTTTGTTCGGCAAAAACAGAAATGGAGGATAAGGTTCGGACAATCTATCACATTTCTTTTGTCCGAAATGACGATGAGCTCATGTTTCGGTTTGTCGGAAATGGATTTTTATATAATATGGTCCGAATAGTAATGGGAACACTTCTTGAGGTTGGGAGCGGACTGAGGCAGCCTGAAGATATCAAAGCTATTTTGCTTGCAAAAGACCGTCGTGCAGCGGGAAAAACAGCGCCTGCACAAGGATTATATTTGTGGCAAGTGTTTTATGATGAAAAAAGTTTAATGACAACTAATCCTGGCGTAACATACTCTTGACAATATAAGGCTAAGGATATAATATAATATGGTATGAATTTTAATCCCACGATAAGCCCCGGAAACTTATTCGTGATTGAAATAAATATATGGAACATATTTTTTAGGAGGTAAAACGATGCGTACGACATTCATGGCGAAAGCAAATGAAATCGATCGTAAATGGTACGTTGTAGACGCTAAAGGCCAAACTTTAGGTCGTCTAGCTAGTGAAGTAGCATCCATCTTACGCGGTAAACACAAACCAACTTACACACCACACGTTGATACTGGTGATCATGTAATTATTATCAATGCTTCTGAAATTGAATTAACTGGTAAGAAGCTTACAGACAAAATTTACTACCGTCATAGCCAGCATCCAGGCGGCTTAAAACAAAGAACTGCTCTTGAAATGAGAACAAATTACCCTGAGAAAATGTTAGAGCTTGCTATCAAAGGCATGCTTCCTAAAAACTCTCTTGGTCGTCAAATGTTTAAAAAATTACACGTATACGCTGGTCCAGAGCACAAGCACCAAGCTCAAAAACCAGAAGTATATGAATTACGCGGATAATTTTTAAGGAGGTTACTATCTTGGCACAGGTTCAATACTATGGCACTGGTCGTCGTAAGAGCTCTGTTGCTCGTGTACGCTTAGTACCTGGCGACGGACGCATCGTAGTTAACGGTCGTGATATTAGCGAATATTTCCCATTTGAAACTTTACTTTTAGTTGTAAAACAACCATTAGTAGCTACTGAAACTACAGGCAGCTACGATGTTCTTGTAAATGTAAGCGGCGGTGGATTCACTGGTCAAGCTGGCGCAATCCGTCACGGAATTGCTCGTGCATTGCTTCAAGTTGACCCAGAATACCGCAAAGTACTAAAAGCTGCAGGATTATTAACTCGTGATGCACGTATGAAAGAGCGTAAGAAATACGGTCTTAAAGGTGCACGTCGCGCTCCTCAGTTCTCAAAACGTTAATTTTTGTTATCAAAAACCCTGTTCCTTATGGAGCAGGGTTTTTTTGATGAATCTACTTTTTCAGTCAAAGATTGAAGAGCACTTTCCACTTTTTTAAGCCTCCTCAATAATTCCCATCATCCTAATCATAAAAAAGAAGCATACCCTATCTCACAATCCAAACACTACATCTAACGGGAAATAAACTTTCGAAAATGGGTATGACCCATTTTATATAGAGGTGGCTTAAATATGAATGTAATCACGAATTTGAAGGAGAGGCAAAGGGAAAAACAGATCAAATATGAGAGAACGGTCTTGAGAGAGATGTCCCCTAAGCTCTTAAAGGAAAGAGTTCAAACTTATCTGTTTTCGAATCATCGTTTAGGTGTTACTTATTCGGAGATTGTTGAAGAGGGTTGCTTTGATGTGGCAATTGAAGCATTCTTATTAGGTGCCAATTTCAGCAAATTCGGATATTATGGCGAGACAGCCGAAGAAGCGAAAAAGCGTTGTGAAAAGGAAGAAAAGCATCTGATCGATACACTTTTTAACTTTATCCTTTACTGGGGCAAAGTAGGGGATTATGACTTATTTAATGAATCTTTGTATTACCAATGCGAGCAATATGTAAACAGTTGGTGGATTGATGGTTTTGAAAAAGGGAAAAGGAGATATAAGTTGAGACTTCATTGATTTCCGTCGTTACAGGTTCTATTTTTTGCGCCTGTCCCATATTTTTTAAAGAGGACTAGCGTAAAGGAGACAGGAATATGTGGAGGAGACTAAGATTTGCAGCCATTGCAATAGGTATTGTAACTCTTTTCCTGATTGTGACCTTTCAGTTTATTGAAGATGATTCGTGGGACTCCTGGAACTTACCGTTATCAGGAAGGGTCATCATTTTGGACCCGGGGCATGGAGGTCCTGATGGTGGAGCAGAAGCTGATGGCGTTATTGAAAAAGATATTGCACTTTCAGTAGCGAAAAAGTTACGGGATTATTTGCAGCAGCAAGGAGCCATGATTATCATGACGAGAGAAAGTGACACGGATTTAGCTGGAGAAGGAGTGAATGGATTCAGTAACCGGAAAAGAGTAGATTTACGAAAACGAGTGGAATTGATCAACTATTCTGAAGCAGATTTATTTATTAGCATCCATTTGAATTCATTTCCCTCTTCTAGATGGAGCGGAGCTCAAACATTTTATACATTAAGATATGAGGAAAATGAAAGAGCCGCAAAATTTATTCAAAGGGAAATTCGGGATACCCTAGAAAATACATCTCGAGAGGCGAGACCGATCAGTAATGTCTATTTAATGAGGAATGCGAAAAAGCCAGGAGTGCTGGTCGAGGTAGGATTTCTTTCCAATGCAGAAGAAAGACAAAATCTCACCAGTGAAGCTTATCAAAATAAAATAGCAGCTTCCATTTATAAAGGAGTTATGCGCTATTTTACAGAAAAAAAATATGTGGTGGCTGAGAAGAAATGAACGGAATAAATAGAGAGAAGCCGAGTAAGCATGTAAGCCGGATTTGTCCGGTTTTTTTGGTATAACTGCAACTGCGCCTCTGTCTATGCCTTTGCAAGGCTCGCCAATTGGCGAGTTTTCTTAATTGCAAAAAGTTATGTATTATTGAAACGGGTTTTTTCAATAAGACTACATGGATTTAAACATGAAAAGGCATAAAAGTCAGAAAATATGTTATACTTACCTATGAAATCGAATACATAAAGGCGGTGCTAACATGTTAACTGAACAACAAATCAGGAATATTCTTAGTGAATTAAACGATCCGTTCTTACATAAAAGCTTGAAGGATACGAACGGAATTGTAGAAATAAAGGTAAAACCGGAAAAAAATCATGTTAGTGTGAAGCTTGCAATTGCTAAGACTGGAACGGCAGAACAGCTGCAACTACAAACAAAAGTGGTAGAATTGCTAAAAAACGCTGGAGCAGAATCGGTAGGCATCCGCTTTACAGATTTACCGGAAGAAGAGCTGGCGAAACATCGCGTGGCAGGTACTTCAGAAGATAATGGTTTGCTTTCTCCTAATAGCAAGACAGCCTTTATAGCTATTGCAAGCGGAAAGGGTGGAGTAGGTAAATCTACGATCTCCGTTAACCTTGCTACTTCTTTAGCGAGAATCGGAAAAAAAGTGGGTCTTATTGATGCGGATATCTATGGATTCAGTGTACCAGATATGATGGGAATTACAAAAAGACCTGTCGTAAGAGGGGACAAAATCATTCCAGTAGAGCGTTTTGGGGTAAAGGTCATTTCTATGGGATTCTTTGTGGAAGATAATGCTCCAATCATTTGGAGAGGACCGATGCTTGGAAAAATGTTGAATAGCTTTTTCCAAGAGGTTGAGTGGGGCGAGTTGGATTACTTGCTTCTTGATCTTCCTCCAGGTACAGGAGATGTGGCGTTAGATGTTCATTCTATGCTTCCATCTTGTAAGGAAATTATCGTAACAACACCTCATCCTACAGCGGCATTTGTTGCGGCTCGTGCAGGAGCGATGGCTCTAAAAACAGATCATGAGGTAATCGGTGTTATTGAAAACATGTCCTATTTTGAAAGTAAAGTAACAGGTGAAAAGGAATATGTTTTTGGAAAAGGCGGCGGAGAGAAGCTTGCTGAAGAATTACGTACCGAGTTGCTTGGCCAACTTCCGTTACAGCAGCCAGACTGGAATGAAGACGATTTTGCTCCGTCCATATACGCAGAGGACCATAAGTTGGGCAAGATTTATAAAGAAATTGCTCAGAAGGTAGTGAATATTTTAGAAGCACAGTAATGGGTTGCATGGTGTATTAGATCAAGGGTGACCGTAAAAACGGTCACCCTATTGTATTTGTTGTTCAGTTTTTAGCGCCAGCACTCGGTTCCACAAATGTGATTTTTTAAATCGTCAAAATCCGGTTTTATTTATGCTTTTCTTTTATTAAGACAACCTCTTGTTGTTATTTATGGTCCTGTAGATCCTCCTTCTCCATCTTCACCTCCACCTCCGTCTCCGCCATCACCCCCGCCTTGTTCTCCTCCTTTTTCTTGAGGTTGGGGCTGCATCTCTCCTGCAGCTTTTAAAAGAATATCCTGCATCTTTACTTTTACCAGTGGACTATCCATTGTTTCGAGTAAAGTTTTTTTCATTTCATCTCGAACTTTATTGCTTTTAATGATTGAAATGATTTCTTTCTCCATCTCAGGGTCTTGAAATATTTCGGCTAACAGCTTCCTATAAGTCGGATCTTTCATTAAGTCTTTTAATAATTTTTTATGCTCATCTTCCATGCTTTTAGCATAGGCGGAAGCAAATTTTGGATCTTCAAATGTTTTTTTCCAAAATTTCTTTCCTTTATCGGATATGATTGTCTTTTCAATACTTTCACTTACAACGGTCTGATCCAAAATGAACTTACTTTTCATTTTCTCATCAGACATTACTTCTTCAATTGCTTTTTTTCCGTCATCTGTTTTTAATATATCGACAACCATTTTTTTTGTTTCTTCGTAATTCACTTTTTCTTCACCGGCTTCATTTTGAGCACAACCAGAAAGAACAAATATGCTAATAAGGATTAATATGGCGCTTTTTTTCATGACGAAAAGCTCCTTTCACACCTATATCTAGTCTTAATATGATTCTGTGACTAAAAATTATACCTCTTGTTAGAAAATGTAGATTTTTAAAATATCGGTTGGTACAATCAGAAGAGTGAGAATAATTATTGGGGGAACACACGTGAATAGTAGGAATTTAGTCAGATTATTTTTTTCGACTTTATTAATTGGAGGATTGACAGCGGGAGTTGTAGGATTTTTAGCTCCAATGGGAGAATCGGAGCAGGTAGCTTTATCGGTTAGTGGTATTTTGTCTTCATTTTTCTGGTATTTTGGTGTTGGTCTAATCTTTAGTGTTATTAGTCAGATGGGCTTTTTTGCATACTTAACTGTCCATCGGTTTGGACTTGGTATTTTTAAATCAGTTAAATTATGGAATTCCGTTCAGGTTGTATTAATTGCATTTGTATTATTTGATTTAGTTTATTTCCGTTTTGTAAGCTTTGGAGAAGGAGAAAGTATTGTCTCCTTTGTATTGGTTGCTTTATTGCTTCTTTTTGTGGGGCTAATTGTTGCGTATTTGAAAATGAAGCAAACAAATCATCATGCTTTCATTCCTGCCTTATTCTTTATGACAGTAGTAACGATCGTTGAGTGGGTACCGGTCTTACGTGTAAATGATAAAAGCTGGATGTATTTTATGTTAATACCTCTTCTCTTATGTAATGCTTATCAGTTATTGATTTTATCAAAATTAAATGAAAAATCAGCTCAAGAATTGGCTATGAAAAAACAAC
The DNA here is from genome assembly GCF_009466385.1 of Peribacillus tepidiphilus. GTDB lineage: Bacteria > Bacillota > Bacilli > Bacillales > DSM-1321 > Bacillus_BN > Bacillus_BN tepidiphilus. The sequence continues at coordinate 1,715 of NZ_WIAQ01000012.1, read as the reverse complement.
AAAAATGACTATCCGTTTTGGGTAGTCATTTTTGTGTGCGGTTGTTATTTTATTTCTTCACTACTTGAAGTGGAGTTTGCAATCATTTCAGAAACTGTAATCATTTTTAGGTTTTTTGCTTTGATGGATTGAATAATGGATGTAAGAGCCTGAGCGGTTTGTTTAGCTGAATCAGAGGCATGAAGAAGGATGATGTCCCCTTTTTTCGCCTGATTTACGTTAGCTGTGATTTGTTCAACACCTGGATTTGTCCAATCTTTCGAATCAATGCTCCAATGGACAACCGTGTATCCAAACCGTTCACTTATTTTCAATAGCCTCTTATCAAAATGACCGGTAGGTGCACGAAGTAGATCGATGTTTTTTAAATTTAATTTTTTAAATACTTCCTGTGCTTTAGAAATATCCCGAATTATTTCTTTGTCCTCTAGTTGGGAATAGTCTTTATAATTGTAGCCAAGCATTCCAATTTCGTAGCCATCTTTTATAATACGCTCTACTATATGTGGGTGTCGTTCAGCCCAAGAACCCGAGAGAAAAAAGGTGGCTGCTTTTACGTTAAGTCTATTTAATTCATCCAAAATCGGTACAGCTTTTTCATCACCCCATCCAATATTAAAAGTAAGGGCAATATCTTTTTCCCCTTTGTATATTGCTTTTGGTCCATTTGGTGTTGAAAATACGGGCTCATTAACAAGATTTTGCAAATAGAAAAACCATGCCGTGAAAAATGCGATCAGGACAATAAAAGTATATTGCTTTATTTTTCTTCCACTCCATACGAAAAAAAAATCCAAATTTATCACCTCGTCCAACTGCTTCTTGTCTCATACTATGCTTAATATCTTGAGTTATGACATGCTAATAGGAAAATAATAAATAAATCGACTTCTACTCACATAAAGTTATGCATTAAGGTAAAAATAGTAAAAAATGTTTGAGGTGAATATATGCTTGGTTTTTTAATAAATGTTAAAGAACAAAAAGAAATAGAATATCTCTTAAAACGAGAGATGGACGAGATTTTATTCGATCTTCAAGATGATCGCATTGACCATATTGTAAAAAGATCAATGGATGAAAGGTATAAAATATTGTTTAATCTTTTCAAAAGAGTCGCTCCTGCTAGGGAATGTATAAAATATATGAAAACAAAAAGCCGAACAAGAAAGAATAAAAATGACGTAAAATAATTTTTTTTAAAAAAGTGTTGACGGTGTTAAAAACGGCTGGTATATTAAATATCGTTGTTGTTAACACTGTGAAATGTTCTTAAAAAATTTAAAAAAAGTTGTTGACTTCAACTTGATTACTTGGTATTATATAAAAGTCGCTTCTGAGCGACAGGAACTTGGAATTGCACTTTGAAAACTAAACAAAACAATACGTCAACGTTAATTCTAGTTGCTTTTAAGCAACACAATTTATGAGCAAATCAAGCTCGAAAAGGATGAAGTTGAGAATCGGATTTTCTCTCTTTTAAAGCGAAAAAAGTTTTAGAAGCGAGAAGGTCGAGGAAGCAAAGCGAGCGAACGCCGGAGTTTATTATTGATAAATGAGGACGTGAGCGAGCGGAGCTGACGAAGAGATTCGATGCTTATAAAACTTTTTGGAGAGTTTGATCCTGGCTCAGGACGAACGCTGGCGGCGTGCCTAATACATGCAAGTCGAGCGGACTTCTTAAAAGCTTGCTTTTGAGAAGTTAGCGGCGGACG
>NZ_WIAQ01000011.1 GCF_009466385.1 Peribacillus tepidiphilus | reverse complement strand
ACTTTTGTTCCCTTCGCCCTTGATGGCCGTATCGCAACCTTTTTCGACTGTTTGTCAAGAGCGATTGCGGACTTGGCTATTCCTGAAATCCTGGCGGAGATGCCTAGAACTAGTTTTTCATAGAACTTTTGACACTACCCGTAAATGCAGACAATTAGTATGTACTGCTCATTAACTTTTTATTCCCAAATAAATGATTTTCATTCATTGGAACTTATTCTTATATTAACATGTGTCTTTACACTTGTCATTACTTTTATCAAGTATCTTCATTAAAGATCTATTATCCTTTGCGAAATGCTTGTTCCAAGGAACTACGGTTCATTCCTTATAATGGTTCTTATATCCAGCTCACAAACAATAAAGGTGTAGCATTACTTTTTTAGTAACACTACACCTAGCTTTAGATTAAGGATCAAATTTTAAACCGACTTACAAGTACTTTTAATTCTTCAGCCATTACCGCAAGAGCTTGTGCCGATGCATCGATTTCTTGCATAGATGCAAGCTGCTCCTCTGTTGCAGCTGCCACTTCTTCTGAAATCATGGCATTAGCCTGAGCATTTTTAGCGATTTCGTCTACTGAAGTAGATACTTCTTCTATATTTGCTGAAATTTGTTGAACGGCTGCTGTTACTTCTTCAATTTGTGGTGTAATTTTTCTTGTGCTATCGAGAATTTGGGTGAACTTATTGGATGTTTCTATAGATACTTTTACCCCTTGTTCTGCATTTTCCATAACTTCACTCATTATTCTCACTGATTCTTCCGTATCTTTTTGAATAACACTAATCAATTCAGCAATATTTTTTGCTGAAACTTGAGATTGCTCGGCTAATTTTCTTACTTCATCTGCAACTACCGCGAATCCTTTGCCGTGTTCTCCTGCTCTTGCAGCTTCAATTGCAGCGTTTAATGCCAAAAGATTCGTTTGATCAGCTATTCCACTAATGACATCTAAAATATTTCCAATTTCTTGTGACCGTTGAGAAAGAGAACTAATGACTTCATTAGAACGTCTCACAGACTCATGGATAAATTTCATTTGGGATAAATTATCTTCTACGAATTTTCCGCCCTCTTCTGCTTCGATTGTGGTTTTCTTTGATAATTGTGAAACATTCATTGTACTGTCTGAAATTCGTAACACACCTTGGACAACCTGCTGGATCGATTTTGAATTGTTTTCAAGCTTTGTTGTAGCACCCTCAGCACCAGCCGCAATTTCTTGAATAGAAGAGGCAACTGCTTCTGCAGCTTTGCTTGATTGTTCTGCACTTGCATTTAATTGTTCCGCCGAAGCTGCTACTTGATCTGAATTCGTAGCAATCCCACGAATCATCTCTCGTAGATTATTGGTCATTTGTTCAAATGACTCATTTAAGTAATAAATTTCATCCTTGCTTTTAATCGTTAACGTCTCTACATTTAAATCCCCGGAAGCCACTTGTTTTGTTAAATTCGCCAGCTTCACAATTGGTCGTGAAATAAGAAGCGAGATGATAACACCACACCCTAACGCAAATAATGTAGCGATTATACTAATGATAAGAACCTGCGTCATACCAGAACGAGTGTTATTTTTCGTTTCTTTTACTTGTTTATCTAATATGTCCACCTTTAGCATTTTATGTAAAGCTTCAGATTTTTCCGTTAAATGGTTCGTAATCGGAACAATCTCTTCTAAGCCTTTAGCAAGAGCTTTTTGCTTATCAATCGTTATGGAATCCATTATTTCATTTGCTTGTTGCCCAAATTCTCTATTAAGTTCAGCTATTTCATCAAGTCGATCTCGAGTCTCTTGCAGTGTAGCCAATTCTTTTCCTTCATTAATTAAGTCTTCAATTCTTTTGTTCGTGTCGTTAAGATTTTCTCTCATTTTAGGATTTTCATATAGCATATAGGCTCGGTAATACCCAATTTGTAAAGCTATATTTGTTTGAATTTCTTGAGTAATAGACTTTATCTCTGAGACAGTATCGAGTAAGTATTCATAAGACTCATTTGCTTCTTTTGCATTTTTATAGGAAATGAAAGAAGCAAGACCAAAAATAAGAGATACAATTAAATAGCTCACAATGAGTTTTTGTTTAATCGTGTACTTCATTTTTCCTTTTTCTCCTTATGTATGATGTAGTAAAAATATGATTCACGTATTTCTTCAAAGACGATTCTTTAGGTTAATTTACGATTGGTATAATGAAACTTGTTCTCTGATCTGTTCAAGATTCGTTAATCCATTCAACAATTTTTTTATATCAATCAAGGATACTAAACGATGATTTAAACGAACTACTCCTTCAAAAAATGAAGTATCAGTAGTTAATAAGCTTTGTAAAGGCTTAATTTCTTGTGAATCTATGATAATGATTTCCTTTGCTTCATCAACGATTAAAGCTATCGATAGATTGTCCATATCTATGAGAACTAATCTTGTGTTATCTGTTATTTTAGTTTTCTTGTTATACAAAATACCATTCATATCGATTAAAGGAACGATCTTTTGACGAATATCGACTATTCCCATGAAATATTCTGGCATTAGAGGGAGTGGTGAAGGAGTCACCATTTTTTCAATGGAAATTACATGGTTAATAGATATTCCGAACTCCACTTGACCCACTTGAATCACTAACTGCTTCGGCATTAACTTCACTCCACATTTTATGTTCTAAGTTTTTCTAATGAATAAAAAAAAATACCCCATATACATTTAGGGGTAGTTTGTTAAAATCTTCTTTAGAAGAGCAACTGGCTGGCATGGTTGAAGAAACTTTAGCCCCTTTAGTTTTGCGTCCTATCCTTTAGAATAGTTTGCCAATATGTATTTTTTTGAGTCCGGGTAGTTTTCACTATTGCGATAGTACTATACTCTTTCCATTTTGTATATACTTCATCAATTATTCACAATATTAAGATATGTAAGCGATATCGATAAGGTTAGATATTTTGAATATGATTCAATACGATCGGAAACAAAAAAGGACTGAACCCTATTAGATTCAGCCTTCTTAAAGATTAATATTTATCGTAGATTAACGTGACGGATAGTAATTAGATGCTGACACTTTTTATTTGCTCCCTACACTCTCACTTTTCATATGTTTAATGATAAATAGTATTCAGTTTTTATGCTAATAGCTCCTTTCCTAAATAATTATTTCATTAGTTCTGGGTGCTTTGTTTCCTGTAAAAGCTCCATTAGGATGTCAATTCCTTTTTGAATCTTTTCTGGTGTGGAGTGTGTAAAATTAAGTCGCATCGTACTTTTATTCGGTTTTCCAGCATAAAAATGTTCCCCAGGTACATAGGCGACTCCTCTTGAAACAGCCTGCGGGAATAGGAATGAAGTATCGATTCGAGGATCCAGTTCAATCCACAAAAACATTCCACCCTTTGGTTGTACAAAATTCAGGTTTGGAATATTTGCTTGCTGGATTCGATTAACCATAACACTCATTCTTTGCTTGTAAACCTCACTTATTTTTTCAATATGTCCATCTAAATCAAACTGGCAACAAAGCTGGTACAAGGCTTGATGTGTTAGAGAATTCGAATGAAGATCATTGGCTTGTTTAGCTTGAGACATGATGCGAATAATTTGATCAGGACCCGCTACCCAGCCAGTGCGTAAACCTGGTGCTGCTGTTTTAGAAAACGTACTAGTATAAACCACATGCGTTCCGTCATCTAAGGCAGCTAAAGGTGTATACATTTCTTCTCTATTAAATTGAATATCGCCATAAGGATCATCCTCAAGTATGATTGCATGATGCTTATGAGCCATATGGATTAAATACTGGCGCCGTTCATATGACCACACGCGTCCGGATGGATTTGAAAACGTTGGTACAACATATACACATTTTGGTTTGTAAAGCTTCATCTTTCTTTCTAAATCTTCTGGTATCATTCCAAACTGATCGGACTCAACCGGTACAACTGTTGCTTCATACGATTCAAAAACTTGTAGCGCTGCTAAATAAGTGGGATCCTCCGTCAAAATAATATCTCCTGGATTAAACATTACTCGGGAAAATAAATCAATGGCTTGCTGAGAACCTGTTGTAAGCAACACTTGGTTCGTTGTAAAGCCTGTCATTTGCTTTTTCCTCATTCGTTCCAAAATCACTTCACGTAGCGGTCCAAACCCCTCTGTTTCAATGTATTGAAGTGGATTTTTTCCATTAGCAAATACACGGGAAAACGCCTCCTGAATGGCTTCATGCGGGAATAATTCGTCATCCGGCAGACCCCCTGCAAAAGATATGACGTTCCCTTTATTCACAACTTTTAAAATGTCACGAACAGCAGAAGATTGAAGATGTCTGACTCGTTTTGCAAAAGGATATTTCACCGTACACACCTCAAATATTTAAATTTTCTGAATAATAAGTATATACTACCTCTTTACAAACAATTGTCAACCACTCTTCATCTTTATTTTTTGGATTTTTTATTAAACATTTTATTAAGTTCTTAGGAATGAAGTACTTGTCCGAACACCAACAAAAAGCCAGCATGATTTTGTTTAACGGGTTCGGTTTTGAAGTACAAAATTTTAATTAACATAACAAAAATCATATGAAATAACTAATATTTTGAATGGCTATTAGCGATACAATTAACATTAAAAATAGCAATAGAAAAGGACCGATTTTGTCGGTCCTGATTTTTTTACTACATTTATAATTTTTCAATTGAAAAAACTAAATCGCTAAAATCGGTTTCAAAGCCAAAATCATTGCATTTATAAAGTAAAACACCATTCTTTTCTTCAATCAGCATACCAGACGTATATGATTGTGATTGCCTTCCATTACCTTTGTCATAGACATTATAAACACTTAAATTTCCATCATCCGTATAACATTTACAAATGATTTCTTGAGGAGCGGTATCTTCCCATAGTGTTATGCTCGGATATTTTTCATCACTTAATTCAGGAATCACAATTCCTTTATCCGTCCTAAGCCAAATCCCCTGTCTGTGAGAGGAATTTTTACTAATGAACTTGACCTTAATTAATTGACAATCTTTAATCTCTTGAACATCCCAAAGGATAACATTGTCTAAACCCTTCTCTAGAAAAGCCTCGTTAATTATTCTTTCCTTCCCAATCTCCATAACTTTACCCCGTTTCCTTTTACTATCTAAGATAAATAATATCGTTTATTTCGTATTTCTTATCAGCTATACTGAGTCTTTGAGCAGGTGTAGCGACAACATCCTTTTTGCCTTCTTTTGTCTTATAAGCCAAGCAGAAATTGTAGTAAGTCCGAAGGATGGTTAATGCCATTTGAGCATACTTAGGATTGAAATTTGAGTAAATGTAACTCTTGCCATCACCACGAGCTGTTGTGAGCGGTCTTTCTAAAATGGATAACCTTCTCCGAATGTGTTGAATGAAGGTGTTCGTGGCATTATCATTCACATTTACAATTAATGCAGCAATATCTTTTGGCTCAAGAAAGGAAACATCCGTTGTGCAATCAACTGACCGAAACCCCCTGTCAGGTGTAGCTAATGGATGTTCAATCGGATTATCGGCATATTCGTTATGGGAACTCACCTCATCTGATACGACTTTATGGAATTTGTGAGTTTCAAATAATTCCGTAAGGTACAGATATGCCAATTTGCGTAAAGAATTTGTTCCTATATCCCTCACTGAGCCCCATTCCAATAAATTCGCTTTAGCCCCCTTAAATTCCTCGTAGGCTTTTTTTCGAGATTTGGTTTTATCGGTTTGGCATAAGAAATGATGCCCATCCGTACGGCGAATTTCCTGCGAGAACACACGATGGATAGAGTTGATTAATGATTTATCATCATCGGTGACAAAACGCCATTCAGAAGCATTTACAAGTTGTTTGATAAGCCAAAAATGAGCAATGGTAGTATAGGCTGCCTGAACGTGTAGACCATCAATGTACCTTTCCCGACGTTCTATTTTAAGAAGTTCTCGATGGTATTCCGATTGCGTTTGTGTATCGTTTTTAGATGGTGGCATTGGGTAATAAGAATATTCATCAAACCGAGCGTTTTTTTTTGGCAAATAAGTTTAAATGGTCTTCTTTCAATAATGCAGTATCAAGTGCAATGTCACTTAAGGAAATATCCCAATCATACGCCACATCGCTTCGAAACACATATCTGGATAGAACATCAGCGGAAATAACTACACTTGTCGGTAGTTGAAGTTCCTCAATTCCATCAAATTGAGAACTGCCTTGCCCCTTTTTGCGGACATTATTTAGATAATAGGTCATCTTATCCGTATTCAACCACATTTTCTTGAATTCAGTGTTTTTTAAAGACTTAGTTTCGTGTTTTTCTAAGAACTCCAAACACCTTCGGTATAAGATTTCGAGCTTATCATAATAAGTTCCTCTGCCAATCCCTAAGATTTCACAGGTTCTGCTTACTGGCGTTCGGTTAAGCAGAAGTTTAGCAAATAACGGCATTATCTCGCTTCGTTTCTGGTGGTAGGTGGATGCTTGCCTCTGGTTTGGCAGCACATTGGTAAACTTCTTGCAGACCTTACATTGGTATCGTTGAGACTTAGCCGTACTTTTGCCTCTTTTATAGAAGGATTTTGGTTCGTTAAAAGGGGTTAAATCGGAAGCTATACATCCTTCTTTAAGATTATGACAAACTTACACCAAAACAGTTTGGTACAAAATTTAAAGAATTGTTATTTAAACCAGCGGAGTTAACTTGGAATGGACAAACACATCAATTCCAATACAATCATTGCCTCAACCCATATTGTAAGTGGTACGGTTTGCCTCAAGAGAAGTTTGATGTAAAGGGTAAACCAAGCCGATATAAACTTTCTGGTGCGGGCGATGACAAATCAGAACCGTATCCTATTTTTATGGGGTCTGGATTACAATTTAAACGGTTCGTTAGCTCTTCGTTTGACAAAGGGGAATGGACAATAACAGGGTTATCATCTTTAGTAGCTAACCTTTTCAATTTAGCCAATTACATCTTCCTCCAATGAATGTTCCAATTCTAACTGTTTCACGATACGGCGATTATTCCTTTTCTTTTCAATCCAATCAATGAAGTCCTTGTCTTCAAGGATATTCAACAGGAACTTATCAACAACTTCACTTTCACTGTATTCCGTATATTCAGCGTAGTATTTAACAATCGCTCTAGTCCGTTCCGACAGCAACCAATCGACTTTTTCAACATTCTTGTTTTTAGGTTTAATAAAGTTCATCCTTGTTCACCTCTATGTTTGACAACAATTTTAGCACCAATTTTGAAACCTATTTTAGCATAATTTCCGAACATATGACATTAGCTATTGTCAATCTGTTAATTAGTATGCTAATTTATGTGCTAATTTATACGTTAATTGCTGATAAACCTTATTAAATCAACAAAAATAAAAGGTTCAAATCATATGCGATTTGAACCTAAAATTATTATGCTATTTAGTTTTTGTACTTCTAATCCGAACCCGTTAGATTTTGTTAAGCCGTTCTTTTTTGAGGTACCCCGCGAGTATAAAAGTAGAAATAAAAACAGATACAAAAAAAGCGGTGGAATTCACCTACGAATTCACACCGTTTTTTGTTGCTATATGATGACTAACGTTCAAGGAGCAGGGTTTAGTTGAAATACATGGTCAAGTAATTCATTAGCATAAGTTCGTTCATATAATCCCTGTTTCAGAAGGACCAAACATGGCTTTTATTTCTTCTGGAGAAAGTGCTTTATGATCAAATTCATTAAAAACACTCTGAAAAGCAAATTAACATATAGGTAAAGTGTTTGCTAAAGTACCGTTAAAATCAAAAATAATTGTTTTGATCATTGACACACCCTTTTTTTACGTTTTTTTCCAATCTTATTAAATAAGGAGATTTATATAAATCTTATTTGTTTGAATCATTCATTCATCACTTGTATGAAATACGCCTTCCTCTGTCCACCTGAAATGAACATTTTTTACAATTTGTCCACGAGCGGTGCCTGACACCCTAAAAGGAGTTCTTCCATTTGTTCGGCGGGTATAGGCTTGCTGAAATAATAGCCCTGACCAATTTTGCATGCATGTTGCTTTAAAAAGCTCACTTGTTCTTGTTTTTCAATGCCCTCTGCAATGACATTAAATTTCAAATGGTGGCCCATATCAATGATTGTCTTTACCATCGCTCCTTGATTGGACTGATGGGTGATATCGTCGATAAATAATTTATCAATTTTAATACCGTCAATTGGAAGATGCTTTAAATAGCTCAAGGAGGAATATCCTGTTCCAAAATCATCAATCGAAAGTTTCACACCTAATTCCTTCAATTGATTGAGGATGCATGTCGACCTTTCGATATCTTGCATAATGCTTTCGGTAATTTCTAATTCCAAATAACGGGGATCCAGACCGGTTTCATTTAGAACCTTTGTAACTATTTCGATGAAATCGTCATCTTGAAGCTGTCGAACAGAAATATTAATCGCTATAGGAATTGGATGTAAACCAAGATTTTGCCACCTTTTGTTTTGTTCACAAGCTTTTCTTAAAACCCATTTACCAAGTAGAACGATCAGTCCTGTTTCTTCTGCTAGAGGAATAAATTCTGACGGAGGAATCATTCCATGTATAGGATGCTGCCAACGGATTAGGGCTTCTACTCCTACAATTTTTCCTGTTTCTAATTCTACTTGAGGCTGATAGTGAAGAGTCAGGTGTTCTTGTTCAAGCGCTTTCCTTAATCCGTTCTCGATTTCCATCTTGCGGGAAGCAAGCCCTTGAAGATTAGATGTATAAAATTGAAAGGTATTTTTCCCGCGTTCTTTTGCCAAATACATGGCTGTATCCGCATGCTTAATTAACTTTTCTTCATCCTCACCATCAACAGGATAGATGCTTATTCCAATACTTGGTGTAACAAAGAATTCCTGATGATTGACTTCTATTGGAGTAGAAAATTCATCAAGGATTCGCTGGGCCACTTTTACCACTTTTTCTTGATCAATATCTTCTAGTAAAATAAGAAATTCATCTCCGCCCTGACGTGAAACCATACCATCGTTTTGAACGGCTTTCCTCAAACGTTTCGCTACAACTTTTAATACAAGATCTCCAATCGTATGTCCCTTTGTATCATTTATAATCTTAAATCGATCTAAATCCAAAAATAAAACAGCTACCTTTTGATTATTCTGACGATTTAATGTCTCATTTAATTTCTTCTTGAACATATTCCGATTTGGCAGGCCTGTTAATGCGTCATAATAAGCCATATATTGAATCGTTCTCTCTGCCTTCTTCCGCTGTGAGATATCCCTGCCGACGATTTGCCTTGCCACTCTTCCTTCATAAAAAATAGGCATCGTTGTCATTTCCACATCAATTCTCTTGCCATCGAGCCGTACAGCTTGAAATTCGTACGTCATTTTTTCTTCTTGATGATCCCCTAAAGATAGCTCACGTTTTTTTAGTTGTTTAAGAATGGCTGGTGGAATGAGTTTAGAAATTGGCTCACCAATTAGTTGTTTTGGATTCGATGCACCATAAAGCTTGCAGCCTGCTTCATTGATGTAGTCAATTTGCCCTCTACTATATACTGCAATAATGTCAGGTGACATTTCTACTAAACTTCGATAGCGATCTTCACTTTCCTTTCGATCCGTAATATCAAACAACACACTGCTAAAATCTACAAAATTCCCATTTTCATCAAGCGTAGGTATGCCTCGGTCCTGGATCCATCGTATTTCTCCATCTGGGCGAATGATCCGGTATTTACTCGTGACAGCCTCCCCCTGTAAAAGTTTCTTTTCTCTTTCTTCTAAGACATGTAAATCCTCAGGATGAATGACTTTTTTCCAAAGGGTAAAATCTTGATAAAATTCCTCTAATGAATATCCATATAATTTTTCAATCCCTGAAGTGATTAATAACGTGTCGGATTTTAAATCATGAGACCATATAGCAACATCGAGTGTATCAAAAATATTTTTCAATTTTTGTTTATTTTTCTCTAATTCTTTTGCAGTCTTGTCCATTCCTTTAAACATGATACAAATCATGAAAATAACGAAAAGGAAAACCGTTAGATCGATCACAAATTGTGTGATTTTACCGAAAGAAAAAAGGGGAGAACTAATTACATGGATTAATTCTGCAAAAATGATAAAACTCAAAATAACGATGACTCTATGCTTATGTATATTTTTCATTTGTTATTTCCCCTCTTTTTTGGTGCTATGTATCTATTAATTTTATAAAAATTCCCAATAGTCTTTTTAAACATATCAAAAAAATAAAAACATCACAATGGGTTTCTAAGCTGAGCAGAGTGTTTATTATTTCATTCCATACGACCCTTCTCAAAGTTCATTTATATTAAGCTGCTTCTACGTTTCCTAAAAGAAAAAGCACCCCTAATGGATGCTCTAATCATGCCTTTTGATCCCGACGAACATTAACGCCGATATTAGACACATTAAGAAGGATTATTGACGTTTAACCCATGCAGTTATTCGCATTAACAAATTCTAACTGTCAACGTATGTATACTGTTACGGTTCAATACACGCTTTGCCTTTGTTTCGTTAACCAAAGAGAAATCCCGATTTTTTTACAGATCGTTACATAATGCATAAAGGCTAGTAAAACAATCCCTGTGTTCATTCCTATAATAACGCCCACCATATTGAAGGAAGCTTGAGATCCTAAAACATACATCAACAGAAATGAAATCATATTCGACCAAACCGTATGTAAAAACGCGTCTTTAACCAATCCTAACCCTATAAGGTAAGCCTGCAGCGGAATCACGAAGAAATAAAACAAGAAATTGGGCCACAGTAGTTTCAAGTAATAGGCTGCTGCCGTCGAAGAAAAAAAGAGTGAGGTTAATGGTTCTGCAAAGACATTCATCATGAAAACTGCTGGGACTCCATAAATCATGGTAATCCACATGGATTGCTGCAAAAGATTTCGGAGTTTTCCATAATCATGGCTTACATATGCAACCGAAACGTTCGGAATTAACATCACCATTAACGAATGACCAATAAAGGCCGGGAAAAAGCCAATCGTCATGGCCACTCCCATTAACATACCAAAATGTTCAGTCGCTTTAACGTGCCCAAATCCTGCTGTCATGAGGACAAAGTGAATGAAAAACGGTTGAATGGCATTTGTGATGGCATGAAAAATCCGTAGTCCAATGGCTGGCATTGAGACTTCAAGTAGTTTTTGACGTGCATGTTTCCATGACATAGTTGAATTCGTTGCACTTCGCATCGTTTGCATTTGAATGATAAAAAAGCTAATTAAATAAAGAAACACAATAATTTCGCTGCCTATTAATGCACAAAGAGCGATCAGTAACGACGTTTCTTGATCATAGTGAAAATAGTTAAAAATGACCAATAATATTCCAAATTGAAAGGCTTTTCTAAGAAAATTAGAAAAAGCGACTTTCCCCATTTGTTGAACTCCCATAAAGTACCCTCTTGCAATAGAGGAAAAGGCAGCTATGGGTATAATCAAGAGCAATAACCATTTTATAAACGGGTGAAAACCATGGAGTACGTTTGGGATAGATAGACCGATCATCGTCAATATGAGAAGGCTCACCATCACAAATGAAGCCAATTTTAAAGCATGCTGTAGCAACTGATAATGAAGGTCTCGTTTATTTTCAGCAATGAACTTCGATATGGAAATCGGGAACTCAAGACTTGCCATGACAAAAACTAAAAAGATGATTGGCAATATGGACATGTAATGCCCAATTCCCTCTTCTCCCAGTTCTCTTGCAAGAATCATATTAACAAAGAACTCAACACACTCACTAAAAAATGCAGCAACCACCAGAAGTATGGTTCCTTTGAAAAAGGAATTCATGCTGTCTCACTCCTATAAAATCTTTTTACTAAGGATATGAGACAAGTAGTGGGATTATTTTAGTTTTTTGAAGGCTGTCGAGTATCTGTCCAAAAAAGGGGTGCAATTGAGTACCTGCACCCTGACTAATTCTATTTGATTTAAGCGAAAAATCTTTTGATTTAAGCGAAAAGCGACTTCATTTACGCGAAAAGTCTTGGCATTTAAGCGAAAAGCCATTTCATTTACGCGAAAAGCCTTGGCATTTAAGCGATAAGTCCAGTCATTTAAGCGAAAATCCATTGCATTTAAAGTCAAGTCCTTAATATTGTGTAAAATACAAATTACATGGTTTCAACCTATTTTTGTTTGTTGATTGATTTTATTTGATTGGTAGGGGGTACCCCCTACCAAAGGTGCCAATTATCTTTATTTCTGCTATGTATTCAGGCTGGGGCTATTCGTGGTAGCAATGTAATTGATTTATTAGTGTGCCAATTATCATTATTTCTGCTATGTATTCAGGCCCGTTTCCTCAATTGATAATCCCGCCAAAATATCCCTGTGCCAATTATCATAATTTCTGCTATGTATTCAGGCCCAGCTAAAGCAGAAACAACTAAAAAAGTTAAATCGTGCCAATTATCTTTATTTCTGCTATGTATTCAGGCAAAGAGATTTTCTCTTTATATCAGAAAGGATACGGTGCCAATTATCTTTATTTCTGCTATGTATTCAGGCAGATAGTACATGAAAAATCACAAACAAATACTAAATGTGCCAATTATCTTTATTTCTGCTATGTATTCAGGCAATCCCTCGCATCGGAGGTATTTCGTACACAACTTCGTGCCAATTATCTTTATTTCTGCTATGTATTCAGGCTTAGGTGGTTCTTTGATAGTTGATTTAAACGCATTAAAGTGCCAATTATCTTTATTTCTGCTATGTATTCAGGCAATTCAATGATAAATTTAAAATAAATTAAATTTGATTTGTGCCAATTATCTTTATTTCTGCTATGTATTCAGGCTTCGTTGTTACAATAAGTACAAACTGCCATTTATTCGTGCCAATTATCTTTATTTCTGCTATGTATTCAGGCGGAACCACTGGACCAAGACTTGTTTCAATAAGTGATAACGTGCCAATTATCTTTATTTCTGCTATGTATTCAGGCAATATCTTCAATATTCATGTTTGCAACAGTTTTCGGTGCCAATTATCTTTATTTCTGCTATGTATTCAGGCATCATGTATATTGGTGATTTATTGCCTATTTCTCTATGTGCCAATTATCTTTATTTCTGCTATGTATTCAGGCATATCCAATCCCACTCCATTTTTTAGTGTTCTTGTGGGTGCCAATTATCTTTATTTCTGCTATGTATTCAGGCGAAACGCCGCGACAGCGTCGAAATTGCAAACAGCTAGAAGTGCCAATTATCTTTATTTCTGCTATGTATTCAGGCACCATTATACATCTGAACAGAAGGAATTTATAAAAACGTGCCAATTATCTTTATTTCTGCTATGTATTCAGGCAGAGCAAAAGGTATTATCATAGCAATAATGGTAAGGTCGTGCCAATTATCTTTATTTCTGCTATGTATTCAGGCAATGAGTAACGAAACTTAAATTTTATTTTACTCAAAGTGCCAATTATCTTTATTTCTGCTATGTATTCAGGTATTGTATTTGAAGAAGTGTTTAAAAATAGTTAAAAAAGTGCCAATTATCTTTATTTCTGCTATGTATTCAGGTAAAAGGTCCTTGTCTTCAAGACCTTTCTCTTTATGTGCCAATTATCTTTATTTCTGCTATGTATTCAGGTTGCTTCTCGTAGAATCTATTGGGAGTACTGTGATTTGAGAGCTATTTTCGAGCAATCATAAATTTAAGATTAAAAAGTCTTTTTAACATAGAAAAAGTTGGTCATTATTGGAGATAAAAACCTGAATAAATAAAGAATTCGAGTACCTCCTGGTCTTTTTGACCTAGGTTGGTACTCGACAATAAAAAAACAAAATACTTAGCAGAAATACGATAATTCTGTGGTGGGTAAGGTTTAATTACCAAGGCACACGCACAGATTCATTGACCCTATAGGTCATTTTTATTATATTATTCTGTCTACTTTAAATCAAGATTATTATTGGAATTTTTTATCAATAAATTAATTTTGAAATATCTCTAGGATAGTATTCTCTTCCCACTGTAGAAATCTTTTTGTCTAACTGATCTCTTGTAACTGAACCAATATGCACAAACATAACCTGATCCTGATTATGGTGAATAATATCTTCTAATTTACCTTTCAAAACTGCAGCTTGAAGATCGGTTAACTGGCAGATGAAAACAGAATATTGTACATGTTCACCAAAAGCCTTCATCGTTTTAAAAACCTTTCTCCAGCGTTTAGCGTCTGAAATATCGTAACTGACTAACACAAAATATCTCATGTTTCACACCTACCTTGTAGTAACCGGCCTATATTCATTAATTTCTCCTTCAAGGTATCTGGCCAACAATCGAACTTCTAAGTCTAATGTTCTTCGGTAACTGATTTTATACCCAAAGCTAGGATGGGTTAAAGTTTCATGCATACGGCGTTCATATGCGGCAAAAAATTTTTTTCTGCCATTTTTCTTTAATTGGCAGCTATCTTGTCCTTGATAGAAGTCTTCAAGGCAGATTTCTTGTGTGTTTAAAGTTCTTAAGACAGCACTATCAACTATAAGTGGGCGAAATGGTTCCATAAGGTCAAGAGCTAGAGCTGGCCGACCTGGCTCAATCGAATGAAAAAAACCAAACATTGGGTCTAATCCTACACTTAAACATGCAGCCATTACGTCACGTGATAAAAGTGTGTAACCTAAAGAAAGAAGCGCATTTACAGGGTCCTTGGGAGGTCTCCTGCTTCTACCTTTCATTAAAAGGACTTTATCAAAATCTTTAATTTTTAACATTGTAGGAAATGCTTGAAAGTAAAGTTTTGCAGCTCTTCCCTCAATCCCTCTTAAGCTGTCTATACTCTCTGACACAATAGCTTTGTCCCTCAGAACTTTCATTTCATCCAATAACATTTTTGATGCCTTTCCATTCCTCCGAATTAAAGTTCTTTGATTGGCTATTTTTGCATGTATGATCCATCGTGATAGCCTTAAAGCAATATCAGGATGCTGAAATTTAATAAATTGATACTTCCGGAGAAAAATATTCTTTGTGATGGGTGGCATTGTGTATCCTACTAATTGGCCATGAGTTGACAAGTAACTAATTGTAATACCACACGCCATTAGAGTATGAGTTAGCTGTGTAGAGCACTGAACATTTCCCATCAAAGAAATATGAACTATATCCTTAATTGGAATTTCCTCTTTTCTATCATCTGGATAACGAATCGTTAAGCTTTCCCCGTCTT
This sequence comes from Peribacillus tepidiphilus, assembly GCF_009466385.1. Lineage (GTDB taxonomy): Bacteria > Bacillota > Bacilli > Bacillales > DSM-1321 > Bacillus_BN > Bacillus_BN tepidiphilus. Next base: position 55,291 of record NZ_WIAQ01000011.1, on the reverse strand, counting down.
TTCCTAATCTTGCTCCAGGCTCAGAAACATATAAGATTCCACCGTCAGCTCTACTTGGGACGATTTTTCTAATATTCGTGCTAGCTCCGACCAAATAATTTGTCTCATCTGGCAAACAAACGTAGTTCAACGAGCATCGAAAACATTTATTAGAATCTTTAAGAGGCTTTGGAATAGGCTTACTCATTAACTCTTGAGCTTTCCTAATGTAATCAGTTGTAAGCTGGACTAAATCATCTGTAAAATCTATTCTTACTTTCTTCTTATTTCCTCTATAGTAAAGATACCCAAAATCAGTTGAATATCCATTTCTCCGTAATAATATCCCTTGTGCACACAATTGAATTTGATCATTCGGCCACGCTGTTCCTTGTAGATCATATGATTCAACTCTAAAACTTTGACCGCCGTCAGGAGCAGACGAATGTTTGCCTTCAACTGGCACCCATTGATCATTTTCAAGAGCAACTGTATCTAATTTTCCCACAATATTTAGGTGATCATCACCTAAATGCAGACTAAGTGGGGCTGCCCCCCACATTTCCGTGGGGGCAATAGTTCCTTTTCTCATACGATTTTCTGCTCTGCGATGCTGTGCAGACCCTTCAACCGTGTCCGCACTTTCTTCAAAAATTCCTTGTACATGCATAATATAGTACAAACGTTCACAATACTGAATTTCATTAAGCATCCTAATCGGGATAGACAACTTTTAAAAAACCTCCATTCACACCTCCACTTTATTTTTCAGGATTTTCTTTTTTAAACTGCTTCTTATTATGTTGTTAACAATAGACCAAAACTCTTTTTGTGGACGCCAGTTTTTTTCATTAAAGAAATATCCACTTGGGTCACGGAACAGTGTCGAGTATTTCTTCTGCTGCTCTTGAGCAAGCTCAAGAGTTTGAAAAATATCTTCGAACCCTTCTAAATCCTGCAAAGTTATTGTGGATTCTGTTTTTATTTTCATTTTTTCAGATTCTTCCCAATTATATACCTCTTTCTTGTCATTAATCTTTACAAATCTTCCTTTACCAAAATACTTCTTTACTATTTCAGTTTGTGATTTTGGAATGAAAAATTCATCGTCACCAGCTTTTTCTAATTGACATGGTATTCTATAAACTTCAGAATTCTGTTGCCAGAACCGTTTTTGAAGATTTTGAGCAGCATTAATATCCGCGTGTATAACTGTTAGCTCTATATCTTTACCCTTTTTATAAGGCTTAGAAAGAGTTACAAATAATTCTCCTCCAGGCCAAGGAACAATGTCACCTTTTTTCAGGCTACTAATCTCTTCCTCACTTATAAATCCAGTTTCAATTAGGTGTTTTAACTTGAAAGATTCTTCTTTTAAATCTTCATCATTCAAGGAATGACAGCGAATTCCAGGTGCTCCTGACTTTGCATGAAAGCGGGAAGAATACTCTGACCGGACATCTCCAACCTGCAATCCGAACATCTCCCCCTGCATCCATACAGTTCTCGGAATACTCCTATGTGCCCACTTCATTAACTTTGAATTTTCACGTTTGGAACGATCTAAGCTAAACAAGTAACGGTTAAGGTTCTCAAATAATATTACCTGACAAGCCGGATATTTTTCTTTCCAACGTTTATCCCGACTCTTCTCTTCTTTGTCATACTTATATCCTAAAGCGGTCATTACAATTAGATTAGCCAATTGTTTAAGCCGGTCATCTTTTACATTTTGGATATGCTCAAGTAACTTGGCTCCAAAAGGTTCATCGTTATTAATTCTATTTGCTTCTCCAGGGGTTCGCGACCTTTTGCTCCAAGAAATTAGCAATCTCCGAGTATCTTCTAATTCTTCTATATTCCACATGGTGATCCCAGCTAAGTTCCGGCGGCCTTCATTTAAACTTTTTCGCCATTCACTTACAAGTTGTCCAACATGAGGTTCCATTCTGTGGTGTGATTTAATCAAACTTTCCCGCCATATTTCTTGTTTAAATACTGCCTTATTAGTTAAATATTCAAATTCACTATTCCAAATTTCTTTTTCAGACTCTGTCCATTCATAAGAATCTACTATTTCTACCAATTTGTTTATCGCTTTCTTCCGTTCATCAGGAGTATTTTTCGTTTCCAATTTTAATACACTAGCTAACATTCGAATTTGGGATCTAATAAATAGAAGCTTCTTTCTGCGGTCTTTTCTTTTCTGTCTATTTCTTTTTGTAACCTCTTCACCAGGAAGATTTAATAGAAAACTCCTTTTATGCAAGGCAAAAAGCTCAGTATCTTTGATGTTATAATATAACATTTTTTCCTTATCTTTCGGCAATTCTTTCACGACTTCAAAAATGGATACAGATGCTGATGTACGTTGCCCCAAATCAATACTCATTACCCGCATTCCTTCAGTTATGGACTCAACACCTACCTTACCCGTAACAGAACTTACATTAATCCATTCTGTTAATTCTTTTGGTTTGTAATCAATTACTTTTGGAAATTCCGAAGACACGACTTTCAACGTTTTTCCGATAGGGCTTTTCAGTCTCCCATTCCTTGTCTCCTGTATAGGTAATAAATCAATGACTAAATTGAAAAAAACAGGCCCGATATCACCCGAAGGTAAAAGTTCTTGATGGTTTTCAATGTATTTTCTGTCAAATTGAATTCTCGACCCTCCCAGTACTCCTTTAAGTGAAATACCAGAGCTATAGTCTGAAAAACTAATTTCTTGCTTTCCTTTAATATGATCTTGCAATTTAATTTGCCGATAAAATTGTTTCGAAGGTGCCAAGTCGACCTCAACATTTTCCTTTTCAAACCATCCATCTTCAGTTGGCCAAATAATTTTACTAAGAATTACTTTACAATTCTTTTTTGTTGTTTCTTCAAGTTTGAAAAGATTAAGATTCGTTCCGCCCTGAGCCTCATAGCGTATCCAAAGGGGATGTTTAACTGCATCAGGAAGCGTGAATGTAGCTTGTGCTTTAGTATGAGAAAGTTTTTTAAGCAAACCATTATATGTTGCTATATGATAAATCCTTTCTGGATGCTTTCTCCATATATCCATGTTTTCTAATTCAGCCAAAAAGCTAAAAACTTTTGGATCTCCAAACCCTTCTCTCATCTTGCTCTGTTGTTCTGCAACAACTCTCCATAATTCTTCTTTTGAAGCTGATTCAGAGATTTTACTCCACTTTTCATAAACACGATCCCACCCGCGTATTTGTCTAGATGTTATTAAATATCCATCGTTTGAGCTAAATGATGTTTCCCCCAACTCTCGGTCGCGTACCCTTTCAAATTCCCTGATTTTTTCTATCCAAATTTGACCACCCGATAAATGCTCTTTATAGAAATTTTCAATTTTCTCTTCTAATTTTTCCCGTTCAGCACCTAACCGGCGATTCCAGGATTCCCAGGATAAAAGACGCTCAATAGCTTGAATAAACATATCCTTATCCCATTTCCGAACAGATTGCCGCTTTCCCATTGGAAGCCATTCTATATCTTTTTGATTATTTGTAAATAATGGAAATAACGGAAGCAAACTGTACTTTTTAAGATGATCAAAAACCTTAATTGTTGGGTCATTAGCTTTACGCTCTTCATCCTTTTTAAACTCCACTTCCCAGTCAGGGTTCCCTTCTTCCTTCATACGTTTCCATTTCGACTTGCGTCCAGCGTTGGAAGTTCCCTTCCCTGACTGGCTGTTTGGATCAACAAGAGGATATAAAAACTTATTTCCTAATTGGTTCGCATCTCCGCTTTCTCCATTAATTGAAGGAATGATTAACTCATATAAATGGCGAAGAAGTGAAAGAATTTCCTGATCACTTCCAAGTTCTTCAGATAGACCATTGTTCCGTTGTTGTTCTCTAATTTTCTTTATTAATTCAGATTGTATTTCCTCTTTAGTCCTATCTCCTAATGTATCTTGACGATAGAGAGTTAATAAACTCATGTAGTAAACAATGCCTTCATTTATTAGTCGGTGTGTTCGCCAAAGAGCTTTTCGTAAATAAATTGAGTCAGTTCCTGAATTCGTTTTCATTTTTAATTTGATGCTACGGACTACCATGAATAATCTTCCTTTCTTTATATTTTATAAATAAGTAAAACTTATATTTACAAGACATACTATTATCAGTATAAAAAGAGAGGATTTTGAACAATATGAGCAGTAACATTATTGAAGTATTAGTTCTAAAAATTGTCATCATAATTATTTGTAAATTTTATAGATATAGGCTTTTATAAATATCCATGCATGTGCAAAAAAAGGCGGAAAAACCCATTTACCCATGGAATATTTTACCTAGCACTATAAATTAAAGTATAACCTAAATTTATGGTTTATTGAAAAATTTTGTAAATAATTTTTTCTATACGATGTCATTTAAACTCTCTAAACTTGAATAGGAAAAATCGTTAGTCATAACTACAAAAAAAGAAAAAGCCGATCCATGATAGTTGTTTCCAACAACTTTTCGGATCAGCAAATAGCTAAGTCTTAAAGACTACATTTCTAATTGCAATTCTGTATTTAAAATTCTCTATATCAATAGAAAATCCTTAAAAAAACAAAAATAGATTGTTCCGACTTTCCCATGAGAGGCGTCTCTTGCTTTTTACTCCATGATCATTTTTTGGATCTGCTCTTTTGTAGGTAAGGCGGAAATGGCACCTTTTCCAGTCGTAGTGAATGCACCGCTGGCATTTGCGAAACGAAGAATTTCCTTATGGTTTTCACAAAGCAGATCCACAAGATTACCCGGTTGTGCCCCTGCTTCTAGCAGCTTGAACAAAAACCCGCCCATAAAGGCATCTCCAGCTCCTGTCGTATCCTGAACATTCACCAAAAACCCTTCAGATTCAAATTTCTTTCTTTTTATATACAAATCGGCACCTTTTGCTCCTTTTGTATAAACAACCGCTAACACATTGCCTTTAAATAAGGATTGAATAGCGTTTTCAACATCATGGATCTCCGTAATAAATTCCAATTCTTCATCTGAAATTTTGATGAGGTGAGCCATTGGCAGAAATTCCTGTATGGCGGCACGGCACTTGTCTTTGCTTTCCCAGAGCGGAAGTCTTACATTGGGATCGAAGCTGACTAGGCAGCCTCTTTCTATGGCACTATGAATGGCCTTTTTATGAGCCGATTTCATCGGACTTTCCACTAAATCTACTGAACAAAAGTGAAGGATATCTCCTTTTTCAAACCATAAAGGATCAATTTCCTCTTCGTTTAACAGCAAATCTGCAGACGGGTTCCGATAAAAGGAAAAATCACGTTCGCCGTTTTCTTTTAACGAAACAAAAGCTAGTCCGGTATTTGCTTCTTTTGTCCGGAGTATTTTATCAGTCTTAACCCCTGCCTGTGACAGCTGTTCAACTAAAAAGTCACCAAACGCATCTTCGCCAAGCTTTGTAATCATAGCCGCTTCCCCGCCATATTTTGAGACAGCGGCCGCTACGTTTGCAGGAGCTCCACCTGGCATGCGTTCAAAAGAAGTAACATCTTTCAACGCCATCCCTTTTTGCTGTGGAATAAAATCGATTAACACTTCTCCGATTGCCCAAAGTTTCCCCATATTTTCACCTCAAAACTCGAATATACTGAACTCACATTTGCTCAACCAATCGTCTAACACAATTTCTAGCTTGTGATTTCCCACTTTTGTGCTTTTAATTGAACAGCCCCATTATTCGCAAAAAATTTAATACCCTTGCTTTCTTTAGCTGGAAATATTCGTCCTGTAAATACTTCTTCTCCATCATTTATAAAGATTTCGACAGAGGATACATCCACAAAGATGCGGAAAGTTAAATCGTCTGACTCCATGCTGCATTTTCTTGCGGTTCCATATTGCTCTCCAACTGCCTCCCCAGATAATGAACGGTCAAAAATAACCTTTTTAATTTTAGAGTCATACTTGATGATCGTCTTTTCGTTCTCCCCAACACGAAGCTCCATCCCAAACTCCTCTGCTGAGTTCCTGGAAAAATGAGCAATTAATTCATAGGTTTCTCCTCTAATCCCTTGAAACTCTCTGCATTCATTCTTGATTAAAGCTTCAACTTCGGTTTTCTCGCCACGAAGCAGTTCCAGTTCTTTAACTGGCTTTTGAATCAGTTTCCCATTACGAATCGATAATTCTCTTGGAAGAGTCAAACAATGGGCCCAGCCATATGGATCAGTAGGATATTCTACTTCCGGCAATCCCATCCATCCCACTAAAATACGACGGCCACTTGGGTCGAGCATCGTTTGAGGTGCATAAAAGTCAAAGCCTCGATCGAGCTCGATAAAATCACCGTGAGAGAATTTCAAATTACCTTGCTGCACATTCAATTTTTCTCCAATTACATAGCCGGATTGATAGATATTCTGATATTGATCTCCTTCTGGCATCAAACCCTGCGGCGAAAAGATCAGTACACCTTGACTATCCAATTCAAAGTAATCTGGGCATTCCCACATATATCCGAAAGATTCGAGACTCGTATGAACTTCTCCTTCAAATCTCCAATCCAGTAAATTAGTAGAACGATAGAGTACCACGCAGCCTGTTTCGTTTGTTCTTTGCGCACCGAGTATAGCAAAAAAGGTATCTCCCTCTTTCCATACCTTCGGGTCACGAAAATGATCCGTATACCCTTTTGGTACTTCAGAAATGACCGGTCCTAATTTTGTAATGCTTCGGTTTTGTTCCATTACCGCCAAACATTGATAAGGGTGTCTTTCCCACTTTTCATCGCGTGTGTTCCCTGTATATAGCAAATATAGCTTTCCGTTGTGATTGACCGCACTTCCAGAATAAGCTCCGTGACTGTCAAAGTAATCATTTGGCGCTATACCAATCCCGACATTTTCCCAATCAACAAGATTTGTAGATTTCGTATGGTACCAATATTTAAGTCCATGTACTGGTCCAAGCGGAAACCATTGATAAAATAGATGGTACTCTCCATTATAATAGGAAAAACCATTCGGATCATTCAGAAGACCTGTTTCAGGTTGAATATGAAAAGTTTGTCTCCATGGACTACTATTCACTATTTTTTTCAGTTTTGTTAATTCTTCCTTTGTAGCATCTTCCATTTTTCTGTATCTTCGTTCTTTAGTCCATTTCATTTCTATCAAACTCCTAGAGGCTAACAAAAAATAAAGAGCCAGGCACCCTTGGCTACTAATGATTGAAAACAGGAGAATTGTTCCACAATATTAGTAACGGTTAACTGGATGCCAGGCGCTTAGTTCAGTTCATTAATATTCCGTTTACTTAAGCGGCTGGTGTTTGCTTTGCAGGACTGCTTTCTTTTATTGCTGCTCTTTTCGATAAAACGATGGTCAATGCAAATGTAACGACAAAAGAGATTGCCATCCCGATGATATAAGGGATGATTGAACCAGGTTGGATCGAAATAACCCCCGGAAGTCCTGCTGCACCCAATGCAACTGCTTTTACTTTGTAGAAAGTGATAAAGGCTGATCCTGCTGCGGCACCACTAATGGCTCCAATAAACGGATACCTTAGCTTTAAGTTAATTCCAAACATCGCTGGTTCTGTAATACCAAGTAGTGCTGAAATACCTGCAGCTGAAGCAGTTCCTTTTAATTTTGCATCACGGGTAATCAAGAGAACAGCTAGAGTTGCTGCACCTTGTGCCACATTGGACATAGAGGCTACGGCAAATATGAACGACCCGCCTGTTTTGGCCATGTCTGCTAATAATTGCGTTTCTACCGCAATAAAGCTGTGATGCATACCAGTTATTACAATAGGTGCGTAAAGAAGCCCAAATAAAGCACCGCCAATGAAACCAGTTGTATCATATAGCCACACGATTCCATCTGACAACAAGTTACCTGCTGCACGTGTAATCGGTCCAACTAATGTAAAAGTTAAAATACCAGTGATGAAAATCGTTAATAAGGGTGTTAATAGGTTATCTAGAGCTGATGGAACGACTCTTCGTAAATACGTTTCGATTTTTGCTAATATAAATGATGCTGCAAGAACCGGCAATACTGTACCTTGATAGCCGACTTTTTCAATTTCAAAGCCAAAAATGCTCCAAACCGGAATTTCACCTTTTGCCAATGCACCGCCGTATCCCCAGCCATTTAGTAAATCAGGGTGCACCATTAGCATTCCAAGTGCGGCTCCCAAATATGGATTTCCTCCGAACCGCTGTGTTGCGGAAAAGCCAATTAAAATGGGAAGGAAAACAAATGCCGCGTTGGCAAAGGTATTGATAAGGGCTGCTAAATCTGCCATTTCCGGATTTGCTTCGACAATTGATTTACCTGCAATAAATAAATCCTTAGCGGTTAATAGGTTATTAATACCCATCAACAAACCGCCTGCAACAATTGCTGGAATGATTGGAACGAAAATATCAGACAGTAACTTAACAAATTGTTGAAGTGGATTTAACTTCTTCGCACCAGCATCTTTTACGTCCTTTGTGGACATTTCTCCTAAACCAGTTAATTTAGCTACATTCTTATACACTTCTTGAACGGTTCCTGATCCTAAAATAATCTGGAACTGTCCTCCAGTAGAAAAAGTCCCTTTTACTGCATCCATGCTATCAAGCTTCGCCTGATCTACTTTGCTTTCATCATGCAACACTAAACGCAAACGAGTTGCACAGTGGGCTGCAGCCGAAACATTTTCTTTTCCGCCTATTGCATCCAGAATTTCTTGAGCGACTTGATGATGATTCATTATGATCCTCCCTTTAAAATATTTTAATCGAAACCGGTTTCAATTATTTGATAATTAGAACCGGTTCCATTCACAGCAAAAAAATAAAGATTTGCTAATTGGAACCGGTTCCGTTTTAAGGTAAAAACCAAACCGGATGGAACCGGTCCCAAACACGTCTATATTAAAAAATCGCTTTCATTTTCAAATCTACTTAGAGTATATCACAACATTATTTATTGTCAACGCTTTCTCTTTCAATTATTTTATATTTTGATATCGTTAATTTAGGGATGTCTTCTCCATTTACTAATCTCACAATATTTTGAGCTGCTATTTCCCCAGCTTCCTTATAAAAAAATTTAGCTGTTGTCAACCCTGGGTTCAGCATTTCGGTTACTTCATATCCTCCAAACCCTGTGATCGATAAATCTGCTGGAACCTTTAAACCTTTTAAATAGGCAGCTTTTAACGCTCCAATTGCAAGATTGTCGGTTGCACACACTAATACAGATGGATTGAACTCTTCAATGATGGAGGGAACTTGATAAAGGGCATCTGTAATTTTAAAGCCTGTTTGATAATATTGAATCTCGCAGTCTGATTGAGTTTGCATGGCGTGTATAAATCCTTCCTTTCTCTTTACTCCAACTGCGATATCTTCTTCTGTTACACCTAAAAAAGCAATTCGTCTGTGTCCCTTTTCTAGAATTAATTTCCCCATTTCAAATCCAGCTTCATAATCATTATGAATCAGGCTGTAAACATCGTCATGCTGTTGCCCTACAAGCATGACAGGAATTTGAACCTCTTGAAACGCCTTTAAATGATCCTCAGTAATTTTCGTAGCCAGCAAAATAATGCCTGCAACCTTCTGCTTTGATAACGTGTAAATATTTTCGATTTCACGCTCTAAGTCCTGGCTCGTATTAGATACAAGCATTTGAAAATGTAATTCTCGCAAACGCTCATCTATGCCAATTAAAGTACGTGATGTTGCATAGGAATCGAGTCGCGGAACAATCGTTCCAATAATATTTGGTTTCTTTGCTTTTAGACTTTGGGCGAAAGTGTTAGGAGTATAACCTGTTTCGAGGATCACTTCCTCGATCTTCCTTTTCGTATGTTCACTAATAGACCCGCCATTTAAATAGCGTGAGACTGTACTTTTTGCAACTCCTGCAATCCGGGCAATATCAGCAATTGTTGTCATATTACCATCTCCATATCAAAAATCCTTCTATCATTATAGACTTAAGTACCTTATTAAAAAAGCAAGAAATTTTTAATGGCAATATGCTTACAAGATAAATAAACAAAATCTAATGAAATTTAGATCTCTTAACTGTAATTTTCTAACAACTGATCACTAATTTTTTCTTATGTAACTTAACTTAGATAAACTTTACTTTTCTGGTGGAGATTCAGGGTGATATTGATAGATTTCAAGATTAATCGAGTTATGATTTGTAAACTGAATACCTTCGCTTTCTAATGACATCTTTTGAATAAAAAATAACTCTTCAGCTTTTAATCCAATCTCACCTTTAGCATTGATGACTCGATGCCAAGGAAGCTTATATTTGTCACTCATTGAGTGAAGAATACGGACTACTTGTCTAGCTCCCCTTGGACTTCCAGCTAATCTTGCAATTTGTCCATAGGTCATCACTTTTCCAGATGGAATTTGCTGAATGATTTGAATGACTCGTTCAGTGAAACTCTCCAACTAGCTCAAACCCTTGATACAATTAAAAATCGACTAGTTTATAAACGATTTAACACGACAGAGGATGATCATTTCCCCTCCCCTATTCGTTTTTTACTATTCCGCTACGCTCTTTTATTCCTTAAACTTTCCCGTTAGATAAACGATGATCGCTTGACGGATTTCTTCTTGCGTATTCATCACAAATCCATTTTTATGAGTGGGACTTTGTCTTTGATATTGTACAGTTTTAATGCGGCGAATACCTCATGGCTTCTCCATAGGTCTACCCAAAAAAAGAATTGACAACTACTTTATAAGAATAGCATACTCCTTTCCATTTCTATGTCAAAAAGATTGATTACAAGATTTGGATGTAATCACGACTTAACAATGGAATGGTATAATAGTATGGAAAACAATGGTGAATAGATTGCTATGAAATGGATTTTTGCTGAAAGGACTGATAAAAATGTCTTGGATCATGGGTTTGATTGGACTAATCGTTTTGAGCTGTTTCGTTTTGCTTTTGATTATGCTAGGAAAACAAAATGAACCTGCAAGGAGAGAACGTTTCAAAAAAGAGTTTCAAAACAAATATCATGAGACTCTCATTCTTTCTCAAACGAATATCGTAAATGAAGAATTCATTCACAGATTAAACAATGCTTTGAAAGCTGATTTTATGGAAACTGTGAATACAGAATTCAGACTTCAATTCCCTCGCTATTCCCAGAATCAGGTGAATGAGTTATGGAGAGAACTAAAACGGTATTTTTTGATGGCAGCTGTATTCAAAAAAATAGAGATGTTTAACGTGAAGGTTGATGAACTGTGGCATATCATGCTGAAGTTTGAAAAAGAGTACAATGAATTCTGCGAGATGTTTATTGGGCGCCGGATTCATCATATTCCCCATGGTCAGCCTATGTTCAAACCTGCGGAAAGAACATTTTTTGATTTTTGCTATGTTCAATTATTTTCGGTAGATTCGGTCTCATTGAAAATATGGGGAAGGTTTTTCAAGCATGGAAAAGGCAAAGAGCTATTACAAGAATTTGAAAATGGAAAGATGACAAAGTTAAAAGACAAATATATGCACGATTCCCCAAGCTCTCTAGGAGAGAAGGTTTTCGAATCATTCGTGTCAAGATTTAAAGAATACAAACTAGATAAATCTCCAATATGGCAACATTCATATAAAGATTCAAGTGATGCAAGCTACGCTTACTTTGCCTATGTAAGTACGAATGATAAGGATGATTCGTTTGGAGATCTTTTTGGTCACGATTCTTCAGACAGTCATGGCAGTCATGATGGTGGACATGGTGGCTCAGATTCTTCGAGCTGCTCATCATGCAGCTCTTGTTCGTCTTCCTGAGGAATGGCATATGAAAGTGTCGATATTGGTTTGCGAAGTTTTACTATTTCACCAAAAAGGGCTGAAAGCTAAATGGCCATTCATGTGCCTTCTTGGCTCAGCCCTAATTTTGAAAAACATGTAATATCCCCTTAATCGTTCTATTAAGACTTTTGCCTAAGGTACCTTTTGTCCTTCATGAACAAGCTCCAAAAATAAATGAAACCAGGGAATAGAATGGCAAACCCAACAATATAAACGATAAACACTGCCCTAAAGGAATTTGGGTCAGTAAATCCAGTTTGAATCGTCACTTCAGGATAAACAATATATGGCAGGTGTGCCTTTCCGTACACATAGCCCGCTACTAAATACTGTGCGGTGATCGCAACAACTGCCAGCCTTGGCATCCCTTTTACTCCCTTTTTATCTCGCATTATAAGGGCTATTCCTGCAATGATGAAGCAAAGGATCGATCCTACTAATAGGGGGAAGTCTTTCATCATCTTGATATATAGCCAGTTTGCTTCACCCTTCATGGTTAACATGATGAGGAAGGCCATAACTAATGAAATAGGGCCAATCATAACTGCATCTCTCCGATACACGTCATAAGCTTGATCCTCTTCAGAAGCTTTTGAGTAATCTGCTAGCCATAATGACGACAAAAACAGCGAACTAGTAATGGCAAACCCAATAAACGCATAAACATGAGGACTAGTAAAAAGCTTACCAAGTAACAAGTACTGCCGTTCCCCATTAAAAACAACATAATCTCCATGCGAAATAGGTAAAACGGCCATTAATAGACCGGGAATTATGATTCCTGAGATCCCTGAAATATACACTAACAGCCTTCTATATTTTTCCGCATTGTGAGAGAACACCAAGAATGCACTTCTTATAGACAATAACAATAAGATCAGACTGCCTGGAATCAGAAGAATCGTCCCAAGCGAATAGGCTGCTCCTGGAAAAAAGCTATAGATCGCCACAACAAGAGCAACGATAAAAACATTGGAAACTTCCCAGGTTGGGGATAAATAGCGATTTGCTATATTGGTTGCGTTTGTTTTTTCTTTATTAATGTAGACCATAGACCAAAAGCCTGCTCCAAAGTCCATCGAAGCCATTACGGCATAAATAAAAACAAATCCCCATAGAACAGTAATCGCCAAAAGCTCGTCACCAAAAGTGACACCGGTCATATCAATCACCTTCTTAATTTATTGTAACGTTATTTTCATCGTTTTTTCCTTCTATAGCATTAATCTCTTGGATCAGCGGATTTCTTTTGAAGTAATAATAAAGAACTAAAATCACCGTTATGCCAAGAATCGCATACACACCAGAAAAGATGGCAAATAGAGGACCTAAATTAGTCTGCGTTGTGACTGAATCACTTGTTCTGAGCATGTGGTAAATCGTCCATGGCTGTCTTCCTGTACAGGCAAAAATCCATCCAAACTCAATCGAAAGAACAGACAGCGGCCCTGATGCAACAAACAACCATAATAGCCATTTTGGAAACCGATCCTTTTTCAAAAACTTATTCCAAACAAATCCAACAATAGAAAGAAGGATGGTAAAGGTTCCGATTGCGACCATTCCATTGAAGAGAGTATGGACGAACAACGGAGGCCAATCTTCTTCCGGATAATCATTCAGTCCTTTCACGACCGTATCAAAACGGTTCCCGGCAAGAAAGCTGAGGGCCCAAGGGATTTCAATCGCCCAATCTACTTCCTGTGTTTCACGGTTTGTAAACCCGCCAATGGCGAGAGGGGCATATGACTGTGTTTCAAACAGCCCTTCTGCCGCTGCTAATTTTTCCGGCTGATATTTATGTAGATATTGTGCTGAAGCATGGCCATTTATGGCACTTGCTAAAGAGAATATGCCTCCAATCACTAAACTTATCATTAACGCTTTCAAATGATGACGATATAAACGACTTTCAAATGGTGTTTTTAACATTTTAAAGGCAGCAACGGCTGCAGTGACAAACGCACCTGTCATGAGCGCTGTCAGAGCAACATGCCCTGCCGTAACAAAGAAGCTCGGATTAAAAAAAGCCGCCCAAGGATCGACATCGTAAATTTTTCCGTTTTCCATCTTAAAACCAGCTGGAGTTCCCTCAAAAGCATGAACGTTCGAAATAAGAACAGCTGATGCTAAAGCACCAAAGGTAACGAGCGCTAAACTGATCACTCTTGCCTTCGATGAAATTCGATCATAAGCATATACATAAATAGACAGAAACAGTGCTTCAATAAAAAAAGCATAGATTTCAATTTGAAATGGAAGTGCCATCACTCGGCCAACCACTTCCATAAATCCCGGCCATAATAAAGACAGCTGTACACCAGCGATTGTTCCCGATGGTATGGCAATTCCAAGCAGAACGGCTTTCGCTTTTGTCCATCTCCTCGCCATAATAGAGTAATCTTTGTCTTTCGTTTTAAAAAACATCAATTCAGCTACCAAAATCATAAATGGAAGTCCAATGCCTAATGTGGCAAAAATAATATGAAAAGCCATAGTCGTTCCAAACAACGATCTTGCGATTAAAATATCACTCAAAACATAAACCCCTTTCAAAAGCACTTAACTTTCAAGGTTATTGTAAGCATAAAAGGAAAAAATATACTTTTAACCAATAAAAATTGAAATAACTAAACATTGTTCTAGACCATCCTGTCTATTGAGTCGTTTCATCAAGCTGCATATTCTCCTCTATTTTTTTACCAATAAAAAATCCCCATGCAGTATGCCTAGGGAATTGATCGGGTATTGATTTTTCTCTTTCATCTAAGCAGGATTATTGCTTCGATAAGATCCGTGTGTAAAGAGGCTATTTTCGAAAATTTAGATATTAATACATAAATAGTAACTATATAATTATATTCAAGGGCCTTATATCATTGCTATCTAAAGGAGAGGAACTCTTTGTTGAAAAAAAATTTTAAACTGGCACTTTTTATTACTTTTCTAGGAATAATAGGGATTATTTCCATCATGCCGTATCAATTTACTTTTATTAAAGGGATGGTTGATCAGCTAGGTGATATACCAATCCCCGTGGTTCTTGCATTAGGAGTCGTTCAATCTACGATTCTAGTTTTTATCCTTACAAACATTGCTTTACTAGTACAAAAACGAACAGGATTAGATGCTCCACACTTACGAACATGGGTGAATAAAACCGAACAGAAGCCCTTTTCATGGAAATGGGTAGGGATTGGGATCCTAGTCAGTTTCTTTGGAAGCCTTCTTGTTTTTGTGCTTGATTCCTTTGTATTTTTACCACAAATCGATACTACAGGAATAGAACAATCTCCAAAACCTCTTTGGTGGCAAAGTTTACTTGCCATGTTTTATGGTGGAATCACAGAAGAAATCATGGTTCGCTTGTTTTTGATGACACTAATTGTCTGGATTTTAGCCAAAATGACTCGTAAAGAAGGAAAAAGTATTCCCCCCATTTATTTTTGGATTGGCATCCTATTATCAACCCTTCTCTTTGGAGTGGGTCATTTACCGGCAACTATTCAGTTATTTGGAGAACTAACACCAATCCTTTTGCTAAGAGCGTTAGTGTTAAATGGAATTTTAGGTGTATGGTTTGGATATTTGTATTGGAAAAAAGGCTTAGAATACGCCATGATCTCCCATATGGCAGCCGATGTGTTCTTACATGTTATCTTCACTAACTTATTTACTTAGGTCGTCAAAAAGTGAACTTGAAAATATCGCCAAAAAATCGAATAAAAAATAACGAAAGCTGACTCAAAAGGTCGTTGTTAACCACACCTTTGAGTCAGCTTTATTTAATAGTATATTACTTCCTGAGTAGTCGAACGACTTGGTGAGTGATTGAATGATCTCCTTAAATAATCAACTTTTCTTCCTAAGTGATTGAATAATAACGCTGAGTGATCGTAATCTATTGAGTAACCCTAACTTTTTATTACTTAACGGAGTACCCTTATTTAGTAGCCACCCTGTAATACTGCTCAATCAATTGATTTAATCGCTGCAAATGAAACGTATATTCTACAATAGAGGAAGCAATAATCAAAAGCCTTAATTTTTGATCCTTGTTTTGAAGGTATAGCTCTAGAATTCGCTCGAAAAACGCTGCACTTTCTTGCATGACATCCTCTTCGATCTGATCTTCTTGCTCTTTCATTTTTCCTTCATATTTTAATAAAAAGTACTCATGATATTTGATTAATTGCTCAAGATGGTGGTCGAATAGATGATTCTCTTCCTCGCTCGTCTTACTTTGGAAATAGTGCTCTTCGATATTTTCTAACACTTCTTCTCCCTGCTGCAGCGTCTTAAGCATTTGCTTAAATACAACAATTTCTCGAACATCTAACGGGTTAAGCTTTGCCATATTTCTTCTTTCTTCATCAAATAGCTTATATTGCTCTTCTAGCTTTTGAATGTCACTCTTTAACTTTTTACTATATTCTTGAAAGGACTTCTCTGTCATTTCGTTCGAAATAGCCGTGCGTAATAATAACGACAAATTCTGAAAAACAGCTTGCACTTGTTCCAGATAATGATTTTTATATTTTGGTGGTAAAATCAATAGATTTACAAGCAGCGCAGAGCCAATACCAATCAATATGATTAAAAAACGATTCCAGGTAAACAATAGATTTTCATTGCCTGGAGCACTCATAATAGCTAACACGGTAACGAGGGTAAGCGGAATCGAGCTTTCCATTTTCATTTTTAAGCTAAGAGAAATCACTACCATCATCACGAGGCCAATGGTAATCGGGTGATCTCCTAAAAAATGAATGGAAAACAGGGCAATCCCTGCACCTATTATATTAGCGATTAATTGGTCTAACAGCTGTCTCCATGTACGATATATAGAGGGCTGGACAGTAAAAATGGCTGCTACCCCAGCAAATACAGCCGGCTGAAGATGTAAAATCGAGCATATGTATAGCGCCAATGTTACCGCAATCCCCGTTTTAAGTACACGCGGACCTAAAGTCATAAATCATGATCCCCCAATCTGTCTTTCGTGATGAATCTTAAAATAGAAATTTATCACATTTCGAAAAAAGAATCTCTCTCTACCTTACAAACCCTCAATGCAAATGTTTTGTACCACTCTGTTTTACCTTTTTCCTGCGCAACCTGATGAGCTGCATGTTCCTTCCAGTTCTTAATAGCTTCTAAAGAATCCCAGTATGAAATCGTTATCCCGATTCCTTCGCTATCACGAGCACTTTCAATACCTAAAAACCCTTCAGCTTGACTAGCTAATTCTACCATTCTTGCTGCCATTTTTCCGTATCCCCGGTCTCCTTCCGTCCGTTCTGAAAAGAAAATCACCGCATAATAAGGTGGCTGGGGTGTTTTCGCGAATCTGCTCATATTCAAAATCCTCCATATTGAGCTGTTAATTTTGAGACTTAAAGAGGTCAGTATTCAACCATACCTCATATATATAAGTACACTGTATTCATTTTACATGATGAAATAATCACAATCCTAATAAAAGGAATGATGATCTTGATAAAAATTAATCAAAAATTGACAAAGGTTTCTGATATTAATCTCGGAAATTTACCATATGAAGCAGCTGATATCCTTGAATTAATGGCGAAAAATAATAAAGTTTATGAATATGAAACACTGGAGGAGCTGAAATTTGAGCTAATCATACGGATTCAAATTACACGAGCTGCTATTTTGTTATACAAAAGCGATGTCCAATTTGCCACCTTTAGAACCTCTAAGTGTAATGAACAATATTGGAAACTGACTGAAAAAGGAGCATTTGAACTCAAACCAAATGTTTTACCTCAAACTGGAATTGAAGATATATTCCTGAATAGTAATAAATATGCGTTTGAATGTGCTACAGCGATCGTCATTATTTTTTATAAGGCTGTTTTAGAATCCATTGATCATAACAGTTTTAACCGACTATTTTCCGATCTGATTCTTTACGATTGGGAATACGATCAGGATCTTAATCTTGAAACGATTGATGGGACAGATTATTTACCTGGTGATTGTGTCTACTTTAAAAACCCTGACCACGACCCAGAAACTCCACATTGGCGCGGAGAAAACGCCATCATTTTAGAAGAAGGACTCTATTATGGCCATGGGATTGGCATAAAAACGAAAGAGGGAATAATTAAAGCTTTAAATACAAAAAGAAAAAAGAACCCCGAGCAATCTGCCTATTTAACAGACATAATCACACGGGTGAAATTTAACATATATAAGGCATACAGAATAAAAAATTTTCGTGAAAATCCACTAATGAATTATAACCTTTTTTCCAATCTAATTGTTTCAGAAATTGGGTCTAGAACGTATTTTTTTTAAATTTAGGCTCTGTTAAACTTTAATGTTGAAAAAAGAATAAAAATTAGGGAAAGCCTTAATTAAGGTTTCCCTGCACTTGTTTAACTGACGTTTATAAGATGCTCTATATAAACAATCCCCATAAAAATTAGCCAAACTGCTAATGGAATTGCCAAACTTCTAATTGCTTGTAACAACTTATAATCTTTATGGTTGTTTTGTAGTACTCTGTCGGTCATAAAAAACAATATAGAAGCACCTAAACTATAAAAAAGTAATACAAGACCAAAAACAACGTGTAAAATGCCAGAGATCATTATTTCATATTTATCATTTTTTATTTTTGTTGAAACAAACTTACTGACTTTATCACTAACAATAGAGGTAAGTACCCCGTAAATTAAAATAACTGGGAAACTATACATTAAATAAAGAGGCGTAATTGATACAACAGAAAATAAATAATTTGGTATGGAAGTGATCGTTTCACCAAATGGATTTGCTTGTATTATTCCTAACAAAATTGCAAATAAAGAACCAGAAATAGATGCAGAGATAATTTTTCTTGATAAAATTTCCATTCACCTCTATTTGTTTGGTACCTACGTTGGTTAATAGAATACTAAACATTGAATTTTGTTCTCTACCTTTTTCTTTTGCATAGGTTTTGTAGGCTCTCCAAGCATCAGTAACGAGTACCTTATCAGGTTGTCAGCTTAGAACCAATCATATTATCAACCTTAGGTCTCGTCAACCTCATCGATCCCTGCAAATTGCTTAAAATCCATTTGTTTTAAGGCACTCAACAATTTGTGCCTCCAATAAAAAAGTGTAACCCATGTAACCCCTACGATTTCAGCCGATTTTCCTTTAACAGAGCCTAAATTTAATGAAGCTCTGTAGAGATTTTTTCTCCACAGAGCTTCCATTTTGTCAGGAGCTTTCTTTCACCAAATATCAGGGCGTGCCAGGTCAGGCTACAAGGTTATTTTAATCAATTTTACAATACTCTCATAATAGACAGGATTGTGTGGTACAAAGTGATCTTTATTTACTGTCTTTTTCATAGAAACTTTATGACCAGCATCATCTATTTCGAACCCTTCAACGGTAATCTCTGCTTTTTCTCCTAACCAAAGTTCATAGAATGTATTAAACTCAGCTTTTACAATCCCTAAAACTTCTTCTTTTTGGAGATTGTTGTCCCATTTTATGTACTTCTTCCCTAGTAGCGATTCCTATTTGATTTCTTTGTTCATCAAATATTTTAAGTGATTCTAATGTAGAAATAAAAGGGGTTCGCCAATCTGACAAAACCCTTAACATTTTTTTAATTATTTCTTTTTCTTACCTATATGCTTTTACTCTATTTCTACATATATTTGCTTTGCTGAAGAAGTTTGGATTCTCCTGTACGTTCCCATTCTTCTACTGTTTCATATGCACTTTCAGGAGAATACCCTTTCCCTACAAGAACTCCCATTAGAATAAATTCTTGCAGAATGTGTGTAGAATTTATTCCTTTTTTAGCATCCTCTAATCCTTCATTTACCAAAAATTCCTGTACTGTATCCATTCATCTGGAGTCCTGCCAAAAATGACTGTATTTCCATTGCCATGACCTTCTTCCGCAGCCAATGCATCTGCTTTGGTAACATGAACAGTACCAAATGGATGGTTAGGAGGAGCATATATTGAGTAAAGTTTTAGCGGAATATTACCTGTATTAGTTAGATTATGCCATGTTCCTGCAGGTATCATTATGGCGGAATCATCATAGACATTTCTTTCAAAGTTTAAATGATCTTTCCTCTTGCCCATTTGAACAATCCCCTGTCCTTGTTCAATACGTAAGAATTGATCAACATCAGGATGCATTTCCAAACCGATATCTTCCCCAACATTGAGACTCATTAACGTAACTTGTAAATGTGTTCCTGTCCATAAAGCAGTACGATACGTATTGTTTTGCTTCGTTGCTTCATTGATATTAACGACAAATGGTTTTGGTCCATAATCTGTTAACAAAATACTTCCATCTCCGTTGGAAGAGCGAAAAGAATCAAATTTGTTTGCATGTTCTATCTCATTAGGAAAAGTCCAGTAAAAAGACTGTCTTCCATAATTATACATTTGTACATTAACATAATAAGGATATTGATATTGATACATATAAGGAACATAGTACATTTTTCTCAATCCCTTCACAGTTTATAAAATTATCCTATGCACTTGTTAAGGGAATGTACTTAGATTCAAGGTGACAAATTTATAGAAAGCGTTTTTAGCCTAAAACACTTATTTTATTAAAAGGCCCTTTAATGGAATAACATGACTGGCGTTTTTAAACACTTTTTTTGTAAATGTAATTGAACAGCTTTATTGTTATTCAACAATTCAATGATTTATTCTTCATTTGTTCTATTCAACATTAATAAAGCAAATCGACATGCTCTGAAAGAAAATGTTATAATTCCACTTTCTTTGCCGAATGCAAACTACTTTTGTCAACTATAGAGGAATCCCGTTGTAAAAAGAGAACTCATTTCTATTAAGGAGGGATTACGATGAATACAAATCATGTTGCAAAGCTATTAGGAGTTTCAAAAAGTACGGTAAAGCGTTGGGTAAAGGATTTGGAATTGGAGATGGAGCGAAATGACCTTGGCCATTATCTATTTACGGAAGAAAAAATCGAGCTATTAAAGCATGTTCAAAAACAAATTCAAAATGGTGTTCTTCTTCAGGATGTAGTCCTTCCTGAGCAACCCATTCATCCTACAACAATGCCTGTAGATAAAAAAGATCAAGTAATCGAGAAGCTGTTATTCAAACTGAATCAAATGGAAAGCACGCTCAATGAAAAAGCAGATGCTGTGGTATCCTATCAGCTATTGCAGCATCGCAGGGAAATTGAGGAATTACAAAGTGAATTGAAAATCATGAAAGAACGTTTAGAAGAGCTTGAGTCCAAGCAAAAACCGAAAAAGAGTCCTTCCACAGAGCAACCACTTATCTTCGAACAAATTGTAAACAAGAAAAAATCCAAAAGAAAGAACCTGATGAGCATGCTGTTTAACTTCTAACCAACACAGCATATATTAGGATGTGCTATGTTGATTAAAATAGTGTCGGATTAATGGCCGATATTTTGATCCTGACGATTAATATATTGCTTTGCCGCTGACGGTTGATATTTCTGTATGACGGTCGATATTTTTCCTCTGACGATTGATATTTTAATCCTGACGACCGATATTTTAATCCTGACGACCGATATTTTAATCCTGACGACCGATATTTTGATCCTGACGACCGATATTTTGATCCTGACGACCGATATATCGGATTGACGACCGATATTTTGATCCTGACGACCGATATATCGGATTGACGACCGATATTTTGATCCTGCCGAGCGATATATCCAAATGATGACCAATATTTAGGTAAAACAAACGTTTTTCAATCCTGTTAAATGTACTTGAACTATACTTATTCAAAATTCTAAGGTGCTTTCCGGTTGGAAAGCACCTTTTTTCCTCCTTATAATTACAAAATGTGATTTGCCAAAAATTTATTGTTGCATTATCAAACATAATACGGATATTATTATATAGGTAAATTTTCCTAATTTTTGATATAAATATCTAAATGGTCTGGAGAAATAATTATGATATTGGAATTGATTAAGGACCTGTTTACAAATCTTGCTATTTTCACTTCTACTACGGTTCTTTTGCATTATTTTTTTAAAGATAAAGTTTTTTTTACAGATGTCCATGATATTCATCCTAATAAGATTCCATTTCGTTTAAAAATGATGATCGGGTTTTGTGATGGTATGGTTGGTACGATCATCATGTTTTACGGTTTTGATTTAGGTTATGGGATTCACATTGATCTTCGGCATCTATCTATTATGATTAGCGCTCTTTTTGGTGGATTGCCCTCAGCCTTGTTGGCGGGTGGAATCATTGCTCTAAACCGAATGATATTTATTACAAATATGGACTTCCCATCGATCGTTGCAGCGATTAATGCGATCAATATGGCAATTGGATGCGGACTGATCTCAACCTATGTTTCCAAAAATAAATGGTGGATTATGACCCTATACTCCCTAATTTCAACTACGATTGTAGGTATTATTCTCTTATATAATATAAAAGATTTTGTATTATTTCTTACCCCCTTATGGACGATCTCCATTATTAGTGCTTTTTGCATCATTTTCTTACTCAATCATTTAATTAAATCAAATGCACTTCAAACCAAAATTAAAGAAAATGAAGAAAAATTTCGTTTGATTACAGAAAACATGTCTGATGTTGTAACTCTTATAGATCCAGCTGGAAGGGCTTTGTATGTATCTCCTTCACTGAAATTATATGGAATCGATCCAAAGGATTATATAGGCTCATATCCTCTCAAAAATATTCATCCTGAAGATATAAAACGTGTACAAGATGAGTTTCGGAAAATGCTAAAGAAAAAAAATGTCATTCAAATTGAATTTCGATGGAGACACCCAAAAGGACATTGGGTTGATATTGATACGAGAGGAACACCAATTGAGGAGGATGCTGTAATAACGAAAGTCGTTCTTGTTTCGAGAGATATTACAGAACGTAAGAAAATGGAACAAAAGCTACAATATTTATCCAATATTGATCCGTTAACCGGCATTGCGAATCGTCGCTACCTAGATCGAGCATTAGACAAAGAGTGGAAAAGATCCATGAGTGAATCAACTCCACTCTCCTTTCTTATGTTTGATATTGACCATTTTAAGGAATACAACGATACCTATGGTCATCGAGCTGGGGATCGGTGCTTACAAAGGATTGCAGATTTGTTACAGCAGATTGTAAAGCCGCCTCATATTGTTGCACGATATGGAGGAGAAGAATTTGCGGTCATTTTACCTCAAACAGACAATGATCAAGCAAAAATAATAGCCGAAGAAATTAGATTTAGAGTTGAAGCATTACGGCTCCCACACATCGGCTCACCAGATTGCCAAGTGGTGACAGTCAGCATTGGAGTAGCTACACAAATCGCTACACCGCAAAGTAAACCAGATCAGTTAATTGAAAAAGCAGACCGAGCATTGTATCAAGTAAAAAATGAGGGACGAAATCGTGTTTTAAGTTACTAAATAAACTTTCCATTGATCGTATAGGACATATGTATTTTCTTTCGTGAAGGATATATATGTCCTTGTAAATAAAAGCTCAGTAGAGAATTTTCTCTCAACAGAGCTTCCTTTTCCTCCCGTGCACAGGATATTCCCGCCAGTTTGTTTGATAATCCCGCGACTTTACGAGGTAATCCCGCCAGTTTACTAGATAATCCCGCAACTTTACGAGGTAATCCCGCCAGTTTACTAGATAATCCCGCCAAATATTACTTTTTACTCTTTTTTGTAAGGTGTGGTGTAAGCGATGGTTGTAACTCTATAAAAAAGCTTTGCAGAGATTTTCTCTCCACAAAGCTTCCAATTTGTCAAGAACTTTTGTTCGTCAAATCTCGGGGCGTGACAGGCACCGTGCGCCTACACGCCTCTTTTATTCCCCCAGACATACGTATGCAATTGAGGCAGAACCTTGACGTTCTTTAATTCGTTATCTTCCATGACTTTATTGATCAGCCATTCATATTTTTTCAGCAATCGTTGGATGAGCTCTTGGTCATCCGTTGTTTTTGTATCATCATTGCCCACTTGTAAAAAGAACGGGATATCGGGATAGCGATGATGCACTTTTTTCGCATACTCATAATCCTCATCATCAAAAACGACCACTTTCAAGCTGACATGATGAGAACCCTTTTGATTTTCTAGGTTCCTAATAATTTGATCGAGAACATCAAAGTCCGTCTTCATTCGAGAACTAGGCGGCTTTGGTGAGATCGTTAATTCATCGATGTCGAAAAACCAATCCTGCCACTTGCTCCCTTGCGTTTCTAAGCAAATTTTGATGTTGTTTTCTTTTAAAAGCTGGATCAAGCTGCTTAAATTTTTCAATAATGCTGGATTCCCACCAGAAATCGTAACAAAGGAAAAGCCATCTCCGCCAAGTGCCTTTAGCTCTTCCCAAATTTCTTCTGCTTCCATTTGTCTAATCGAATCTTTCCCTGTGCCATCCCAGGTAAAAGAAGAATCACACCAAGCACAGGAATAATCGCAGCCTGCTGTGCGGACAAACATCGTCTTTTGGCCGATGACCATTCCTTCACCTTGAATCGTTGGTCCAAAAATCTCCATCACAGGAATTTTACTCACTTTCCATCCACTCCCGTCTAGCTTCCGCGTAACTAGTAGGAGTTTCATATAGGCGAACGAACTCCACTCTTGCTCCGTGATATTTTTTCTGACGATCCTCCTGCTTAAGAGCTTCTGCCATCTTTTCATAAATCCAGACAACCATATTTTCAGCCGTCGTATTCATCGGTGGCAACGTTTCATTTAAGTAGCGATGATCTAAATATATTTCAATTTCATTCTTCCAAATATCCTTAATATCGCCAAAGTCCATCATTAAGCCTGTATCGTCGACATACCCGCTAATTCCAAAAATCACTTTATACGTATGCCCGTGAAGATTTTTGCACTTGCCTTCATAGCAATGAAGATGATGAGCTGCATCAAAGGTAAATTCCTTACTCACTAACACACGCTTGGAATGATATTTCAATTGCTCGCGCTTAATATCTTCATCAATTTTTTGGAGCTTATCAACAATTCGAAAACCGTACATTGTCTTACAACTCCTTTCTAGCTTTCAAGTATTCTTCCAGACCCTTTTGTCTTAGCTTGCAGGCTGGACATTCTCCGCATCCATCGGCAATAATTCCGTTATAGCACGTTAACGTTTTTTCACGGACAAAATCAAACGCACCGAGCTGATCCGCCAGTTCCCACGTTTGGGCTTTATTTAACCACATTAACGGAGTATGAATAACAAATTGCTCATCCATTGAAAGGTTTAGCGTAACATTTAGAGATTTAATGAATACATCTCGGCAGTCTGGATAGCCGCTAAAGTCCGTCTCGCACACACCCGTTACAATGTGCTTCGCACCAATTTGTCTTGCTAAAACCCCAGCAAATGACATGAATAGAAGGTTTCTGCCTGGAACAAACGTAGAAGGCAGCTCTCCATTCTCCCCATCTTTTACCTCAATATCCTCTCTCGTTAAAGCATTGGGAGCCAATTGATTTAAAAGGGACATATCTAATATGTGATGCTTAATACCAAGTTCCTTCGTGATATTTTTTGCACATTCAATTTCCGTTTTGTGTCTTTGATTATAATCAAATGTGACAGCTACGACTTCTGCAAAGCGTTCCATTGCCCAAAATAAGCAAGTTGTACTGTCCTGTCCTCCGCTAAATACCACTACAGCTTTATCTTTTTTCATTTCTAAAGATCTCCTTTTCACGAAAAAACAGCACCACTAAGAAAGTAGTACTGTTTTTCCTTAGTTTTTTTGAGAGGGTAGCTAGAACCTCTACCGCATGTGCGGATTTATTATGAAATTAACAACATTCTTATTCTAACATAATTCAATCAAATAAGCGTGTATTATTTTTTCTTCTTGGCTCTTTTCTAAAAGATTGTTGTTTTTACATAGGTTCTGGGAATGAAAACCTTTGATAAAAAAAAGTTGGTTGATTGGAGCGCAAGGTGCGAGACTCCTGCGGGAGCAGCGGGACAGGTGAGAACCCACAGGTCCTAAAGAGTAAATAAGCACCGATCCCTATCGAAATAATTGAAATAGCATCTCCACCGATCTTTTTTATCCAGTCGTGACCTTGAAATAATAAAAGCCACAAATAATACCCTGCAATAAAAAGCAGAATAAGGGGCAACATCTTTTTATTCCGATCTATATCCAAGGTCATCTAATAAACTCCTCCCTTTCACAGGAGAATATTACTATATAAACCGGCTAACTTTTGTCGTTTTTTGTCGAATTTAGTAAAAATTTCTGCATCATTGATAAAACTAACCTATCCATTTGCCTCTAAATCTAGTTTTCGAATTCAAACCATCGACAAAGGAAATGTCAGTTTCTGCGCTTTCCTGAGAAATAATCGGTGAATGGATCCTGTCACACTTTACAATGTATGCCCTTTTTCTCTTTGTCTATTACACTTTGATAATAGAGGTCTACCATTGCTCCATATCACATTGACCGGAAGCTCCAAAAACTCTGATAGGACCTGTTCTGAAAGCATATCTTGTGTTTTTCCTAAGGCAAATACTTCTCCCTTTTTTAAGAGAAGAGTTTTTGTAAAAACGGGTAAAATCTCTTCCACATGATGAGTAACGTAAAGAAGTGTAGGACCATCTTGTGCGGCAGCAATTCGGTCAATCGCTTCTAAAACTTGTTCCCTTGCAAGAAAATCAAGTCCATTTGTCGGTTCGTCCAAGATAAGTAACTCTGGGTCAGCCATGAGAGCTCTAGCTATTAATACCCGTTGCCTTTCCCCTTGTGACAATGTTTCATAGTTTCTATTTGCATAATCCAAGCAGCCCAACTCTGTTAACAACGAAATAGCTTTTTGTCTGATTTCATCGGTTGGAGTCTGATATAAACCAATCGAAGCATAGGCTCCGCTTAGCACGATTTCAAAAGCATTGTCTGAAGGGTAAAATTTTTGCTGTAAAGACGAAGAAACGAGGCCGATTTTACTCCGCAGCTCCGATCCAAGTGGTGACTTCCCAAACTCTTTACCAAGGACGGTCGCTTTTCCTTTTGTCGGGAAATGATAGGCATTTATTAAGTTTAGTAAAGCCGTTTTTCCAGCACCATTCAATCCAAATATCGCCCAGTGCTCCCCTTTTTCTACTTTCCAATGAATATTCTTTAAGATCCAAGTACCATTTCGAATCAGCCATACATTTTCTATTTTTATAACCATGCGTTTCTCCTCTCCAATTGATAGTTGTAAGTAAAAACATCTAGATGTGCCGATCCAAACCCTACTATTTCCCCATTATACATTAACCATTTTAAATATTCGAATTACTTAATTTTTTCGAGTAAATTTACCAT
Organism: Peribacillus tepidiphilus; assembly: GCF_009466385.1. Lineage (GTDB taxonomy): Bacteria > Bacillota > Bacilli > Bacillales > DSM-1321 > Bacillus_BN > Bacillus_BN tepidiphilus. Next base: position 28,107 of record NZ_WIAQ01000011.1, on the reverse strand, counting down.
CTGAATAGTCTTTCAAGTTAAAATTTCGAATTGTAAACAACAAGATACAACTTAAAAAGAAAAACAGACTTGGAAGTATTCCAGCCTGTTTTTCTTAGGAGATTTGCCAAAAAATATCAGAAAGTGCCATGTTATATCGTTTTCATTTCTTCGGACTTAAGGCAAATCGTAATGCTTTACGAATTAAGGGAGGGAGAACGGATGTATGACCTTCGTCCTCAAATTCAATGAACTTTACGTTTAAACCTCGATGTTCATAAGCAGAAAGTCGTTCTGACATTTTTTTGGCGTTATCTCTTATCTGACTTTTATGGTATTTTTCTAACTCTCCTATCCCTATTAAAAGGTCGATATGTACTTCTTCCTTTTCTAAATAGGTTAGAAATTGGTTTTTTTCTTCAAGTATAAATTGCTCAATCTGCCCTCATTAATGATTACAGTTTCAACTCTCGGATTTTCATTCAACATAAAACGAATCATTTCTACTAGGGATCAAGTCGTACCTTTTGGTCACCTTTTCACAACAACCTGCTCTGTATTCTTTTCCATGGACACATTGGATTTTTTCATAAGTCCCTGTAGTGCCTCAAAATTAACGAGTACGGTTCCGATCATAATCGTCATGACTCCAATGCCCATTAACCAAGAAATTGGCTCATGATGAAAAATGGCACCTACTGTAATCGCGATGAGTGGTGAGATATATAACCACGTGGATGGGAAAACCGGGTTGGTCTTAGCAACCAGCCAATAATATAAGCTGTGCGCCACCATTGAACCGATGACAATTAAATACAGTAGAGATCCTAACGCTTTCATGGAAAGCAAGGACTCGAAATGAACCGTTTCAGTGAACAAGGATAAAACAATGAGAAGTACACCTCCGTACAGCATTTGAGCTGCGTTCAATGCGATCGGCGATGTATCCTTAAAGATTCCGATTACTTTTTTCGAATAAATGGTACCAGAAGCATAACTGAATACTCCTACTAAAATGACGACACAACCAAGAAACCAAAGCAGGCTTACGTCAAACGTGATGCTAGAGGATAACAAGAGAATGACACCGACAAATCCTACGAAACATCCAATCAATGATTTTCGGTTAAAACTTTCACGTAAAATATACGTTTGGATGACTAAAACCATGATCGGACCTGTAGCGGATAGCACAGCTGCAATCCCTGAGCTTACATATTGTTCACCCCAATAAAGGGTTGAGAACGTACCAAAGGTTAAGCCTAAACTTGACAACAACATCTCTTTTCGAAAAAGAAGCGACAGGTTTGCCTTTCCTCTGACCATCATGACCAAATACAGTATAAGGCCCGCCAGAAAAAAACGAAGTCCCGCTGACATAAACGGAGGAGCCCCTGCATCCACCCCGATTTTGATTGCTAAAAAAGTCGTTCCAAAAATAAAACACATGATGACATAATTCATTAAGACCATGAATCATCCCCCTTTTTCCTAATCATAATGGATTGTGTATAGAACAGATCATAGAAAACAGAACAGTTTAGCTGGTAAATCTGTTATGATGAGAAGGAAAGGAGCTGAGCTGATGGCATTGAAAAAGAGCGCAAACCATCTGTATGAAGAGGTGTACGATTATATCATAAACCGAATCAATCGTGGGGAATGGAAGGCTCACGACAAGCTCCCCTCTGTTCGTGAACTAGCCAAGGAATTGAATGTTCACCGTCTAACGGTCTTTAAAGCTTATCAACAGTTAAAAGAAAAAGAAAAAGTGTATGTAAAAGATAAATCAGGCTATTTTATTCATCCAGGTCATGTATTAGGACTTGAACCATTCGATTCACCTCTTTTTTCGTCATATGGTCAAAAAAGTCATCTGTCTGAAATTCATCAAATCCCTGTTACCTATCAGTTTTCTCAGGCGGTCATTGATCCGAATCTTCTTCCGAACCATTACTTTGCCGATTATGTAAAGAAGGTATTCGATCTGTATCCAAAGGTACTAGGAACCTATTCAACGGTTCAAGGGGATGAAGAACTAAGAGAAGCTCTCTCTCACGATTTTTTCAAACGCCATCAGGTAGACGTCAGCGCCGATGAATTACTGATTACATCCGGTGCCCAGCAAGGAATTAACTTGATTGCACAAGCGCTGATTAAGCCGAGAGATACGGTGTTAATGGAACGACCAACCTACAGTGCCGCCATTGATATGTTTCGTCACCAAGGCGCGACAATCATTCCAGTGGATATTCACCCAGATGGATATGATCTTAAGCAGGTAGAACAAATAATGAAACAGTATAAGCCGCGGTTATTTTACATGAACCCAACCTTCCATAACCCAACAGGCTATACTGTTCCAACTGTACAACGGAAAAGATTGGTCGAGCTTGCTGAGCAATATCAGTGTCTTTTAGTAGAGGACGACCCGTTTCACGATATCTATTTTGAAAAAGAACCTCCCTCACCCCTATTCAAATATGATACGGAAGGGTACGTCATGTATATTCGCAGCTATAGCAAATACATTGCCCCAGGTCTCAGGATTGCTGTGGTTGCAAGCAGGGAACCACTCATGAAAATTCTATTAACCGCCAAATCTCTTTCTGACAATGGAACACCTTTACTCAACCAAAAGATGTTCCTGCACTACTTCACGTCAGAAAGAATGCAGCAGCACCTTGATAAATTACGCATTGCCTTAAGCATTCGAAAGGAAATCATGGAAAAGACTCTCGCATCTACTGGCTGGCAATGGATCAGTCCAAAAGGTGGGCTAAACCTATGGGTGAAGCTGCCTGAAACGATCTCAACACCCTTATTGCTTTCCAAAAGCATTGAACAGTCTGTCTCCTTCGTTCCTGGAAACATATGTGACCCGCTCAACGAGCTAGATTCCTGGATTCGCTTAAGCTACTCATTTATGAACGAGCGGCAGCTGGTGGAGGGGATGGAGAGGCTTGTAGGAGTGTATAAAATGTTGAAATCAGAAGAATAAACCTCCTAATGGTAAAAATCTTTCAAAATAGCGGTTTCCAAAAATTACTCATGATCTCTAAAATCATGATATAATTTTTCTAAACTTGTTATTGCCAATTGCTGGATTAGGAGGAAAACGATGAGCACATGTAAGGTAGATCATTCGATAGAAGATGTTAAGCAAAAACTTTCTGATCAAAAACTCTTTTTACCAGAGAGCCTATGGGAAAAATGTTCACAATTTCTCACACAATCTGTTAGTCAAACTGACTTAAATGAATTGTTTCACCTGTTAAAAAAATATGATTTAGCTCCAGATGAAGAAAAAGAATTACGGAATCAAAAAATGTATGCCTTACTTGAAAAGTAAAAAAAATGCCTGACCCCCGGTCCGTTAATGGATGTGCACAGTGGGGGTTAGGCACCTTATCTAAAATGATCGGTATCAACCGTTATGAGGACTAAACTAGCTCCATCAGGAATAGAAATCGCATCTGCCTTACTTGGAGCTGGTATCTGCTCCCCTTCGTCCTCTAATACACTTAAATAGAGTCCTAGAGCATCTTCAGCCATCTCAATAGCCTCAACTAAAGTCTCTCCAGAAGTAAAACATGACTCAATATCTGGAAAGGTGACAATCAATACTTCCTCATCTTCTGCTTTTTTAATGATTGAATAAAAATTATACACCGTCACAGTATGTTTTTCCTCATTTCTATCTATATATTGATCTATTTTTCAGCAAAGAATCAAACACAGAAAAATAACAAAAGGTGATCCTAAATACAGGAAAGGTCAGGATTCTAAAATAGTAATGCACCAATAATTAGGGTTCCCACTTCCATTTTAATATGAATCTTACTCAGACACAATAAAATTACCCAGATCTTGACGTAAACCAACTATGAAAAAAGTTGTCTACAAGTTGTAAATTTATAATTTCCTAAACAATAAAAAATTTTATGAGTTATGCATTTTTCGTGAACTTATTGAAACAATAGAAGTTTTATCATTAATTTTAGGTACTACCCAATAAATAATAATTGGTGGTAATAGAAAAATAGCAGCTACCAAAAATGTTGTTGTTAATCCAAATTTTACTGCAATAATTCCAAAGATAATACCAGATAGGATTTCTCCTAGGGCGCCAACTCCTGAATTCAAAGAAAATAGAGTATTTTTGTATTTATCCGGGAAAAATTTATTTAAATAACTGATAACAATTGGGTGTCTAACATCTTCAACTGCTAATAATATTGAAGTTGCGATTGCCCCTAGAGGTTTGAAACCTATTGTTAGTACTCCTACTAATAGTAAGCTGACTGATTCTACAATTGTTAAAGAAATATATGGATTTGTTTCTATTTTTTTCTCTAATTTCATTGTTATTCCTAAGAGACCATGTAACAACTGAGAGAAAGAAAGAACCCGCAATTGATAGTTTGATGCCATAACGGTCCGCAAATGTTCCGGATGGTACTTCAAAAATTAACTTTGCTATTTCGAAAATTGTACCTAGCAATCCGATTTGTAGTAAATCATAACCTTGATCCACCAAGTAAAGAATCCATATAGGAGAAAATAATCCCATTGCAAGTCCTCTTAGAACCGCAAAATATTGAATAGTACGCATACTTATACTCCTTTATTAATTATTTAAAATCTTGAAGAACAATAAGTTCAAAATCAATGGCTTCTTTAAGATATTTAGCGATATTAGGTAATTTTATATTGGTATCGTTTAAAATCTGCTTTAATTTTTTCTTTCCATCAATAGTTTGTAATACGTCTATCCATTCGCCAACTTCTTTTCTTGATAAAGAAAACTCAATAAGGTTATTGACCACTGTGTAATATAAATCATTTTCAACTCTGTTATTATCCAGCTTTTACTAATTTTACCCCCTCTTTAGGGGTCAGTTCAACATGCTACTTTTCATCACTTCGATTACATGATCAAATACTTTGCTTAAGTCAAGTAATCGACTATGATAATATTTTCCTTCATTCATCTACTACACCTCGATTCCTTATTAAAACGACCTGACCGCTTTACTATAATGCTACTTGTTATATTCGTTTCCTCTGCGAGTTCTAAAAGCTTGTCTATTTCTTTTTCACACTTTTTTAATCTTTCCTCAGCAATCTTTAACAGTTAAAATATGGTATATTGATGAAGTGGAATAAAAGTCCATAATGTCATGTGTAAAAGGTACTATACTAGGAGGTTGTTTAAATGGAAATTATAATGATTATTTTCGTTTTTATAATTGTGCTGCTAATTAGTTCTATTTTAAATATTCTTTTTAAAATGACAGAAAAGAAACATTGGATTATTTCATTATTATTGAGTGTCTTATTAGCATTAATCATTGTTGCAATTTTAGGAGGGTAATAATAAAAGCCATTCACACGTTATTGTGTAAATGGCTTTTCGTAATAAAACATACTGAATTTACATTCTCTTAAAAAGATGGAATTAGATCTTTATTTGCTTATTACTCATTTTGTAGTATCGAGAGTCATATTCTCACCTTTATTAAATATTTTTCCGTAAATGTTGTCGCCTAATAATCCATATTTACTCATATTTTTTAATCCTCTTATCCTATTTTGATACATAATATGAATTAACTGATTTTCATAAGTCAAGTCCTTAATATTGTGTAAAATACAAAATACAAGGTTTTACCCTATTTTTGTTTGTAGATTGATTTTATTTGATTGGTAGGGGGCCCCCCACCAATGTTCATACTAGTGGTACAGATCTCACTAGGAACATATATAAAATTGGTATAGACAACTATACTAATTGTTGGTAAAATGGAATTGTAAGCGAATCCATTTTTTTGATCTTATTCTTATTCATACCTTATGAATAAAGGGGGACTATTTATGAGAAAAGAAGAAAGTTTGGCCAAGGAAATTATCGAACAGCTCGGCGGAACAGGTAACATCGCTGAGCTCGCATCTTGTATGACTCGTCTGCGTGTTAAACCGGTTGATGAAAGCAAAGTCAATCTTGAAGGCATCAAAAGCATTGATGGTGTCATGGGTGTTGTCGAAGCAGAAACACTACAAATTATTCTTGGTCCTGGAATCGTAACAAAAGTAGCGAATGAAGTTGCTGAACTGACAGGTAAGAATGTTCAGTCTGTAGATGAAAGCAGTGATAATCCTTTTGAAGGGCTTGCTCACAAAACAAAAGCGGAATTAAACAAAAAAAATGCGACGCCGTTTAAATTATTCCTTAGAAGAATTGCCAGTATCTTTATCCCGCTTATTCCAGCTATTGTCGCTTCCGGACTCATTGCAGGAATCACAAATGTTATTATTCGTTCCGGAGCAGATCCAACATCGACACCTGTCCAAGTATTAGATTTAATAGGATGGGGATTGTTTGGTTACTTATTCGTATTCGTTGGTATCAATACAGCAAGAGAATTTGGAGGTTCTCCAGCCCTTGGGGGAGCAGCCGCTATCATTCTATATAATCCGAAGCTAGCTGATATCCAAGTCTTTGGCGATGCGTTACTTCCTGGACGCGGTGGATTGATTGGTGTGATGTTAGCTGCCGCATTCATAGCATTCGTTGAAAAACGCATTCGTAAAATGGTCCCCCCTGCCATTGATATTATCGTAACGCCTACTTTATCGTTATTAATTACCGGTGTAGCAGCCTTATTCGTTTTACAGCCTGTTGGCGGTCTAATCTCTGATTTAATCACAAAAGGTTTATTAGGCTTAATCGACATGGGCGGCATCGTGGCCGGATTAATTCTTGCAGGTACATTCCTGCCACTAGTAGTAACGGGACTACATCAAGGATTGACTCCCGTTCATATGGAATTAATCAATACGATTGGAGATGATCCATTACTTCCAATATTAGCCATGGGCGGTGCTGGTCAAGTGGGTGCAGCCTTTGCCATCTACTTTAAAACGAAAAACGAACGGTTGAAAAAAGTTATTAAAGGTGGTCTTCCAGTCGGAATGTTAGGGATTGGGGAACCGTTAATTTTCGGGGTTACCCTGCCACTCGGGCGCCCATTCTTAACTGCTTGTCTTGGTGCAGCAGTCGGCGGTGCCTTCCAAGCGTTCTTTAAAATTGCCACTATTGCAATTGGAGTTTCTGGCATTCCGCTCGTATTCCTAGTTCATACACACCAAATTCTCTTATATCTACTAGGCTTGCTAGTTGCATACTTTTTTGGCTTCCTCTTCACTTGGACCTTTGGTTTTAAAGAAGAAATGGCGAAAAATATTTAATGAATTATTTCATAGAATGGAAGATGAAGGAGGATGATCCCTCCTTCTTTCTATTAGAAGGTATTTTTTACAAAATTCTGACTGTTAGTGCAGGTGAACATCCATGATTGGTATTTCCGTCTATTTAAACGAAAATAGAAGAGAACATTATGCTCAATGGATTCAAAAAGCTTCGTCCTATGGTCTCTCTTCCATCTTTACTTCTCTTCATATTCCAGAAGATGATCCTAAAGCATACAAAGCTCTCCTCCAAGAGCTAGGAGCTTTAGCAAAACAATTCAACATGGAGTTGTTGGCAGATATATCCCCAACATCTTTAGAACATTTAGGTCTTAAATGGGAAACACTAGACACTCTATTAGACTGGGGACTTACTGGCATTCGCGTTGATTATGGTTTTTCAGCTTACGAAATCGTACATCTATCAAAAATCATCAAGGTCGGTATCAATGCTAGTACTCTTTTAGAACATGAATTGGATGATTGGATCGAAAAAGGGTTAAATGTAGCAAATGTGGAAGCCTGGCATAACTTTTATCCTCGTCCCGAAACAGGGTTAGACCAATCTTTTTTGATCGAGAGAAACCGGTTTTTAAAAGCAAAAGGCATAACAACAATGGCGTTTATACCTGGGGATCAGGATTTGCGCGGCCCCATTCATGCCGGACTGCCGACTTTAGAAAAACACCGCTTCTCCTCCCCTGTTTTAGCAGCAGCAGAACTCATGTTTTCGGCTTATACTGACAAAGTATTAATCGGTGACCATGATTGCAAATATGAAACACTGGAGTGTTTGTCATATCTATCTAAAGGTATCATTCCGTTAAGAATGAAATTATTTCAAAAGAATCTATCTACATCAATATTGCGCCAGGTCCATACGAATCGAAAGGATCCCGCTCGTGATGTGATTCGTTCCGTTGAATCTCGTTCCTATGCCCAAATGGGAGATATCAGCATTGCTCCTGCCCATCAAGTCGAAAGAAAAATGGGAATGGTTACGATCGATAATCAGTTATATGGACGTTATGCCGGGGAATTGCAAATTGTATTAAAAGATCTCCCTAAGGATGAGAAAGTAAATGTAATAGGTCAGATTCTCGAAGAGGACCTCCCTCTTTTGAAAGAAATTAAAGCGGGGGGAAAATTCCAATTGATTGTGAGGGATTAAGCATGAACATTTCTAAACTAAACACAGAACAACAAAACCCTAAAACAGTAAACATTGATTTAATGACCACGGAAGAAATCATAACAGTCATTAATCAAGAAGACACACTCGTTCCTAATGCAATCGCAAAGGAAATTCCTATAATAGCAAAAGTAGTCGATCGAATCGTTGAAGCGTTCAAAATGGGAGGAAGACTCATCTATGTGGGTGCAGGTACTTCTGGAAGATTAGGAATTATCGATGCGTCTGAGTGTCCCCCAACTTATGGGACTAGTCCTGATATGGTAATTGGAGTTATTGCCGGAGGAAAAAGAGCGATGACAGATGCCATTGAAGGGGCTGAGGATAACTTACAGCAAGGAAAACAAGATCTAGTCGATATTTATCTAACCAATAAGGATGTCGTGGTCGGAATCGCCGCAAGCGGAAGAACACCGTATACCATTGGTGCTCTTCAATATGCCAATGAAATAGGAGCTGTTTCTGTTTCGATTGTTTGCAGTAAAGACTCTGAGATGGAGAAAATTTCTCAATATACGATCGCGCCTATTGTCGGTCCAGAAGTTATCACCGGTTCAACAAGAATGAAAGCAGGAACAGCTCAAAAACTCGTCTTAAACATGCTATCAACCGCTTCCATGATAAAAATGGGAAAAGTATATGGAAACTTAATGGTCGATCTACAAATGACCAATGAAAAACTTTTTAAACGAGCTGAAAATATCGTCAAAATGGCGACGGGTACAACCGATCAAGAAGCCCGTCAAGCATTAGTTGAACAAAAGTACAATACAAAAGCAGCCATTCTGCAGATTATTACAGGACTAAGAGGTTCACAAGTAACCGACCTTCTAGAAAAACATAATGGCTATTTAAGAAACGCCATTGAAGATTTTCATTCTAAAAAATGATCATCACTATGGGGGAAGTGTAGACATTTACTTAACGTTTCCCCCTCTCTTTCACCAACACTTGTATAGACCATTTAAATTCACAAAACTTATTTTTCCTCTGGTATATACAACTATCTTTCAATCGTTTTATAATAATAACAAGGATATTTACATGTAATGGAAATGAGGATGAACCATGAACCGTCTTCTATTAAAAAATGCAAAAATTATGCTTGAAAATGAAATCATACCATCTGGTTACTTATATATTGAGGAAGAAAAAATTCAAGATGTAGGTCCAATAAATAACCTGCCTTCTTTCGATGGAAACATAGAGGTGATTGAACTTTGTAATGAGGATACGATTGTTCCAGGTTTCATTGATGTTCATATCCATGGTGCTGGCGGAGCAGATACGATGGATGCCAACCTTGAGGCACTAACAACGATAGCGACTGTTCTTCCTGCTGAAGGTACGACAAGCTTCCTAGCAACAACGATTACTCAAGAAAAAGATCAAATAAAGAAGGCTTTAAAAAATGTGGCAGTTTATTGCCAACACCTTAATGAAGCAGGAAAGGCAGAAATATTAGGTATTCATCTAGAAGGACCATTTATTAATAGCAAACGAGCAGGTGCACAACCGGAAAATCATATTATTGCGCCAGACTTAGAGCTTTTTAAAGAGTGGCAAAAAGACTCCAACCAGTTAATTAAGCTGGTCACGTTGGCTCCTGAAGTCGAGAATGGACTTGAATTGATTCGATATTTATCATCAACGGGCGTCATTGCATCGATTGGACATTCAGATGCAACCTATGAGGAGGTAAAAGAAGCCGTCCATGCTGGTGCTACACATGTCACCCACTTATTCAATGGAATGAGAGGAATACATCACCGTGAACCGGGAGTTGCTGGTGCTGCTCTTCTGTTTAAAGAATTAATGATTGAAATCATTGCAGATGGAATTCATGTATGTCCAGAAATGATAAAGCTTTCCCTACAAGCAAAAGGTATGGATGGAATGATTTTGATAACGGATTCCATAAGGGCAAAATGCATGAAAAATGGTCTATATGACTTAGGAGGCCAAAATGTCACCGTAAAAGAGGGAAAAGCACTTCTTGACAACGGCACTTTAGCCGGAAGCATTTTGAAAATGAAGGAATCTGTTCAAAACATGATGGAATTCGCCAATATTTCATTAAAGGAAGCGGTACGTCTTGCCAGTACAAATCCAGCTAAGCAATTAAATGTCTTTGACCGAAAAGGCAGTATTGAAAAAGGGAAAGATGCGGACATCGTCATTTTGGATCGCGATTTAGAAGTGAAACAAACCATTTGCCGTGGAGTAAAAGCTTTTGAACGCAAGGTGATACGACAATGAACATCATTCAAGTAGCCAACTATGAAGAGATGAGCAAACACGCAGCACAGTATATCATTGAAAAAGTACGCGCCAATCCCTATATAAAACTGGGTCTTGCAACGGGAAGTACTCCAAAACGTACCTATCAAGAGTTGGTGAAGGACCATCGAGAAAATGGCACTACTTACCAACATGTCCAAACAATCAATCTCGACGAATATATAGGATTGCCTAAAACAGATCCTAACAGTTACCACTATTTTATGAGAAGGCATCTTTTTGATCATCTTGATATTCCTTCTGAACAAATCCATATGCCTTCAGGGACAGCAGATGATCTACTAAAGGAATGCGTTCGTTATGAACAATTGATAAAAGAAATCGGGGGCGTGGATCTCCAACTGTTAGGAATTGGGCAAAACGGTCATATCGGATTTAATGAGCCTGGAACATCCTTTAAAAGCCGTACCCATATTGTTTCTCTTGCGGAAAGTACTCGTATAGCGAATTCAACATTCTTTCCTTCCTTGGAAGAAGTGCCGACACGTGCCATTACAGTAGGTATTTCAACCATCTTAGATAGTCGTGAAATTTTATTGCTTGCTTCAGGGTCAGCAAAAGCACACGCTTTAAAACGTTTAATAACCGAGGGAATCCATGAGGAGTTCCCTGCTTCTGCCCTCAAGCTTCATAGCCATGTCACCATCATCGCGGATGCAGAAGCATTAAAATTCGTTTAGTAAAGGAGATTTGCCTATGATTGATAAAAATTCACCTATTCCAATTTATCATCAACTTGAAGAATACATTAAATCCCAGATTGAATGCGGTGCCCTGAAGGTAGATGAAGCGATTCCTTCTGAACGTGAATATGCGGAGCGTTACCAAATAAGTCGGATGACCGTTCGACAAGCTATTAACAATCTGGTGAATGAAGGATATTTATACCGCCAAAAAGGACGAGGAACATTCGTCAATAAGCAAAAGGTAGAACAGAAGCTCCAAGGTTTAACAAGCTTTACAGAAGATATGTTGGAACGGGGAATGAAGCCAAGCAGCAAGCTGTTGTCCTTTCAAATAATCCCTGCTGACATTCAAGTTGCCAGTCGATTAAAACTAAAAGAAAATACCCCTGTTTACGAAATCCAGCGTGTACGTTTGGCAGATGATGTTCCAATGGCTTTAGAAACCACCTATCTTCCTGCCAATCTGGTAAAAGGTTTGACTGAAGAAATCATTAATCAATCGCTCTATAAGTACATCGAAGATACCTTATTGCTAACAATTAGTGAAGCAGCCCAGCAAATAGAAGCAGCAAGCGCAAAGGAAATTGAAGTCAAGCACCTAGAAATTGAAAAAGGCTCTCCCGTCCTGCTAATCCTACGTACATCCTATTTACAGGATGGTACTCCCTTCGAATTTGTAAAATCCGCCTATCGAGCTGACCGATACAAATTCGTTCATACAATGAAAAGAACCTCTAGCTAGTAAAAGATTTATAGAGAAGACTTGATACAGGTCTTCTCTTTTTTATTATTGGTTTTTCCAGTTTGTCCAAATCGATTTTTCATGCAAAAGAAATATTATAAGGTGCGACATCTTCCAGTGGTTATTTTTGACCTTTCAAGAAGCTTTGAAATTGGGTAATAAGCACCTTAAATCACATTGCTATGCGATTGTTTACGAAATTTTTTATCTAAAACAAAACTGGCACTAACTCGATCTAATTGGTATAAAATATTAGTTTCTTCAACAGCTGGTTCTGGGCGATCGCTCTAGTCTGTGCTATCGCTTCCTTCAAAGAAACTCATTGATCTACCTTTTTGGCTGACTTATTTTTTCATCTATACTCGCGAATTTCTTCCGAAGGAACCGTTAAGCTAGTACTTACGATATAGATTCTCCCTTCCATGCTTCCTCTCTTCGATCACTCCATTGTGCAGGTCTTTTTTCTAAAAAGGCTTTAATTCCTTCAACGGCATCCGGTAGCTGACTGCTTTCAGAAATCACTTTTGAGCTATATCGTAAAGCATCAAAATCCTCGAACTGTAATTGAGTATAAAATTGTTTTTTACCAATCTCTAATACTGGTAGACTATGACGGGCAACAGAAGCTGCAAATTTTTCTGTTTCTTCATCCAGATGATCATGTGGCACGACTTTATTTACTAACCCATGGATCAGTGCTTCCTCCGCAGAAATAAAATCACCCGTAAACAATAGCTCAGCTGCTTTTTTCCGTCCAAGATTCCGGCTAATGAAAACCGCTGGTGTACTACAAAATAGTCCAATATGAACACCAGGTGCTGCAAATTTTGCTTCTTCACTAGCTATTGCAAGATCCGAAGCTGCAACTAGTTGACAGCCTGCCGCTGTTGCAATTCCATGTACTTTTGCTATGACAACCTGTGGGATCTTTCTGAGGTTTTCCATTAAAATCTGGCATTCATCAAATAAATGCCTTACCTCTTCTTCTGGACGCCCATCAATTTCTCTTAGGTTATGACCTGAACTAAACACTTTCCCTTCTGCCTGAATCACTACTACATTTACTCTACGATCCCTGGCAATTTCACTTAGAAGTGCGTCAAATTCCTTAATCAGTTCTAACGAAAGGGCATTGCGCTGCTTCTCATTATTAAGCGTGATCGTTCCAATCTTCCCTTTTTCCTTATACTTGATATAGCCCATATTCATTCCACCTCTCACATTTGTTTCGTTGTATTGAAAATGAAAAAGCGGCCTCTCCTAGATAAGGAAAGACCACTTCCAGTTATATTAGTCTCTCACTTATCTTACTAAAGCTTTGTTGACATTAGCAGGAATTAGCACCTTCCATTTATTAAAATATTGGGGTTGCCGTGGTTTCACAGGGCCTTTCCCTCCACCACTCTGGATAAGTAAAACATCCAACATTTATTTTTTAAATTTTTAGAAAAATCTTACTTTTAACTTTACCACCATTTTCCCATTCCGACAACTCCATTTTAAAAATGGCCCTGTTAAATAACATTGTTGAACATGGATAGAACAATAAAAGACCTCACAGTTGGAGGTCCTTTATGGTTCATTATTCCAAGCATTAAGTTAACTTATATTTTTAAGCCAAGTCATAATACGAATAACTTGAAAAGGTTCAAACCAAGTGATTAAAAACAGAAAAATAAAAAAAAGATTAGTGAAACAAACGTGAATCTTCCTTCTTCCTTTTTGGCAATTGCGGTAGCCTTTTTCTTATTCAGATCGGTTCATTCTGTTTTATGAATCAATTTTCCATTGGTAAATTTCGTTAAATGTTGGTATGATAATCTTAGTATTCCTTATTTGTATATTACTAATCCAGTTGTAAGGGAGTTCACTCGTACATGCTGCAAAAAGCACTCTTGTTTCTTAAATATCATTTATCCTTGATTTATTCCCTCTTATTTTTCTTTATGATGTTTTCCATTCTCGTCATCGTCCTACAGCTATCTAACTTACATGTGACCGATCATTCCCTCTATGTATTTCTATTAATCTACTTTGTCTATTCTTCCTTTTGTTTGTATGTCATTGTCCCTTATTTCCGTGAAAAAGAAATCATTAGAAGAAATCTGGAAAGAGAAATCCGGTACAAAAAGCTCATCGATCAACATCCTGATGGAATCGTAATGCATGAAAAAGGCCGTATTATCTATGCGAATTCCGTTGCCCTCAATCTTGTTGGATATCATGAAAATGAAGTGATTGGTAAAACATTGCTAGACTTCACTCATCCATCGGGGCATGAAAGGATTTTGAAGCGTCAAAAAGATATTTATAGCTCTACTGAGGAAATTATGTTGGATTTGTGTGAATATGAGCTGATCACGAAAAATGGTTCTTCATGCTTTGTAGAGTCAAAGGCCATTGTATGTCAGTTTAATGAGAAAAGATGCGTACAACTTGTATTACGTGATATTACCGAAAGAAAAAAACAAGAAGAACAATTAAAGGTATCTGATAAGCTGGCAGTTGTGGGACAAATTGCAGCGGGAATAGCTCATGAAATTAGAAATCCTTTAACAAGCATTAAGGGATTTATACAAATTATGAGAGAATCCTCCCAAAATCCATTTTATTATGATGTAATCATGGAAGAGATTGATCGAATTAATCAAGTAACCAATGATTTTCTCATCCTAGCAAAGCCTCATGCACAGGATTTTCGACTCTATGATTTTACGAAAATCCTAGATGATGTCGTCCACTTACTTCAACCGGAAGCTTTATTACATAATGTAGAATTTATTTTTCAACCTATGAATGACAAGCATTTCCTGCTATGTGATCGAAATGAGCTGAAACAGGTATTTATTAACATTTTCAAAAACTCCATCGAGGCCATGCCTAACGGTGGGCAAATCAAGCTGAACTGTTCTCCAAATCATGATCGACTAAGAGTTACGATCGAGGATACAGGCATCGGGATTCCAAAGAACCAGCTACCTAATATTGGCCAGCCCTTCTACACCCTCAAAGAAAAAGGCACTGGCCTAGGACTCATGACCACCATGAAAATTATTGAAAAGCATAAAGGCACATTCGACATCGAAAGCATGGAAGGTCGAGGTACCATTGTAACTATTGAATTCCCTTTGGAAAAGCTAGACAATCTTTCTGAAGAAAAATCTGTAGTGGAAGATCAAATAGCGTGACGACATACTTTTAGAAATATAGATAATCATTATTAGTCAAAACTATACGAGCCTCTTTCCTTTTAGGAATGAGGTTTTTTTACGGATAGGTAGAATTCTCTTAAACATGGCTCCGTAAAGTTACGCCTATGCTCGTAAGCTACTGAAAGTATTTGCAAAGTTTATTATCCTCTTATTAATCGAGATAAGATTAGTCAAAAACGGTTCCAATACTATACTTGAAAAATAAAGCCTTCTTCGTGGTTCATCTCATAAAATTCGTATTCCTTATCAAGACCTAAATACTTATAAAAAAAAAGCACATATTAGCCCTTGTTAATACGTGCTTTCCTTTTTCTATTAGGTACATTCATTTATCAAACGATAGGATCTTATTGGATTCCTATTAAAGTTTCTTCATATCAACCTGTTTTGTAGCAGGCCTTTTCCATTAAAACAATTCCATCTGTTCAAATTCTGCTAATTTTTCTAGCGATTGTGGATCGTTGTCTTGGAAGAAAGCATGATGAATGATTTTTTCTTTTGTCATAATTTGCTTTTCGCTTCCTTCTGCTTGTCTTAAGCGGCAGCTGTAAATAATCGGGAAATAATCTCGTAAAAATTTACCTTCTGCATGAGCTGTTAACGCGATGATTTGGAATCCAAGCTGTTCCGCAATAAAAAATACAGGTTGTAGTACATGGTCGCTGGATGCTTTTCCAAATGGATTGTCCACAATGACGGTACGGTGGCGCTTCATAATTGACTGAATGTGCTGTCGTTTTTCAGCAATGTAGTTTAATAAGCCAAGGAAAAGCGTCATGTTCTTGCTCCACTTTTCTCCTCCAGACCATACGTTTGACTGCTCCCAGGAATATAAGCTTTTCGTCACTTTGTTATCATTTGTCACTTTGCGACAGCTAACCTTCATCGTTTGATTTTTCATCACAACTTGCAATAACTGTTTGGACTGTAGCCATTTTTCCAAGTCCTTCTTCATTTTTCCGACATCTTCACGACCATTTTCATCTTTATACACATCTTTATCTAGCTGTTCGAGAATCCAATGGATGTACGCTCGGATTTCAGCTTTTCCAGCATGTTCGTCCCACTCTGGAATCGTAAAAGCAAAGATCTCTTTCCACTGGTTTTCGATTTTAACGCTCGTTTTCTTTGGAATTAATTTTAGTTCATCTACAATTTTTTGTAGATGAGTATGAACATGAATGATGAATTGCTCAAGCTGCTGATCATGAGTGATCATATTTTGCTCAGCGTATTTAATCGCGGTTCGAATTCGTCCTTCTAACAACTCTTTATATTTCAGCACATCTTCATACGTATGTTTGCTTTCAATACCTCGGATGGCTGTTTCCTGCATACGACCATCAGATATTTCGTTACGGCAAAAATGAATGTAATTCATTTTTTCATTTTCTACTTTTTTCAATTCTTTTTCTTTTTCATCAAATGCATCTTCCAGCTGTTTGATCATTTGTTTTGTTATTTGAATACGGGCATACGTAAATTCCATGATTTCTTCAGAAGACAGGAGCGCCTCTTTTACAGATGAATGTAAAAATTTATGCTTCGTATCGTATTTTTGAAATTCAATGACGGCTGTATGAATGTCTTTTACTTGCTTTTCAACTTGCATTAAAGACCGATCAAGATGTTCTTTTCTTAATACAAGAGATTGCTTTTCTTCATTTAGCTGCTGGCTAATTATCTCGAGATGTCCTTCAAATTCAAACAGCTTTTCTACTTTCCTTTTCATGTTTTCTATGGAACCAACTAGCTTATCATGCTTACGGGTGAGCTGTTCTACTTGCTCAGAAGCTGTTTTTAACTGAGATTTTAGCTTTGTACGTTTATTCAACAGCTCATTCATTTTTTCTGTTCCGTTCAGTGGAAACACAAGCTCTTCATTCAAATCCTCTTTTTCTTTACGAAGCTGATCCATCTCTCGTTCATAGCGTTCCATATTTTGGTTTGAAAATTGAATCGCTGTTTCGATTTGCCCACGGTCTTTTGAAATCTTTTCTAATTCTAGCTTAAGCTCTTGTCTTTTTTCTTCTAACACTTCAAGATTCGTTTCTGTAAAAAATGGATCCACCGTTTTAACTTCTTTATAAAGTTTATTTTCATGTATAGTTAGTGAAATTTGGTTAGAAATTTGATTGTGCTCAGTCTTTAAATCGTTGGCTTGATTTCGCAGGTCATGTATTTGATTCTTCAACCTGCTAGCTTTTGTTTCGAAATCTTGAATCTTAGCCCTAATAAATACTAATTCTTTTTCAATTCCTTCATTTTCTTTTTTCAATTTCAGGTATTTTTGAGCTTTTTCAATTTTAGTTTCAAATCCATTAATAGAATCGCTGTTTTCCTGACGTTTTTTTTCATTAATCTCAAATTCTTTTTCATTTTCTTCCAATTTTATGTACAGATCTTTTTCTTCAGAAGATAGAGCAAACATTTCATCGCTCAGTTTTGAAATGCTCTCCGTCAATTCCTGATAAGCTGCAAAAGGGAAGTGATGGAAAAAATCATCCCAATCTTTTTGCAGCTCTGTCCAAGCTTTTAGCTCCTGCTCTTTTTCTTGACGTTGCTGCCTTGCTTCCTGAGCTGTTTGCTGGATGGTCTCTTTCCAATGAGCAAAGCTCTCGGGATCCATGTTTGTACTCCAATGCTTTGGCTGGATCCATTCGAATATCAATGAATGGTTTCCTTGTACAAGATTTGAGGCTTCATCGAGCGATAAAACAATGATTGGATATTGCAGCTGTTCATGAACATGTTGAACTTTCTCTTTTAGCTTTGTCTTTTCTTTGTTCGTAGTTACGATCGTAATGGGCCAAAGAGAATAGTTCTCCGTTATCCCATCTAGATGTAAACCAAGCGAATGAATATATGAAACCCCTGTTTCTAAATAGGTGAATTGACTCTTCCATTGCTCGATTTGCTTAAACATATATGAGTCAGCTGAAAACACGTCTTGAGTTGCATAATCATCGACAAAGCGAAAGGCCAGCCGTTCTTGATTCAATAGCCTCTCCCGTTCACTAGACACTCTTTCAATATCCTCTAGCATTTGTTTTTCAATGGAATCTTGTTTTAAATAAACAGAATCAACGCGAGCCCATATCATTTTCCGTTCTGCTAATTTTAACTTAAGCTTTTGGTGCTCTTGTTCAAATCGATTCTTTGTCGATTGCATTTCAGCTTGTTTTCTATGTGCTGTTTGCAATTGTTCACGCTTTTCTTTCAGCTTCTCTTTAAGACCTTCATTTTCTTTTTTTATCTGTTTATTTCTTTCTATGAGTGTTATGTTTTCTTGATCTAAGTCGGTGGTCGTTTGAATCCAAATGGGTAGCTGCTCTTCAATGGTTTCTTGCATTGGATTTGACAAAGCTTCAGCCAAAAGATTTTTCATTTCCTTATGATTCTGTTCAACAATTGTCTCTTTGGAAGTAGTTAGTTTCGAAAGCTCATTTAATTCAGTCATTAATGTTTTTAAATTGGATTCCTCTTCTTCCAGTGTGTTTTGAACAGAGTTCCATTCAAACTGAATGTCTTGCTGCTTATTTTTTAACTTTTCTTCGAGTTCAACGAAATACCCTTTAATTTGGCGAGCATTCTCATGTAAAGCTTCTTTTATTTCCTCCGTATCTAGCTCTTGATCCAACTGCTTCAGTTTTTCTTCATTGAATACTTTTCTTTGCTTTTCGGTTTCATAGTTCTTCTTCATTTCCGCTAGCTTTAAAGAGTAATAGAAAGAATCCGTTTCATTCAATTGAATTTGGATTTCGTCACGCTGATACATATGTTCAGTGAGTTTAATTGAAACTTCAGCTAGCTTTTGTTGTTCCTTTGCAATTTCATATGAAGCTTCCTTTTGAGCAAAAAGATGATTTTTTTCTTGCCAGTCCTGTAACGCTTCATGAAGTTTCAGTTGTTCTTCTTCTGCTTCATTCAGTTGATTCTTCGCAAGGTTATAGTACGCCTTTGCTTTTTCCTTTGCTCTTTCATATTCGTGTGTTTTCTCATCCAGACTTGCAAATCTTTTGACATACTGATCTAATCTTTCTTTAATCCGTTCATTTTCAGCGATTTTTTCTTTTAATTGTTTATATTCTTTAAAGCTTGTGCGATGTTTTTCAAACGTTTCAGCAAACTCATGCTTTTGAAAACCAGCCAAAGATTCTTCAACAGTTGGAATGAGTAAGCGGTCAAACAATTGTCCGGTTGTTTTGCACTCATCAAAAAAATGCTCGACTCCTCCTTCGGCACTGTTGATTTTTACGATGCTTTCCCATTCTTTAGGTATAATATGATAGTTTTCTTCTAAATACTGTTTGTAGTTTTTAATCGTATCAAATGTTTTGGCATTCAAATAGTTTTGCGACATATAAGAATAGTATTCTTGTATTTCGGAACGATCGGCAGCTCTTATTTTCCCAGCGAACTCTTTGACAAATGGAATTTCTACGAGTGAATGCTTGTCATGCTCCCCATATTCATAGACATAACGGAACGAATCGAGTCCGTTTTTGGTTAAAAATAACGAGACAGCCGTAACCGCATAGCGGCGAGGTCGTTCATGTAAAATCCATTCAATGGCAATATGAGCTGGAGCATCTTCTAGCTTTAACGTGTCTTTAACTTTTCGATCCGCTAAGTCAACATGAGGAAGAACTGCTTGAATCGCCGTTTGAATAAAAACGGTTTTTCCTCCTCCGTTTTCAAGCAAAATAGCACCATTATGGCCATCAAATACAAAAATTTCATCATTGTACCGTTTATTGCCACCTTCATAAACGACATTCGTAAATCTAATTCTCGAGATCGACGGCATTCGTTTGGACCCCCTCTTTATCCGCTTCAAACTGATATAGAAACTCTAGTATTCCTCGGTTATATTCCAATTCCATAAAATAGCGCTGGACAATCGTTTTAGCTTTTTCTGTTAAACTGAGCTCTTGATTTCCGATTTCCTCAACAATCTCCTGGTCGACTAAAAATCGCTTCACCGTGTCTAAAAAGCTTAGACGGCTGATCGTATTCCCCGTTTGTTTCTTTGCTGTTTCCTTTAAATCATCCATTGCATCCCATTTTTCAATAATAGCTGTCCAATTGTATGAAAAATCCTTTTCATATTGTTTTAAATCCTCTTCAGAATGCTCCTTCAGTGATTCGATTCGCTTATTCACACATGTTACCCATTCGTCTAATCGGAGAAAATCTCTCGTCGGCTCTTTCGAATGATAGCTATCATAAAATTCACCTAGAAAAATAATCGTTGCAAAATATAAAAGATAAAGGTCGGTATTTGTTGCATTTGCTTTTAAATACGTTCGCTTTAAATAGTCATTGCTTACATGAAATGGGGACAGTTTTACAAGCGGAATCATATATAAATGTTCACCTGCAATAATGGTCGTACAATCGACTTTTCTTGCAAATTGATCGACCAATCCTCGGACGCCATCATCAGCGATGTAGTCTCTAAGAAGTGATTTTTCTGCTACTCCATTCCGTGATAATACTGAATAGATATCAAATGCTTTCATAACGGTTGCTTCATCAAAATGCACTGTGTTCATCTCCTACTGCAATCAACATATTTTGAATTGAAAATCGCTTGGACCCATTAATGATGCTAGGTTGTTCGGTCACATAAAGCGTCTTGCTGCCTAACAACGAAGTAACGCCATCTAATACATGCGTTTGTTCGTCCTCTCCTTCACTGTTTTTTCGGATCGGAGAACGGTGGTGGAGAAGAATAAAAAAGTCGTAAACGTAACGGCTTTCTAACAAGTGCTCATATCCATTTGTTTTTAAATACTGAAAATAATCTTCAATTGAGATCGCTTGATGATCAGCCATTGCATCTAACAATAATTGCATAAACTTTTCATAATAACGAGCAATCATTTGTTGATAGCGTAGTGTTTCTCCTTCACTTACTTCAAGAAAACCGTCTTGTTCATGTTTCTCTCGTTCTTCGGTTATATTTTGTTCGGTAAATACTGTTAATAACGACCATTGCTTTGTTTCCTGCACCTTCAAAAATGGAGCCATGATCCCTTTCATAGATTGTAACGGAAGCGGAGAACTAATCATTCTTGAAGTAATATCCTGGTCAAAATTAAAAGAGTCAATGCCAACATAATAAAGAGACTCCTGCGCCGCTTGTAGAGCGGTATTTTTCAAATGTATACTCTTTTGAAGAAGCGATGTATGAGCAGCATGCACCTTTTCCAATTCCTTTGAAATTTCAAGGACTAATTCGTATGTTTTTCGTTCCTGCTTTGTATGATCCTTGTAATAAAGCCGTTCTTTTGTTTCTTTTACAAAATCATGCAATTCTTGAAATTCTTCATTCTCTAAGTTCAATCGATATAGGATATCTTCAAGCAAAGCTTTATACCGAGCATGAGTATCCTCCGAGATAATATTTCGTTTAATTTCATGCTCGAGCTTCACCATCCGCTCCTCTAAAGCTTCCACATCAATCCGCATCTCGTTAATTTGTCTTAGAGCTCCTTTAAATTCACCTTTTTCTAGCTGTTTCCTAAGCATAAGCTGATTAATCGATAACTGAAACTCACTATAAAACTCTTTCGTAGCAAACACGAGTTCTAGTCCGTCTTCATCGAGTGTATAATATTGAGAATTCGTTTTTACATCAAAGGAATGAGCTTTTAAAATCGAAAAATATACGGTATCCAGCTGCTTTGTCTCCCAATTAAAAAAAGAAGCCTCACGTTTTTTGCCTGATGCAGGACGAAACGTTTGAATGATGGTTCTGGATAAGTCTTCAAATCCACTCACATCAAGTGTTACTTGATTTTCCGTTACTTTTTGTAAAAAAGCAGCAAGCTCTTTTACCCCTGCGCGATGGTTTCGCATCAGCTTTTGTTCAAAAAAGAATAAGAGCGTCAACAGCCCTAACCCTTTCATATCGATCGGGTTTCCTTCTAGGTCCACTTGCTTTTTCCTTTCTAATTCATAAAGTGGTTCAAACAAAACAATTCTAGCGATCCGTTCACTATATCCAAAAGTGATGTCCTTTATTTCCATGAAGCATTCCTCCAAATGTGCTGCAATTCATTTGTTTTGATGATTTCTTGAGGATAGTAGCCTCCGTTTTGCAGCATCGACGTAATTTGAGCTAGTTGTACTTTTGGAAAATAAGATAAAAATTCATTCATCGCCTCATCGTTTTTCCGCTGATTTTGCTTGCCAAACACATAAGGCTGGCTTAGGCATGCCTCATAAAAAGGAATAGCTGGTAGTACTTGAATTTTTTTCGATAGCAAATACCAAATGTTAATCCCTTCGTGATCCAAATCGCCAAAATAATAGAAATGATGCTGGCAAGACTGTAGCGGCAATTGATAATCAAACTGTTCGATGCTTTTGATAATTTTTTTGCCGCTGCCGTAAATAAGCGTTGTAAAGGAAGTTTCCGTTAATGTGGGTAGAAGCCCTTGATAGGTTGTTTTATTTTCAACGATTAGGTGCTTGTGCGATGTATTTTGTATCATGAGTGGATTTACTGCAAACATCAATGGATCGGAAACAGGAACGATTTTGAGTAGCTTCCATATACGAATGCGTTCTAACAGTTCTTTTCCGCCACCTTCTGTGATCCATTTTTCATCGCCAATGATTTCAAACGATCTCTCAGGTGCGGGCACTTGTTCAGCTGGGAAGCTGTGTTTTTTCAAATATTCATTGATTTTTACAATCATCGGATAGTCTTGCTTCCATTGTTCTTCAGGTAAATGAAAATAGCCCTCGAGGTAAATAGAGGGATGTACAATTAGTCTGGCTTCTTTTATTTTCTCTTGAAGGTCTTGCTTTACTAGACTTTTGTTAACTCGATATGTATAAGATAACGAAGGATTTTTCCCATTTTCTCCGTGTGACTTGACTTTTTCAATAATACTTTCGGCTTCTAATTGCATAACACAGCTGGCAAAGCTGTCATAATCCAAAGTTCCTGAAGCTAACTGTTCCAACTCACTTAATGAAACGGTTCTCTTTTTTCTCATTTTTAAAAAATCCATTAATTTCTCTTTCACGAACCATCACCGATCTGTTTTTCTTTAAGTATATCATCATTTTGGAATTGAATTGGGAAATTTCATAGTAAATTTTATCTGCATATTCTGTGATTAATGGGAAAATATATTTTGTAAATTTTATAAAGAACAATTTATTTAAAAAGACATACAAGGAGCATCTGACTCTCGTTCCAATAATTCGAGATTCTTATAAAAATCTTGTTTTCCTTTTGCGGAAAATAACTGAACCTTTTATTCCCTTCTTTTTTACACATTTCAAGTAATTTGTCCATCAAGAACTTTCCTATTCCCTGCTTCTGATATAAAGGATGAACTATTACATCACAAATAAACGTTTACGATAACACCCTATCATTAATGAATCCGATTTAAAATCAAGTACCTATCAAAAGGAACAAAAAAGAGCCTACTATTGTAGACTCTCATAACCAAGTTCCCTATTTCGCCTTCCTCTCTCAAAATGATAATGCAGGCGGTATTCACAAATGTCTTTTGTCATGCTGAATAAAATCTCTTCATCTTCTTTGATCACATCAAACTGCAGCTCGAACACATCATTCTCATATGTTATTAACCCTTTAGAACTGCCGCTCCAATTTTTCATAGGTGCTGCAGCAACAAGCTTGCTGACTTTTTCTTCATCATATTCCCATAGCTTCTTTGTAACGTTATCCGTAAAATCCATTCGTTTTCGATATTCCTTACTCGTTAAGTAGTGATGGAAAAAAGGAGCAACCTCCTTTGACGTTACTGGATCATACCAATGACTTGTACCTCTTTGAAGCATCGCTAGAAGAACGACCATTTTGTAACTCTTTGTCATTGAGGTTCTCTCTACTTCGACTAACCAGTTTTCATAACGCTTATAGACTTCTTTTTCCCGTTCTGATAGTTCATCCGCCCATAAAAGGAAGCCGTAATACGATTTAAACTCCTGTCGATAATGAGCAGCTTCGGAAGCACCTTTCAAATGCAGTTCTAGGTAGGATGGCCTTCTGCCTAACTCTTGCTTTAATGACATGTAGTCATGGAATAGTTTTTCTCTTCGAGGCTGTTTCTTACGTGTCATTTCTTTTAGTAAATTTATGACCTTGACGTCCAAATGAATATCACATATTTCTGGTACGACTGGCAGGATCTTTTTTGTCTTGCCAGCTAATCCTTCTTTATCAAATAAACTCAGTTTAATATCCGCATTTCGGTAATTTCCAATTAAGTCGATAATCACGCAATACTTTTTAGATTCATGCAGTCGAAGCCCGCGTCCAATTTGCTGGGTAAAAACAGTCAGGGATTCTGTAGGTCGAACAAACAAAAGGGTATCAACAGAAGGAATATCTACTCCTTCGTTAAACAGGTCAACTGTGAAAATGACATCCAGTTCACCTTTTGTCAGCTTATCGATCGCTTCATGTCTGCCAACCTCTACCTGTTTTGAATGTAGGCTTACGGTTTTATATCCGTTTCGATTGAAATACTCCGATAAAAAGTTTGCTTGTTTAATAGAGGAACAAAAGCCGATTGTTCTCGTCTGTTTTTTATCTACCCACGCTTGCAAAATCTTACTCGCCATTTCGTCTCTAAGCTGGACCTGTAAAAGCTCCTGGTCATCATAACGATTACCCAACCAGGTAATTTGGCTATAATCCGTATCATCATATACTCCATAATATTTAAAAGGAGAAAGCCAATTTCGTTCAATAGCTTCTAAAAAATCAAGTCGAAACGCAACGTTTCCATCACAAATCGCATAGACATCCTTATTATCATTTCGATCAGGTGTTGCTGTAATCCCCAGTAAAAACTTTGGTTCAAAATAATCGATCACTCTTTTATAGGAATCCGCAGCTGCATGGTGAAATTCATCCACAATGATTAAATCAAATTCATCTGGCTGAAAAGAATGAAGATGCTTCCTAGAACTCAAAGTAAATATGGATGCAAAAACGATATCTGCCTCTCCTTCTTTTCTCTTCCCATCATATATTCCATATGACTTATTGGGCATAATTTTCTGGAAAGAGCTCTTGGCCTGCTTCAGTATTTCCTCACGATGGGCAATAAACAACACTCTCTCAAAGTTTTGAGAAAAGAAGCCAGCTAAATACGTTTTTCCTAAACCAGTCGCCATGACCACAAGAGCTTTGTTGTACTCTTCTTCAAGAGTCTTATTTAACTCCTCTAACGCTTCAATTTGTGCAAAACGAGGTTTGATTTCACCATAGGTGACTGGTGGATCATGAATAACCTCTTCATACTCCTCTTCCTTGTTCTTAGTTGGAAGCATTAAATCTAGCTCTTCAGCTTTTGACCAAGCTTGAGCAAGTTGAGGATGACACTTATGATACTCTTCATATCGGACATAGTAATCCTTCAAAGTCTCTGAGTTTAGTGGCACTGTCTGGTCGGAGTAAAAGGTTTTTAAGAATTGCTGCAGTGCTTCATCAAACACCTCTTTTTCATCACTAATAGAGACATTCCATTCAACACCATTACTCAACGCTGACTTTGATAGATTAGAAGACCCAATAAAAAAACACTCGTGCTCTCCGTTTTGAAAAAGATAAGCCTTTGGATGAAAGGAGGTTCCGTTACTCTTCCAAATACGAACTTCAATTCTTTTATCAATATGTAAAAGCTCTTCCAAAGCTTCCGGCTGGGTAACAAATAAGTAATCCCCTGTACATATTTTTATATCAGCCCCTCTTTCAGCTGCAGCCTTTAAGGCATCTCGTAAATATTCAACACCTGACTTCATCACAAAAGACGTCAAAATACAAATCGTAGAAGAAGCTTCCATTTGTTTTATGATGTGTTTACCTAATTGATTTGTTATTAATTGAACCTTACTCATCTTCAACCTCAATCAAGAAAATTTTCTCTTTGAAGCCCCCTCTTTTCTCCGCCTTTCTCTGACGAATTTCTTCAACCTTTTCAAACGAAGCTCCATGATATTCCGCCAATGCATGAATGATTTCCAGCAAATCCGCTAACTCTTCAAGAGCATCTTCATCACTCGTCGTACTCACATACTCTTCCAGCTCTTCATAGCTCTTCTTTTTCAACTCTTTTATGTATTCATCGTTGTCTAGAATCCTAGTAGAAAACTTTTTTCCTGTGCTTTCAATTATTTCTGGGATACGATCGCGAACTAATTTATTATAAACAGGCATATAGTTACCTCCAAATTTATGATAATTCAATTATATCAAAGAGCATTACAAAAAATTAGGAGGGTTCTAAACTCCCATAAAAAAATGGCTCTGAATTTAGTTGAACGTCCCTGTCTCTTTTATATAATTCAGTACGTCTAGTTTAAACTGTGTTGTGTAGGATGTATAGGGCTTTTTAAAGGCATTTTCACCATGGTGTTCATATTGTTTGATCCAATTTAATAATA
This sequence comes from Peribacillus tepidiphilus, assembly GCF_009466385.1. Classification (GTDB taxonomy): domain Bacteria; phylum Bacillota; class Bacilli; order Bacillales; family DSM-1321; genus Bacillus_BN; species Bacillus_BN tepidiphilus. The sequence continues at coordinate 1,296 of NZ_WIAQ01000011.1, read as the reverse complement.
CTGTATGATGGACTCCTATAGATTTTGCAATAGATTTTACCCCCTCCGTTCCCTGTTGATAACGAATAACTGCTTCTTTTTTTTCCTCTATGTTAAATTTAGGCATATAAAAACTAAACCTCCAATTGTTAGTTGTGTGTCTAACAATTGGAGGTGCAGTTCAAAAAGGGTGGTCTTCCTGGTCGTTCTCGTAAAAATCCTTTCGATGAACCAAACCCCATGTGACTCGATAACATATGGAGGGCATCGATATTACCAGTATCGGTGTCCTCTTTTAGATTACAATAAAAATACAGATAATACCAGAGCAAAATTCCAAATAATAGAGGGCAAAAATCTATACAAAGTTACATATTTTTAGGATAACTTAATTTCTACATTAATTCTTTGTTTAGCAACACATTCTCCATTTTTTACGATATAGCATTCTACATAATGATTCCCTTTAAAGGAGGTTTCTTCATAATTACTAAATTTATAGTAAATAGCTACTCTTAATTTGGATAAGCCTGCCTATACAAATCCTCCAAAGCCAATCTCACAGATTCTCTTTCAGTTAAGGCTACACCTACTCCTGTGTAGTCCCTCCAAGGATATCCTTCATCACAGAGAGTAGCAAAAGTTTTAATACTTCCATCTACCAAGTAATAGACTCCAATTTCAATACAATCTTTAAATTCATTAATAATAGTATTTATTTCTGCTTTTACAATACGATCTTTTACTTCCATTTCATCGCCTCTTTCTAAAAGAATTTCACTCCTTTACATGATAAAATACTTTTCTTATTAAATAACACTAGTGTTGCATTAATTAAATTTTAATATTAAAAAGACTCGCAATCTTCACTTATTTTATTTTGTGTAAAGAAAAAGTCCTTTATAATGGATAAGTTAGGTGGTAACCCGTCCAAATCCACTAAAAAGGACCAAACTCATGGACAAGATTACACGAAAAACTTCATTTGGACAATGGTTTTCGCCAATAAATCTTCAATTATTTGAAGAACAGGTGAAAACGATGAAATTAGATTACTATACGAAAAAATTAACGACAGAGTCATTTCTAAAATTACTGCTTTTTGCGCAATTGGAAGAAATCGAAAGTCTCCATGCGCTAAGCGATTGCCTTTTTGATGACCAACTTCAAAAGGGGATCGACCTTAATTCTATTAGTATTTCACAGTTGTCACGGCGATTAAATGGTATAAACCCAGATCTATTTCAAAAGCTTTTTCTTGATTTAGTCGCAAAAATTCATGCCAAAACACACTACACAAAACGGGTCATGCCTTTA
>NZ_WIAQ01000010.1 GCF_009466385.1 Peribacillus tepidiphilus | reverse complement strand
TCCTCAGACCGGAAGTTTGCCGCTCGCTTCCTTCAGATTCCGCGTCACCACGGACACCCTTGCGTTAAGCTAACTGCTACTTCTGCCTTCGCAGCTCGGGACTCTCACCCTATAGATTACACCCATGCCGGGCGCACACATAAAGAGGGAGGCTCTTGACTAGCCCTCCCTCTTTGTTATGCCCCTACAATCCTCTGATAGATGGATTTTGCGTGTGTGGTGTCTTTTGTTCCGTGTATTAGTGCTCTACCATCAGGAAATACCACCATTCTTTCCCCTTTCATTTCAATGGAAACAAGAAATGGATTTCTTTTGACCTTGCACCCGAATTTCTCAGCATCCTCTGCAAGCTTTTCAAGGCTCAGCTCAATCGGTGCTGATGGTCGGACCTGCACAGTGTCTCTACCGCATAAAACGGCTGTTTTGGTCGCGTTTTCTATCTTTAGAAAAGGATATTCTCGCTTTGTCCCGCAAGATAGACAGCTTTCTTTCTTCATCTTTGAAACTTTAAAGCTGTGAAACTGATTTTCCCAAACATCAAAACTTACAAAAGATGTTCGGATCGCTTCGATGTTGCCGGATAAGATTTTTAATGCCTCAGCACTTTGATGGGCTACCACCATTTGTACAGCTGGACCAATGATTCCGCCCGTGTCACAGGTCATTCCTTGAATCGGTACAGTTTGCAATAGACAGCTTAAGCACGGAGTATGTCCTGGAATGATCGTGAACGACATTCCTACACTTCCTACGCACGCCCCATAAATCCATGGGATATCCCACTTTTGTGACAAGTCATTGATGACCATTCTGGTTTCAAAGTTGTCGGTTGCATCTATGATCAGATCAACATCCGTAAGCATGGACTCGAGTGCAGCCGCTGTTCCATCCATAACAACAGCCTGAACCTCTACCTCTTTGTTAATAGCTAGTAAATGTTTTTTGGCTGCTTCTGCCTTTGGAAGCTTTTCCGTTACATCTTCTTCTGTATAGAGCTGTTGGCGCTGCAGGTTGCTTTCCTCCACATAGTCCCGGTCGACAATCGTTAATTTGCCAACTCCCGCTCTTGTCAGCATTTCTGCATTAGCTGAACCTAAAGCTCCTGCACCTACCAGCAAAACATGCTTTTGTCGAATTTTTGCCTGACCGTCTTTTCCGATTTTACTGAATAAGATTTGTCTTGAATATCTTTCATCCATCGGACTTACCCTCCGCTTACCGGAGGAATGAATGCCACAGTGTCGCCTGCTTTTAGAACAGTATCAGAATCGGCAAACTCTTCATTAACCGCTGTCATCACGGAATCCAGCCCAATTATATTTCGTTCTTTCATTAAAGCTTGCTTTAGCTCCTCAATCGTTAAGCCTTCTCCATTCCAGGTCAAAGATTCTACACCTACAGCATCCTTTAAAGAAGCAAAAAAGAGAATATTAATCATTTAAATCTGACTCCTTTGGTTTTCCATCAGGGTACTCGACTGTTTCCAATTGGTTGCCGATCCATTGCTCTCCGGTTTCCCAATGCTCCTTTTTCCAAATCGGAACAATTTCTTTTATTCTTTCAATGGCGTATCGATTTGCTTCATATGCATCAGCACGGTGAGGGGTAGAAACCGCAATTACCACAGCAACATCGGTTATATCTAATTTCCCAACCCTATGGGTGATGGCCACTTTTGCTCCCGGCCATTTTTCTTGAATTTCCTTTCCGATTTGCTCCAGTTTTTTCACAGCCATCGATTCATAAGCCTCATATATTAAGTACAGTGTCTTTTTTCCGTGAGTTAGTTCTCGGACAGTACCGATAAAGGTTGTAATAGCCCCTGCTTCTCTCTGAATCACTTTATCAATGATTGACTGAACATTGACCGGCTCTTTTGTAATTTGAAAATTCAAAGCAACTCGCTCCTTTACATCTCTTTTAGATAGATCGGCTGAATATCTCTTACAACCTTGTATCCACCCAAGGCTTCTACCTCTTGAATAAATGCTTGTGACTGTATAATCGAAAGGATGCGCTGCCCTTTATTACTTTCAAAAAAAGCTCTTTTCATGAGTAAATCATAGCTTTCATCAGCAACAGGGATAAAATCTACACCCATTGCTTTAGCGGCAGAATAAACTCCTAGCCCTACTGCTTGAGGGTCACCCTTCACTTCTGCTGCCACACTTAAATGAGAAAAATATTCGCGATTATAGCCCTGAATGTCATTAGGCTTTAGGTTTTCTTGTTTTAATAACAAATCAAATAGGATTCGGGTTCCCGCACCTTTTTGGCGATTTACATACATGGCTCCTTGCTTTGCAATATCACGGACTGTTTGGATGCAGAGAGGATTTCCTTTTGGTACAATCCATCCCTGTTGCCGTTTTAAAAAAGGCAGCAATACGTAATCTTCTTTACCAAGCAATTTTTTTAAATAGGGTATATTATATTCGTTTGTATCTGGGTCTAATAAATGGATCCCGGCTGCGTGGGCCTCTCCTTTTTTCAGGGCCATAATCCCAGCCATACTACCCGTATGAGTAGAAACTACCTTTGTTTGTGGATCCATTCTTTTTAGGTGGGAGCCAAGCAAATCAATACTTAAATCATGGCTTCCATTAAAAATATAGGAGGTTGTTATTTCATCCAATGGCTTTAACAGCTCGACCTCAGCGTATTCCCCCTGCTCATAGCCAAGAATTTCAGGGGGTACAACAAGAAGGGCGTCCGCTCTCACTAATGACATCGTTACTCCCGCTGCTCTTGTAAGCGGTGTTGCAATATAATTTCCGTCCACATAGCCGATATTCACTCGGATAAAATCCTCCGCTCCCATCGTAGAAACGACTCTTCGACCGAGCTTTACCTTCAGCTTTTCTCTTTTCGGCTCTGCAATCCCTAAATACTTGCAAATCAGTGGCCTTGCAAACCATTCCAATGCTAAATATGCAGACACAGGATATCCTGGCATTCCAATCACAACCGTATTTCCTACTTTTCCTAGAATGACCGGTTTTCCTGGTCGTGTAGCCACTCCGTGTGTGAAAACCTGTCCCAATTCCTGCAAAATATGAACGGTATAGTCTTTAGAGCCTGCTGATGAACCCGCATTGATCACGACAAAATCTGAATGGACAGCAGCTTTCAGCAAGGCCTCTTTAAGAAGGGCTGGCTGATCCGGAACGATTTCAGATAGAATCGGATTTCCTCCCCATTCCTTAATAAAGCTTGAAAAAACCGAACCATTGAACTCGATGATGTTTCCTTGTTTTGCTTCATTTCCTGGTGATACAAGCTCGTTCCCTGTCGGAATAATCGTTACAACGGGCCTTTTTACAACGGCTATTTTTCTTACTTGAGCTGCTAACATAGCCCCTATGTCGACAGGTCGAACCTGATGCCCTTGAGGGAACAGCATCTCTTCCTGAACGATGTCTTCGCCAATTGGGCGTATGTGCTGCCATGGGGATGCAGGTTCGATAATTTCAACCCTTCCATCTCCCAGCTCTTCTACATGTTCAATCATAATGACCGCATTATAGGGTGAAATAACAGGATTTCCTGTGTCTACATACATAAAATCCTCATGTTCTACTAAAATTAAAGGGTTCTTTTCATGGGCGCTATATGTTTTTTCAGCCACTACGGCAATTCCATCCATGGCAGAAGCGTGATAATGAGGCATAGAAGACTTCGCAAACACAGGCTCTGCCGTAATTCTGCCAAGTGCTTCTTGAGGAGAGATCCACTCGTATTTTCTTTCCGGCTGAAAAGCTTGCAGCAATTCTTCTACCGCTTGCTTTCTTGGTTTATCCTCCAAGTATACTTTTCTTTTGTATCGCTTATCGCTCATACTTTGCCACACACCTTAAAGAAATCTTATTATGCTCACTTTTTCATCCTTCTCAATTCCTTCTTTTTGAGACGGAATTTCAAGGATGCCATCACTCTCAACTAGAGTAGAAATAAGACCTGATTTACCGTGAATAGGTTCTGCGTATAGTTTTTGATTCCTTTGTACGAGACGTACTCTCACGTAATCCGTTCTACCAGGCGAAGAGGCGATTTTTTTAGTCGAAAATGCTTCTGTTCTCATAAATGATTCATTACATTTTCCTTCTAATCGATGTAAAATCGCACTTCCAAACAGCTTATAAATTATTAGAGCTGAGGCAGGGTGTCCCGGCAATCCAATGACAGGTTTCTCGTCAGCCATAGATAAAATGGTTGGCTTGCCTGGCTTTACTGCAATGCCGTGAACGAAAACACCGGGTTGACCCAACGAGTGGATAATGTCGACTGAATAATCCTTTGTCCCTACAGAGCTGCCTCCGGACAAAACAAGACAATCTGCTTTTTCAAGAAGTTCTTTTGCCCTTCTTTCCAGTTCTCTTTCATCATCTTTTACAATTCCGCCATATAAAAAATGACAGCCCCATTCTTCTGTTAATGTTCCTATTGTCAGAGCATTCATGTCTCGGATTTCACCAAGCTTCAAATTCTGTGTTTCAAAAGGAACGATTTCATCGCCACTTGAAATATAAGTAACAACAGGCTTTTTCATAACGCTAACTTCGTAGATTCCTTGGGAAGCTAAAGCTCCTATTTCCTGTGCCCGTAGTTTGGTTCCTTTTTCTAACAATAGATTTCCTTCTGAAAGGTCTTCTCCTGGCTGGATGACATTTTCATAAGGGGCAATCTGCTTATAAACATTTACTAGATTAGCAGTTTCTTCACAATGCTCAATCATGACCACTCCGTTTGCACCGTCAGGAAGCATTCCTCCCGTAGGAACATACATCGCTTCACCTGCCTGGAGAGCCACTTGGACATGCTCACCCATTTTCACTTCTCCAATCATGTTTAAAAAAGCAGGCATACTTTCTGAAGCCCCAAATGTATCTTCAGCCAAAACAGCATAGCCATCTACGGACGAACGACGAAAGGCAGGCACACTTTCTTTTACATAAATGTCTTCAGCTAGTACACGCCCTCTGCTTTGCCATAGTGATACGGTTTCAATTGTTTTGAGCGGCTTTATTTTTTCCTGAATTAATCTGAAGGTTTCCTCAACAGATTTCACTTGAAAAAATTTCATGTTCGTTCTCCGCCTTTGTTAGTCTAAGTTTTGAAAAATTTTGTGAATTTCAATCGCTTCTTCATATTCCTGTGGCAGGTTCATGTTAAAGAAATTATATAGAAAAGCAGAAGAATTTCTAACATCAGTAGAAAAGTCTTCTTCTTTCATGATCTTCGTTGATACTTTTGAATGGAAAGATCTAATCCGTAAATCATTGTTCTTGATGCACGCTTCAATCGATTCGAGGCAGCTTCTTCTGTAAGCTGCAAAAAGCGGATGAAGCTGCCCTCTTATGTTCGGTACAACTGCATCATATTCATTCAAATAAGATACAATTTCTCTTATAAGCTCTCCTTGAATGAAAGGCATGTCACACGCCGCTACAAAACAATATTCGTTCTCTGCTGCTTGAAGTCCTGCATGAATGCCGGCAAGTGGTCCTTTTTCTTTATATTCATCCTCTATCATCTTCAATCTTAAAAATTCATAGTCTGAAAAAGTATTGGTGACAAGGAGAACCTCATCTGTTGCCTCTTGGAGCTCGGTGGCAATTTTTTCTACCGTTTTCCTGTCAGAAAATGAAAGCAAGGCTTTGTTTTGCCCCATTCTTGATGATTTTCCGCCGGCAAGTAAAATACCGGTTACCTTCATACCAACCACCTCAAATCAATGAGCCTTTTCTTCTGATAAGCCAAAGCCCTCCTCTTGAGCAATGTAATCTAGATAAATCGATTTCAAATCTAAGATTTCCGGCTCTTGTTTTTTAAAGGTTTTTCTTATATCAATGACCTTTATGTAGCCTTTACATGATTGGCACGCATGAATCTGCTCCATTTCTTGGTTTTCTGGTTTTAATATGATGAATTGCTCATGCTGATCTGTTCCACAATGGGCGCAGCTCACCTTTTTTTCATTCCAAGAATAATGGCAGCGCGGGCAAACCATTTCTTTTTTTCCCTTTTTCCCTACTACCGCCAATCTAGGAGGCTCTCCACAGGCAGGACAGCAGCTTTTGGCTTTGCTTTTTTCCAGTTGTGGCTGAAATGCTTTAGCAGCCATTCTTAAGTAAGGGCGTAAAGCATTTTCTGCGATAAAAAACGGCAACCATTCAGGTAGGCTATGCTCTTTGGCAAACTCAACAAAATAAAATTCATTCACGACAACAGCTTCTTGGAACCACTTTTTATGCAGGTCTTCTGCCCAGTCCGCTTCTAGTTTTTCAATACTAGTAGTAAGCTCGGGCTGCACTGTTTTTAAATAGTTTGTTAATTGAAAAATATGACTCTTATAAGGTTCAAGGTTACCAGAAAAAGATAATTGCGGAATCAAAGGGACTTCATTGTTCAACTGCTGGTTTGACTCTATACATTCCTCTTCTTTTAAACTCTCTGTCCATTCCTTCTGAAGCTTGATAATCCCTTCATGAAGTTCTAGATACTCTTTCGTAATCGCTTCCGTGCTCATAGTATCCCTCTTTTCAATGTGGGAATGGTGCTTTGTATTTTCAGTCTACCATTCTTTTACTATTCTCAACAATCTTTCATTTAGGCTCTTTTCGCATAGATTGTTATTTTTAGACTTTTACACTCACTTTAAAAGCAACAAACTTTACGAAAACAGCCTTCATTTATCATAAAATACGAGAAGGAAAGGTCGCTTGTAAGCAACTCTTTCCTACTCTCGATGATTACGCTCTTTTCTTTTTATTCACGGCTTTTTCAGCATCTAATTCATCCATCCACCGTCCGTGATGTGCACGAGCAAAATCCTCATCCACTTCCCCCTTAAGCATGCCTCGCATAGCAGGGCGGGATCCCGGATGACCGACAGATAAATAAATATGTCCAACAATAACCGCCATTGAAAGACCTAGACCGATATTGTGGATTGGATATGCCCACATGACCACACCCTGTGCAAATAAATGTGGGAACCACATGACCAATCCTGAACTCACTAACATAACGGTACATAGAATGGTCAGTAATGAATTCAATTTTTCACCGGCATTATAGAAATCTTGTTTTGGAATATCCGCATGCTTTCCAAAGAATTCTTTTGGAAACTCTTTGAAAAATTGAAAATCATGGGCTTTCCAACTGAAGATTTGCTTGATCCAATGAATAAAGCTCTTAGGATCGACAAGTAAAATAAAGATCACTGGCAGAATAAAGAGTACGCCGAAAATTCTATGAACCAATCTCGCATTTTCAGGACCACCGAATAGAACATAGAGCCAATCAAAAAACTCGGTATACATTGGAAGACCTGATACATACAGCATGAAAAATGCTAAAGCATTTGTCCAGTGAGCGATGATAACCGGCTTGCTGAAGCGCTTAACCATCTTCTTGCTACCGTTATTTTTGCTCATGATCATGCCCTCCTTTATCAGAGTCTTTCTTGTTGAAAAGCGAGTTCGATACGAATGCACCTACAACTGCCATCGTTGTAACACCGAGCATTGCTTTTCCGATTGGCTGAGCATAGTCCTTCCAAACGATTTGAGATAATGGGATTTTTGGATTTTCAGGCAGGCCGTATACGCTTGGCTTATCTGCAAGCAAGTATACAGTCGTCGTTCCGCCGATTCCTTCTGGATTATATATATTCGCATTAGGGAAACGATCTTTCACTTTTGCAAGTCTTGCTTCTGCTTCCTTTAGAATTTTTTCCCGATCGCCAAATACTAAGCAATCTGTGTGACAGGATGTTACACACGCAGGCTGAAGCCCTTCTTCTAAGCGATCGGTACATAAAGTACATTTCTGAGCTTTTCTATACTCTTTTCCGTTTTTGTCTTTATAGGTAGCTAGCTTCACAACATCAAAGGTACAGTTTTGAACACAGTAACCGCATCCAACGCATTTATCTGCATCAATTACAACCGAACCAAATTCCGTATGACTAATGGCTGATTCAGGGCACGCTTTTTCACAAGCAGCTTGTCCGCAGTGAAGGCAGGACATATGGCGGAAAAGCCATTCGAATCCGCCATCCTTTGTTTCCTGTTCCATAAACGTAATGACGTTCCAAGTATTCGCCGTTAGTTTTTCATGAGATTGATAGCTTCCATGGAACCCTTCATTTTCAGCAGGAAGATCATTCCAGTTTTTACACGCAACCATACATGCACGGCAGCCATCACATTTTGTTACATCAACAAATTTTACATACTCTGTTACACCCATGATTAAGCCCTCCTTACATCGCAAAGGAATGCTTTATATTCTGGGATGCTACAGTTTGGATCACCAATATGAGGTGTTAATGTATTGGCTGTTGCACCTGTAACGATTCCTTTGTATCCGAATCCCCAAGGCATTCCGATTTGGTGAACCTTTTTGCCGTTTAGGGAATGTGGTTTAAAACGCTTTGTAACTAAAGCATATGCTTCAATTTCTCCACGAGCCGAGGTAACGATGACACGGTCTTTATTCTTAATACCTTTTTCCTTGGCTAACTCTTCACCAATTTCAATAAACATATGTCCAACTAGCTCGGATAGCCAAGCCTGGTTGCGAGTCATCGCACCTGACTGCCAATGTTCAGACATACGATAGGTTGTTGCTACAACAGGGTATTTTTTGAATTCACCCTTTGTATCAAAGCCTTTAGGCGGCAGTTTAACAACAGGGTTTATTTGCTGCTTGGAGAAAGGATTGGTTATAGGACTTTCATAAGGTTCAAAGTGCTCTGGGAACGGACCGTCATTCATAGGAGCAAATAATCCTCCAACACCGTCTGCCATCATGATAAACGGACTTGTTCCTCCTTCAGCAGTAGGTGCTTTATCTTTTGCGAAGTCTGGAACGTCATTTCCGACCCACTGACCTTTAACAGCATCCCAATAAATTTCAACCTTATCCTTGTTCCATGGCTTACCGCTTGGATCACAGCTAGCACGGTTATACAGAACGCGTCTGTTCATCGGCCATGCATAGGACCAGTTTAAGAAGTTGCCCATGCCTTCATCTGTATGATCCCGGCGTTTTGAAAGGTTTTCATTTTCCGGGTAGAAACCACAATAGATCCAGTTTCCACTGCAAGTAGAACCATCATCCATAAGCTTTGCAAAGCCTGGTACCTGCTTGCCTGTTTTCGTATCATACCCGTTGATTTCACGGCAAACGAGGTCGATATCCGGATGATGACCATGACCATAATTCCATGTCATAGCTTTTATTGGCATATCAGCTGGATTGGTGCTGTTTTTGTACAAATCTTTTAATCGAAGCGCAAGCATATGAATGATTTCTAAGTCAGCCTTTGATTCGTGCTTCGGCTTGATTGCCTGCCAGCGATATTGCATCCAGCGGCCACTGTTAGATATGGAGCCTTCTTTTTCAAAAGAAGAGCATGCTGGCAGGAAGAAAACTTCCGTTTGAATAGAAGCTGGGTCGCTGCCCGCTTCTTTTTGCCAAAATGCAGCTGTTTCTGTTTCCCAAAGGTCAACTGCTACCATCCATTTCAGCTTGCTTAGGGCATCCTTTTCTTTCATAGCGCTAGGTCCACCCACTACAGGGTTGGTACCAAACATCAACAGTCCTTCAATTTGGCCCTGGGCCATTGCTTCAAAGATTTTCATATGAGAATAATCTTTTTTCGGTGTCAGCTTCGGCATTAGATTGTAGCCAAACTCGTTGGCTGCTGTTGCATTTTCACCATAGTAGGCTTTTAATAAGCTCACATAAAATTTTGGCTTGTTAGAAAAGAAACCAGATTTCGGTGTAATTCTCTCTAAGAAAGACTTTAAGGTAGCGTCCTCAGGAGTAGCTGTAGGAACTTCCATATAGCCTGGAACATTATGGTACAAGAGACCAAAATCCGTTGACCCTTGAACGTTTGATTCTCCACGAAGAGCGTTTACTCCTCCACCTGCGACTCCTATGTTACCAAGAAGCAGCTGAACCATCGCATAAATACGGACGTTTTGAGCTCCTGTTGTATGCTGAGTTGCTCCCATTGCATAGAGGATTGTCCCACTCTTGCCTGGTTTACCTGTTTCCGCGAACGTTTTAATAACTTCCAAGTATTTGTCTTTTGGTGTTCCTGTTACCTTAACAACTGTATCAATATCATATCGAGAATAATGTTTTTTCATTAATTGGAATACGCAGCGCGGATCTTTCAAAGTTGGATCCTTCATGATCTGATCTTCGGCGTCTTTTTTGTATGTCCATTTCTTCTTATCATAACTACGCGTTTCTTCATCGTAGCCGTTGAACATACCATCCTCAAAAGAATAGTCGTCCGCTACAATAAAGGATGCGTTTGTATACGCCTGCACATATTCTTTATGATAAAGCTCATTTTGAAGAATATAATTGATTAGTCCTCCCATAAAGGCTATATCTGTACCTGAGCGTAAAGGCGCATATAGATCAGCCTGCTGGGAAGAACGTGTATAGCGAGGATCCACAGAAATAACCTTTCCGCCTTTTTCCTTCGCTTTTAAAATCCATCTAAAGCTGATTGGATGGTTTTCAGCAGGGTTTGCTCCCATAATAAGGACGCAATCAGAATGCTGAAGATCATTCCAGTGATTTGTCATTGCTCCACGACCGAATGTAGGTGCCAGACCGGCAACCGTTGAAGAGTGTCATATTCGGGCCTGGTGTTCTATATATGTCAGTCCAAGACCGGCACGCATTAATTTGGATAGAAGATAGGTTTCTTCGTTATCTAGTGCCGCACCACCCATACAGGCGATTGCTTCTGTCTTGTTAACCGTAATACCATTTTCTTTTGTAATGAATGTTTTATCGCGTGTTTCTTTAATTTTTTCTGCGATTTTATTTAGGGCCCAATCCCAATCTTTTTCTTCCCACTTATCGCTTCCAGGTGCACGATACATTGGTTTTTTCACACGGCGATCAGAGGTGTAAACCTGTCTAAGCGTCGTTCCTTTACTACAAAGGCTTCCTTCATTAATTGGATGGTCCGGATCGCCTTCTGTATACAAAACATCTTTGCCGTCGGAATAGACTAAAATTCCGCAACCGACTGCACAATAAGGACAAATAGTTGGCGTTGGCTTAATCTTAGCAATTTTGAATTCTTTAGCACTTGCTTTTGCTTTTTTGTCATCGAAACCAAGTTCAACAACAGCCAGCGTAGCGGCCATAGCACCAGACAACTTGATAAATTGTCTTCTTGTTACATTCATATCTCTTCCCCCTTTGATTTTGTTGAATAGAACCTATCAGATTACCTACTCTCTGTTTAACTGGTAATCTGATGAGCAATATTATTTAAAAATCCTAAACAAAGTTTAGGATGAACCCCCAACAGTCATTTCTAAATCGTTAAACACTCTTCCGGAAGATGTATAGAAAATGGACATCTTTCCTCTCAAATAGCCAATCACTTCAATATGTAAATATTTGGCCAGCTGAACAGCTTGTTTTGTGGCAGCTGTTCTGGATGCAACAACCGGAAAACCGAATTTTGCTGCTTTTGATAGCATTTCATAAGAAATTCTACCGGTCGTCATCAATATCAGCTCTTCTGGTTTCAACCTGTTCCTTAGAGCGTATCCGATGATTTTATCCACTGCATTATGGCGACCGATATCTTCACGAACTTCTATAAAACCATCTTTTCGAATAATACAGGCCCCATGCATTCCCCCTGTTTCTATATACATTGGGGTCATTCTGGCGAATTCGCTTCTCTTTTTTAATAAAAAACTTAAAGGATATGACACATTCGCAGTATTCTTTTTAAAACCTTTTACATCGGTCATCGAGAAGAATGTAACTCCTCTTCCACACCCAGCGGTATAATGTTTTTTCTTCCCGAAGAAATCTTCTGCTGAAAAAGGCTGAGCAAGCTGCACATGTATGACACCTTGATCTTCCTGGATGCTAATAGCTTCAATATCCTCCTCGCAGATGATCAAGCCTTCAGAGAATAAGTAGCCATAGACCCAATCCTCAAGGTCCTGTTTAGTTAGCTGAAATACCGCAATTTCATATCCATTTAGAACAAGAGTGATCGGATACTCTTCCGGACAGCCTTTATTCAAGTTGGTCACTCCCTGTATTTTGATAACGTTTTCACGTTACTAGAATAATAAAAACGAACAATAAAACTTTTCATTTATTATTAGTTTAGAACTCTAGCAAATGAAAATCAGCGATATATGTCACAGTTTTCCATTTTTTTCACGTCATTATATTAGTAATAATAAAAATTCCATATTTTTCATTATTATTTAACGTTCAACATCTTGTTTGAGCTTTTAATGAACATCATCAACACATTGCCAAAATATTAATGGATATTTATTCCTGTTACTTATATAAATTTATAAAATACTCCAACAAAATTTAAGCGGTTTTGTGTCAAATTAGTGGCTAATCTATGACAAATTTTCGTATAATTCATGAACTTTTTCCTGGTGTTGTATTTATATCACAATAATTTTTCTACTTTATTTATTTTCGAATTAAACGCATAATAGGGAGATAAATTCCGAAAAATTTTGAAAGTTGTTTGCTTGTACATTCCTAAAATTTTGTTATATTCTAAAATAAGATTTATTAAACATGTGGTTTATTATAGGAGGACATACTATGACCATGAAAAAAGCCTTAACGATCGCTGGCTCCGACTCAAGCGGAGGCGCTGGTATCCAAGCAGACTTAAAAACCTTCCAAGAGCTTGGCGTTTATGGCATGACAGCTCTTACTACAATTGTTTCTATGGATCCTAAAAATCACTGGCACCATCAGGTTTTTCCTATAGCATTAGAAACAGTTGAAGCACAATTAGAAACCATCATTTCTGTTGGTGTGGATGCACTGAAAACAGGAATGTTAGGCTCTGTTGAAGTAATTGAGCTTGCTGCCCGTAAAATTAAAGAAAACAACTTAAAAAATGTAGTAGTGGATCCTGTTATGGTGTGTAAAGGTGAAGATGAAGTATTATTCCCTGAGCATACTGTGGCATATCGTGAATCTCTGCTTCCTTTGGCAACTGTTACAACGCCAAACCTGTTTGAGGCTGCACAGTTAGCTCAAATGGGACCAATCCTCACTGTTGATGAGATAAAGGAAGCAGCCAAAAAAATTCATGACCTTGGCGTTCAATATGTCATTATTAAAGGCGGCAGCAAATTAGTAGGCATGGAAAAAGCAATTGATGTTCTTTTTGATGGTAAGGAATATCAAATAATTGAGAATGACTTAATCGATACTACCTATACTCACGGGGCTGGCTGTACATTTGCGGCAGCTATTTCAGCTGAGCTTGCAAAAGGTAAATCTGTACTCGAAGCGATTGAAACAGCGAAGCAATTCATTACAGAAGCCATTCGCTATTCTTGGAAACTTAATGAATATGTTGGACCAACTATGCATGGAGCTTACAAACTATATGGTCCTGGACGAGAAGAGTTTTTAAAATTAACATCTAAATAATATTTCATAAAGAGACCTCTTAAGACCTCCTGAATTCAATTTAAAATGGATCTCTTTAAGCAAGTAGTTCAGTTTTTAGATAGAAAAAATATATTTACACCATCATTTAGAGTCCAATTCGCATTTGAATTGGACTCTTAATTTTTATTGATATATCAACATTTTATAAGAAAAACCATATAAAATATCATGAAAAATAGCGTATCTATTAGTTGCTGGACAATAGGAATTGGTCTCTGTCAATTGAAAGGTTAAATTCAATGTTCATTTCGATGACAAATAGGAGAAAAAAGTCTGATTAAAATGAATTTATTATTTATATTCGACCCCCTATTTTGGACGATCACAGGTGATTTCCTGATTCTCCTGTCTGAATAAACCTCCCATTCGGACAACCATAGGCTTTTTTCTGATTCTCCTGTCCGAATTACCCTCCCATTCGGACTACCATAGGTTATTTTTCTGATTCTCCTGTCCGAATTACCCTCCCATTCGGACTACCATAGGCTTTTTTCTGATTCTCCTGTCCGAATAAACCTCTCATTCGGACAACCATAGGCTATTTTCTGATTCTCCTGTCCGAATAAACCTCCCATTCGGACAACCATAGGTTATTTTCTGATTCTCCTGTCCGAATAAACCTCCCATTCGGACTACCATAGGCTTTTTTCTGATTCTCCTGTCCGAATAACCCTCCCATTTGGACAACCATAGGTTATTTTCTGATTCTCCTGTCCGAATAAACCTCTCATTCGGACTACCATAGGTTATTTTCTGATTCTCCTGTCCGAATAAACCTCTCATTCGGACTACCATAGGTTATTTTATGCTGCTCCTGTCCGAATAAACCTCCCATTCGGACTACCATAGGTTATTTTCTGATTCTCCTGTCCGAATTGCCCTCCCATTCGGACTACCATAGGTTATTTTCTGATTCTCCTGTCCGAATAACCCTCTCATTCACATATTATGAGTAATATATTTAATTACTAGATTGAATTACCACTATAAATCACACCAATTTCACATAACTGTCCAACAATTATTTCTATAGATACTTTAGATTTATACTGTAAATTCATATTGGTTCGTAAAAGTGATTGTACTACTCAGTCTTAAAGAGTACTCTCTTGGGTAAAACTTGCCTAACTGCATAAGTGCAACTACGTCTCTGTCTTCGCTTTTGCAAAGCTCGCCAATCAGCAAGTTGGCTTTATTTTACCTGACTGATCTTGAAAATGGGCTGTGGATTGTTTGTAAAACGAGGCTTATCCTTTCGCATTCCTATACCTTTTTTAGTAAGATATAAAATAAAGAAGATCGTTGCCTTTTAGAAGGAGGAAGTATAAATGAAACCGATTGTTCCATCCGAGGTTCAGGCTCATATAAATCAGCTTCAAAATAAGGACGTATACATCCACTTAGAAACTACAAACGGAGCATATGCTTCCCATTTCGGAGGTGGCACCTATTCAGCAGGTGCGTATATTCGAAACGCTCTTGTTCGATATGAACATGGAAAAATTGTTGGAGAAGGACCTTATCGAGTAGGCTTAAAACTCCCCATTGGCTGGGTGTATGCTGAAGGTGTGAACCACTATGAAATGGATGAGCACGGCCGGCTTTTATTGGCAGGGTTAGATGCAGAAGGACGCCTTGCGGTAGCACTGCAAATCAGTGAAACGCCTTTTTCGTAAAGGATTAGAAAGAGCCAAAAACGATAAGATATTCAGCCAGGAAAGGAGATTTTGAGTTGGAAAAAGAACGACATGTATTAGTTATTTTTCCTCACCCTGATGATGAGGCCTTTGGCGTTTCAGGTACAATCGCCACTCACACAAAAAATGGTACCCCTGTAACTTACGTATGCTTAACACTTGGTGAAATGGGGAGAAACTTAGGGAATCCACCATTTGCAACAAGGGAATCCTTGCCCCTTATCCGAAAAAAAGAGCTACAGGATGCCGCAAACGTTCTAGGCATTAAAGATTTAAGAATGTTAGGTCTTCGAGACAAGACCGTTGAATTTGAAGATGAAGAAGAACTTGCGGGAAAAATTCGAGCGATCATCAATGAAATAAATCCTTCTCTCATCATCACGTTCTATCCTGGATACAGCGTCCATCCAGATCATGAAGCAACGGGAAGAGCTGTTGTCAGGGCAGTCGGCAGTATGCCAAAAAACGAAAGACCGAAGCTTCACTGTGTAGCTTTTTCAAGTAATGTATTAGAAGAGCTTGGGGAACCAGATATTGTGCATAATGTAAGTGATGTAGAAGATACGAAGGTGAAGGCCATCCGTTCACACCGCTCTCAAACACAGCTCATGACAGCAGCATGGCAAGAAAAACTTGAGAAGCGAGATCCTGAACTCTTGAAATGGCTCCATTACGAGCGTTTCTGGAAGTATAAATGGGATGATTAAGATTTGTCGGAGGGTGTCCCAAAAGCATTCTTTTTGGGGCACTTTTGATTTGGAAAGGATGTGTTGGCTTTTATCGAGCGGCCAATATTTCGGTCGAAATATTGGCCCCAAACCGTTCGATCTATGATTTCTAAAGAAACTGGTGCTGACAGCTAAACATAAAAAAACCGCCTATAACAATAGGCGGCCTAAAAGGGGGATACTATGGAAAATTCATCATGTTCCTAGTATGACCCGATTTTAGAAATATATACATTTTTTTAACAACCTTCAATCTATCGAAGCTACATTTAGGATTTTTCCTTTAAAGCATTTTAGTAAGCTCTGTTAAAGTTGTAATATTCACTTTGCAAAAAGTGAGTGATTACTCACTTTACAATGATTGGATTTTCGATTACACTTTATGTGAGTGATTACTCACTTTTTAATAAAGGCGGGGAAAAAGATGACTAAACCATTCTTAGAGATGAGTGGCATTACAAAATCTTTCGGTCAGCATGAAGTGTTAAAGGACATTGATTTATGTGTAAAAAAAGGGGAGATTTATGGGCTATTAGGTCCTTCCGGGGCGGGTAAAACCACCTTGGTCAAGATGATTGTAGGTCTTGAAAAAATGTCCTCCGGGGAAATTCTCATGGACGGTGAACGCCTTCCTTCTCAAGTCTTGATTCAAAAAATCGGATACATGGCCCAATCCGATGCGCTTTATCAGGAATTAACGGCCTATGAGAATTTAGAATTCTTTGCTTCACTGTACGGCTTAAAAGGCAAGGAAAGAAAAGCAAGAATTGAAGAAGCATTAAACGTGGTAAACCTGATCCATCATCAAAAGAAGCAGGTACATAACTACTCGGGTGGAATGAAACGAAGACTGTCACTTGCAGCCTCTTTATTGCATCAGCCTGATTTGCTCATTTTGGATGAACCAACCGTCGGCATTGACCCGGTATTAAGGCAATCCATATGGGAGCAATTCTATGAATTTAAAAAGAACGGAACAACGATCATTGTGACAACCCATGTAATGGACGAAGCAGAAAAATGCGATACGCTCGGCCTTCTACGAGATGGAAAGCTCATTGCATCCGGTTCTCCTTCAGAACTAAAAGCGCAAGCGGGCGTTTCAAGCATTGAAGAAGCATTCTTAAAGTTCGGAGGTGCCCAATATGCGAATTAAAGCATTAGTTATTAGGATCCTTCGCCAGTTTAAGCACGACAAAAGAACGATTGGCTTGATGATTTTTGCACCAATCCTTGTTCTTACGATGCTTTGGCTTGTCTTTAACGGGGATGATTATGAGCCGAAGATTGGTGCAGTTAATGCTCCAGATTTTTTATTGGATAATATGGATTTACAAGGGCAAAAGGTGTGGTCCGGCAGTAAAGAGGATGCACAAGAAATGCTTGAAAACAGAGAGCTTGATGGTTATCTAGAGTTTGAAGGTCAAAAGGTCACTTTACATCTTGAAGGCAGTGACCCTATGATAAATTCTGCTGTCCAGAAGTGGGTAAATACCGCTTTTAAGCCTCTTCAGACTTCAGCTGCAAGTATAAAAATGCAAACAGCCTTTTTGCACGGATCTGAAGATATTGGTCAATTTGATTATTTAGGACCTGTTTTGCTCGGCTTCTTTGTCTTCTTCTTTGTATTTTTAATTGCTGGTGTTTCTTTTTTAAGGGAGAGAACAGGAGGAACTTTAGAAAGATTAATGTGCAGCCCATTAAAGCTTTGGGAAATCGTCGTCGGATATGTCGCAGGCTTCGGGATCTTTACAACGATTCAAGCAGGAATCATTGCCTCGTACGCCATTTACGTACTTGGCATGCTTATGGAAGGATCTTTTTTCTATGTCATGCTCATTATCTTATTGCTATCGTTCTCAGCCTTAACGTTAGGTATTTTATTGTCAGCCTTCGCTCAAACCGAACTGCAAATGATGCAATTCATTCCAATTGTTGTCGTTCCGCAATTATTTTTTTCAGGGCTGTTCAACTTAGAAACCATCTCTGATTGGCTAAGCTGGATTGGTCCATTAACTCCTCTTTATTATGCAGCTGAGGCGCTTCGCGATGTAATGGTAAGAGGATACGGGTTTGAGCAAATTGCTCAAAATATTTATATTCTTCTTGGCTTTTCCATTTTGTTCATGCTCTTAAATGTGCTAGCTTTAAGAAAATATCGTAAACTATAGTCAGTAATCATAAAAAGGAGTCTTGGCATGACAAAAAAAGATTCACTTGAAGAATGGTTGATGAATACAGAAGACGATTCGCTTACCGATAAACAAAAAAAAATTATAGAAGCAGCCATTGAGATCTTTGCAGAAAAGGGGTATGCTGCTGCATCCACAAATGAGATTGCTAAAAAGGCTGGCGTTGCAGAAGGGACGATTTTCAGACACTATAAAACAAAAAAAGACCTGCTGCTTTCTATTGTAGCCCCTTCAATGGCTCGCCTTATTGCTCCATTTGTCATAAAGGATATTTACAAAGTGTTAGACGGAAAGTATGAAAAGATGGAGGATTTCTTCCATGCAATGCTCAAAAATCGCCGGGAGTTTTTGAAAAACAACATTGCGATCTTTCGAATTTTAATACAAGAAATCCCTTTTCATACCGAATTGAAGGAACAATTTATGGAGCATATTGCGAAAAAGATTTATGCTCGCTTTGAACAAATCGTCATCCATTATCAAGAAAAGGGCGAAATCATAAACATTCCTCCTCTCTCGGTCATTCGTTTTGTTATTTCTGTCTTTCTAGGATTCTTACTTGCACGCTATCTTGTGTTTCCAGACATAGAGTGGGATGATGAAGCGGAAGATGAACGGACAATTCAGCTCATCATGCATGGTCTTAGCTCAAGGAGTGCAGAAGAAAAAGGGGCAGACTAAAAGGGCGTTGTTTAACGGCTCTTTTAGGTTAGCTTCTCTTTTGTAGACAAATCGGCTAAAAAACGCCACGTATTTGTATATTTCAAATTTTAAAAAGAAGGGCGTCCCAAAAATACTTTTTGGGATTCCCCTCTTTTTTTTCGTAAAATGATATTAAATCCTCTTTTCAAAGGAAACGTACCATCACTGTTAGTCAGTCTCTATTTAAGTGTGTCACACTCACTGTAAAGGCATACTGTAAAGTTTGTCGTCATCCTCCGCAGGATTGCCTCTTCCATCGGTATTATTGGAGATAAAATACAGAGTATTTCCTTCAATAAAGAGATCTCGAACTCTTCCTACACCTGTAATGATATCCTTCATTTCACCTGAACGAAGGTCGTACATTTTGACTGCTTCTCCACGCAAAGCTGCTACATATAGCTTGCCATCTTTGTAAGCAATGCCTGAAGGAGCCCATGTACCTTCGCCGGAATGGATAAGAGGCGCTTCCATCCCTTGTTTCCTCTCATCTCCAACGATTAGAGGCCACCCATAGTTTTTGCCAGCTTCAATTTTATTCAGCTCATCATGTCCAGCGGGACCGTGCTCACTTTCAAACAGTTCATTCTTTTCATTCCAAGCAAGCCCTTGAGGATTTCGATGACCGTAGCTATAAACATAGGAATCATCAAAAGGATTATCATCCGGAATGGATCCGTCCAGATTCATTCGCAGAATTTTTCCTCCCAGTGAATCCCTGTCCTGAGCAATTTCTTCACGATGAGCATCTCCTGTTGTTACGTACAGCTTAAAATCCGGCCCAATTTTCAACCTGCCGCCGTGATGAAACTGATCGCTAGGAATACCGTCCAGCAATACCCTTTTTTCCTGCCATTGGCCATTTGAACGTTGAAGCTCTATAACACGATTCATCGTTTGCCCATTATGCTCATACGTATAATAAGCCAATGCCTTCTGCGTCTTTTCAAAGTCCGGCATCAAGACAAATCCTAAGAATCCCGCTTCTGGATTTTTTGATAGTCTCCTATTAAAACGCACTTCTTCCCGACTTACCTTTCCCTTTTCCACTACAGCAACTGTCCCATCGCGCTCACTAATAAAAAACGTCTCCCCGCTTTTATTAATGCTCCATGGAATCCTTAACTCTGTTGCAATGGTTTGGAATTCGATGTTTTGGACCGTTTCTATGCTTTTTTCGTTTGAATCGGTGTTCTTCGGTCTACTGTTCTCGTTCACACAGCCGCTAAGATTCAGCAATACGATTGCAGCTACAAGTAAACGTTTTTTCATGTAAACATCCTTTCCTCATTGAATAGGACCTGAGATGTTCTATCTCGCATTAACGGGCAGTAAGACCCCTACTTCAAGAATTAGAGATATTTGATGAAGTACTATGTGGTGTCAACTGCCCGTAAAGGCCCGATTGGTTCAACTAACCATCAGTGGAAAAACCCCCACTGATGGAAGTTTCACTTTATCTAGCTGTTTCTTCTTGCTTTAAAGCCTTCCAGATCGCTTTTGCAACACCGTGTTCATCATTTATAGACGTAACATCATGACAGAGCTTTTGAATTTCACTAGGTGCATTTCCCATCGCCACCGCATGGCCTACTCTTTCAAACATGCTTACATCATTGTAATTATCTCCAATCGCCATCGTCTCGCTCAATGAGATTTCTCGTTTTTCGACAAACCTAGCAAGCGCAATTCCTTTCTGAGCGTCACGACTTGTCACTTCCAAGTTTTCTTTACCCGAAGAGCTTATGGTTAGGCTTGATATTCTTTTTAATTCTTCTTCAGCCTGCCCAAGCTTTTCAAAATTAGAAGAAAAGACCAACAGCTTATAAAACTCGATTCCATCTTCCTCGAATAGACGATCATAATCTTCAATCACTTTCACATGCCCTAATTCAAACCGTTCGTTGGCCTTCTCACTTACGAATAACGGGTCTAAATCGGGATTGGCGCTAAGGAAAATATCTATAATGGTAGCTACTGAGCGATCTCGGTCAAACGAATAGGTTCCCTTGCTCGTGTAAATTTCATAATAGATATCCGCGTTTTTCAAAATTTCTCCGGCCTTTTTTACCGCCGAAGGGTCCATAGGATTGGAGGCAACCTTTTCTCCATTTTCACTCATGACAACGGCACCATTTATGCATATGACCGGACAGCTTAGTCCAGCTTCATCTAACGCATACCGTGCTTCTATGTAAGAACGCCCCGTTGCAATGACAACCTCAACTCCTTGAGATTGCGCTGTTTGAATAGCCTTTTTGTTTTCTTCACTCACCTTTTGATCTTTATTCAGCAACGTACCATCCATATCAATCGCAATACACTTAATCATTGTCACATTCACCTTCTTAGCTGTATTCTATCAAACTAATTTTTAGTAAACTTGCCTATACAAGTTCTATTATATATATTTACTCCCTTCTTTTACACTTAATTTTGCCAAATGATGGGTATCTATAAACCTCCTTACAGAATCTGGATTTGTTTTGGAATATTCCCGTAATGCCCATCCAATTGCTTTTTGAATAAAGAATTCTTTGCTGTCCGCGTTTTTTTCAATATAGGTATAAAGACGATTTTCATCCGTTTTGTCCTTATATTTTAGCTGAAACAAAATCGCTGTCCGTCTTAGCCACATATTTTCATCAGTCGCCCATTTATCCAAATATTCCTCCTTTAAAAACTCGTACTTTGCTGCAATCCCACCTACGAGATAAGAAGCAATTAAATCAACCGTATCCCACCAGGATTTATTGATAATCATGAACTGTAGCAATTCAATATCCTGAGGCTCGAGCTTTTTTACAAACTTCATCCCATAATCAATGGCAGCATATTGTAATTCTCTTTCTGGGTAATACCAGAGCTCTTTTACAAAATCACGGTCAAATGATTGTTTTAAGATGCCTGTCTCGTTAAAGAATTGCCTGGTTAGCGCTTTTCGTTCAGGAGCTCTAATCCCGAAAAAAATGAAGTGATTTTTCATGTACTTACTCATAGGCTCAGCATTTTCAGGATTCGCGTGTTCTTTATAGAATGCATATAAAATTTGAGATTTTTCCATTTTTATTACACCTACTTTTTTGGTCTTTTTCTTGAGCCTTCTGTAAAACGATTATTTTTAGAAATAAATGATTAATAAACATTTTTCAAATACGAAAATTCCTAATAGATCTTTCATTAAATAAATCCAGGCTTATAATGATCACATTTTTCAATTTTAAGGAAACATAATGGTGAATATCGCGCTCATTTGTTGCTCTAAATATTATAAGGAAAGACGGCTTTAGCTATTGCTAAGGCCGTCTTAGGTTGTAGACAAAGTATATTTCACGCACAATCAGACCGCTTTTTATTTTGTAAGCTCTGCACCCAAAAATTTTGCAATTTCAAGCATTCCATATTTTCCAGCTTTTTCTTCGGCATCTCGGTTGTAATTCGTGTTTGTGTTCACATCGTACGTATAGATCGTTCCATTTTTGTCGCGTATGAACTCAATACCGGCAATGGCAATCTGGTTTTCCCTTAGAAATTCTTCATATTGTTGAATAATAGGGTCATGAAAATCCTCGATAATCTCAAATTTCGGTCTTGTTTCAGCTTCTTCCCCAACCGGGCAATAAAGGTCCCCGATTTGACAAGCATCAGCAGGACATAACTGAAAGCCTTCTGACGTATCGACACGCACAGCATATAAAAACTTCCCATTCACAAACTCACAGCGGGTAATAAAAGGTTCTGGAGCTTGAATATATTCTTGTATTAATGTTATACCGTCTATCGATTCTTCAAATTCCTCTCCCTCCAAAAATTCCTTAAGAGCCTTGATGGAATAAAATAATTGAACCCCAAGACCTTTACCTGCCCGGTTATGTTTGGTTATAAAGGGCTGCCCATCAAATGCTTCCGCTGCTTTGAGGATGCTGTCTTTTCCAACAGCAGCAACGGTCTTCGGAGTTTTTATTCCTTGTGCTTGCAGGGCCATGTATTGTGCTACTTTGCTGACTTCAAGAGAAATCGCTTTTGTTCCATTGAACACTTTTCGACCATGCCTCTCAAGCCATGCTAGAACAGAAGCTGTTAGTTCTGGGGCATAACGGTGTCCACGGGTATGTGAAGAGGCACTCATCCGGTTGTAGAAAACCCCTTCCGGAGGCTCTTCATCCAACTTGACCATTCCTTGATCTAAATGCCATTCTTCATAAGGCAGGTTAAGCTCGTCCAATCGCTTTGTCAAATGCTGTGTCCACTCACTGTTTTCATGAATGATGTATATTTTTTTATCCACTGCTGCTCTCCTCACATATAAAAACTATTATTCCAACTACTTTACTTAGATTTTACCTTACATACACTTAATTTTCACCTTCCTAAAATCATTCCATACTTGCTAAGCTAATCGTTTCAAGTAGTAACTCTCGTCTTTGGACTATTTCGGAGGAGAATTAGACATAAAAATGGGGCAATTCCCAACTGGGCTGCCCTTTTATAGGTATGAAGCTCTCTGCTAATTTGACTTTATTTCCTCTAACAAAGCGATTTTGTTCATGATTCCAGTCTGAATCTCTTCGATCTTTGTAAAATCTACCGCAGAAATATAGATTTGTTCCAGCTCATCGTGAAGCTCCTTTGCTTGAGCTAAAAAAACAATGGCTTCTTTCATTTTTGCTCCGTATTGTAATGAAATTTCTTTTATTTCTGCGGCATACTTTTCATCGGTCCCCTGTGCAATTGCAATTTCGTACACATCCACGATTTCGTCACCTTCTCGACTTGGAAAATATTCGTGAGGTGCGGTACTGTCGAATATAGCGAAACCGAGTTCTCGGACGATGATCATATCTAGACTGTTTGGATCAAACCCGCAATGATACACCTCGACATCAAATCCTCGTTCTTCTGCTGTGTTTGCTAATTTTTTCAGCATGGTAGACTTACCAGAGCCAGGTCTTCCTTTAATAAAATATCGTTTAGATATTCCTTCTGTGAGATTTGGGACAAAATCAACCGCACCCTTTGGCGTTGCTGCTCCTAAGAACCGATGACGGACCACAGACTCTCTTTCCTTTTTGTGATCGCCAAAAAGCTTTTGAATTAAATCTTCCGTTAAGTTATTAGCTTTTTCGAAATCCATGTTTTCGATATAGATTTTTTCCCAATCGTCATGAATTTTTAATGCATGGGAAAAAGTATTGTAAGCAGAGGCAAATAAAGCAGAAATAGACTTCGTTAAGTCTACGATTTTTTCTTTAGACTCTGTCAGCATCTTAGAGTTCCAAGCTTCCCCAAGGTTAACATACTCTTCTACGGCTCCTGGAGCTTTCGGCTCAATAACATGAGGCGCGGTTCCATCCACAATGCCGGCTTGAAGCTCTACAATAATCACCCCATCAATGGATTCATTGTCAGATGAGCAATGTAAGTACTCTATACTGTAGCCTTTTTCTTCGTAATGTTTTCCAACTTTTTTCATCAATGTGGACTTACCTGTTCCAGGTCCGCCCTTTAGAATAAATAACCGATTTAATCCTGCAAGATTAGATTCGTACAGACTATGAAAGCCCCGAGCTGTGTTGCCTCCAGCGAAATAATGTAATACATTTCCTCTCAAATGAAGCACTCCTTTTCCAACTTGAAGTGTAAATGCTTACCTTTTTCACTGTATGCAATCAGAGTGGGATAGGTGAATGCCTAGTAAAAAAGAGGCTACAAGTGAGCCCCCGAAACTGTACGAATTCATATTTTGTTCCTTTATTGTTTTCCAAATTTTGAAGATTAGTTGACCAACTACTTCGTTAATTCCATTAGTTCGGCCCCAGTCGCTTTCACTAAATCCTCTACTTTCAGCTCAATCTGAACGCCGATTTTTCCTCCGCTGACAATGATGGTATCAAGGCTCCTTGCAGCTTCATCAATAAAGGTTGGAAACTGCTTTTTCATGCCGACAGGGGAGCAGCCGCCACGAATGTATCCCGTTACTTTTTGAATGTCCTTCACCGGAATCATTTCTATCTTTTTTTCTCCAGCTGCTTTGGCGGCTTTCTTTAAATCAAGCTCTGCTTCAACGGGAATGACAAACACATAATACGATTTACTTGCCCCTTGTGCAACAAGCGTTTTATATACGATTCCAGCTTCCCGACCAATTTTCTGTGCTACGGAAACACCGTCAATTTTGCCATCATCGGGACTATATGTCATCATTTCATACGGAATTTTCTCACTGTCTAAAATTCTCATCGCATTTGTTTTCCCTTTTGCCATGATTTACTCCTTTACATGTTGAATGGTTTGCAATATTCCTTCTTTATAAGACGTTCTAGGCAATATGCCGATTTCCCTTTCATATTTACTACTATCTAATATTACCGGTTCTTCTGTTAAGTATAGCATTTCCACTACTTCTTTCATGCCTTTATTAAACAGGCCCAAAAACGATATGGCACGCTTGCCTATGGAGGATACTTTCTGATGATAACCGAGAGTAGTGCGGACCAGTTCTATTATTTCGTTTCCGGAAATCGTACCCGCCCCTGCAATATTCCAGTTTTGGCCATATGCAGCATCTGTTAAAGAAAGCTCAACAAGAGCTTTGGCTCCATCAGGGGTAAAAATATATTCTCTTTGAACGGAAAGATCTCCAACAAACATGGCTTTTTTATTTTTCGCGATATTTTTTAACGTATAATTTAGAATAGAATTCTCAGCATAGGGCCCATAAAAATCAGGGAAATGAGCATAAAGAATCGGGACTCCTGTTTCTTTTGCCCGCTTTTCTATTTCAAGGCGAATCTTTCCTTTTTTGGTGTGAGGATTTTTTGGAGCCGTTTCTGAATGCTTTTCAGCACTCTTTTTCCCGTAAGCATAAATATTATCCACCACTGCAAGCTTTGCACCTACTTGTTTAGCTGCTTCCCAAATGTTCTTGTTTAACTGCAGCAGCTTTTCTTCCCACTGTTCATATGGAATATTTACAGCATGGATTATGATGTCTACATCCTTTGCAGCTTCCAAAAGCTGTTCCAATTGAAAAACGTCACCTTGGAAAATTTCGACCTCAGAACCGAATAATTTCATCAATTTTTCTTTGTTTCTAGCAAAAACTCTTACGTCCTTGCCCCTCGCTAGCAATTCTTTCGTAATAGCGTAGCCCATACCACCTGAAGCCCCTAACACAAGAAACTTTTTCATAAAAATGCCTCCTTATTAATTAACCATCGGTCAATAATGTATAAAATTTTTTAGTCGAGCAAGCCTTTTACGATAAAACGAGCATGGACCATTGCGAGATCCTTTACATCATCGTACGTTTGCCCACTTCGACAATAGTGTGTAACAAATCCGTGAAGCGAGAGAAACACTGTCCATATTTGTCCGATACTCGCTTTGCCTTCACAAAGTCCATACACCGCGGAAGCAAAACGTTCATAGCTGACATTAGGAGACTGGTGCAAATAGCTTCTTACCTCTTCATCCTTGATTAAAAACATGATTTCATATTGACTTTGATGCTGGAGACCAAATTCGATATAGCCTAAGAAAATTTCCATCAGCTTTTCTCGCTTTGGCATTTCTTTGTCTAGGATGGTTTGTAACAGTTCATCGAGGGAGCGAAAATCTTCTTCAACAATCGTGTAAAAAAGCTCAGCTTTATTTTTAAAATGATAATAAATGGCTCCATGGCTGCATTGTAGTTCTTTTGCAATCTGTCTCATGGATACATGCTGATAGCCATTTTTCACAAAAAGCTCCCGAGCTGCATCCATAATCATTCCTCGTGTTAGTTCATTTTCTGCTTTTCTTGGAGACATTTACAAGCTCCTTCCATTGATCCCGTATGAACACAGGACGTTACACTTTAGTCTGCAGTCACGCCCCACTGATGTTTTTTTAAAACCAATCGGGCCTTTACGGGCATTTTCCTAATGAATTTAATTTTATTGACCACTGTTCAAATTAAGTATATGCTAAAACAGCTCTTTTGACTACTGTTTTTTCCATTTTATTAAAATAAAGGATTACAAAAAAAGCTGTCCCACCAAAGTTCATCAAGAACTTACGGGACAGCCTTTTTCATTGGGACACTCTAATTCAGTGCGAAATTTTTATTGATTCAGCTTCAGCTTGGCAAGCGCATCAGCCAGTGCTGTATTGATTGGCTCTTCTTTGTTTTGCTGTTTAAGGTACTTGGCAACATCTCTTTTATTAGCTGCTGCATTGCCGGATTTTTTCTTTCTTTCCTGAAAAGCGCTGAGCTTTTCACGGTGTCCGCAGGAGCAAACGAAAATTTGCCCTTCTCCTTCACCACGGAGCTCCAGCTTTTTATGGCAAACTGGACAGCGTGCGTTTGTTATTCTCGCAATGGTTTTACGGTATCCACACTCGCGATCCTGACATACGTGCATCTTGCCCTTTTTACCATTTACCTCAAGCAATAGTTTTCCGCACTCTGGGCAGTGTTTGCCTGTAACGTTATCGTGCTTGAATTTTTGCGAGCTATTTTTAATTTGGTTGACCACTTGCTTCGCATAAGTTTTCATTTCAGAAACAAAGAGGTCTTTTGACAGCTTGCCTTGGGCGATTTTTTGCAGCTTCAATTCCCATTCAGCAGTCAAGGCTGGTGATTTTAAATCCTCTGGCACGAGATCGAGAAGCTGTTTGCCCTTTGATGTGATATAGATGCTCTTGCCTCTTTTTTCAATGAGGAAGGTGTTAAAGAGCTTTTCTATAATATCAGCACGTGTGGCAACTGTCCCAAGCCCTCCTGTTTCACCAATGGTTTTGATGAGTTCCTTGCTTTCTCCGCTCATGAATTTCACTGGATTTTCCATCGCTGAAAGAAGCGTACCCTCATTAAAAGGCTCTGGTGGCTTAGTTTCTCCTTTGGTTAGCGTAATGGTAGCGATCGGAAGCTTGTCACCTTTTTTTATTGCAGGAAGATTTTGATCCTCCTCATTCTCATCCTCACGTTCTAATTGGAATAAATCCTTCCAGCCAAAGTTCAGGACACGTTTTCCTTTTGCGGTGAAGTGCTCTCCCCCGATATTTGCCGTAAGCGTTGTTTGCTCAAATTCATATGGAGGAAGGAAAACAGCTAAAAAGCGTTTAACAATTAAGTCGTAGATCTTTTGCTCTTTATCCGTTAGCTTTTGCAATAATGGAGTTTGTTCCGTCGGGATAAGCGCATGGTGATCCGATACCTTGCTGTTGTCAACAAAGGATTTATTGGTTTTAATAGGACTTCGTAAAATTTTTGTCGCCCATTGAGCATAAGGCTTGATGCTCACCGCTTCTAAACGCTCTTTTAACGTGTCGACAAGATCCGTTGAGAGATATTTGGAGTCTGTTCTCGGATAGGTGACAACCTTATGCTGTTCATACAGCTTTTGTGTGATGGATAGCGTTTCTTTTGCGGAGAAGCCGAAAATTCGGTTCGCATCGCGCTGTAATTCTGTTAGATCATATAATCCAGGAGCAAAATTCTTTTTCGTATTTTTATGAATTTCTATAATTTCTGCGCTTTTGTTTTGGACTTGCTTTAATAGACTTTCGGCTCTAGCCTGATCAAACATTCTGTTGTCCTTCGTTTTTCCATCTTGCCATGTGAGCTTCAGGCCATTTTCTGCAGTAGCCTTAAGACCAAAATAAGGCTTTGGTTTAAAGCTTTTTATTTCTTCCTCACGCTTTTCAATCATGGCTAATGTAGGGGTTTGAACACGACCGCAAGAGAGCTGTGCATTATATTTCGTTGTGAGCGCTCTTGTTGCATTGATCCCCACTAGCCAGTCTGCCTCAGCTCGCGCCTGGGCTGAAGCATATAGATTGTCATATTCTCTGCCATCCTTCAGGTTTTGGAAGCCTTGCTTGATGGCTTTATCGGTTACAGAGGAAATCCAAAGACGCTTGATTGGTTTTTTTACATGAGCTTTTTCAAGGATCCACCGTGCCACAAGCTCCCCTTCACGACCAGCGTCGGTTGCGATGACAATATCTTTTACATCCGGACGATTGAGTTGAGCTTTCACGGCTTGAAATTGCTTGCTCGTTTTTTTAATCACCACAAGCTTTAGCGATTTCGGAAGCATCGGCAAATCCTCAAGCCGCCATGCCTTGTATTTTTCGTCATAAGCCTCTGGGTCCGCCAGCGTCACAAGGTGACCAAGCGCCCATGTAACAATATATTGCTGGCCTTCAAAAAAGCCATTTCCTTTTTTATGACATCCTAATACGTTTGCTATATCTCTTCCAACAGAAGGCTTTTCTGCCAGTACAACGGTTTTCTTCAAATGTGTACATCCTTTCATACTTGCTATTTTCAGTATCTCACAAAATGAAGGGAGAAAGAAGTCAAGACTCGCATTCTGCGGGTTTAGTAATCGATTTCTACACTTTCTATTAAACTTGGAAACCAGTTAGGACTCATTTTCTGCGGTTTCATACTTGTTTTGAACATTTTAGTTAGAAAATCGGAAAGCACCAGCAATAAAATTCGCGGTCTTCCGAATAGTACAGCCTCAATTCACAATAATCCCGCCGGATTACATGGGAATCCCGCGAGGTTCCAGAATAATCCCCGCGGGTTTTGAGAATAATCCCGCTAGTTTTAATAATAATACCGCCAGTTTTCACATTATTCCCGCCAGATGTTATTTTTTATCATCTTCCAATCAAAAGGAATCCGGTCTTCGACAAGAGAATATGATAGATACATCTACATAAAAGGAGGACACTTTTCTTGAAAAAAATATTAGTCTTTGGCGGTACTCGATTTTTTGGAAAGAAACTCATCGATCGACTGATTGAACATGGCTGCGATGTAACCATCGCCACTAGGGGAAATACTGCAGATGATTTTGGTGATCGTGTAAAACGAGTACAGTTAGATCGCAGTGTTGATGATTTTCGATGGGATCAGTTGAGAGAACAAAAGTGGGATGTCGTATACGATAACATTTGTTATAACCATCGAGACGCAGAAATTGCTGTGAATAAACTTTCAGGAAAGACGGAGAAATACATTTTCACTTCAACATTATCTGTCTATGATTTTACAGAAAAAGCACTTGTAGAAGAGGATTTTTCCCCTTACGATTATGCCTTGCCGTCGAAGGATGCAGAGCTAAACTATGCGGAAGGCAAAAGGGCTGCAGAGGCTTATTTTTTCCAAAAGAGTGATTTGAATGTTACAGCAATGCGTATTCCCATTGTGCTTGGAGTCGATGATTATACGAAACGTCTGCATTGGCACATTGAGAAAATTGCAAAAGGAGAAGAGATTGGGTTTCCAAATATAGAAGCGAAAATGGGGTTCGTTTCATCAGATGAAGCTGCGGATGCTCTATTCTGGTTAAAAGATCAGCCGGCTCAGGGTCCGATCAATATTTGCTCAGAGGGGATCCTGTCGCTTAAGGAACTGATCGGCCAAATTGAAAAAGAGACAGGAAAATCAGTCATCCTAGCGAAGAATGTGACAGAGAAAAATCATTCTCCGTTTGGTGTTCCCAAGTCTTGGTATATGAGTCTCGATCAAGCGAAAGCGGCAGGCTATAAACCAAAAGAACTTCAAACTTGGCTGTTTCCGTTAATTAAAACCTTAGAATGGAGGTAGTTTTAACCAATGAAAGATCAATATTTAGTTGTTTCTGTTATTTCTTTTTTAATGTCATTATTTATGTTCTTTATTATTTTTATTGTCCGCCAAATACCTATAGGGATTAACAGACTATTAGAAAATGGAGAAGAAACTAATGAAATTGTTTTCAATGTTTTTACTTACTTCCCACCAATAGTTGCATTAATACTTTCAATTCTATTTTATTTTTTATTTAAAAAAAATAAATGAAGTTGAGAACCTATTGGGCAATACTAACTAACAAAATGCATTCTTCTGATTGGTAAAAATGGAGAAATCTATGGTATAGATACTATGGATGAATTTAGTATGATGAATTCATATGTAATTTTATAGGCAGCGGAGGAAAAAGAAAGATTATGAGTTTATTAGTGGTTGAAGGTTTGAGTCATAGCTTTGGCGATCGCATGTTGTTCAAGGATGTTTCGTTCCGTTTGAACAATGAGCACGTTGGGCTTGTAGGGGCAAATGGCGTTGGGAAATCAACGCTTATGAATATTATTACGAATCAGCTTGTCCATGATAAAGGAAAGGTCGAATGGACACCGGGTGTATCTTACGGTTATTTAGATCAGCATACCGTACTGACACCTGGGAAAACGATTCGTGACGTATTAAGAGATGCTTTTTTACCTCTTTTCAAGGAAGAAGAAAGACTGA
Organism: Peribacillus tepidiphilus; assembly: GCF_009466385.1. Taxonomy (GTDB): domain Bacteria; phylum Bacillota; class Bacilli; order Bacillales; family DSM-1321; genus Bacillus_BN; species Bacillus_BN tepidiphilus. The sequence goes on along the minus strand of NZ_WIAQ01000010.1, from coordinate 47,847 downwards.
ATGAAATAACAAGCAAAATGGCCACGGCTTCACCTGAAGAGCTTGAAGAGCTGCTTGAACAAATGGCGGAGATTCAAGACAAGCTAGATGCCGGCGGCTTCTATACACTCGATATCAAAATTGAAGATGCAGCTCGAGGACTCGGCTTGGATGCTATTGGTCTTGATCGTGATGTGGCGGCCCTTAGCGGTGGACAGCGTACGAAGGTCTTGTTGGCGAAGCTCTTGTTAGAACAGCCTCAGGTTTTACTTTTAGACGAGCCGACCAACTATTTAGATGTTGAGCATATCAAATGGCTGACGAACTATTTGAAAGAATATCCAAATGCTTTCTTGCTCATTTCCCATGATACAGAATTCATGAATGCAGCAGTCGATGTTATTTTCCATTTGGAGTTTTCTAAGCTGACCCGATATACAGCAACGTACGAAAAGTTCTTAGAGCTGGCTGAAATCAATAAAAACCAGCATATTCAAGCGTATGAAAAGCAGCAGGAATTTATTAAAAAACAAGAAGAATTCATTGCGAAAAATAAAGCGCGCTACTCGACTACAGGCCGTGCGAAAAGCCGTCAAAAGCAGCTTGATCGTCTTGAACGAATTGATCGTCCAGAAACAGCTATGAAGCCTACCTTTGAATTTAAAGAAGCCCGTGGAAGCAGCCGCTGGGTGTTTGAAGGAAAAGACCTTGAAATCGGATACGACAGACCGCTGCTCCCAAAATTATCCATGACAATCGAGCGAGGAGAAAAAATCGCGATTGTCGGTTGTAACGGCGTTGGGAAGTCTACTCTGTTAAAAACAATCCTTGGCAAAATCAAGCCGTTAAGTGGAACGGCTATACAAGGAGACTTTTTATATCCTTCCTATTTCGAACAGGAAGTAAAAGCTGGAGACATTACTCCGATTGACGATGTGTGGAATGCTTTCCCGAATCTTGATCAGCACCAGGTCCGTGCTGCACTCGCTCGCTGTGGTCTGAAAAATGAGCACATTTCCCGCCCAATGAACCAACTGAGCGGTGGAGAACAGGCAAAGGTCCGCCTTTGCAAGCTCATGATGGAAGAGAGCAACTGGCTCCTATTTGACGAGCCAACCAACCATTTGGACGTAACAGCGAAAGAAGAGCTGAAACGCGCTATGAAGGCGTACAAAGGCACTATTGTTCTCGTTTGCCACGAACCGGATTTCTACGAAGATTGGGTTACAAAGGTATGGAACGTCGAAGAATGGGCAAATCAAAATAAACAAGGCTAAAAAGTCCATATCATTTATCAAAAAGTAAAGGATCAAATCAATCCCTCTTGGTTTCAATGGTTTATGCCTAATAAAACATTGTGAAACGAGGAGAAATTTGAAATGACCCAACTATAGTCTAACCAAAATATTGACCTTTTTAAACATTCGGTAATGAACTCTACCAAAAACCCTTTTGAATGAAAAAACCACGAAGAAAATATATTTTTCGTGGTTTTTTGCTTTTTTCATGGTTTCTTGCTGGTTGTTCTTATAAGTGTTATTTTTATATATCGATCAAAATCACAAAATATAAAATCGCCCTTGCTGACGTACCCTTCATCAGCCTTGTTTTCTCGCCACCAAAGTAAATGTTTTCGGAAGCCCGATATCATGGATCTTGTGATTCGGCTCTTCTTCCAGCACTTCGACAAACAATCCTGCACCAGCTACAGTCGTAACGAGCTCTCCTAGGGTCCACTTTCTTTGAACCGTTTGAGAAAGAGCTTCTTGAGCACCCTCTGGCATATGCTTCGAGAAAGCGACTGTACTATAATGGAGCGTCGGATCGAAGTAATTTCCTGTAACCTTATGCTTTTTGCCGGTAGACGTAATAAGCTTTGTTGAAATAGGATGAAATTCATGCAAAACGAATTTCCCTCCAGGTGTGAGCAATTGATTCACTAAATCCATCAAAGGCTGAAGGGCAATAAAATAATGAAGTACCCCTAGCTCCATTAATACGTAATCAAACTTGCCATGAAGCTTTTCCATCTCCAAGGACAAAACATCCGATACAATATAGTTGAAGGATACGCCTGCCGCCTCCGCAACTTTATGCGCGAAGCTTGCATTTTCCTTTGAAAAATCAACAACCGTTACCTCGGCACCCAATAAAGAAAGGGATGTCGCTTTCACTCCGTTTGAGCCGAGCAAATGCATAACCTTTTTTCCTTGCAAATCTTTCATGTACTTGTAAAAAGGATGTAAACGCCACTGTGGGTTTTGCCTGATTTTTTCTGCCACCTGCTCCGGCTCTCCATACCGATTAATCAAAGCCGTGTAGTTATTTTGATTCCACGCTTGCTCGTTTTGCCCTGTCAAGACTTGCTGCTCTTTCAATAAATGAGCGAGGATTGCCTCTTTAAAAGGTGAACCTTCTGTAAAATAAAGCTCACTATAAAGAGATCGGCTGAAAAGCTCCTGTCCATCCATTTTTACTGTGATACGGTATGGATCCGTTTTAATGGTCGTATTAAAAAAACAAGCAATTTCCGTTAAGAATCCTTCAAAATACAATTCAAATCTTGCGTTTCCAGGCTCTTTTTCAATTGGCGATGCTCCGTATATGTTAAAAAGCTCATGGACACTATCTAAAAGATCCCATTGAATAAGAAGATGGATCCTTTGAGGTTTAATAGGAACCCCTTGTATAAACAGCGCTGCTTCTTTTGTAAAACTATAAGGCACGTTCGCTTTCTCTAACATGGAAGCAAGCTCAAGCACTGCCTCTTTGTATGCTGTATGTTTCACAAATATCCTCCATCATTTCAAATTGTACATCCATTATAGCCTAGAAATAAACGATGTATATGACTAGCGCCAGTACGATCCGATAGATGGCAAACGGTACCAATTTGATTTTATTTATTAATTTTAAGAAAAAGCGAATAGAAAGTAAGGCAAAAACAAATGCACTGATAAATCCTACAATGAAAAACGGCAGGGCCTCCAGCGTGAAGTATTGCCAGTTTTTAAGCAGTGAAAGGAAGCTGGCACCAGCCATAATTGGAACAGCCATAATAAACGTAAAGTCCGCAGCGGCCCGGTGGCTCATTCCTAACAAGACTCCCCCTGATATCGTTGAACCAGAGCGTGAAAAACCTGGCCAAAGCGATAAGCACTGGATGAGTCCGACACCAAGCGCTTGTTTGTAAGTAATTTGGTCAACTGTTACGGCTGTTGGACGCTTTCCACCAAACAGATCGGCTATGATCATAAAGACAGCACCGAGGACTAGTCCAACCAAAACCGTTTCAGTGGAAAAAAGGTGCTCATCAATATAATCCTCAAACAGCACACCAAAAACACCGGCAGGAATTAATCCAACAATAACTTGCGTCAGCTTCAAACGGCTTTCATGAGTCTCTTTCTTTCCTAGTCCCAGAAAACCAATAAAACGATCCTTAAAAGCAACGACGACGGCTAAAATGGAACCGAGCTGAATGACAACTTTAAAGGTGTTCGCTACATATTTTGTTAAAAATTCCTCTGATTTCAGCCACATGTCATCCACTATAATCATATGACCGGTTGAGGATACAGGGGCAAATTCTGTCAAGCCTTCTACAATTCCAAGTATGATGGCTTTGATAATTGTTACTACATCCATAATTGTTTTGATTCTCCTTAGCTTATTTAATCAATGAGTGCTTAAATGCGTAGATTACAGCCTGCGTACGATCCTGTACACCTAGCTTACTTAGGATATTGCTTACATGCACCTTGACGGTTTTGAGAGCGATAAACAGTTCATCGGCAATTTCTTGATTGCTCTTACCTTCAGCCATCAGCAATAGAATTTCCATTTCACGGTTTGTCAGTTCATCATGTGGCTGACTGTTCTGAGGCTGCCGCATCTTTTTCATCATTTTTCCTGTTACCTCTGGCTCTAAAACCGATTGGCCCTTATAAGTAGAGCGAACTGCATTAGCAATCTCACTCGCCTTTGATGTTTTTAGCATATAGCTCGTTGCTCCAGCCTCCAGTGCAGGGTATACCTTTTCATCATCTAGGAAACTGGTAACGATGATAATTTTTGCCTCTGGCCACTCTGCAATGATTCTGCGGGTCGCTTCGATTCCGTCCATTTCATTCATGACCAGATCCATTAATATAATATCTGGTCTTAGCTTTAGTGCAAGCTCAACGCCTTTTTTCCCATTTTCTGCTTCTCCAACCACTTCTATATCCGGCTGCGCAGATAAATAAGAAGTAACGCCGATCCGAACCATTTCATGATCATCTACAAACAATACTCTAATCATTGCACCCATCCTTTTTTAACAAGGGAACTTTTACCTCCAGGCGAGTCCCTTTATTCATTACACTAACAACTTTTAATGTGCCGCCAATTTCTAAGGCCCGTTCGTGCATATTTTGTAGCCCGTAAGATCCGGTCTTGGAGGTGTCCACTTCAAAGCCTTGACCATCATCCGTCACGCGCATGATAATCATCCCTTCCCTGCAGATCAATAACACTTCAAGGGACGAAGCCTTTGCATGTCTCAACGTGTTAGAGACCGACTCCTGAAGGATCCGGAATAGATGATCCTCAACCCCTTTATCAAGAGAAATGTCCTCCACTTTCCAGGTGATTTTTAAAGGTACCTTCTGGGATAATTCTATCAGTAATTCCTTGATTCCTTCTTGCAATGTTTTGCCTTTTAGAGGGACCGGTCTTAAATGTAACAGCAAGGCTCTCATTTCAAGCTGGGATTGGTGAATCATTTGTTCGACCATTTTCAGCTGCTTTCCTTCAAAATCATCCTCTAGTTTTCTTTCCGTAATCGCAGACATCATCATGGATGCGGCAAACAGCTGCTGGCTCACAGAATCATGCAGCTCTCGTGCTAGCCGGTTACGTTCCTGGGAAACCATTTCCTGAACGCGTTTTTCTTGATCTTCTGCACGTTCATTTGCTAGCTTTTGTGTAAGAGCAATTTGTTCGGATACATGCTGCTTCAGCTTGTTCATTTTTTGATAAATAGATTCTATCTCAGGAATGCTTTTTTTGTCTTGGTTGGGAATTTCTCTTCTGTTTTCTACCTCTGTCAATGAATCTTCTATACTCTTCAATTGCTTCCGCCAATAATAGCCTGTCGTTCCTCCGACAATTAAACCTATAATCGTACTTAAAGTTGGCACAAACAAAAGAAAAGGAATGTCCATTACCTTTCTTTCCCAAAACTCTGCTAGATCCTCAACCGGAAATACAAAAAAATACAGAGCAGAGAATAACACAGCAAGGCAAAACGAATAGAGTATTCCCAACAAAAGCTGCCTTGGCACTATACTCATATTCGTTTCACCTCCAGACTTCCCACGACCATGCTTGTCACAATTTTAATCTTTTGATCTGCTGTTTCATAGCCAGCGGTTTCAAATTGGAGAGCTTGATTAAGGATTTGAGGCTCCTGCATTTGAAAGATAACAGCTGAACCAACCAGGGTAGAATGCACGACTCTGACCTCCAGATCATAAGGAACCAAAACCTGCACACTTCCCAGGATGTTCCGGACACAAATGACCGATTCACCCTTTGGCAGCATCGTATTGCTTAAGTCTACAATCGTATCCCCAACACCAACCTGTATATTCACATCTTGCCATTCGTACACTTCTTCTGGTGTTTTCTGCCGACCAAAAAGCATATTCCGAAATATCAATGGCTTTTTCAAAATTTGCTCACGAACGAAGGTGGTATCCTTCTCAAAGTCAGGCTGAAATAAAATCGGATTTTTTTTGGACTGAGAAAATTGAATGACAATAAAAATGAGGATGGCAATCAGAAAAAATTTGAATGTCATCATGTTCAGTACAGTTACCAATGCACTAATAATACCAATCCAAAAAAGAATCTTCCCAAACGTTTTACTCCATCTTTTTTTACCGAAATAGATGAGTACACCTGAAAAAAGCAAGGAAAAAATGAGGCCCCCATTAAAAAAAGTTACTTCAAGCAAAAGCAAAATAACGCCAATGATCAAGATCCAGCTCATCATATCTGTTTTTGATTTATACAATGGGAACCCCTCCTTCCAGCACGTATTAAAACACGTTTTAGAATCTATTAATCAATGAATGAACGACAATGACTCAAAAGGCGTAGATTGTACACCACGCCTTTTTAGGATACCATGTTTGTGTTACGAATTTGATACCATTTGTTTATTTTTCATTTCTTTTTCTATTTGGGCTATTTTCGCATCAATCGTGCTGCGGTAATAAGCTGAGTTTACTTGATGCTCCAAACGATCCATGTATTGTTCGATTTCATCAAATCTTGAGAATACTTTTTCTGAATAGCTCCCAGAATCTAGAACAGCATTTATTTTTTGATTGGCACGCGCAATATTCTCACGTCCCATAAGCTCCATACGTTTAATGTGCATGTTCTTTAGCTTATGCTTCATTTCTTCGTATTTTTGTTCAAGCTCCTCTAAAGATTTCGCTACTTGATTTAACAAATCCTTTAAACGAACCTCGCGTTCTTCAAATTGTTGCTTCTCCTTCAAAGCGAACTCATACAGGGTTTCTTCACCAGCTTGTAATGCAACCTCCGCTTGTCGAGAACGTTTTTGTGCCATAGCTTGAGCGTATTGGTATTCACGAGAAAATTCGGCTTTCAGACGGTATTGTCTCTCTACTAGCTTGCGGACTTTTTCCGCTTCTGCTTCACATTCGCGAAGGTATTGGTTTAAAAGCGCGATTGGATTTTTTTGTTCCTTTTGATCCAAAATTTCATGCAAATCAGCTGAAATAGTGTTTTTGATACGAGTGAATAAGTTTTTCACGGTTTATACTCTCCTTTGGATTAGTATTTGTTCATCTCTGCCCATTGCTTTTCAAAATTTCTGAATGGGTCGTGATCTTCTGAAACGATTTCCTTTGGTTCGTTCCATTTTTTATAGACTAGGTATAAAACATAAGCAGCAGCAATCCCAATTACGGAAGGGATGTTGGAAAGAGTGGCTGTAAGGGCAATGAATCCAATGATGCCCCACATGATTTTTTTCATGGTTGTTTCAGCTTTTAAAAATTCCCTGATTACGAAATACGTAACGACAAGGCTTATTGCTAACGCCACCATCGGTCCAAGGTTTGCCAAAAAAGCAATCGCTGCAATTCCTCCTAGTAAAAGCAATCCGAATTTTTTCATCTTGCGTTCCTCCTTTCATGTTTCTATCTTATCTAGATTTCCTCTCACTCATAATCGACCTCCGCTATATTTTAAGCTAAGTCTTGGGGCGTAATTTTTGATAGGACTTTCATTTTCTTACTATTGAATATATTTTGGGTGGTAGTTGAAGTCTCGCTTTCTTTATAATTTAGTTTTTGAGTTGGTATTTTATTAACAATGGAGAGGGGACTTTTATGTTTCACATAAAAGGAATGTCTTATTGATAAGATTAGGGGGCGATTCCATTTTGGATTCGCCCCCGTTTTTATGAACTGAACTTTTAGATAGATTACCAGGATATAAACAAACAAGTTAGAAAAAATATAGCCTTGAAACACTAACGGATTGGTATTTTTATATATTTAGCAGATCTTCCAAAGCAAAAGTCTTTTAAAGTGATCCGGACAACGTCGTTTAAGCAAAAAAACTCCGTGCTTCAACCGAAAGACTTACTGATTTAAGCGGAAACTCTTTCGATTTAAGCGAAAGTTCAATTGATTTAAGCAAAACTTCAATTGATTTAAGCGAAAACTCCTTTGATTTAAGCGAAAGTCCAGATACTGCGAAAATCTCTAAGCTGAGCGCATGATCTTAATCGCCTTCAAGAGCCAGCCGGATTGTTTCAGTGGCAATGTCTACAAGAGCATCATCTTTTACATCGGCTCCGAACAGAAGAAGAATAACGGTTGTAAACATGGCTTTAAAGCGTGCGAGCTTTTTCGTTTCTTTATCGATTTCACCGTAGATTTCATAGAAAATTTCTCTTCCTTCAGACGTGAGATAGTCGTATAAAATGGATAAATCGACTGAACGATGCCCCACATGCATATCGCCCCAATCGATGATTCCTGCTAGATGCCCGTCTTCGTCAACGAGCACATTTCGAAAGTGTAAATCTCCATGAGCAAAAACCTTTTCTTCCGGGCATGGGAAAGGTTCAACCTTGTTTAAGTAATCCTTAACAAGCTCATATTCCTCTTGAAATCCTAACGCCGGTAATTTCTCAATCAGCTCGTCAAGCATCGGCTTCCGATACGAGAGATCCATCTTTCTCATTTCATCATATTTCACACCTAGCTCCAGAGCTCTTTCTACCGGAAAGCTGTGCAACGATTTTAAAAAATACGCAAAAGGTTTTGCCGCACGTATTCTCTGTTCACGTGTCAAGTTAGAAGGAAGCTCACCTCTTACCATTACATACCCTAAGAATGGATACGGATACTCATTTGAAGGCTTTCCGAAAAATATAGGCTTGGGATATGGAATGGATATGAATCTAAAGAGCTCAGGTAAAACCCTTCCTTCCGTTTCGATCAGCCCGACAGCTAATGGTCTTCTTGGAAATCGAAACACATATGTATCATTTATTTGAAACACAGTATTATCAAAACCGTTTCCGAGAAGTTTTACATCTGCACCCTTCAATTCAGGAAACTGACTTTCAATCAATTGTTTAGCCAATTCCTCTGTCACAAGATATTCTGCATCCCATGGGTTCCCCATCATGATCACTCCCATCTTCTCTCATTGTAGCACCTTGACTGCAAAAATTAGGAATGAATTTGTTTATTTTGGAAATTTTATCTAAGAGAACGGTTTTTAGGAGGAATCATGATGACAGAACTAAATAAATTGCCTCGTAACCCGGAACCTTATTGGCGTGATTCGGTCACATTCTCGGACTTTCCACAGTTGAAAGAAGACTTAAAAGTAGAGGTACTCGTAGTAGGAGGCGGGATTACCGGGATTACAACAGCCTATTTTCTAGCAAAAGAAGGGGTAAAAACGGCAATTATTGATGCCGGGAAAATTTTACATGCTACAACCGGGCACACGACAGCCAAAATAACTGCCCAGCATGATGTGATTTATGATGAATATATTCAGCATTTCGGAGAGGAAAACGCTCGTCTTTATTACGAAGCCAATATGGAGGCTCTTACATGGATCCATAACACTGTTTCAACAAAACAAATAGAATGCGATTTTTCTTTTCAGGATGCCTATCTCTATTCAACCTCAGAAGTTGACATTCAAAAGCTTGAAAAAGAGGTACAAGCTTATAAACAACTGGGTATAAAAGGCGACCTGGTGACAAAGCCAAATCTTCCCTTTGAAGTGAAGGCTGCCTTAGTGATGGAAAAACAAGCGCAATTCCATCCTCTTCAATATTTAAAGTATCTGGTAGATGAATTCATTCGGCACGGCGGCGTTATTTTTGAAAACACAACGGCTTTAAAAGTAGAGGAAGCAGATCACCCGATCGTTACAACAAACCAAGGATTCCACATAACCTGTGACCATCTTGTCATCGCTTCTCACTTTCCTTTTTATGATGGAATGGGCTTTTATTTTACCCGCTTGTATGCAGAAAGGTCCTATGCTCTTGCCGTTAAAACGAAAAAGCCTTTCATAGGAGGAATGTATTTAAGCATTGATAAGCCAACGCGCTCCCTCCGTTCTGTAAAGGTGCATGGTGAGAATTATCTGCTTGTTGGTGGTGAGAGTCATAAAACCGGGCAAGGCATCCCTACGATCCAACATTATGAAGCGTTAGTGGCTTTTACCGAGGAGCATTATGGGATTGAGAAAATCGCGTACCGCTGGTCAACTCAAGACTTAATTACGCTAGACAAAATGCCTTACATTGGTCCAATCACATCCAAAAAGCAAAAGATTTACGTAGCTACCGGATTCAGAAAGTGGGGAATGACAACCGGGACTGCTGCAGGTATGATTCTACGGGATACGATTTTACAGCGAGAAAATCCTTATATTGATTTGTTTCATCCTGCACGATTCAAATCGGACCCAAGTATTAAGCATTTAATCACCCAAAATGTTGACGTTGCGAAACACCTTGTAAAAGGCAAAGTGGAAATGGTGCTCAGGCGAGCAGATGAACTGCAAAATGACGAAGGATCTGTTGTAGCGTTTCAAGGAAGACGTGCAGGTGCCTATCGTGACGAAAGTGGAACACTTCATATTGTGGATACAACCTGCACCCACTTAGGCTGCGAGGTAGAATGGAATGAAGGAGAACGAACATGGGATTGTCCGTGCCACGCCTCACGCTTTTCAATCGATGGGGATGTAATAGAAGGTCCTGCTGAACAGCCATTAAAAAAGCTAAATGAATAACAATCTGTTTTAAAACCAGGCCCCCTTGTGAAATACGAAGGGCAGCCCGGTTTTTTTATGTGAACGTCACTATTTATCCAGTTTTTTCTTTTGTTTTTAGAATACCTGTTTTATAATTTTATTGTTAACCTATTTAATTATCGGGTTAACATTTTGAAAATGGAGGGTGATTTTTTGAACTGGAAAGCGTTAGCGGACAAAGTCATTCATGAAGGATATTCTCTCAGTAAAAGTGATGCAAAGGAAATTTTGCATAGTGATGATGCAGACATACTTGCTTTATTAGACGCTGCTTACTCCATTCGTCATCATTACTACGGAAAAAAAGTGAAACTGAATATGATCATTAATGCAAAAAGTGGCTTATGTGCAGAGGATTGTGGATACTGTTCACAGTCTAAGGACGCAAACACAGAAATTAATCGTTACAAATTGGTTAGCAAACAAACCATCGTAGAAGGTGCAAAAGAAGCAAAGAAAAAGAAAATCGGTACATATTGTATTGTGATGAGCGGAAGACGGCCAACTGATCGAGAAGTAGATACCGTCATTTCTGCTGTAGAGACGATTAAAAGTGACATACAAGAACTAAAAATTTGTACATGCTTAGGGCTTGTAACAGAAGAGCAGGCCCAAAAATTGAAGGATGCCGGTGTGGACCGCTTCAATCATAATATCAACACAAGTGCTAGACACCATGAAAATATTACAACGACTCATACATATGATGACAGGGTAAAGACAGTAGAGATCTTGAAAAACGTTGGCATCTCTCCTTGTTCTGGGGTAATTTGCGGGATGGGAGAAAGCAATGATGATTTAATTGAAATGGCTTTCGCACTTAAAGATCTAGACGCTGACTCTATTCCAGTCAACTTCTTGCATCCAATTCCAGGTACAAAACTTGAGCACCTAAACGAATTAACACCCATTCGCTGTTTAAAGATCTTAGCCCTTTTTCGCTTTGTTAACCCAACAAAGGAAATTCGAATGTCAGGAGGAAGAGAATACAACCTTAGAAACCTCCAAGGGATGGGGCTGTTTATTGCAAACTCTATCTTCGTAGGCGATTATTTAACAACAAGTGGACAAGAAGCACAAAAAGACTATGAAATCATTAAAGACCTTGGCTTTGAAATCGAAGAAAACCCGTTCGAAACTGAAGCTCAGCAATTTATAAAAGTGCATTCATAAGAAAAGAGGGAAGTTCCCGTTTGCTCTGAAGGGGGAGTTTATTGATCTGAAGAGCTGGTGATTAGGTTAGACGTGTAAAAATGCAGGGAGTGCCTGCAAAGCTCTGACGAAGAAGATGATTTTACCCGAAGAGCTGGACAATAATCTTGCTTCTAGCATTTTTGCTTAAATCAAGGGGTGTTTCGCTTAAATCAAAGGAGTTTTCGCTTAAATCACCTAGATTTTCGCTTAAATGAAGAGACTTGCATTTTGATAAGTGCACTCACAATACTGAAAAAGGGACGAACATGTGCATTTTTATCCATATAGGTTCCTCCCCTCCCTTTATATGATCATCTTAGTTTTTCAAGAAAAGGGAGGAACTATTTATTGGATAGGATTAAAAAACAATCGTTTTGTTGCCGTCAACGATGATTCGATCTTCGAGATGCCATTTAACCGCACGAGCCAAGACGCTCCGTTCGATGCTGCGCCCAATTTTTTTCAAATCCTCCACTCGATCACGGTGATTCACTCGTTCGATGTCTTGTTCAATAATCGGGCCTTCATCCAAATCGTTCGTCACGTAATGAGACGTTGCACCAATCAGTTTTACCCCGCGCTGATAGGCTCTTTCATAAGGTCTCGCCCCAATGAAAGCTGGCAAAAAGGAATGATGAATATTAATAATTTTATTTGGGTAATGAGCAACAAATTCCGGCGTTAAAATTTGCATATATCTTGCGAGTATAATTAACTCCACGTTATGCTCCTTTAAAATTCTGAGCTGTTCTTCCTCTACTTGTTTACGGATATCCTTATTGGCAGGGATATAATAAAAAGGGATATTCAATGCTTCTACTGTTTCTCTTGATTCCTCATGATTGCTAATTACACACACGATGTCCATCATTAAATCGCCACTTTGCCATTCCCATAGCAGCTCTAACAAACAGTGAGGTTCCTTTGATAAAAAAATAGCTGTCTTTTTAATTTGGTGAACGTAGCGGAATTCATATTCCATTTGGAATCGATCTGAAATTGACTCGAATGATTTTTCAAGCTGCGCTCTTTTTTCCTGAAGACCGGGACAATCGAATTCCATCCGGATAAAGAAGTTGCCTCCTTCCGGATTAGCGGAATACTGACTGGACTCTACGATATTTGCACCATTTTCATATAAAAAGCTAGTAACTGCCGCTACGATTCCTGGTTGGTCAGGACATTTAATAAGAAGTCGTGCACGGTCTTTATTTTCTTCCTGAAATGCCTGGATTCTTTGTTTCACTTTATTCTCCATTTTCCTACCTCAACAATTTTTTAATACAATATTATACAGAAAAGAAAACAATTTTCTACAAATTTCTCAACAATTAAATAATTTGTGAATTTTTTATCCTATAAAAATTATTGTTTGAATAATATTTTCTCTCTATACTTTACATTTCGTGTATAATGAAAGGGCTATCAAAAGTATGAAAACCCTTATATTTCCTTTAAAAAAGGCTTAGAGAAAGGGTAAAAAAAATAGTACAATATAGAAGTATGCCAAAATAAAGGTAATGATAGATACGTATTATGATATAAACATAACGAAGAAAAACTTATAAAGGCGGATTAATAGTATTATGACTCAAAAAAGAATTGCTTGGATTACAGATAGTACTGCTTTTTTAAAAGACGAGCTAAAGAATCATGAACACCTGTACGTAGTTCCACTTGGAATTACGATTGATGATAAAGTCTATGAAGATGGAGTAGATTTAACAACGGATACGCTTTACAAGCATATTCGAAATGACAAGGAAGTTCCCAAAACATCTCAACCTCCTGTAGGTAAATTTGTCGAGCTCTTTGAAACGCTCAAAAAAAAATATGATGGTGCCATAGCGGTTCACATTTCAAGTAAATTGAGCGGTACATTAGCAACCTGCAAAACAGGCGCAGAGATGGCCGGTTTTGATGTGGATGTGATCGACAGCAGAGCCATGTCTTATGCCATTACCACATTAATTGAAAAAGGCTTGGCCATGGAAAAAGAAGGCCTTGATCAAAAGACTATAGCTTCTAAGCTTCACGAGGAATCGTTGAAGAACGAAAACTACATCCTGCTAGGTAATCTTGATCAATTTTATAAAGGTGGACGCATGTCAGGTACACAGTTTCTACTTGGGAACCTGTTGAGCATCAAACCTATTATCCGTATATACAACGGTGCATTTGAATTATTTGAAAAGGTACGCTCAGAGAAACGAGCAACAAAAAGACTGTTTGAGCTTTTTGATGAAGCGTATCAAAAACACTATATTTCACAAATTCAAATTATGCATGGAAATGTAATGGAAAAAGCTAAAGAGTATGCTAACGAATTTCGAAAAAAATATCCAAATCTTGATATTGTAATAGGTGAACTCAGTTCAACCATTGCTGTACATGCTGGAGAAGGAACGATTGCTCTTATTTGGCATAAAGAAAGCAAGAAATAAAGAATTCCTTCTTGCTCTAATGGTCAACAAAAAAATCCCAAAAACTTTGGAAATGGTTCTTCTCGTTAAATTAAATGAAAATTCCCTGTCTTTAATAGGCGGGGATTTATTTGTATAAATGTATAAAATCCTTGTCTTTTTTTCATAATGTAAGGATAGTCTTTCTTGTCAGCCAAGATGAATGGTAAAATAGCTATACTTATGTTATATATACAAGTAAAATACTAGGTAACCATAACGAAAGAGGTTGAAAAAAAAGTGAGTCATTCCACTTCAAACGCATCAAACTTTATTCGGAATATTATCATTGAAGACTTAAAAAGCGGAAAGCATGATACCATTGTGACTCGTTTCCCGCCAGAGCCGAACGGATACTTACATATTGGACATGCCAAAAGCATTGTTCTGAATTTCGAGCTTGCTGATGAATTTAACGGTAAAACAAACTTGCGATTTGACGATACAAATCCATTAAAAGAGGATCAAGAATACGTTGATGCCATTAAAGAAGATGTAAAATGGCTTGGCTATGATTGGGACGGATTATTTTTTGCTTCCGATTATTTTGAAATCATGTACGAAAAGGCTGTCCTTCTTATTAAAAAAGGGCTTGCCTATGTTGATGATCTTTCTGCTGATGAAATTCGCGAATATCGTGGAACGTTGACGGAGCCTGGTAAGGAAAGTCCGTACCGCAATCGCTCTGTTGAAGAGAATTTGGATCTGTTTGAACGTATGCGCAACGGGGAATTCAAAAATGGAGAAAAGGTGCTGCGCGCCAAAATTGATATGAGCTCTCCAAACATTAACATGCGTGATCCTGTCATCTACCGAATCGCACATGCCACTCATCATAATACAGGTGACAAATGGTGCATTTATCCGATGTATGCTTTTGCTCACCCGCTTGAGGATGCGATTGAAGGCGTTACCCATTCGATTTGTACGCTGGAGTTTGAGGATCAACGCCCATTTTACAATTGGGTCATTGAAAACTGTGAAACAGAAAGCAAGCCGCAGCAATATGAATTTGCCCGCTTGAACTTAACGAACACAGTAATGAGTAAGCGCAAGCTGAAACTACTTGTAGATGAAGGGTTTGTCGATGGCTGGGACGATCCACGTATGCCAACAATTTCTGGTATTAGAAGAAAAGGCTATACACCGGAAGCAATCCGCGCTTTCTGTCGTGAGACGGGTGTGTCCAAATCAGCAGGTGTGGTAGATACACAAATGCTTGAGCATTTTGTCCGTGAAGA
Source organism: Peribacillus tepidiphilus (assembly GCF_009466385.1). GTDB lineage: Bacteria > Bacillota > Bacilli > Bacillales > DSM-1321 > Bacillus_BN > Bacillus_BN tepidiphilus. The sequence continues at coordinate 32,591 of NZ_WIAQ01000010.1, read as the reverse complement.
CTTAAAGCTGAAAGCACCGCGTACAATGGGGGTTATTAAACCTCTAAAAGTTGTTATTACGAATTATCCAGAAGGACAAGTGGAAATGCTTGATGCAGAAATCAACCCAGAAAACCCGGAAATGGGAATCAGAAAAATTCCTTTCTCCCGTGAAATTTATATCGAGCAGGATGACTTCATGGAAAATCCACCGAAAAAATATTTCCGCCTTTTCCCTGGAAACGAGGTACGTTTAAAGCATGCTTACTTCATCAAGTGTGAAGAAGTCATTAAAGATGAAGAAGGAAATGTGATCGAGCTTCGCTGTACGTATGATCCAGAAACAAAAAGCGGCACCGGCTTCACAGGACGCAAAGTAAAGGGAACCATTCACTGGGTGGAAGCGACAAACGCATTACCTGCTGAATTCCGTTTGTTTGAGCCACTTATTTTAGACGATCAAGAAGAAGCTGCAGAAGGTGAGGAAAAATCCTTCTTAGACCAAGTGAACCCTAATTCTCTTGAAATAGCGCAAGGCTTTGTTGAACCAAATATGAAGGATGCGAAGCCTCATGACAAATTCCAATTTTTCCGTCACGGATACTTTAATGTCGATCCTAAGTTAACAACAAAGGACAAACTTGTCTTCAACCGAATTGTTTCTTTAAAAAGTTCGTTTAAACTATAAGTAAAAAAGCTGATTTGTATGTGGATGCATATACAAATCAGCTTTTTTTATGGATAAGAATCGGGTGCTTTCTAAACTTAAACATGAGCTCTCTTGGATCCCGATCCTTTTTATACTGGCGTATAGCATGACGAACGTTTTGTCCGGTCGGTTGGTTTTTCAGTTCCATCGTAACAACCGGAATTCCGTTAACGCCTAGTACCATATCAAGAGAATTGTTATGATGAACCGAATAAAAAACCTGTCTCGTGACAGTTAGCCGATTTGCTTTATAGCGTTCGATCGCCTGCTTGGATAAAGTGTGCTCCGGTTTGAAATAGGCAAGCTTGATTTGCTGACCAAACAAATCCATTCCTTTCCGCAAAACGTCAAGCGTTCCTCTGAGCTCTAATTCCTTGGAAAGTCTTGCGATGATTTGGCTTCCTGTCTCTGATTTAAAGTGCTTTTCAAGCTTCTTCCATGTAGCAGCTTGCGTTTCTTTTATGAAAGATAGCACCGTTTCATGGTCGAGACATGTTTCCCGGTTGTAACCGAACCCTTTCACATAGCCTAATTCTAGTAAATCTCTTTCAATGGCCGTCTCGAGAGCTTTTTCCGATTGATCGATCGCCAAATCTCTCACCCCTTCATCATTTTTTCTCCGATTTCGATTTTTCCAATTACCGCATCTGTCACCAGAGAAGCACGATATTCGTCAAGCTCTGTAAGCTCCTTTTGAATGGTTTCAGTAAGCTCTTTTATATAATTCAGCTTTTCTTTAAGATAGCTGGCGATTTTCTTTTGCTCATCAAGCGGCGGCAGCGTGATTTTTTGATTTTTGTATTCGAATACGTTCAGAGAAGGGACCGTACCTGGGTTAATGTAAAAATCCGTTTTCAACACCATGGTCCAGAAAAATAAAAACTCACGGTCAATCGTATCTCTTGGGATAATAGCCATCATATTGTTATCAATAATGGAAGGTCTAGCAAGCATCTTGCGCGTATTTTTGCGCATGGCTTCTCCAATTTTCGGCATCACAATACTGCCTGCCGGAACAATCGTGAATCTGTGCTCTGCCGCTTCACTTCTTGTAACATAGTTATTTGCACGTTCTACGGTTAGATCCGGAATATTTAAATCGCTCACCTTTAAAAACGGGAAATCCCCTTCCGTTTTTCCCTGTAAAGCTTCCGGAAAGCCGCTTCCGCTTGCGAATTGAGCAGTAAGCTTAAGAGAAATCAGCTTCCAATGCTTCGGAACTTTTCCAATTAAAGCTTCCCCGGATTCTTTCATATCTGCTGCCGGATTTAAACCCTTCGTCACCGCCTCATATATGAGGGCAAACTGGTATTCGGAGAGTCTCTCCAGTTTTTGCTTCATGGTTCCTTTTAGTCGCTTTATTTTCTCAAGCTTCTTATCCAGGAATTCTACGATTTTCTTTTGTTCATGAAGAGCAGGAGTCGGTACAGGCAAATCTAGTAAATCTGCAGCACCTAGAGAGCTTCTTACACCTTGCCCAATATCTCGGTACACATCTTGATAATAAAGGGATAGATAATAATAATGAGCAAATTCCTCAAGAATGCTTTCACTCGTTTTTTCAAGCCGGATGTAAGCCGGGCTCATGATGCCATCACTTGGTGCTAGCCCAACCCGGCTTGTCTTTTTATTTTCTAAATCGATTAATTTAAAGACCAGATTACCTTTTTCAAAAATTTGATACGTAGAATAGTCGGCTGGCTGGAGCCCATCTGCATCTACTTTTGAGCGCTCGACAACCCCATCAAGGGTTAAAGCTAATCGTTTATATTGTTCGTGAAGTTCACCGGCAATTCTTTTTTGATGTCTAAATAGAAATTTACCTCTCGTAACATTCCAGTCTTTTCTTAAGCCACGGAGCCAAGGATAGTTATTATTCATGTCTGCTAAACAACCCTTTCATCAAACTACGAGATTGTTCTTCTAAGATTTCTAGCTCTCGTTCAACTTCAGCAGCTGTCCTTAAATGAGTGAACTTATAAAAATGACGGGAAAATGGAATTTCGTAGCCTATTACCGTCTTCTCATGATCAATCCACGCATCTTCAACGAACTGCTTGACTTCCCTCTCAAAAAACTCGTTTACATCTTCCTTTAGCGGCACATTTTCAAAATCTCGAAGTTCCGGATTTGGCTCAAAAGCTCCTTTAGAATCCTTTGCCGGCTCCGCCTTTTCATCATACTCACCGAATACCGCAACGATTGCTTTAATTAAACCCGCGCTCAGCTTCACATCTCGTGCTTTTGCTTCATTTTTCAAGTCATGGATAAACTTGTCCCGATTCATATAAACCTGGCCCTCAAAAGACGACAGTACATCTTTAATAAGCTTTTGCTGCTCCTTTCCAGCCTGTACCTCCAAAAGAGCGGCCTCCCCTTTTTTCTTAGATTTGGCTAAATTAGCAAAAGCCGTTTGTTCTTCAAGTGTAGAGAATTTTTCTCTTGTGACAACTACTTTAAGGCGAAGAGGTCTTTCCACTGTAATCCTTCTATAGCCAAAATCCTCATTGTCGAAGATTTTCACGAATTCTCCTTCTTCAAACTTGCCATATAAAGTTGTGATTTCGTGAATTTGAGAATCTGATAGCTCTTTTCGTTTCTGACCGAGTGATTTTCTCATTTTTTGAAAGAAATGAGTGGCCTGAACGAGCTGGACCTTACCTTTACGTCTAGGCTCTTTATTGTTTGTCACGATCCAAATGTATGTCGAAATGCCGGTATTGTAGAACAATTGATCCGGAAGCGCTATAATCCCTTCCAGCCAGTCGTTTTCGATGATCCAGCGGCGGATTTCCGATTCACCACTTCCCGCTCCTCCTGCAAACAGAGGAGAACCGTTAAAGACAATCGCAATACGGGAGCCACCTTCACTAGCAGGCTTCATTTTGGATATCATGTGCTGTAAGAAAAGAAGTGATCCGTCTGATACACGTGGAAGACCCGCTCCAAAGCGTCCTTCATATCCAAGCGTTTCATGCTCTTGTCTAATCGTATCCTGTACCTTTTTCCACTCCACCCCAAAAGGAGGGTTAGAAAGCATATAATCAAATTTTTCATGAGCGAGCTGATCCTCGGAAAAAGAGTTTCCTAGCTTAATATTTTCAGGATCATCGCCCTTCAATAGCATATCTGACTTACAAATCGCGTAAGACTCCGGATTTAACTCCTGCCCGAACGTTAAAAGTTGTGCTTGGGGATTAAGGTCTTGGATATATTCATCCGCCACAGAAAGCATGCCGCCCGTTCCACACGCCGGGTCATATATTGAACGAATGACGCCCGGCTTAGTGAGCTCATCTGTACCATTTATGAATAATAAGTTGACCATGAGCTTAATGACCTCTCGCGGGGTAAAATGCTCCCCTGCCGTTTCATTGGATTGTTCAGAGAATCGGCGGATCAGCTCTTCAAAAATATAGCCCATTTCAATATTAGAAACCGTGTCAGGGTGTAAATCAAATGTCGAGAAATTTTGCACAAGCAAATAAAGCAGATTGGACTTGGCTAAACGGCTGATTTGCTTATCAAAGTCAAAATGCTCGATAATATCCCTTACACTCCTTGAAAAGCTGTATAAATAATCCCTAAAATTATCTTCAATATTCGCCGGATCATCTAACAGCGATTCAAACGTAAAGCGAGATGTGTTGTAAAATTGCTGCTGTGCCGCCTGCTGAAGAAGAAAGTTGCCATCCTCTACGGTTAAGCCCATCTCTTTTAGCTCTTCAAGCTGTTTTAATACAGCATCCTTTGTCGGCTTCAAAACGGCATCAATTCTTCGGATCACCGTTAAAGGGAGAATCACCTTTCCATACTCAGACTGCTTGTAATCACCTCTAAGTAAATCGGCATTCGCCCAAATAAATGAAACTTTATCTTGAAAATGAATCGTATCCATTAGGTACGTTACCCCCATCTATTTGTCTATCACATTATTTTACAGAAATCCTCTGAGCATTGTAATGTTTACAAATTGGAAATGACATACAGGACGAGAATCCCTTAATTCGCTCTATTTCGATATATCGGTCATCGGCACCAATATATCGGTCGTCATTTCGATATATCGGTCATCGGCACCAATATATCGGTCGTCATTTCGATATATCGGTCATCAGCACCAATATATCGGTCGTCATTTCGATATATCGGTCATCAGCACCAATATATCGGTCGTTAGGAACAAAATTCCGGCCTTCAGTAGTAATATATCTGCCATCATGGCTAGGCGCTGTAGCGTTTGCATGCTGCCTGATTCATTCATGAGAGTCCGGCTCAAGCCGGCTCTCATTTATTTTTTAATAGGGTGGGCTTATACCATTTCTAAAAAAAGTACACGGTTTAGCTTCATAAAAGAAACCAAACCGTGTACTACATTTACTGATTGATCCGGGCTAACTCAACTGTCACCTTAAATAAATCGCCATCGACATCTATTTCCATATTGCCCTCATGGAGGTCGACAATGGATTTGGCAATCGCAAGACCCAGTCCCGAGCCGTCGGTATGCCTTGACGTATCTCCTCGTTTAAAGCGCTCAAAGAGTTCATCCACATTATCCCCCAGCTCGAATTTAGTCACGTTCTTAAATGTAATAATGGCTCGATGAGGCTCTGTTTTCAACGAAATATACACTCTAGTATTCTCTAATGCATACTTTAGAATATTGCCAATCAAATTATCGAAAACCCGCCATAGCTTTTGTCCGTCTACGTAGGCATATACAGGCTGATCCAGGTTGCTGACTCGGAAATGTAGCGTGGATTTTTGGATGCTCTCATCGTGTTCAGCCAATGCCTGCTGAAGAAGCTGAACAATATCCACCTTTTCTTTTACCAGCTCAATATTGCCACTTACCATTTTTGAAGCTTCAAATAAATCATCGATCAACACTTTCAGGCGTTTTGATTTACGGTCAATGATCTCCACGTAAGCCTTGCGGTCTTCTTCCGTTAAATCTGGGCTCTTCAATAGCTCACTATACGTGATGATCGACGTTAATGGCGTACGCAAATCATGGCTCACATTCGTGATTAATTCTGTTTTTAATCGCTCGCTTTTCGCCTGCTCTCGCTGTAAAGTCTTTACGCCATGCTTCAATGTATTAATATTTGCCGCAAGTGTTGCAAGAACAGACTTTCCTTTTACCGGAAGATCCGGTTCATAATTCCCACGGGCTAGTTCATTCGTATGCTTCAAAATTCTATTTAAATAAGCCGTGGTTTTTAACAATATTAATAATATTGGAATAAAAAAGATGATAAACAGGGGTAGATATACAATAATCATGCGAGGTTCTACAAACACAATACCTAATCCAAAACCCGCAGCATATACGATTCCTAACAATAGAAGCATCTGCGTCCCAACGCTTCGATATAGAAAGGCTTGTTTGACCAATCTCGCAACTTTTACAATGAAGCTTTTATTCCATTCATCCTTTAGTATTTCTCCATCCCTATATACAGGGGCGAGAAAAAAGAGTTGTATAGCCGTCAGGGCTAAAAAAATGCCTGAAAAACATAATTTCCAGATATAATTCTGAACAAAGTAATATAAATCATTCGTTAAGAAAAACGAATCGATGCTCATGCTGAATTGGTAGGAAAGGAAACTAAATACAAGGATAACAGATCTAACATCCACCGGCACCTTGTTATAGTAATCTTTAACTTTCCATTTTGAAATCCCTTCTCGGAAACGCACTTTTTTATAAGAAAACCAGCAAATCAGCAATGCAATGATTCCAGCAATGGAAAACCCAATAACGACCATTCGCGCTTTTTGATAGTTTTCATAATTTTGTAAAACATAGCTCGTCTTTGGTGCACTTTTTGGTATAGCAATATATCCTTCAAATTCTTTGCTTGAAATTAACTGATTCAAATCAGCATATCCAATGTATGGAAGCTGGACTGTTAAATAAGATGAAGAAGAATCAGGGTAGCTCCTGATAAACAGCATGTCTTGATCATTCATATAGTCCTTCACAGATTCATTTGAAGATATGTTAAGATTTGTGTAAATCTTTCCTGAGTCCCTCTCCTGCAAATAATATTTAAATGTTTGTTTCTTCTCTAAAAATTCCGGACGCTGTCTCTCTATTTCATTGAAATAGTCTTCTATTTGCTGTTCTTTTTCTTTTACAATTTTCGCTTTTACGTGCTCATCGCTTTTAAAGTTTTTGGTAATATCTTGGATTTTCTCGTCTCTTTCCTTCTGATACACCTCTGCAACTTCCTTGCTGTTAGCGGCTAAAGCATCTGCAATTTTTCCCTCATATTGAGCTTTAATGTTTGCAATCTGTTCAGACAAAGTTCCATAACGAAAACGGTGCTCGTCTATCTCTTCCCTTGTCACAGTTATGTTATTTTTCAGCTCAGCTTTCGTCTCGTCTAGCAGTTCAAACATAGTTAATAGCTCTGTAAAAACCCTAAGTTCATCCTCAAATTGCATCGAATGAAAGTAATCTTTTCTCATGTATTCATTGTTAGTCAAAATGAAAAACACACTGCTTAATCCGAATATGAATAATACAAACCAAACAGCAATCATCCTATTATTTTTCCATTTTATATCCAATTCCCCACACCACTTTCAAATATCTTGGATTTTTTGGGTCAATTTCAATTTTTTCACGAATTTTCCGTATATGCACCGCAACTGTGTTTTCAGCGTTATAGCTAGGTTCCTTCCACACCCGCTCATAAATGTCATTAATGGAAAAAACCCGTCCTGCGTTCGTCATCAAAAGTTCGACAATCCGATATTCAATCGGTGTTAACTTCACAGGGTCGCCATGTATTTTGACCTCTTTCGCCTCTTGATCCAACGTCAAGCCATTTAGATCAATTACCTGCTTTTTCCCCTCATATGTACCAAGCTTGACATATCTTCGCAGCTGTGATTTTACCCGGGCAATAAGCTCAAGCGGGTTAAACGGTTTCGTTACATAATCATCAGCCCCAACCTGCAGCCCAAGGATTTTATCGGTGTCTTCACTCTTGGCACTTAAAATGATAATCGGGATATTCTTCTGCTCACGAATTTTAAAAGTCGTCGAGATTCCGTCCATCCGCGGCATCATGACATCTAAAATAATGAGATGAATCGTGTGCTCATTTAGTTTTTCGATTGCTTCAATTCCATCCGCAGCTTTAATGACTTTAATGCCTTCATTTTTCAAATATATTTCAATTCCATCACGGATTTCTTTTTCATCATCAACAACCAGCACATTAAATTCATTCATATTTCTCTCACTCTCCTTTCCAAATTATATCATTTCTGTATTTTCTGATATCATTGTAGTCAGAAAATCTTAATAATCAGTGAGTATAAATCTTAAGACTTTCTTAAGATTGCAGACGTGTTTATTTGGCTTCTAGAGGAAAAAATAGTGAAGGTGGGAGGTATTGAAATGGAGCGCAATCACACCATGATGCAATTTTTTGAGTGGCATGTTGAACCGGACGGTACTCATTGGAACCGCCTGAAGCAGCTTGCACCTATTCTTAAAGAAAAATATATAGACAGCGTATGGATTCCACCTGTTACAAAGGGATTATCAAAAGACGATAACGGATATGGTGCCTATGATTTGTATGATCTTGGTGAATTTGATCAAAAAGGGACTGTAAGAACGAAGTATGGAACAAAAGAAGAGCTCTTGGAGGCCTTACAGGCTTGTCGGGAGCTAGGAATAGGTGTATATGTCGATGTTGTGATGAATCATAAGGCAGGTGCGGATGAAACGGAGCTTTTTTCTGTGATTGAAGTCAATCCGCTTGATCGAACTGAAGAAATTTCAGAACCCTTTACTATTGAAGGATGGACAAAGTTTACGTTCCCAGGAAGAGGCAATCGCTACTCCCATTTCACATGGAGCTTTGAACATTTCAACGGTACGGATTACGATGCAAAAAGTGGACGAACTGGAGTATTTCGCATACTAGGAGATTATAAAGATTGGAACAAAAACGTTGATCATGAGTTTGGAAACTATGATTATTTAATGTTTGCCAATATTGATTACAATCATCCCGATGTCCGAAAAGAAATGATTCGTTGGGGAAAATGGCTGGCTGATACATTACAGTGCAACGGGTTTCGTCTAGATGCCATTAAACACATTCACTATGATTTCATCCATGAGTTTACAAAAGAAATGCTAAAGCATTGCGGAGAGAATTTCTATCTTGTCGGTGAGTTTTGGAAATCGGACCTTACCGTATGCCAGGAATTTCTCAGTCAAACCGACTATCAAATCGATATTTTTGATGTGCAGCTTCATTTTCATTTCTATTCAGCGTCAAAAGCTGGTCGACAATTCGATTTACGAACCATTTTTGATCAAACTATTGTACAAGCTCATCCTCTTCATGCCGTAACGTTCGTAGATAATCATGATTCACAGCCTAACGAAGCCCTTGAATCTTGGGTGGAGGATTGGTTTAAACCGATTGCTTATGCCTTGATATTGCTTCGCAAGGATGGATATCCGTGTGTTTTTTATGGAGATTACTTCGGTATAGGAGGACCCGAACCCATACCTTCCATCCAAAATAAAATCGATCCCCTTTTATATGCTCGCTTTCACAAGGCTTATGGGGATCAAAGGGATTATTTTGACCATCCTAATATCATTGGCTGGGTAAGACACGGCACTGGGGAATTTCCCGATTCCGGGTGTGCAGTCGTTCTATCTAATGGTGATCATGGAGAAAAGCGCATGTTTGTCGGAGAACATCGAAGAGGAGAAGTATGGATCGATTTAACGAATAACCGACCGGAACGTATTCTCATCGAAGAGAATGGATTCGCCACTTTCCCTGTTAATGGAAGAAGCGTTTCTGTTTGGGCGCATAAAGGGGTCTGACCCCAAGGTCAAACCCCTTAATTTTTATAGGTTTGCTCTATACGAATGACATGTACAGCCTTCTCCTCATCAAAGTCTACTTCTACAATGGTCCAGTTGATGGAGAGGGCTGAACGAAGAGTCTCCATGTCAGTACTCGACAGATGAATACCATGCAAAGCACTTTCGGCTTCCTCAAAATCTTTGCCGGCCTCAAGATGATATTTCACTTTCAAAAACGATTTTAAACCGCCTTTGGTTAAAAACTTCACTTGATAGCCTTCAAGAATGGCACGTTTACATGTGCTTGGGTCATTATGATAAAACTCACCTAGCTCTTCCCAGTCTGATAAACCTTCCAAAACCTCTTGGAAACGTGAATAATCACGCTTCTCTAATAGATGAAGCATCTCTTCTTGATCGATGCCATTAGCTCGCACACTCTCAATAAGCAATGCCAAATGAACCGATATCTTTACCATAATAACTCCTTTCTAAGCTGTAAAGGCAACCGCCTAATCGGAACGACCGATAGATCCGCTTGATGACCGATATTTTAATGTTGACGGCCGATATAATCCAGTTGACGGCCGATATTTTGGTGCTGATGACCGATATATTCCTTACGACGACCGATATTTTGCTTCTGATGACCGATATATTCCTTACGACGACCGATATTTTTGTTTAATGGCCAATAAATCCACTTAAACGGTTTTATTTTGATGTGTCTTAGTTTACCTTTTACACTAATCCCTCTATCACCAGATGCTCTCTCAAATCTGTTGCATTTTCAGCCAATCTTGTTTAATCATCGAAAACACAAACGTATCATGAGAGGCATTTCCTTGATGGATATAGCCCCTTAGCAATCCTTCTTTTTGAAATCCCAGCTTCAACAATAAGTTAGAAGAGGCCTCATTGTTCAAAAACGTCACGGCTCCGATCCGATACAGATCCAGCTCTTCAAATCCATACCTTAAAACTTCTTTCACCGCTTCTGAAGCAAACCCTTTACGCCAATAATCCGGGTGAATTTCATAGCCAATCTCAGCTCTCTTATGTCTCGTTTGCAACGCATTTAAACCGATTGTGCCTATGAACAGATCGGATTCTTTTATGACAATGCCCCAACGCATTCCTCGCTTTTCTACAAAGTTAGAGTTAAACAAGTCCACTAACTCATAAGCATCCTCTAAGTTTTTCACAGAGTCCATGCCATACTGTCTTGTGACCTCTTCTAAAGACAGGATTTCATAAATCCTTTTTGCATGCTCTTTTTTTATCTCTACCAATTTTAATCACTTTGTTTCTAAAATTGGGATCGTCATATATGGTTCCTTTCTTGGACTTTACTCATCAGCTTATTAGTCCATGGATCTTAAACAATCTTTTATTAAGGTTGTTTTCGTAAACTTTGTTGCTATTAAATATTGATGTATTTGAAATTTTTGTTAATATAGAAATAAATCAAAAATTTGCCATTAAATGGAGGTCTATAAAAAATGAGCCAAATTTTCTTATTATCTATATTTGCGTTTTTATTTATGTCATACAAATTTATCAAAGTATTTAAGAACAAGGAGGTATCCAAAAATAACAAAATCATTGCGTGGTCGTTGTACAGTATTAGCATCATAGGATTGGTTACAGTGAATTTACTATATTAATAAGGACTCTTTTTAGGGGCTTTTATTATGCAGTTTTTCGTAGAGCTTCAACTGTATTTTTATTCGATTTTCGGCACGCTGAAATAAGCAGTTGTTCTACTCGTTTTTCAAATGCTATATTCTTCCCTAATTCAAGCCAACGGAACCAATAAAGGTAGTTATCAAGATATTTAGTAGCCACACCTTGAAACCTAACCACCCAATCTTCCAAGCGTTTATGAAAGTTATTGACGTGTTGAACGTGGAATATGCCTTTTTTGACATACCCTTCTTTACTAACATTAACCGCTTCGTGTTTTAACCCCTTAATTAAAGCGAACTTCGACTACCTAATGCGTTCAATATTTTATGTCTCCAATAAAATGCAGTGGAGATGTGTAGGGTACGGGGTATCGTATAATAACATAGCCGAAAAACGCAATGTAAGGCGTTCAGCAATTTTAGGCAAAGTATAACCTTCTACCATTAATTCAATGTACTTAACCCATCTTTCAGGATAACGAGAGCCTGAAAATGGCTTGTTTGTCATATCGTTAAAGGTCTTACCACAATCCTTACATAGATAGCGTTGGCGTGTTTTATATTTTGCCGTTCCGCTTAACAGAAGTGCTTCCACAATGAACACAACCCATTCCAGATGCAAAACGAGCTTCACGAATATCTTTCAATAGCTTCGTAATCTTGCTTGGGTCATCTGGAAATAGGTCTTGCTTCATTGCATTGAACAACGCTAATTGCTCGGATTCGGTTAATTCGCTGAAATGTTCATAAACATCTAACCACATACTTGAACGCCTCCTGACCGCATTATGTCAGCCTTTATAAGTATGGTCAAGAAAGCAACAACCTTTACGAAAAGAGCCTTTATTATAAAAACTAGAAACAATTGCAATGGATACATCTAATAGCATAATATCACCTTTTTCTTATTCCTCAACCGAAACACACAATATTCATGAATAAAGAGAGGATCCTACCCTCTCTCAGTTTAAAGTCAAAAATTTGTTTGTCTAATTCCTACTAGCTACCTCAGCTGTGCAACAATCCCGTTGTGCACCTTGATAAAACCATGACGTAAAATATTAAATCCGCCTTCATATACGTAAAGTCCCATCTGCCGAATGTCCATCAACTCGCGATACGTATGATTCATGACATCAGCCATAATCATGTAAAACAGACGAGATTTTACCTGATGTCTTGGCGTCGTCATGATCACATACCCACCAGGCTTCAAAAATTTGCGGTGCCATTCCATGACTTCATGTTTATAGTCATCAGGGAAGTGTTCAAGAAGTCCAACGCTAATGACGATATCGAATTCTTTTCCGAACGGCAGTTTCCGAATATCCTCAACTACATATTCGATGTTCATTTGATTTTTATACCAAACCTTTGGTTGACCGGTTGCAGGGTTGCTTCCTAAGAATGGGTACGTTTCAGGGAAATGCCCGAAGCGATCCGTCTTACAAAATTCATCATAATCGACTAGCACTACCTCTCCACCTGGATACATCGCCTGTAGCTGCATTGCCTCATACCCTTCGGCTGCTCCTAGAAATAAAATGCGTGGCTTTTGCACATCAAGCCCTTCGAATAGAGCTCGTTTTCCACGAGGATCCCAAATCCCGTCTTCTATTCGATGAGCATAATTCCACAAGGATAGCCGCATCGTTTCTCCTAGCGCAAGCTTTACATCACGGAGCTGAAAACGTGACAAATACTTTTTCAAGTCGGCTTTATTTTTCTCCATTTCTGAAGGCACATCCTTCACAAACCATTCATGAAATGAACGATTGAAGAACTCCCAAGAAGTTTTGACGGACATGTTCCCAAATTCCTTCTCATATTCTTTCTTAGATTTGGCAACAGACTTCACCTCATATGGCTTCCCGACGTCCTTCCAAGTAAGCTGCGACCAATCCGAAACAAGGTTTGCATTAATAAATTTGTCCAGATCATCGTTCGTCGGGTTCCGTAAATCAATCCGGTAGTTAGGCCTTAGCTCCGTATGACCGAAATCCTCTTCGCTAAACGGATACTCTTCCTCCTTCAATTGAAATAATCCCATTCATTCAACCCCTTTTTCACTCTATTCATTGGTCTACACCGTAAAACTCTATAGAGTAACCGTTTTCATTATTTATTCAATAATAATCAGAAAATTCCTTTTTTAAAGGGGTCATAGAAAAAATTCCACTCTTTCTTCTTGCCTACATCAGAAACCATCATCTTTAAGAGCGAGTTTTCACTCCGTACTATGAGAATAAAGGATATAAAAACAACTGAACAAATTTTCTCCAGTTTTGCTTGATATTCTTACAGATTTAATTCCATCTCTTGTTACACAAAACAATCCGATTTCCGTCCGGGTCTAAGAAGGTTTTCCCTACCCGATCCCAATATGGATTTTCCGCTTTTACCACTTCAATGCCAGCATCCATCAACCTTTTAACCGCACGATTATAAAATGTCTCTTCTTCATAGTAAAACACCAACAAATCATCTGGATCAGAGACTCGATTTGGCGGTTTAGGAGACGTCGTAAATTCCAGATGCCAGCTATGATTCTCATGTCCAAGCATGACGCCATTATAGTCCTCATGATCTTTAAACGAACCGATTTCCTTTAGCTCCAAAAGCCCTACATAAAATTCTCTTATTCTTTCCAAATCGTTTGAGTGTCTTGCTACCCGAAAGTGTTGGATCAACATGTTCACATCCTTCGATATTATAGTACCTTACTAATACGATGTACTTATAAATAATCCTTTCACTTCCAAAAAAAATCTTTTTGTTAAATTAGAATCTCATCCTAAGAAAATACCAACGTTTGTTTTACAGTCAGCGAGGAACTCAGAACTTTGGTTGACCCTGTTCCTGCTAATACAGATACTGCTTATATGAGCGTCATGGCGTTTAGAAAAATAGAGAGGAAATATCGTTTGTTTCTTTAAAGATGTAGCAAGATTTCCTACACTTTTACGAACCTTTCACATATGAATTTACAGTATAGAAATTATTAATAGACAGTATGTCAATTTGGAATGATTTATAGTGGTAATTCAACTAGTAATTGTACATATTATAGATATTTCCACCAAGACAAATAAGAGGCTATTTGGACAGGACCAGCAGGTAATCGACTATGATAGGCCGAATGTGAAGGTTATTCGGACAGGGCCAGCAGGTAATCGACTATGATAGTCCGAATTAGGGGGGAATATAAACTGTAACCAACCTTGATGAAGCCACCTCTGTTATGCAGGAAATGGTCAATAAATATGTGCAGGATACTATGATACTCCTCTTGCAAAAAGTCATGTAGAAAAATACAGTCTTCACTAGGTAGCAAAACTGTCATTTATAAAATTCCGCCTACTGAACTAACAGTCAAAGAAAATGCACCCGAAGAAACTAAAATCTTTCACCCTCGCGTTCAGTGAAACAATTTATGTAAATCTAAACAGAGGCCGTCTGAATAGGGCAACTTTATTAAAAATTGAAAATCAAGAATGGTAATATATCAATATTCTTGAACATAAAAAGGGGCATCCAAAAGCCGAAAATTCAACTTATTGAACAGCCCCCTTCTCATCAATTATTCAAATTTCTTAGGAAATTGCTTCACAATTCCGGCGGTAAGTGCATCCGCCATTTTAATGATATGGTTTTCACCGACATCAAAAGCACGAATATCTGCATCCCAATCCTTATGAATCCTTGCAACAACTTCATCCGTTGTCAATTTCAAATGCATATATAACAAATCCGTCAACTCTTTTTTTGACCAGTTTGGATTCGCACTTGTTACATCTGTTCTTGCAAGACCACCAAGCGTTTTCCCCTTTTCAATAACCAGTACTTTGAGATTTTGCTCACCAAGATCATTGGCGGCAACAAGCCCACTAAGACCTCCCCCGATAATGACGACATCCCAACACTTATTTACATGTTTATTCATGATCCCACTCCTTTAGATCCTTTTACTAATATGACAAAAGAGGAAGTGGTTTTGTGACGAAGATCCGTACATTTTTTCTTGTAACACCTACATGGATCCAATTCATCATATAAAGGTACACTACATAGGTAATCTACAGCGCCTTGAGCTTAAGATAAATCGATTCAGTCTTCTCCGATTCTCTCATTGATCATCTTGTTAAGGCGATTAAAGGTGAAGAATCTAGTATAATAGATTTTGGATTCGGTCATGATATACAGGCTATGCTAGTGGATATAAGATGATTTCGGCATTATTGAAAAGATCGTCCTCCCTAACTTAGAAATGGAGGAACCAATCGTATAGGAGTGATTATGTTGACAACAAACAAAAAATTTAGGGGCTATGTTGGTACATATACGAAGGAAAACAGTAAAGGGATTTATTCTTTTACGCTCGATACAGAATCTGCAATCATTACTGAAGTCAAGCTAGCGGCTGAACTAGAGAACCCTACATATTTAGCCATAAGTTCTGACAATCAATTTTTATACTCTGTCGTCAAAGAAAACGATTTAGGCGGAGTAGCCAGCTTTTCTATTGATGAAGAAACGGGAGAACTACATGAACTAAACCGAGAATTATTGCCCGGGGCATCTCCTTGCCATGTGAGCATAAGCAAGGATCATAAAAACATCCTCTCTGCCAATTATCATAAAGGAACGGTTGAATTTTATCTTGTAAATACAGAAAATGGTCGTGTTAACCCTGCATCTTCTATCGTTCAGCATGAAGGCACAGGTCCAAACAAAGAGCGACAAGAAAAGCCGCATGCTCATTACGCAGGATTCACACCTGACGAAAAGTATGTTGTGGCAGTTGATTTAGGTATTGATCAGGTCATTACATACACGTTACAGGATGGGATTCTTTCGAAGGCTGCGAGCCTTTCAGTCAAACCTGGAAGCGGACCGCGCCATATTGCGTTTCATCCGAATGGAAAACTTGCCTATATTATTACTGAGCTTAGTTCTGAAATCATTACGGTTGAATATAACCCTGTAAACGGCAGCTTCAAAGAGCTTCAATACGTTTCGACCATTCCAGCAGATTTTACAGAAAATAATCAATGCAGTGCCATTCATGTTTCCTCTGATGGTCGATTTGTATACGCAGCAAACCGTGGCCATAATACGATTGCCCTTTACAGCGTCGACGAAAAAACAGGCACATTAACCTTTGTGGAGCATACTTCAACAGAAGGAAATTGGCCTCGTGATTTTGTATTGGATCCATCTGAAGCATTTCTTGTCGCTTCCAATGAAAAATCCCACAACCTTGTATTATATTCTAGAGATCGCTCTACAGGAAAACTCACACTCCTGCAATCTGATGTCACAATTCCTGAACCGGTGTGTGTGAAGTTCTTGAATGTATAATTCGGTCAATTATTAAAAGAAGGCAGAAAGAATTAGAATAGGCTGTCTCATGACCTACATTGAGACAGCCTTTCTTATAAATTTCCTCGATCTTTATGATCATATGTACTCTACTTTTATCATTCATCTCTTTATATTTTCTCTATGTTTTTACCATCTTTACACTCACTTCACCACAAAGGTTTTTTAAATTTTCATATTTTTTTAATTAATTTTTATATTATAATATACAACATGGTAAATAATACACGTTATTTTCAAATTTAATTAGGATCTTACAAAATTCTAATTAATATCCAATCATTCAATACATATCACTAATCAAAAAAAGGGGAGAATGGGAGAGAAATGACTACTTTACAGACAGTAAAAAAAGATGCCATGCAAGTCGCAAGAGATTACGTAAATGAGGTGTATGAAGCGGTAATAAAACGTAATCCTAACGAAAGTGAGTTTCACCAGGCCGTTAAAGAAATTTTTGATTCTCTTATTCCAGTATTTGCAAAGTATCCTAAATACATGGAAAGCAACATCCTGGAAAGAATTTCAGAGCCGGAAAGAATGATCACCTTTCGTGTTCCTTGGGTCGATGATCAAGGAAAAGTAAGAGTAAACCGAGGATTTCGTGTACAGTTTAACAGTGCGATTGGACCTTATAAAGGCGGCTTAAGATTCCACCCTTCGGTTAACGCCAGCATTATTAAGTTTTTAGGCTTTGAGCAAATCTTTAAAAATTCCCTAACCGGTCAACCAATAGGAGGAGGCAAAGGCGGATCCGATTTTGATCCGAAAGGAAAATCTGACGGGGAAATCATGAGATTCACGCAAAGCTTTATGACAGAACTCTACAAATACATAGGCCCTGATATGGACGTTCCAGCTGGTGATATTGGAGTTGGTGCAAGAGAAATCGGCTTCTTGTTCGGACAATATAAAAGAATTCGTGGAGGCTATGAAGCAGGAGTATTAACAGGAAAAGGCCTTGATTATGGCGGAAGTTTGGCCAGAACAGAGGCCACAGGATATGGTACAGTCTACTTTGTTGAGGAAATGTTGAAAGACCATGGACTAAGCTTTGAAGGAAGCACGGTTGTTGTGTCCGGCTCTGGTAATGTTTCCATCTACGCTATAGAAAAAGCCACCCAATTAGGTGCAACGGTTGTCGCTTGCAGCGATTCGAATGGCTATGTTTATGACAAAAATGGCATTAACCTTGAAACAGTTAAGAGACTAAAAGAAGTTGAAAGAAAAAGAATACAAGAATATGTAAAGGAACATCCACACGCAGAATACCATGAAGGTTGTACAGGAATCTGGTCCATCCCTTGTGATATCGCTCTGCCATGCGCCACCCAGAATGAAATCAATGAGGCATCCGCAAGGCTATTAGTTGCTAACGGAGTAAAAGCAATCGGTGAAGGTGCAAACATGCCATCCACATTGGAAGCAATTGATGTATTTCTAAACAACAACATTCTCTTCGGTCCAGCAAAAGCAGCCAATGCAGGTGGTGTAGCAGTGTCTGCCTTAGAAATGGCACAAAACAGTATGAGACTATCCTGGACATTTGAAGAAGTGGATGCTAAATTACACGAAATCATGACAAACATTTATCGAAACAGTGTTAAAGCTGCTGAGGAATACGGCTATCCAGGAAACCTGGTAGTAGGTGCCAATATCGCAGGATTTATTAAAGTGGCTGATGCAATGATCACACACGGAGTCATTTAATAAAATACCAACAAATTAAGCTTAAGGTATTTAATATCCATACCTATTATGAACTGCACCCCAATTGTTAGTTGTGTGTCTAACAATTGGGGTGCAGTTCATTTTTGCATCGTTTTTCTTTATCTATTTACTAAACAAAATGCAATCATTGCTTAAACAAAAAAATAGGACTGACATTCATGCCAGTCCCTACTAGGTTGTGGAGAAAGTATATTTATTTCGTTAAAGAATCTACAATTTTATCCATTGTTAATGAATTAGCCATTACACCGTTAATTGTCCAATGGCTTGGATCTTCCATATGATATACGTTGTCTTTTTGCACAGCTGGAATACCTTTCCAAACAGAACTATTTTTTAATGTTTCTAAACCAGTTTCACCAGGTTTGCTAACAAGAAAAATGTGATCCGCATCAAGTTTAGATAATGCTTCAAGTGACATTGGCTTCCATGTTGCTTCAGCTGCAGGTAATGTTTGAATCATTTGAGGCTGAGCAACACCTAAATCACCATAAAGAACATTTGCTGCAAAGCGTGTGTTTTCAAATACGTAGAATTGATCACCAGCTACCCATATAATGGCTGCTGTTTCATCACCAATTGCTTCTTTAATCTTCTTAGATGCTTGTTTAGCTTTTTCGTTATAATCAGCTAATGCATTTTTCGCTTCTTTCTCTTTACCTAACAATTGACCCATTACTTGTAATTGTTTACGCCAGTCGGATCCCTCTTCATCTTTAAAAACATAAGTTGGGGCTACTTTTTTGTACTGTTCATAGTTACCGTTTTGAATAGCACCTGCTGAACTAAAAATAATGAAGTCAGGCTTTGCTTTAATCGTTTGCTCTAATGGTAAATCCCAACCAATTGTTGGCACGTCTTTTAAATCAGATTGCAAATAATCTAATACAGTTGTTCCAATGGACCACTGAGCCACTGGCTTTACTCCAAGTGCTACGAGCGAATCCTCCATGTATGGAGCAAGAATGCGTTTCGGGTTTGCAGGAATTGTTACTTTTCCCATTGCATCTGTCACTGTTACTTCTTTTGGCTGTTCTTTTGTTTCCTTATCCGTGTTGTTCTTTCCACAGCCTGCTAACAACAAAATAGCACAAATAAAAACAGTGATAATCGTTTTATAAGTATTTTGAATTCTCATGTGAACCCTCCCAATTTTTTATTCCGTTAACAATGATAATCATTATCATTACATTCGTCAACAATTACTTGTCATTTATTTGATAATTGGCTGAAATATATTGAAAGAAATACAGAATCATCTTATACTTAATTGATATTGAGAACTATTTTCACTATTTTTAAATAACTAAAGAAGGGTAGTTTTAGCTAGTGACACAATTAGTAAGGCGAGCTTCGGGAGTAAAAGGACGTAGTGTAAAAACAGGGTTCATTTTGTTTTTTGGATTGATTGGTATCTTGTTAGCGATGGGTCTTTCTCTCGTATATGGAACGACAACGATCAAACTGACGACAGTTTGGCAAGCAATATTTGATTATCATTCTGATCAACAAGCACACCAAATTCTCCAAGAAATCCGTCTACCACGAGCATTGGCAGCTGCATTAATCGGCTCTTATTTAGCAGTATCTGGAGCCATTATGCAGGCGATCACTAAAAATTCACTCGCTGAACCGTCTCTCTTAGGGGTATCTTATGGAGCGGCATTTTCGCTTGTTATGACATTAGCCTTGTTTCCGAGTGTTTCGACTTTTGGAGCAACTGCCGCTTCTATGATTGGTGCTGGATTATCTGTGCTTTTCGTATTTACCTTAGCTGCTACTTCAAAAGGTGGAGCGACACCTGTTAAATTAGCACTGGCTGGTGTAGCGATCGGAATGTTTTTAAGTTCATTGACTTCAGCTATAGCACTGCATTTTGATGTGTCAAAAGAGATGAGCTTTTGGTATGCGGGCGGGTTAGCGAATACAAACTGGGGCGATGTTAAAGTTCTTAGTTTTGTTGGCTGTATTGGGCTCCCCATTGTATTTTTCATTGCTCGTACTTTAACGTTGCTCAATCTTGGAGAGGAAGTCACGCAAGGACTGGGGATTCATTTAAATCTAGTCAAAGCACTTAGCGTTACCGCCGTTTTACTATTAACCGGAAGTTCCGTTTCTGTAGCTGGGTCCATTGGTTTTGTTGGACTCGTTGTACCTCATATTAGCCGAATGTTAGTTGGACCCGATTATCGCTTTATGCTCCCAGTTTCAGCAGTATTGGGTAGTTTACTGCTAGTTTTAGCAGATGTTGGAGCTAGAATGATGAATGCTCCTTTTGAAACGCCTATTGGTGTAGTCACAGCAGCAATTGGAGTGCCCTTTTTCTTATATTTAGTTCGAAGTAAAGGAAGTAGATTAGTATGAACAGCATTTCAAGAAAGTTTAAATGGACGATGTTGGGATTACTAGTGCTTCTTTTTTCAGCTTGTTTAGTCAGTTTGAATCTCGGTGTCGTAACCATTTCACCAAACGAAGTGTTCTACACGATTATGGGGCATGGGACGGAGCAACAACAGTTAATCTTATTTGAGATTCGTCTACCGGCCATTGTATTAGCTATTCTCGTTGGTGCAGGTATGGCGGTTTCGGGTACCATTTTACAAAGCGTAACACGTAATGAATTAGCTGACCCTGGTATTTTGGGCATTAATGCTGGTGCAGGATTAGCTGTCGTCATTTATATTTCTTTTTTCAAAACTGCAACAGGAAGCCTTGGTACGCTTAGTACCTTTGCTTTACCGCTCTTTTCTTTTTTAGGAGCTTTATTAACAGCAGGTTTAATAATGATTCTTGCTTGGAAACGCGGATTTCATTCCATTCGCCTTATTTTAGTTGGAATCGGAATCAATGCAGGTTTAAGTGCTATGTTGATTGCGCTTCAATTAAGAATGACACCTCATGATTTTATGCAAGCAATGGTGTGGTTGTCGGGAGATTTATGGGCAACGCAGTGGAAATTTGTATGGGCTTTATTGCCCTGGTTTCTAATCCTCGTTCCATACTCCTTGTACAAAGCGCATACACTTAATATTTTGAATTTAGGAAGTTCAGTCGCAACGGGTCTTGGAATACGTGCAGATCGTGAACGTCTATTTTTACTTGTATTAGCGGTATGTTTAGCTGGTCTTGGAGTGGCTGCAGGTGGTGGAATTGCTTTCTTAGGTCTGATAGCCCCACATATTTCAAGGCGTTTAATAGGACCTAATCATTATTTCTTACTTCCAATCGCCGCCATTCTAGGATCCATCATTTTACTAGTAGCTGATACGATAGGAACAAATATATTGTCACCGACAGAGATTCCGGCTGGACTTGTCGTATCCATTGTTAGTGTTCCATATTTTGTTTATTTATTAATGAAAAAGTGATAAGAAGGGATCGCTATGACAACTCTATCAGCAGAACAGTTAACCATTGGTTACGAGGATCGAATTATTGTGGATCAATTAAATTTAGACATTCCATCGAATCAAATTACTGCTATTATTGGTCCAAACGGTTGTGGTAAGTCGACTATTTTAAAAACCGTGGCACGGCTGCATCCTGCTTTATCTGGAGCTATTTATTTAGATGGGAAAATGATTCACAAGACACCAACTAAGGAAGTGGCTAAAAAGCTGGCCATTCTCCCTCAGTCACCAGAGGCACCAAGTGGTCTGACAGTATATGAATTAATTTCATATGGACGAACACCGTATCAATCAGGATTTTCCCGACTCAGTAAGCATGATTGCGATATGATTGATTGGGCGCTTGACGTTACTGGATTAACCAATCTTCGGGACCAGGCTGTTGATACTTTATCAGGTGGACAAAGACAACGAGCTTGGATTGCGATGGCAATTGCTCAGGAAACCGATTTATTGCTTTTAGACGAACCTACTACGTATTTAGATTTAGCTCATCAATTAGAGGTTTTACAACTCCTAGAAAAATTAAATCAAGAAGATGGACGGACCATTGTTATGGTCATTCATGATTTAAATCATGCTGCCCGTTTTGCTCATCACATGGTTGCACTCAGGAATGGAAAGATTGTTAAACAGGGAGCTCCAGAAAAAGTAATGACTACTGATGTTCTTAAACAAGTATTTAATATCGATACAGCGATTGTTACAGACCCTAGAACAAACAAACCAGCCATGATTTCTTATGATTTAGTAAAGTAGAGGTAGTAGTGGATCATGCTACAACAAAACGAACTTTGGAAGGAGCTTGAACAGTTCCATATTGTTCATGATGATGTACCTATAGGAGCTTTTTTAGAAAAAGATTTATCAAAGCTACTCCTGCTTGTGAAAGAACGGACAAAAGCCGAACAGCTTTATGTTATGGGTTCCATTTTGATGAGGCATGTCGCCTTTTTGTTTATAGCTCAATTATTTATCCTTAGCAAGTATCGCGTTAAATGGACAGGCGATGTGTCTCAAGTTAGAGTCATCGATCGGTTTTTGAACGATCGCTGGGCCCCACAGTGGTCGCTTTCTAACGAAAAATGGATACGTGTAAAAACAGAACAAGATGTGAAGGAAACCATCCAACGTTTGATTTGTCAGGATTGTCGAAGGATTGTTCAAGCGGTTGCTGCTGAAACCAATAGCTCGCCGCTCGTGCTGTGGGAAAATATTTGGGGCTATGTCCTGTGGATGTACGTACAGCTGCTGCAGCAAGGGGAGGATATTTCTTCAAGAGCACGTCATGATCTAGACTATCTGCTAGACCCTGTGACGTGGAAAGATATTGAAAGAACTTCGCCGTTCCAGCGATTTTTAAACGGACAAACACCGGAGGACGCTATGGCTAACTATGCTCGAGTTACCTGTTGCTCCTACTATCAAATTCCAGGAAATGAGAAGTGTTCCTATTGTCCTAAGAACAATCATACATGCCTATCATGATATGACTTCTATCCTAGAAAAGGGGATCAATAGGGTTCGATTCCCTTTTTTATTTTGTGGTAAAATTCACCATACTGTATATAAATTAGATCGTTAATCTTTTTTCGTCTAAGATTTTCTAAGTTCAAAAGAGAGAATGATATTTAATTTGACTAGAATTAATTTACTATTCTAATAAAATTTGTAATTTCGTTTAATATTGAAAATATTTACACACAAAAAAATTTTGACAATATAGAAATAATAAATTATTATATTGAAATATCAAAGGGAGGTTTATGCTATGTCAGCAATGAATAAACAGAAAATTGTGTCAAGCGTCCCTCAAAAAGGATTTTTCGGACATCCTAAGGGATTACTTACTCTTTTCTTCACTGAGTTTTGGGAGCGTTTCTCGTACTATGGTATGAGAGCGATTCTCGTATTCTATATGTATTATGAAGTATCAAAAGGTGGATTGGGGATTGATGAAACGACTGCCCTTGCCATTATGTCCATCTACGGATCATTAGTGTATATGTCCGGTATTATTGGTGGCTGGCTGGCAGACAGGATATTTGGTACTTCAAAAGCCGTATTTTACGGTGGAATATTGATTATGCTTGGTCATATTGTATTGGCATTTCCAGGAAATATTTCCATGTTCTTCATTTCCATGGCCTTGATTATAATCGGTACAGGTATGCTGAAGCCTAATATTTCTAGCATTATAGGTGATATGTACAGCGAAGAAGATAATCGCCGTGATGCTGGATTCAGTATTTTCTATATGGGGATTAACCTTGGAGGATTCCTCTCTCCATTAGTTGTAGGTACAGTTGGAATGAATTATAGCTTCCACTTAGGTTTTGGTATTGCAGCCATTGGTATGTTTTTAGGACTAATCGTTTTTGTTTTTACAAAGAAAAAAAATCTTGGTCTTGCAGGTACCTATGTGCCAAATCCTCTTTCACCAGCTGAGAAGAAAAAAGTCTTCACAAGAATTGGTTTGGGTGCTGCTCTTATTGGTGCCTTAATTGCTGTTGGTATTCCAACAGGTCTACTTACATTTGACACGTTTATTGCTCTTGTAGGAGTTTTGGGAATTCTACTTCCAACTGCTTATTTTGTTACTATGTACCGTAGCCCTAAAACAACAGAAACAGAGCGTTCACGAATACTCGCTTATATTCCGCTATTTATTGCATCTGTTATGTTTTGGGCTATTCAAGAGCAAGGATCAACCATTCTTGCCAATTATGCGGATAAACGTACACAATTAGACTTTGCAGGCATTCACATTTCACCTGCTTGGTTCCAATCATTAAACCCATTATTTATTATCACGTTAGCGCCTGTGTTTGCGTGGTTATGGGTGAAGCTAGGGAATCGTCAGCCATCGGTTCCTACGAAATTTGCTTTAAGCTTATTGTTCGCAGGTTTATCATTCCTTGTCATTCTTTTACCAGCTTATTTTGGCGGCACAGATTCATTGGTAAACCCATTATGGCTTGTTCTTAGTTATTTAATTGTGGTATTTGGGGAATTATGCTTGTCACCAGTAGGTCTTTCAGCCACAACAAAATTAGCGCCAGCTGCCTTCTCAGCACAAATGATGAGTTTATGGTTCTTATCAAGTGCAGCTGCTCAAGCGATTAATGCACAGATTGTTAAATTCTATACACCTGAAACTGAAATGCAATATTTTGGTGTAATTGGAGGAGCATCCATCGTCCTAAGTATCATCCTCTTCGCACTATCACCAAAAATTCAGAGCTATATGAAGGGTGTACGTTAATTTTAAATATAAAGGTAAAACACTTATATCCTAGCTAATATACTTGGATATTAACCATATAGCTAAAAATCCTCTGACATAATGTGATTCAAATCATACACATTATGCCGGAGGATTTTTTCATGACTCTTGTCTTTCTTATAAGGTGTATGCCGGGATCATCCACGGGAACACATATGCTTGCAACATGACTAATACTCCCATTAAAGCAGCTAGAACAATACTATGGAAAAAGACAGCTCGGAATATTGGCCCTACGGCATTGGCACCTTCGTTACGATTCTCATAACATGCTGCAGTTGCTACGACGATACTTTGGGCATCAATCATTTTCCCCATGACTCCCCCTGTTGAGTTAGATGCGGCAATAAGCACTGGATCTAGTCCCAGCTGATCCGCCGTAATTCTCTGCATACTCCCGAAGAGAGCGTTCGAAGAGGTGTCGCTTCCTGTTAGAAAGACCCCCAGCCAACCTAACATTGCTGCGAAAAACGGATATAATACGCCGGTTTTAGTAAAAGCAAGACCAAGAATAGCGTCCAAACCAGAATAACGCGTTGTAAATCCTAATCCCAAAACCAAAGCAATCGTAATTAAGGGCGTCTTCATCCTTTGGGCTGTTCGTATAATAGAAAGTTTCCATTGTTCTCTGTCCATTCGAAGGAACAACCCGCTTAGCAGTGCGGCCAGGAACACTCCTGTACCTGCTGCTGAGAGCCAATTAAAGGAATATATAGCTGCTTCCGCTATTTGTTCCTTTGCAAGAGGCGGACTTCGGAAAACAAGTTGGTCCAAAAAAGGAACAGGAATGCTATACAATGATTTAATACCAAACACATTTATGGAGTTTAGGAAGTTCTTCCATTGTGGCAGCCCCCACATGAACACAAAGAGTGTCAGGATGGCCCATGGCGCCCAGGCCTTGGCTACTTCTCCTGCTCTATATTTCGTTTCCTTCTGCTCAAGTGCCTTCATATCCTCCTCTTCTCCTGGCAGATAAAATTTATTCTTAGGCTGCCATACTTTGAGGAGTACGATTAATGAAAGAATCGAAATGATACCACCTAATATATCAACAAGCATAGGGCCAACATAGTTAGAAACAACAAACTGAGTGACCGCAAAAGAAACACCGGAAACTAAAATTGCAGGCCAAATCTCCATGACCTGTTTCCATTTTCCTTTATGCATGAATACCATGGTTGCAATAAGCCAGAAAGGTATAATGACGGAGAAAAAAGGAAGCTGGCGTCCTGCCATTGCGGACAAAGCCATTTCTGGAAGTCCAGTAACCTTTGCCAATGTAATGATTGGAGTCCCTACAGCTCCATAGGCTACAGGAGCCGTATTAGCAATCAAACAGAGTACAGCTGCCGCCATAGGTCGAAATCCAAGTCCGACCATCAGTGCTCCAGCTATAGCCACTGGAGTACCAAAGCCCGCAGCACCTTCGATAAAAGCCCCAAAAGAAAAAGCGATGAGGAGTGTTTGGATGCGCCTGTCAGAAGATAAATGAACAACGGATGACTTCACAATATCAAATTGACCCGTAACCAATGTAATCGTATACAAAAACATGGCCGCAACGACAATCCAACCAATAGGCATCATGCCGAAAAAAGAACCGTAACCAAATGCAGCTAAGGTAGACGAAACCGGCATCCCTACTAGCAATATCGCCGTAAGAATGGTAACCACCCCGGCAATAAGCGCAGCCTTAGGTGCTGCAATTCCATAATGAGTTCTTCCCATCTGATCTTTATGAGGATGAAAAGCTAGCAAATACAACAATGTCAAAATTGGAATGGCAGCCAACACCGTTGATAAAAATGCATTCCCCATCGGATCATACACTTGATGAAACTCCATATAAACCCTCCTTTGAAAATGTTTATACGATGTATATGGGGAAAAATAGTAGGTTAGTACAAGTATTTTTAATATTTTGAATACTACACGGTGACTATCGTTATCTACATGAAAATTGGGTTCAATCAAAAATGATGATTGTATGGTTAACGATTGATTGTTCATATTTAGGTTCATTCGATCTATGATACCCTGATGTAGAGCTATATCGATTCATTTTTCCATTTTATTCAAAGAGTAAAGGATTGGAGCATTATCAATCTGACGGTAAGGAGCGTGTTAAAGGACTTTATCATATACAAAATGTCAATAACTATCACAGTCGATTAAAAGGCTGGATGCAACGATTTAATGGTGTGGCGACAAAATACCTCGACCATTATTTGAGTTGGTTTCGATTCTTAGATACAGTAAAACATCGAAGCGATAATGAAACGAATAAAAGAATGATTTTGGATAGTTGTTTATTTAAAACTTCACATACAAATAAAAGCATAAGTCAAATAAAATTCTCATAACAAATAATTAATTTTGTACCTACCCTTTTGATTAGGTGGTAAAATTTAGTTGAAATATTTTTGTGAATGGAGTTATACATTGGAAGTAATTTTAACAAGTGTTTTTTCTGCTATTATAATATTTATTACTGTCTTTTTTATGATGAAGGCTTTCATTATCGCTTATAAAAGGAATGAAATATCACTTCGGAAATTTATTGTTTTTTCAACTTCTTCAATCGTCATAGGTACTTTAGTTGCTTCTGTTTTACCTTTTGGTTATCAAAGAATATTTGATTACATTAATTAACTAACCCTTGAATCGGCTACACTTAACTGGACAAAAAAATTAAGGTCAAGTAGACTAACTACCTAATCTGGGTATACTGCTAACAAGCGTTGGCCGAATCATGAAAGAAAATGGGCTAGTATCAAAATATACAGTTGCCCAGTTTAAGCCACATGTGGATAAATATAATGAATCTAAAGTTGAAAATGTGTTGAATAGGGAATTTGATCAACAAAAGGAATTAACGGTTGTAATCAGTGATTTAACATACGTAAGGGTCCAAAAAAATTGGCATTACATATGTCTATTTGTTGATCTTTACAATAGAGAAATTGTTGGACATAGTGCCGGTCCTAATAAAGATGCTGGACTAGTCTACCAAGCCTTATCAACGATTAAAGCTGATTTAAGACAAATTCAACTATTTCACACAGACCGAGGAAACGAGTTTAAAAACAAGACAATCGATGAAGCTTTAGATACATTCGAGATTAAACGGTCGTTAAGCATGAAAGGTTGCCCATATGATAACGCAGTAGACGAAGCCACATTAAAAATTATCAAGACAGAATTTGTAAAAGGTAAATATTTTGAAAGTTTAGAACAATTAAAGTTGGAATTAGAAGATTATGTTCATTGGTTTAATCATATAAGAATTCACGGATCACTGGGGTATTTAAGCCCAATTGAATACAAAATAGAACACCTTAAAAAAATTGTCTAGTCTAGTGTTGACATACCAAGAATTCCTCTTAAACTCCATTTCTATAAAAACTTTTCCCATCCCTAATTATGAAATGACATTTAATGTTCAATAAATCATGATAGTTTTTTCAGATGTCCATATAAGATGATTCCTTACATTTGTACATTTAATAAAGGAAAATTATGCTTTAATATAGGAAAGACTATTCTTATATATAAAACCGCTAATTTTAGCCTAGTATAAGAGGTGATTTGATGATAGATCTTGAATGGTATAGGAGTTTCATTTATATATATAAGTACAATTCAGTATCCGAAGCGGCCAAAGCCCGAATTATGACACAACCTGCATTGAGTCAACACTTAGCCTCATTAGAATCAGAAGTTGGCGAACCTTTATTTACTAGAACTTCTAGAAAAATGGTGCCCACGGAAAGAGGAAAGGAGTTATATTCTCAAGTAGCCCCGCTTATTGAGTCATTAGAAGCAACTAGTTTAAGTTTTCACTCTACCTCTTCTCCTGCACTGTCCATTATAAGAATCGGATCCGCAATCGAATACTATTATGAAAATATCCTTTCAAAACTTAACGAATTTAATACAAGTACTGTTTCACATTTTGGAACTGCCGACCAGTTACTTGAACTATTAAAGGAAGATAAAGTAGATATCATTATTACTTCACAAAAGTATCAATCACCCGAAATTGAATACTTGTTTCTATGTGAAGAGGAGTTCGTAATTGTTGCACCTTATCACTTAGAAATACCAGAGAATATAGATTTGAAGTCTAAGGAAGAATGGCTTTTATCTCAAAAATGGATTAGTTACGGATTAGATTTACCGATTATTAGAAGGCTATGGAGAGAACACTTTAAAAAACGGCCAATTATTAAACCAGTTCATATTATTCCTAACTTACACCTTATTTTAAAAGCTATAGAAAACGGAATGGGAATCAGTCTAATTCCGACTTTTATTCTAGTAAATTCAATGCAAGAAGCAAAATCAAAAGTATTATTTAAGGAGTTAAAAGTAAGCAACAAATTATATATTGCATATAAAACAAAAAATAAACATTTGCCAGAAATCAATAAAATAGTAGATATACTTTCAATGGAAAAATAACTAATTATTCAATGCTATGTATAGTCATTCAGTATATACTGGATGGCTTCTTTTATTTTCTTAACATGCATTCATTTATCAAAATGATGCAAAGTGTACCCTTACCGTTTGATATAAATATATTTATATATAACCCATAAAAACATAATTTGTTTTATAGTAAATCTGGACTTAAAATAACCAGTGTAACAAAAAACATTTTAAGGAGGTAAAACCTTATGACAAAAAAGATTTTAATGGTTGTTACTAGTCATAAAGAACTTAGTAATGGTAAACAAACAGGTGTTTGGTTATCGGAATTTGCAGAACCTTATATAGAATTTACGAAAAAAGGGTACCAAATTACAGTTGCAAGTCCCCTAGGAGGAAAAAGTACAATTGATCCAGCTAGTGCAAATGAAGATACTCCTCAAGAGATTTTAGATACTGAAAAGTATTTACAGAACACTATCAAGTTAGATGCACTATCTTCTCAAGAATTTGATGCAATTTTTTTACCAGGGGGGCATGGTACAATGTTTGACCTTCCTAATAATAAAAAACTTCAGGAATTATTACGGGACTTTTTTGAGGAAGGTAAGATTGTTGCTGCTGTTTGCCATGGTCCTGCTGGTTTAGTAGGAGCAACATTATCTAACGGTCAACCTCTTGTTGCTGGTAAACGCGTTAATGCTTTTACAGATAGAGAAGAGGCTGATACGGGACTTAGGGATCAACTTCCATTCCTTTTGGAAAGCAAAATTCGCGAATTAGGGGCTATTTTTGTGGCCGCTCCAAACTGGTCTACTCACTTCGAAGTGGATGGCAATTTAATTACAGGGCAAAACCCTCAATCTACATTGGCTGTTACAAAAGCAGTAATTGAAAAATTAGGTTAACTTTAGGGAGACTGATAATAGACATAATCAGTCTCCTACTTACATGTTAGATTTTTATTAGATAAGGAATGTCTCAAATTAAAGATATGAATGGAGGGATTATGCTTGAAAAATATTCTATTTTATATAATCGCATTATTATCCGGTGTCACATTAAGTATAGAAGGAACTATATATGCGGAATTGGGGGAATCCATTGGGAAATTAGAAAGTAGTTTATATAACTTTGCAGTCGGATCGATTATTCTAGGAATTGCTCTTCTTTTTTTGGGGAAAGGTTCTCTGTCTTATACATTTAAAGCACCAAAGTGGCAATTATCAGGGGGACTGCTCGGCGTTATTTATCTAACTATTCTCGTTATTGGTATTCCAATTGTAGGGGTTGGATTAGCAATGAGTAGTGTTGTAGTTGGACAAATGGTAATGAGTATGATTATTGAACATAAAGGCTGGTTAGGTAGTCCAAAAATTAAAGTGAAAAAGGAAAAAATCATTGCTGTTGCATTAATGATTGTTTCCTTAGTTTTAATTTATTAAGGAGGTATTATTATGTCAATTATTATATTACTTTCTTCCCTCATTGGTGGGATTGTGCTAAGTGCTCAATCTTCTATTAACGGTTCATTCAGTAGCAAAGCCGGTTCGTTAGAAAGTGCATTTTTAACTTTTATTACAGGAGCAATGATACTTTTTATCGTCGTTTTATTTTTTGGAAGTGGTAACCTATTAACTATTTTCGAGGCACCAAAGTGGCAATTAAGTGCGGTTTGGTTTGGAGTAGGATACTTATTTCTAACCATACTTGCAGTACCTAAAATTGGAGTCATTGCAACGAATCTCTCAGCCATTATTGGCCAACTTTCAATGGGATTGTTGACTGACCACTTTGGCTGGTTTGGTAGCATTCAAATTTCATTTGACTACCATCGGATAATTGCAATTGTATTAATGTTTATATCCCTACGTTTGATTTATAACGCTAATAAGAAAGATCGTAATGAAAAAGGGTATTTATTTGAATAACCTAAATAAGTATATATCAAAAAAGACAGGGCTGTACCTGTCTTATCTGTTTCGATATTAATATTTTATAGTTTGTGTGAAAGGTGGTAAGAGTGGAATTTTCATCATTGAATCTTCTTAAACCTCTCTTTATCAAGTACCACTTCAACATCTGCTTTTCCACTACTTGTGATACGGTTCCCCCCGATTTATTCGAAAAGCCCGATAAATTTGCTCCACTAAAATTAACCTCATGAGCTGATGGGGAAAGGTCATTTTAGAAAATGACAGACTTTCATCTGCTCGTTTCATGACTGCATCACTTAACCCAAGCGATCCTCCAATAACGAATGTGATTTTGCTTTTTCCATACGTAGCAAGCTTATCTAATCCTTCTGCGAGCTCCTCAGAGGATTTCATTTTGCCTTGAATGGCAAGGGCTATAACATGTGCATCCGGACTGATTTTGGCCAGGATGCGCTCACCTTCCTTATCTTTAATTTGCTGCATTTCGGTTTCGCTTAAGGTTTCTGGAGCTTTTTCGTCGGGCAGCTCGATAATTTCTACTTTTGCATAGCTGGAGAGACGCTTTAAATATTCGTCGATGCCTTGCTTTAAATATTTTTCTTTCAGTTTGCCAACCGTTACAATGGAGATATTCACAACTTGTCCTCACTTTACAAACAATTTACAAACAATATATCCACAATAGTTATCCACATGTCCACAATAACTATCCACATATTGTATGGGAATATTAGTTCGCCACAATATATACAGCCTTCTTTTCGCAATATTCACAGGTTGTTGATAACTGTTGATCCTCCGATAATTTTATTAGCTCGGGGGCAACTTCATACTCGTCAACCACTGTATCTAAAGCCAATTCTACGTGCTCTAGGCAGCAATAAATCATGTTACCTTTCTCCTTCCTCTTACTTTTTTTATTATTTTTTCCGCTTCTTTAAAAGAAAAACTACGTTATCCACAACTCCCAATAAATTTTTCTTTAAGTAAAATTATCCACAGACCATCTTAACATATGAGCCCCTCCATTTCATCAATCGAGTAGGAGGGGGTGACTAACCCCCGACCTCTCACACCACCGTACGTACCGTTCGGTATACGGCGGTTCAATTAAGTATGACGTAGAGTCTGATACCTTTCAGTTAGACTTCTTAACCCTCGGTGACTCCAAT
>NZ_WIAQ01000001.1 GCF_009466385.1 Peribacillus tepidiphilus | reverse complement strand
ATTAAGGGATGGCTTTTCCTTCAATTTTTCGAAGCCAGATATGCGCTGGTTTCCACAATGCAGCCCTTAAATAACGGCTAATTTGTAAGGTTTTTCGCGTACTATTTGTTTCGATTTGTGCCAGAACATGTAGGCAAAAACAATAAGTGCGATAAATACTTGATTTTGAATCGCCCATTCACTTTGACCATAGAATTTTTTGATGCTGAGATGTTGTTTGATCCATTTAAAAAACAGTTCAATAGCCCATCGTGATTTGTACATCTCGGAAATTTCTTCGGCGCTTAAATCAAAACGATTCGTGATTAAATGGAGTTCATTTCCTTTTNACGACAATTTACTTATTAAGGGATGGCTTTTCCTTCAATTTTTCGAAGCCAGATATGCGCTGGTTTCCACAATGCAGCCCTTAAATAACGGCTAATTTGTAAGGTTTTTCGCGTACTATTTGTTTCGATTTGTGCCAGAACATGTAGGCAAAAAACAATAAGTGCGATAAACACTTGATTTTGAATCGCCCATTCACTTTGACCATAGAATTTTTTGATGCTGAGATGTTGTTTGATCCATTTAAAAAACAGTTCAATAGCCCATCGTGATTTGTACATCTCGGAAATTTCTTCGGCGCTTAAATCAAAACGATTCGTGATTAAATGGAGTTCATTTCCTTTTGAATCCATCACTTTTAGAAGGCGAAAGTAATTTTCAGCACGGTTTTGAGTTGTGCCAATCAATACCATTTGATCCGACAAAACACTCGTATCTTCGGGTAGTTTAAAATCATAAACTTCCCGTATAACAGCGTTTTTCCGTAGTCTGGAAAGAAAGAAGTAGCCGTCATCCGTCATACGATCAAAGCGCTCATAGTCTAGATAGCCACGGTCAAACACATACATGCATTCCTTGTCATCCACCATGATTTCAAGCTGTCCACGGTCATGTTCTCTTGCCGTTGTCATCAAAGCTTTTTCAGGATAGGATATCCCCTTTTCCATAAACACAAGGCGCAAATGCAGCTTTACACCAGCCTTTGTTTTGCGAAACTTCGCCCATTTATGATTGGTCAAATTAAGTGGCAATGTGCTTGAATCAATGATTTTTAAAGGCATGACCCGTTTTGTGTAGTGTGTTTTGGCATGAATTTTTGCGACTAAATCAAGAAAAAGCTTTTGAAATAGATCTGGGTTTATACCATTTAATCGCCGTGACAACTGTGAAATACTAATAGAATTAAGGTCGACCCCTTTTTGAAGTTGGTCATCAAAAAGGCAATCGCTTAGCGCATGGAGACTTTCGATTTCTTCCAATTGCGCAAAAAGCAGTAATTTTAGAAATGACTCTGTCGTTAATTTTTTCGTATAGTAATCTAATTTCATCGTTTTCACCTGTTCTTCAAATAATTGAAGATTTATTGGCGAAAACCATTGTCCAAATGAAGTTTTTCGTGTAATCTTGTCCATAGTGTGTGTCCTTTATTAATGGATTTGGACGGGTTACCACCTGACTTATCCATTATAAAGGACTTTTTCTTTGCACAAAATAAAATAAGTGAAGATTGTGAGTCTTTTTAATATTAAAATTAAATTAATGCAACACTAGTGAAAAAATTTAATTTATTTAGTAAAATTTTCAACAAAATGTTACTTTTACCATTATACTTAAACATATAGAATTTTTAAAAAATTGGAAGGAAAGTTTTTATGGAAATTTTACAAAATGAACATTTCAGCATCGTTGAAAATGGGGGCAAAATTTATGTGATCGTCACTAAGCCAGGTTATCCTCTCATTTTGTTAAATAAGCTAATAAACCAATATCCCCGTCTTGCTGTCACAAAATTTATGGCTTTAAAAGAAGCGTTAGAAAACGGGACAGGTGAACAGGTTGAAATAGGTGAACTTAAACCGGAAGTTGAATGTATGATTTCTAGAGATTACATGACTGCCAAAATTAAATTGAACATCATAGAAAGCCAGCTTAAAGAACATTATTCTGAATATGTTTCGAAAGTATTGGACGTCCTACATCTGAACAATGTTAGGGAAGGGATTCTCGTTCAAGTATTGCAACAAGAATTAATAGCTGGAAAAGAAATCCTCATTGCAAAAGGAATAGAACCTATTAATGGAAATAATGCTATTATCACATATTTTACATGTTCAGATAGAAAACCGACCATTCGTGAAGACGGGAAAGCTGATTATTATGATATGAACTTTATTGATGAAGTGAAAAAAGGAGATTGGCTCGGAGAAAAAATTCCTGCTACAAGCGGTAAACCAGGTAAAACAGTGACTGGTGAGCTCATTCTTCCGAAAAAAGGGAAGGACAAAAAGCTCCAGTATGATATAAAAACGGTTACAGAAATAGAAGAAGACGGAAAAACTGTTCTGCGAGCCTTGGTTGATGGAGTCGTCGAATTCCATAATGGCAAAATTGGAGTAGGTGACCATTTGATTATTGAAGGAGACGTTGGGGTTGAAACAGGAAATATAGACTTTAAAGGCAGTATCACTGTTAAAGGAATTATAAAGGAAGGATTTTCCGTCACTGCTACAAAAGATGTATCCATTATGAGTGAGATAGGTATTAGTGGCATCAAGAAAATTGAGTCCCTTTCTGGAGATGTATTTATTAAAGGTGGAATTTTTGGAAAAGGATCATCCGTTGTAAAGGCAGCGAAAAACATTTTCGTTAAATATTCAAATGAGGCAATTTTAGAGGCTGGAGAAAACATTAATATCGGTTATTATTCCGTTGGTAGTACTTTACGTGCAAAAAACATATTTACCGATGATCAAAAAGGGAAGCTGATCGGTGGTGTTATAGAGGCGAGAGGGAAAATCAGAACAGCCATTATTGGAAACCAAATGCAAAGAAAAACGATTCTCCATGTTCAAGGATTTGACAGGGAAAAATTAAAACGAGATCTAGATGATCTATTGAATAAATATCGAGAAAAGATGTTGCAGGTCGAAAAGTTAAAAAGAAAACTTGAGGTTTTTGAAAGTTTTTTAGACCAACTAAATGCTGTTCAGCATAGTCAGTATATTGAAGTGAAGCGCGACTTCGATAAGATCATGATTGAGATTTTTCAATTAGAGGATAAACGAAAATCCATCATGAGTATGCTTGAAATAAAAGGGGAAGGCGAAATTTCAATTGGAAAGATTGCTTTTCCAGATACGATGCTAAAAATTAAAAATTTTAATAAACGCTTAAATGAATCTACCAAAGGAACCTTTTACGCACAAAATAATTCGTTGCATTTCGAGTAGATAACATGGGGAAGATGATTAGCGAAGAAGAATTGTTGATTATGGACATCCTCTTGAAAAATATAAAGCCAATAATGCATCACATGGGCTTGCCGCAGCTGCCAAAGATGAGCTCGAAGAAATGGATGACCAGGTATTGTTCTTAACAGATGAAAGCTAATGAAAAGGGAGGCTTCACCTATGACTTTTACACAGATTTTTGCCCATAGAGGCTCAGCAGGGACACATCCTGAAAACACCATGATTTCTTTTATGGAAGCTGCCAGAGTGGGTGCAGACGGTATCGAGTTGGATGTCCAATTGACCAAAGATGGTGAAGTGGTCGTGATTCATGATGAAACAGTCGATCGGACAACAAATGGAAAGGGATATGTAAAGGACTACCTTCTTCAAGAATTAAAAAAATTAGATAGCAGCCATAAATTTTCAAAGCAATTTGGTGTTACAAATATTCCGACATTAAAAGAAGTTTTAGAATGGATGCAGGGTAATTCTTTGCTACTTAATATTGAGTTGAAAAATAGCGTTTTTTTCTATCCTGGGTTAGAGGAAAAAACGATTGCTCTTGTTAGGGCCTATGGGATGGAAAATAGGGTGATTATTTCTTCATTTAATCACTATAGTATTGTTCATTGTTATAGGCTAGCTCCAGAAATTGAAACAGCACCTTTATATCGGGATGGTTTATATATGCCATGGGTATATGCAGAGTCCATTCAATCTAAAGCGATTCATCCTAGTATAAAGGCAGCACCGGACGCAATTATTAAATCTTCTATTCAAGCTGGGATTGCAGTAAGACCGTATACCATTAATGAGGAATCCAAAATGAAGTCCCTTTATACCTTGGGTTGTTCTGCCATTATTACAGACTATCCAGAAAAAGCGATTTTAATAAAAAGAAAAATATATGGAATCCATTAACGATATGAAAAAGATATAGGACAAAATACCTATATCATAGTAAAATAAAAAGGGGATTTTAACTATTCAGAAATAGGGTGGGAGCATGAAAAAAATAAATAATTTATCCATTAAATTGAAATTGCTGGCAACCATTTTGATTGTTACGCTTGTTCCGCTTATGACTGCAGGCTATATTGCTTTTCAAATTTCCTATAATGCCATTTATAATGAAACAAAACATGATCTAGAATACATCGCTCATTTGGAGGGGCATATATTAAGTCGACACACATCTGACAAGAATATTTCTCCTCAAGAAAATGAAGGGATTTTACAAGAGCTTGCTGAAATTAAGAAAACTTTTTATGAACAAAACGGTATGTCTGGATATGGCTACATAATTGATGAAACAGGTAAAATGATGTATCACCCTAACGAAAAAACGGTTGGTTCGGACATTTCCAAAGAAGCTTTTATTCAGACCATCCTTTCCAAAAAATCAGGATATGTCGAATATGAATGGGAAGGCAAGATGAAGGTCGCAGCTTTTCAAGAGCTTCCAAATGGTTGGATTTATGCAACATCTACATATTTGGATGAATTGCTGGAAGTAGTAAATCCAATTAAAAAATATGTGTTTATTACGAGTATTCTAGGCTCCATTTTAGCAATTGGTGTAGGCGCTTTCATTGTGTCGAAAATAACCAAGCCAATTATGAGTGTTGTTGCAGCTATGAAAAATGCCGAAAGCGGCGACTTAACACGTCAAGTACCGATTTATTCTGAGGATGAAGTAGGGCAAATTTCCATTATGTATAACAAAATGATGAATCGTTTGAAGACAATATTAATCAGTATTCATGATGCTTCTCAGCAAGTCGC
The DNA here is from genome assembly GCF_009466385.1 of Peribacillus tepidiphilus. GTDB lineage: Bacteria > Bacillota > Bacilli > Bacillales > DSM-1321 > Bacillus_BN > Bacillus_BN tepidiphilus. The sequence goes on along the minus strand of NZ_WIAQ01000001.1, from coordinate 247,357 downwards.
TGCATCCTCTCAACAATTAACGGCAAGTGCTGATGAAAATACTCGAGCTTCAGAACAAATTGCAACTGCCGCAGAAGAGATTTCTAAAGGCTCACAGGAACAGGTAGAAAAAGTAGCAAGTGTAGTTCAATCGATTCACACCATTTCTACTGCAATTAACGACACTGCACAAAACGTCGCAAAGGTAAATGAAGATTCTAATATTGCTACCCAATACTCGATTGAAGGCGTACAGAATTTGAATAAAGTTGTAGAAGAGATGAATGACATTACTAAGAAAGTCCGCAACACAGAAAAAGTGATTCGGGAGCTTGGAAAACAATCAGCATCTATTATGGGAATTATTACAACAATACGTGATATTAGTGAACAAACGAATTTGCTAGCCTTAAATGCTGCAATTGAAGCGGCAAGAGCCGGAGAACAAGGTAAAAGCTTTGCGGTTGTTGCTGGAGAAGTGAGAAAACTCGCGGAGCAGTCAGGCAAATCTGCTCAAGACATTGCATCCTTAATTACTATGATTAATGATGAAATTATTCAGGCTACTAAGATGATGGAAGAAAGTAGTCAGGCTGTTTCAGAAGGTGAAGAGGTGGTTTTAAGTGCCAGCGAATCATTTAAGAAAATTGAAAAAGCTGTCCATGATGTCAGTATAGAAATGCGGAGCTTGAAAAAATCAATTGATGAAATCCAAGCAAACTCACAAGTTATTGTGAATAGCTCAGATGTCATATCTAACCTTGCTGAAATTGCAGCCGGGGACACGGAAGAAGTGGCAGCTGCTGCAGAAGAACAAATGGCTACTATGCAGGAAATTAACGCTTCCTCACATATGCTTGCTAAAATGGCTGAAAAGCTTCAGTCTGAAGTCAATCAATTTAAATTGAAATAAAAAAACCTGACTCATAACGCTTCAAGCGCTGTGAGATCAGGTTTTTTTCGTAAAGTTTGTTACCTTTATAGTGTAATTTAACTTATCTAAATTGATTGTAGCGGAGGGCACTTGACTCCTCGAAAATGCATTCGCATTTCCTTCGTGCGGTGTTTATTCGAGGAAGCTTATTCAATGTCCTGCGGTAAAAAGAGGGAAGTGGGAGACCCCACAGGCGGTAACGCCGAGGAGTGACATCCCTCCCCGCGGAAAGCAAGTGCCTCTCGCTGCAATCAACGCACAACTTTAAAGTCTAAAAACAACAACCTATGTGAAAAGAGCCTTTATTTAAATCGTTCTTGGACTTTATTTCGCTTTCTGTCCCGATGCAAAATGAAGCCTGCAATAAAACCAATTCCTCCCACACAAAGGATAAAACCAATCAGAAACTGCAGCCACAGCGCAGGCAGTGGGGAATGTAAAATACCGAATAGCACATCTCTCATCCATTTGATTCCTAATGCTGCAAGAGCACCAGGTATAAATAAAATCAAAAAAGCAACCAAACGCTTCATGGGTTCTTCCTCTCTAAAATATTTGTAACCGTAGTAGATGGTGTCCCAACAAAATGACCCTTTTTCCGCTACAAAAAGCATAATTTATATTTGGAATTTGTCAAGACTAAATGTTACAGTATGATGTAAGGAAAGTGTGCAGAAAATTGCACACATTTTTGAAAAATTTTTCATAGGAATGCTTAGTGGTTTAGGAGGCAATAGGATGCAAAAAGTAATGATTGTAGGAGGAGGAAAAGGAGGATTAGCCATTTTAAAAATCCTTCTCGAGACGGACTTTTTATCTGTCGGATCCGTTGTAGATATCAATGAAAAAGCTCCGGGGATTTTATTAGCAAATGAGCTTGGGATCTTAACGGGGAACAATTGGGAAGAGTTAATAGATGAAACATACGATATTGTAATTGAAGTAACTGGAAATCAAAAAGTGTTTGAAGAAATCCGGGCAAAGAAGCACAAAAATACTGTGCTTGTTCCTGGGACTGTGGCTTTTATCCTAGCAAAGCTTTTAGAAGAGAAAGAAGCGCTTGTACATAAATTTAAAGAAGAATCCTATAAGAGAGATTTGATATTTAACTCCACTGATGATGGCATGATTGTAATCAATCAACAATGTGAAGTCATTCTATTCAATAAGAGTGCTGAAAGAATGACGGGAATTTTACAGTCAGAAGCAATCGGAAAACAAATTGAAGAAGTGATTCCTTCAAGTAAGTTGCCAAGAATTTTAGAATCCAAAAGAATAGAGGCGAATCAAGAGCAAGTATTGAAAAATGGTTTGAAAATTATTACGACAAGGTTTCCAATGTTAAATGAGAATGGAGACATCATAGGCGCTTTTGCGGTCTTTAAAGATATCACAGAAGTTGTAAACCTAGCTGAAGAAATTACTAATATGAAGGAAATTCAAACGATGCTTGAAGCCATCATTCATTCTAGTGATGACGCAATATCAGTGGTGGATGAAAAAGGAAGAGGGATCCTCATTAATCCTGCATATTCTAGAATTACGGGATTAACGGAGGAAGAAGTAATCGGGAAGCCCGCAACAACAGATATCTCAGAAGGAGAAAGTATGCATATGCAGGTTTTAAAAACAAGAAAACCTGTCAGAGGTGTAAAAATGCGGGTTGGTCCACATAAAAAAGAAGTAATTGTTAACGTAGCGCCAATTATTGTAAACGGCAAACTAAAGGGAAGCGTCGGTGTAATACACGACGTGTCTGAAATTAAGGAGCTTACCCAAGAATTGAACAGGGCTCGCCAAATTATTAGGACGCTAGAAGCGAAATATTCTTTTGAAGACATTGTCGGGGATTCTGAAGAAATGCAGCTAGCGAAGGACCAGGCAAAGCTATGTGCACGGACACCAGCAACGGTCCTGTTAAGGGGAGAATCTGGTACAGGAAAAGAATTGTTTGCCCATGCCATTCATAATGGAAGTGATCGTAAATTCAATAAATTTGTACGAGTTAATTGTGGTGCGATTTCGGAGTCGTTACTAGAAAGTGAACTGTTTGGTTATGAAGAAGGTGCTTTTTCAGGTGCGAAACGTGGTGGAAAAAGAGGATTGTTTGAAGAAGCGAATAACGGAAGTATTTTTCTTGATGAAATCGGAGAAATGACTCCAAAAATTCAAGTAAAGCTTCTTCGAGTGTTACAGGAAAACGAAATTGTAAGAGTTGGCGGTACTAAGCCGATCCCTGTTAATGTCCGGGTCATAGCAGCAACAAATGTAAATCTTGAGAAAGCAATTATGAATGGGACGTTTAGGGAAGACTTATATTACCGATTAAATCGTATGCCTATCCACATTCCCCCTTTAAGACAACGTAAAGATGATATTCCGAAGTTATGTAATCATCTATTAAGAAAGCTGAATCAAGAATACGGAAGAAATATTGAAGGCCTTACTGATCAAGCTTTGTTAAAGTTAAAGCAATACGACTGGCCTGGGAACGTAAGAGAGCTTGAAAACGTACTAGGAAGAGCTATTATTTTTATGAAATTTAATGAAGTGATCATTGATCACAACCATATACCTGACCTTTCCAACACTAAAAAAATAGATGAAAAAAATGAAAAATTCATAGGTTTCTTGGAAGAAGAATCGCTTGCGTCTAAATTAGAAAAGTTTGAAAAGCAAGTTATTATCGAAGCTTTAAAACAAAACAGTGGCAACAAAACAGCTACTGCAAAAAAATTAGGGATTTCTGTAAGAAATCTATATTACAAAATGGAGAAATATAACCTTGAAGAATTTAGCGTGCAATAATTTGCATACTATGAAATAATTTTCACGGTGGTTCCGAAAAATTAATAATTATTATTATTTTTCAGTAATAAAAACGCTTACAACAAATGCGATTTTACTAGGAATGATCATGAAAAAAATAAAAAATGAAATCAATATTAAACTTTGGCACACCATTTGCATAATAGATAATCGATGATTTAATGCTGCAGGAAAGGGTTGATATACTCCTTATGAATTTAAAAATGCTAGTAGAACAAGCAACCCAATATGAAGAAAAGACTGTTGCTGTTGCTGCGGCAGAAGATGAAGAAATCATTGAAGCTGTAGCAGAAGCAGTTAAAAGAAAGATTGCTGCATTTCTTCTTTTTGGTGACAAGGAAAAAATATGTACGATGCTTGATATGAAAGAAAATGGATTATCAAAGCATGAAAAAATCAAAATCATAAGCGCACCTTCGAAAGAGACATCTGCAGAACAAGCTGTCAAAGCAGTAAGGCTTAATGAAGCAGATGTATTAATGAAAGGGAATGTGCCAACAGCAGTACTATTAAAAGCTGTGCTAAATAAAGAAATTGGCTTAAGGACTGGTCATGTTTTATCCCATGTCGCTGCTTTTGAAATCCCAGACTATAACCGACTGATTTTTGTTACGGATGCAGCGATGAATATTGCTCCTGACTTAAATCAAAAAGTTCAAATTGTGAAAAACGCAGTGAATGTAGCTAGATCTCTTGGAATAGAGTGTCCAAAGGTTGCACCACTTGCTGCCGTTGAAGTGGTCAATCCAGATATGCAAGCAACTTTAGATGCAGCAGTCCTTACTCAAATGAATGCAAGGGGACAAATTCAAAACTGTCAAATCGACGGGCCGCTTGCTTTAGATAACGCAGTGTCAGCATTTGCTGCGGAACATAAAGGGATTGTTAGCGAAGTAGCTGGGCAGGCTGATATTTTACTTGTTCCAACAATTGAAGTAGGTAACGTACTTTATAAATCGCTTATTTATTTTGCTAATGCAAAGGTAGGAGCTGTTATTGCCGGAGCAAAAGCACCAATTGTATTAACATCCAGAGCAGATTCTGCAGAAAGCAAGCTTTATTCATTAGCTGTAGCCGTCTGTTCTGCAAATCACAATTAAAAGGTTCTTTCGAATAAAGGGGAGGATTACACGATGGAAATCTTTAAATATTTAGAGAAGTACGACTATGAGCAGCTTGTTTTTTGTCAGGATCAACAATCCGGTTTAAAAGCAATTATCGCAATCCATGATACAACGTTAGGCCCTGCGCTTGGAGGTACGCGCATGTGGACATATGAATCAGAAGAAGCTGCTATAGAAGATGCTCTTCGGTTAGCAAGAGGGATGACATACAAAAATGCTGCTGCAGGGTTAAATCTTGGCGGTGGAAAAACCGTTATTATTGGAGACCCGCGAAAAGATAAAAACGAAGAAATGTTTAGAGCTTTTGGTCGTTATATTCAAGGATTAAACGGTAGATATATTACTGCTGAGGATGTTGGAACAACTGTCGCTGATATGGATATTATTCATGAAGAAACAAGCTATGTAACAGGTATTTCTCCTGCATTTGGATCTTCAGGTAATCCTTCACCTGTAACTGCTTACGGCGTATATAGAGGAATGAAGGCTGCTGCAAAAGAAGCTTTCGGCTCCGATTCATTAGAAGGCAAAGTCATCGCGGTACAAGGTGTTGGGAACGTAGCTTATAATCTTTGCCGTCATTTGCATGAAGAAGGTGCAAAGCTAATCGTAACGGATATTAATAAAGAGTCTGTTCAAAGAGCGGTTGAAGAGTTTGGAGCCAAGGCAGTAGATCCTCATGAAATTTATGGAGTAGAATGTGATATTTATGCTCCATGTGCATTAGGTGCCGTGATTAATGACGATACAATTCCTCAGTTGAAAGCAAAAGTCATTGCTGGTGCAGCTAATAACCAGCTGAAAGAACCGCGTCACGGAGATATTATTCATGAGATGGGTATTGTGTACGCACCGGATTATGTGATTAACGCTGGCGGTGTTATCAATGTTGCCGATGAGCTATATGGTTATAACAAAGATCGTGCACTTAAGAAAGTTGAAGGGATCTATAACAATATCGAAAAAGTAATTGAAATTGCTAAACGTGACGGTATCCCAACTTATTTAGCGGCTGACCGAATGGCTGAAGAAAGAATTGAAAGAATGAGAAATTCCCGCAGCCAATTCCTTCAAAATCCTCGCCACATATTGAACCAAAGAGGTTAATTCAAAGGAGAAGAGCAAATCGTTTGGGCTGCTCTTCTTCCATGTTTTCTAAAATAGGAGCTACGCTTTTCTTATTGTCTAGCTCCAAGCGCCAGCTCTTCGGGTAAAATAACCTCCCCCTACGAAGTCTTTAGACTTCTTCGGGTGAAGAACATTTACTTCGACAGGACGTCGTGATGTCGACGTTTGCCACAGGACGTGGCAGGTGTTAGTCGACGTTCATTTTATCAGGAGCTAAGCAGGTGCTTTATGCATTTCTTATTGGAGGTTTTGAAGTTGCAAGAGACAAAACATCGGATTCTTGTTATCAATCCAGGTTCTACATCAACGAAAATCGGTGTGTTTGATAATGAAATTTCCGTTTTGGAAAAAACCATTCGCCATGATGCTGAAACAATCAATTCCTATGAGAATATCATTGATCAGTATGATTTCAGGAAAAATACCATTTTGGAAACATTGCATGAAGAGGGAATCAATGTCTCCAAATTGAGTGCTGTATGCGGACGAGGGGGATTGTTGCGCCCGATTGAAGGCGGAACGTATATAGTGAATGAAGAAATGCTACATGATCTTAGGATTGGTTATAACGGACAGCATGCTTCAAACCTAGGAGGAATCCTTGCCTATGAAATCGCAAGTGGCCTGAATATTCCGGCTTTCATTGTCGACCCGGTTGTTGTGGATGAACTAGATGAAATTGCAAGAGTATCCGGCTTTCCTTTAATTGAGAGAAAAAGTATTTTCCATGCTTTAAACCAAAAAGCAGTAGCAAGAAGAGTAGCTAAACAGCTTGGGAAAAAGTATAGCGAATTAAATTTAATCGTTGTTCATATGGGCGGAGGTATCACTGTCGGTGCACATCGGAATGGTCGTGTTGTGGATGTGAACAACGGTCTTCATGGAGATGGTCCGTTCAGTCCAGAAAGAGCAGGTACTGTACCTGCTGGTGATCTAGTCAAGCTGTGTTTCTCAGGAGACTATTATCGTGAAGAAATAATGAAAAAGCTTGTTGGTCAAGGCGGTATGGTTGGCTATCTTGGAACAAATGATGCCGTTCAAGTGGAAAAGATGATTGAAAAAGGAAATGAAAAAGCGAAACTCATTTACTCTGCAATGGCTTATCAAGTAGCGAAGGAAATCGGTGCTGCCAGTGCTGTTCTATCCGGAAGAGTAGATGCCATTATCCTGACAGGTGGATTGGCGTACGGAAAGAATTTCGTAAAAGAAATCTCTTCTCGAATCAATTGGATTGCAGATGTAATTGTTCATCCGGGTGAGAATGAGCTTCAGGCTCTCACTGAAGGAGCCCTGAGAGTTTTAAGAGGTGAAGAAGAAGCAAAGGTATATGCTTTTTCATCCAAAGAGAGAGTAGAAAAATAAGGAGGGACAGTATGGCAAAAGAGTATGATTTGGTTGTACTTGGCGGAGGTACTGGAGGCTATGTTGCAGCAATCCGAGCCTCTCAGCTTGGATTGAAGACAGCGGTCGTTGAAAAATCAAAGCTTGGAGGCACCTGTCTTCATAAAGGCTGTATTCCATCTAAAGCATTATTAAGAAGTGCGGAAGTTTACCATCAAGCAAAAAACAGTGAAGCTTACGGAGTACTTACAAGTAATGTAGAGATTGATTTTACAAAAGTCCAAGATCGAAAAAATACGATTATAAACCAACTTCATAGAGGCGTTCAGCATCTTATGAAGCAAGGGAAAATTGACGTTTACGAGGGTACGGGCCGTATTATGGGTCCATCTATATTCTCGCCAATGCCTGGGACTATATCTGTTGAAATGAATGATGGTAGTGAAAACGAAATGCTGATTCCAAAAAACGTTTTAATCGCTACTGGTTCTAGACCAAGAACTTTGCCGGGCCTTGAGATCGACGGTGAATATGTTATGACGTCGGATGAAGCACTATCTTTGGAAGCTCTTCCAAATTCCATACTGATTGTGGGTGGAGGAGTGATCGGCATTGAATGGGCTTCTATGCTAAACGACTTTGGTGTAGAAGTGACGGTTATTGAATATGCAGATCGCATCATTCCTACAGAAGATATAGAAATTTCCAAGGAAATGCAAAGAGTGCTTAAGAAAAAAGGAATTAAATTTGTGACTGGAGCGAAAGTTTTGCCGGAAACTTTGGAAAAAGGAGATGAAATTGTAACCGTCTCTGCAGAAGTGAAGGGTGAAACGAAAGCCTTTTCTGCTGAAAAAATGCTTGTTTCTGTAGGAAGACAAGCAAATGTAGAGGGGATTGGGCTTGAAAATACCGAAATCGTGATTGATAAAGGCTATATCGTGACGAATGAATTTTATCAAACAAAAGAATCTCATATATATGCGATTGGAGATTGCATCGGTGGATTACAGCTTGCCCATGTTGCTTCCCATGAAGGGATTGTGGCAGTGGAACATATCGCAGGAAAGAACCCTAGAAAGCTTGACTATACATTGATCTCTAAATGTATATATTCTTCTCCAGAAGCGGCAAGTGTTGGACTAACAGAAGATGAGGCAAAAGAGAAAGGACATAACGTTAAGATTGGAAAATTCTCTTTCAAAGCAATAGGGAAAGCCCTAGTTTTCGGGGAATCTGATGGCTTTGTTAAAATTGTCGCAGATCAAGATACAGATGATATTCTTGGAGTACACATGATTGGCCCACACGTTACCGATATGATTTCAGAGGCTGGACTTGCAAAAGTATTGGATGCAACGCCTTGGGAAATTGCTCATACGATTCATCCTCATCCGACTTTGTCAGAAGCGATTGGGGAAGCTGCGTTGGCTGTAGATGGATTGGCCATTCATTCTTAAATGATCAATAGAATCGTTGAATAGGAGGGAATTTCATGGTGCAAAACCGTCATGAAGAATTAGGTTTAAGCAATGAAACTTTGTTGGAAATGTATGAAACCATGCTGTTGGCACGACGCATTGATGAGCGGATGTGGCTGTTAAATCGTTCAGGGAAAATCCCTTTTGTTATTTCTTGTCAAGGTCAAGAAGCAGCACAGGTAGGGGCAGCTTTTGCTCTGGATCGTGAAAAAGATTATGTACTTCCGTACTATCGTGATGTAGGTGTCGTTTTAACGTTCGGCATGACAGCTAAAGAGCTGATGCTATCAGGCTTTGCAAAGGCTGAAGACCCGAACTCTGGCGGACGCCAAATGCCTGGTCACTTCGGTAAAAAGAGCTGCAGAATCGTAACCGGTTCTTCGCCAGTTACAACGCAGGTTCCTCATGCAGTTGGAATTGCCCTTGCTGGAAAAATGGAAAACAAGGACTTTGTTACCTTTGTAACATTTGGGGAAGGATCCAGTAACCAAGGGGACTTCCACGAAGGTGCAAACTTTGCTGGGGTACACAAGCTTCCGGTTATTTTCATGTGTGAAAATAACAAATATGCTATTTCTGTTCCAATTGAGAAGCAGCTTGCGTGTGAAAAGGTATCCGATCGGGCGATTGGATATGGAATGCCTGGGATAACAGTGGACGGAAACGATCCATTAGAAGTATATAAAGCTGTTAAAGAAGCAGCAGATAGAGCTAGGAGAGGGGAAGGTCCGACATTAATCGAAACCGTATCCTATCGACTAACTGCACACTCCAGTGACGATGATGATCGAGCGTATCGTGCACCAGATGAAGTGGCAGTTGCGAAGTCAAAAGATCCAATCATTACGTTCGGAGCCTATTTAAAAGAATTCGGAATTATGAATGATGAATTAGAAAAAGACATAAACGATAAAGTCATGAAAATTGTGAATGAAGCGACTGACTACGCTGAAAACGCACCGTATGCTCCTGCAGAATCTGCATTGAAATATGTGTACGGCGAACAGTAAGGGGGAAGAAGCATGCCAGTGATTTCTTATATTGATGCTGTTACAATGGCAATTCGTGAAGAAATGGAACGAGATCCTCGTGTTTTTGTATTGGGTGAGGACGTAGGAAAAAAAGGAGGGGTATTCAAGGCAACCCAAGGTCTTTACGATCAATTCGGAGAGCAAAGGGTGATTGATACACCGCTAGCGGAATCTGCCATTGCAGGGGTTGGTATTGGAGCGGCTATGTATGGAATGAGACCGATTGCAGAAATGCAATTTGCCGATTTTATTATGCCGGCAGTTAACCAAATCATTTCAGAGGCAGCGAGAATTCGTTATCGTTCCAATAATGATTGGAACTGTCCAATTGTTATTCGCGCGCCATACGGCGGGGGGATTCATGGAGCACTTTATCATTCCCAATCCGTTGAAGCGATTTTTGCTAATCAACCAGGTTTAAAAATTGTGATGCCTTCTACTCCTTATGATGTGAAAGGATTGTTAAAAGCGGCGATACGAGATGACGATCCGGTTCTGTTCTTTGAGCATAAGCGTGCTTACCGTTTGATTAAAGGAGAAGTTCCAACAGATGATTATGTATTGCCAATCGGAAAAGCGGATGTAAAGCGTGAAGGCGAAGACATCACAGTTATTACTTACGGACTGTGTGTACATTTTGCGTTACAAGCGGCAGAAAAACTTGCTAGCGATGGGATCTCTGCACATGTACTTGACCTAAGAACAGTTTATCCACTTGATAAGGAAGCCATCATCGAAGCAGCTTCAAAAACAGGTAAGGTGCTTTTAGTTACGGAAGATAACAAAGAAGGTAGCGTCATGAGTGAAGTAGCGGCCATTATTGCTGAAAACTGCTTATTCGATTTGGATGCACCAATCATGCGGTTGGCAGGACCAGATGTACCTGCTATGCCTTATGCGCCAACGATGGAGAAATTCTTCATGGTGAATCCGGAAAAAGTAGAAAAAGCAATGAGAGAGTTGGCAGAGTTTTAACAGTCCCCATTTTGTCGAAAATACAGCCATTAAATTAGGGAGGTATTAGCGTTGGCTATTGAACAAATGAAAATGCCGCAGCTTGGTGAAAGTGTAACTGAGGGTACAATCAGCAAATGGCTTGTGGCTCCCGGAGACCATGTAAATAAATATGACCCGATTGCAGAGGTCATGACCGATAAAGTAAATGCAGAAATCCCTTCTTCTTTTACAGGAGTTATTAAAGAATTGCTGGCAGAGGAAGACCAAACTTTGGCAGTTGGAGAAGTCATCTGTACGATTGAAGTGGAAGGCGGAGAAGCCAAAGGTGAATCGGTATCCCAAAATGTACAAGATGATATGCCAGCAGCTCAAACCGAAGCCTCTGAAAAAGATGCGGCTTCTCCAAACAAAGCCCGTTATTCACCGGCTGTGCTTAAACTCTCCCAAGAGCATGGGATCGATTTAACACAAGTGAAAGGAAGTGGAGCAGGCGGTAGAATTACCCGCAAGGATTTGCAAAAAATCATTGAGTCCGGCCATATACCAACTGTTGAAGTAACGGATCAGAAGACACGAATTGAACAGTCAGCTTTAAAAGAAGCTCCTATAAAAGCTTCACAGCCAAAACCAGAGCCTATTTCGATTCCAACAGCCGTTGGTGACAAAGAAATTCCAGTTAGCGGGGTAAGAAAAGCGATTGCTGCAAATATGCTAAGAAGTAAGCATGAAGCACCGCATGCCTGGACGATGATTGAAGTAGATGCAACAAATCTTGTCCGCTATCGCGATGCGGAAAAGGCTTCTTTCAAGCAAAACGAAGGCTTCAATCTGACATACTTTGCGTTTTTTGTGAAAGCAGTCGCACAAGCACTAAAGGAATTCCCACAAATTAATTCGATGTGGGCAGGAGATAAAATTATCCAGAAGAAAGATATTAACATTTCTATTGCAGTTGCGACAGATGATGCATTATTCGTTCCAGTCATAAAAAATGCTGATGAAAAATCCATTAAAGGAATTGCACGTGAAATCCATGAGCTTGCTCAAAAGGTACGCTCAGGCAAGCTTAAATCCGAAGATATGCAAGGTGGAACTTTCACTGTAAACAACACAGGCTCTTTCGGTTCTATTCAATCAATGGGGATCATCAACTATCCGCAAGCAGCTATTCTTCAAGTAGAATCTATTGTGAAACGTCCTGTTATCATTGATGGAATGATTGCTGTCCGAGACATGGTCAACCTATGCATGAGCTTAGATCACAGAGTGTTAGACGGCCTTGTATGCGGAAGATTCCTTGCAAGAATTAAAGAAATCATTGAGAACATCTCTAAAGAAAATACGCCAATCTATTGATCATAATAAGAAAACGCTGGGAAGTCCGGCGTTTTTTTTCATATTTTTTATTTGGGTTTTGTGTTATGCATTATTTTCTGGTTATATAGTGCATTTATGTTCGATTCCTACGGATCATTTGGAAAAAGTTGAGGACTGTGATGCCATGTATTGGTTTACAGAAAATTTTGAGTATACTAGAATATAATTAAATAGTTTTGAATTTTAATGCAATTTAAAAAGTAGAGGGGAGGGAGCTTTCGAATAGCTGGCAGAGTAAATATAGCTAGCTAGGAGGATCAGCAGGGGGTATGGATCCTAATTGATAGAAAGCGATACTATGAAGCTAGAGACTGTTAGGAAAACAAGCTTTCCAAAGGTTTCGTTTGAGGAGTGGAAGGCAAAGGCTGAACAAAGCTTAAAGGGGAAATCAGTAGATTCTCTTCAATCAAATACATATGAGGGGATAACCTTACAACCTCTCTATACGAAAGAAAGTGTAGATGTAATGGATGAAGCAGCAGGGACATTTCCATTTACAAGAGGGATAAAATCGGTTCCTTATGCTAAGGAATCATGGCTAATAGCACAAAAAGTACATGAAGAGGATCCGAATAAGCTGAATCAATTAGTGAAGCAGGCTTTATTAAGGGGACAAAACTGCTTGTCTTTTTCATCAGAAGCATTTAAGGACAATCTAGCGGAAGCTTTTCAACAAGTTTTTGATGGAGTCAATTTTGAGAGCACTCCTTTTTTAATAGATCTAAAATATGAACAAGTGACATTTTTATCTCTTTTACAGTCTTATTGTGAAAATGTAAAAGTGGATAGAGGTAAAATCAGTGGATTAGCCGGCAGGGATCCGATTTCCGATGGACTGGAAAAAGGAAAGCTGGTACAAAATCCGAATGTATTTTTTAAGGAATGGTTCAAGAATATTAAACAGTATCAGGAGTCTTTCCCGAAACTTAGAACGATTTTGGTGAAAGGCAGCGTTGTTCATAACGCGGGTGGAAGCGCTGTACAAGAACTAGCAATGAGTCTAGCACTGGCTGTTGAGTACTTACAGGCAGCAATCCAAAACGGAATGACGCCTGAAGAAGCAGCAGAGAAGATGTATTTTCAATTTTCCATTGACAATCAATTTTTTATGAATGTGGCAAAATTAAGAGCGGCAAGAAGACTTTGGGCTATCATAGGGAAAGTTTATGAGGCTGATACAGACAGCTTTCAAATGCATATTCATGCTGAAACTTCGATATTTACAGAGACCTTGTACGACCCTTATGTAAACATGCTGCGAGCTGCCAACCAAGCCTTTGCTGCCATCGTTGGCGGAGTGCAATCTTTAGAGGTGTATCCGTTTGATCACGCGACTGGAAGTAGCACGTCTTTTTCAGAAAGGATTGCCCGTAATACGCATCTTATTATAAAAGAAGAAACGTGGATTGATAAAGTAATAGACCCAGCTGGTGGTTCTTACTACGTTGAAAAGCTGACAGAGGAGCTTGTAGAAAAAGCTTGGGCACTATTTTTGCATATTGAAGAAAAAGGTGGAGCAATCGAAGCAATTAGACATGAGTTTATCCAAGAAGAAGTGGAGAAAACTTTTGCTAAACGCATGGAAAACGTAGCCATAAGAAAAGAGAGCATAATTGGAACGAACGTTTATCCGAATCCATCTGATCGTTATCCAAAGATTAAAACACATTCGTCTAAAGAACATTTTGATTTTGAACCGATGGATATAAAACCGCTTTCTCCTAAAAGGCTATCAGAAGAGTACGAGACGCTTAGAAGGCTTGCGGAAGATTATAGGCTCAGACACGGTGCAGCACCACAAGTCGGTTTGCTACTACTAAAAGAGTTGAAAAACCATAAGGCACGCGCTGATTTTATGAAAGGATTTCTTGCTGCTGGAGGTATAGAGTGCAAAGAAAGCGATCGAATTTTGACGAAAGAGGATGCTGTTTTATTCGTCAAACAAACAGGATTGAAGCATTTGGTTTTATGTTCCGATGATACAAGCTATGAAGAAATGGCGATAGATGTTGTACGTGCCATCAAACAAACGGATTCAGAGGCTATTGTCTTTATAGCAGGAAAACAAAAACCTGAACTACAAACTAGGCTGCAGGAGGAAGGAATCAAAGACTTCATTCATGTTCGTTCGAATGTGCCCGCCTTTATTCAAACCATTTTTGCAGACTTGGGGGGAATTAAATGATGAAAAAACCAGATTTTCAAAAGGTTGATCTTAAAAAAAACCTACAAAGTCCTCCTCTTGATCAGCTAGTGAAAGATGATATAGAAGAATTGCTCTTCCAAACAAACGAAGAAATTAAAATAAAATCCTTTTATACAAATGATGATATAAAAGATTTAGAACACCTTGATGATAAGCCAGGTATAGCGCCTTTTACACGTGGACCTTACCCAACCATGTATGTGAATCGTCCTTGGACCGTTCGTCAATACGCTGGTTTCTCTACTGCGGAGGAGTCGAATGCTTTTTACCGAAGAAACCTTGCGATGGGTCAAAAAGGCTTATCTGTTGCATTTGATTTGGCAACTCATCGCGGCTATGATTCCGACCATCCACGTGTGGTCGGTGACGTTGGAAAAGCTGGTGTTGCCATCGATTCTGTAGTGGACATGAAGCGTTTATTTGAAGGGATTCCGCTTGACCAAATGTCAGTGTCAATGACAATGAATGGTGCAGTACTTCCTGTCATGGCCTTTTATATCGTGACAGCTGAGGAGCAAGGGGTTAGCCAGGACAAGCTGTCTGGAACGATCCAAAATGATATTTTAAAGGAATACATGGTTCGAAATACGTATATTTATCCTCCGGAAATGTCGATGAAAATCATCGCGGATATTTTTGAATACACTTCAAAATTCATGCCAAAGTTTAATAGTATTTCTATCTCTGGCTATCATATGCAGGAAGCTGGGGCACCTGCGGATATTGAGCTAGCCTATACATTGGCTGATGGACTTGAGTATGTCCGTACAGGGTTAAAAGCAGGAATACCGATTGATTCGTTTGCTCCGCGCTTAAGCTTCTTCTGGGCAATTGGGATGAACTATTTCATGGAAGTTGCAAAAATGAGAGCAGCTCGCTTGATTTGGGCAAAGCTTATGAACCAATTTAACCCGAAAAACGAAAAATCAATGGCTCTTCGCACTCATTCTCAAACATCCGGCTGGAGTTTGGCTGAACAAGACCCGTTTAATAACGTAGTGCGCACTTTAATTGAAGCACATGCTGCAGCATTAGGTCATACACAGTCACTCCATACGAATGCTTTAGATGAAGCGATTGCACTTCCAACTGATTTTTCAGCACGAATTGCACGAAATACCCAACTATACCTTCAAGAGGAAACAGGAATTACGAAGGTAATCGATCCTTGGGCAGGCTCCTATTATGTGGAAGCATTGACGAATGCACTTGTCGAAAAGGCTTGGGCTCACATAGAAGAAATTGAAAACCTTGGCGGCATGGCAAAGGCTATTGAGACAGGATTGCCGAAAATGAGAATTGAGGAAGCAGCTGCAAAACGCCAGGCAAAAATTGATTCTAAACAAGAAACGATTGTCGGTGTGAATGCTTACAGACTGGATAAGGAAGAACCGTTAGATATTTTAGAAATTGACAATACAGCTGTCCGTGAAAGCCAAATTGCAAAGCTGAACGAATTGAAAGCATCCCGTAATGACGATGAGGTGAAAGCGGCTCTTGAAGCATTGACAATAGCTGCTAAAACCGGTAATGGAAATCTGTTGGATCTGGCAGTGAAGGCAGCGCGAGTAAGGGCTACACTTGGAGAAATATCACAAGCTATTGAAGAAGTAGCTGGACGTCATAAAGCCATTATCCGTTCCATCAGTGGCGTGTACAGCTCTTCGTATTCTAAAGAAGATGAAATTGCCGAAGTGAAACGGATGACGGAGGAATTTTTAGAAAATGAAGGACGCCGTCCACGCATTCTAATGGCGAAAATGGGACAGGATGGTCATGATCGGGGGGCAAAGGTCGTGGCAACCGCCTATGCTGATTTAGGATTTGATGTAGATATTGGACCACTATTCCAGACGCCTGAAGAAACTGCACGTCAGGCTGTTGAAAATGATGTTCATGTAGTCGGAATGAGCTCGCTGGCAGGAGGACATAAAACATTGCTGCCACAGTTGGTTGCTGAACTGAAAAAGCTAGGAAGGGAAGATATCGTCGTCATTTGTGGAGGAGTTATTCCTGCCCAAGACTATGACTTCTTAAGGGAAAATGGAGCTTCATGTATATTTGGACCAGGTACAGTTATTCCTGAATCGGCAAAAGAAATTATTAAAGCAATCTATTCACGACTAGGCTATGAGGAAGTGTCAGTATAATGCACCAAGATCAAAAGCCCGAATGGGTGGATGAAAGCAATCCTGAACAGTTCGCAACAGTGATCAGAAAGGGACGTGAAGCTCCAAAGACTGAAATGAAACAATCAGGCAGCTTTAAATTTGTTAAACCACAACAAAGAAAGCTG
This sequence comes from Peribacillus tepidiphilus, assembly GCF_009466385.1. Lineage (GTDB taxonomy): Bacteria > Bacillota > Bacilli > Bacillales > DSM-1321 > Bacillus_BN > Bacillus_BN tepidiphilus. The sequence continues at coordinate 230,677 of NZ_WIAQ01000001.1, read as the reverse complement.
AACCTAGACGAGATCATTCGGGAGATGCAAGCTGGTAACCGCACGGCCCTTGGTAAAGCAATCACTTTGATTGAAAGCAATGCTTGTCATCATTTTGACCAAGCACAAGAGCTGCTTCAAAAAATTATGCCACACACCGGAAATTCTGTAAGAATCGGTATTTCCGGTGTGCCAGGAGCCGGCAAAAGCACGTTCATTGAAGCCTTTGGTCTTTATCTTTGTTCTAAAGGCCATAAAGTGGCAGTGCTCGCTGTTGATCCGAGCTCCACGGTGACAGGCGGAAGCATTTTGGGGGACAAAACACGAATGGAAGACCTCTCAAGAAATGAGAATGCTTTTATTCGACCTTCCCCATCAGAAGGGACACTAGGTGGCGTCCACCGCAAAACGAGAGAGACCATGCTCTTGTGTGAAGCGGCTGGGTACGATGTGATTTTGATTGAAACCGTGGGAGTTGGTCAGAGCGAAGCGATTGTCCGAGGAATGGTCGATTATTTTATGCTGCTTGTGATTACTGGAGCGGGAGATGAATTGCAGGGCATGAAAAAAGGGATCATGGAATTGGCAGATGGCATCGTAGTGAATAAAGCAGATGGAAGTAATAAACCACTCGCTTTAAAAACGAAGGAAGAATATAACCGTATTTTGCATTTTCTTCAGCCCGCAACGAAGGGATGGCAAACAGAGGCCTATACTTGTTCCGCTAAAACAGGTGAAGGTATTTCAGAATTATGGGATGTCATTGAGAGGTTTATGGCTTTTATTCAGAAGTCTGGGGTTTTCGAAGAGAGAAGAAGACTGCAGGTAAAAGACTGGATGAAGTCTTTAATAACAGAACAGCTTCATAAAGTATTTTATCAAAATCCTGAAATCAAAAAGATTTTACCTGTTTTAGAAAATCAGGTGATGAGCGGGACAAAAACCGTGTCAACGGCTGTTTCAGAAGCTTTCAAGCATTTTTTTAAAGGAATATCATGACGGGATTTTCTAGATGATGCGTTTGCTAGGAGGAGTAGGAGATAATGGGAATTATCTATAAATTAAATGAGCCGGTGAAAGCTGAAGAAGTGATTCAAGTATTTAAGAATAGTGGAATAACACGCCCAGTAGACCAAAAAGAACGAATTCAGAAGATGATCGATCAAGCTAATGTCATAATTACTGCTTGGGATGAAGGAAAATTAGTAGGGATTGCTCGAGCTTTGACGGATTTCAGCTATTGCTGTTATCTCTCTGACTTGGCTGTCGATCAACAATATCAAAAAAGTGGAATTGGAAAGCAGCTAATAGAACGGCTAAGGGATGTGATCGGTGAAGAAGTTGCACTGATCCTTCTATCTGCACCAGGTGCGATGGAGTATTATCCTAAAGTTGGATTCGACAAAGCGGAAAATGCTTTTATCATTCGGAGAAAACGTTAAATTGATAAAGATCAAACTTCTCGATTGAATCCTAAACGTCCTATTGATATGATGTTAGTGAATAAAAACGTTTAGGAGCGATACCATGAATATGGATTTTAATTTTTTTATGAATGATATTGTTAGACAAGCACGCCAGGAAATTACGGCTGCTGGCTACACAGAATTGAAGACGCCTGAAGAGGTAGACGAAGCATTTAGCAAAAAAGGAACAACGCTGGTTATGATTAACTCTGTATGCGGTTGTGCAGGTGGAATTGCACGTCCTGCTGCTGCGCATGCTATTCATTATGATAAGCGCCCTGATCATTTGGTAACAGTTTTTGCTGGTCAGGATAAAGAAGCAACTGAACGTGCTCGCAGTTATTTTGAAGGATATCCTCCTTCATCCCCTTCATTTGCTCTCTTGAAGGATGGCAAGCTTTGTACAATGATCGAACGACATGAAATTGAAGGACATGATCCTGTGTCTGTAATAAATAAGCTTCAAAGCTACTTTGATCAGTACTGTGAAGAAGTATAATCCATTTACTAACCCTTGGTTCATGAAACCAAGGGTTTTTTTAACGTTTTTGATTATTTATTCAATATTTTGTTCTGAAGTAAAAATTATTTTTTTATTTTCAAAAGGCTGATTTCGTAAAGTTTGTTGCTTTTTAAGTGTAATTTAACGACACGATCTGAGTTGATTGTAGCGAGCCTTTCAAAAAGAGTTAAGAAACATATTAGAATAATAAAAAACTATTTTTTAAAGAATAAATTTTTATTATTTTTATTGCATAATAATAAAAATGTGTTAAAATACAAAACATCGAATAAATATTAATATATTATTTTTCTTGAAAAAGTTATTTTCATATTTCATAATAGGTTTTGAAATATAAAAATATTAAGAAAAATTAATATTTTGTTAATTGTAGGAGGAAAACAAAATGAAAAAATGGTTTGCTATGATGCTAACGACTTTTTTGCTAGTGGGAATTCTAGCAGCATGCGGAACATCTAACAAAAAAGAAGAAGGCGCTAGTGGTGAGGGAGAAGAAAAGAAAGTACTGACAATGGGAACATCTGCGGATTATCCTCCATTTGAATATGTTGATACTGCAAAAAGTGACGAAATTATCGGTTTTGACATTGATTTAGCAAAAGCGATTGCTGGAAAGCTTGGCTATGAAGTGAAAGTAACAGATATGGAATTTAGTGGTCTTATCACAGCGTTACAATCCAATCAAGTAGACTTCGTTTTAGCAGGAATGACTCCGACAAAAGAGCGCAAGAAAAGCGTTGACTTCTCAGACGTTTATTATGTAGCTCAACACATGATCGTAACGAAAAAAGATAGTGGTATTAAGAAAGAAGAGGATTTGGCAGGTAAAACGGTTGGGGTTCAATTAGCTTCTATTCAAGAGGGAATGGCACAAGAGCTTGTAGAAGAAAAGAAGATTGCTATGAAAATTGAAAATCGCAACAGAATTCCAGAAATTGTTCAAGAAATCCTTGCAGGACGTTTTGATGCAGCAATCATTGAAGATACAGTTGCAAAAGGTTATTTAGAAGATAACGATGAATTGGTAGGATATGTGATTCCAGTTCCAAAAGAAGAAGCTGGTTCAGCGATGGCCTTCCCGAAAGGTTCTGAATTAACCGCTAAATTTAACGAAGAGTTGAAGAAAATGAAAGAAAACGGCGAACTTGAAAAGCTTGTTCTAAAGTGGTTCGGCGGAGAAAATAAGTAATTTTATTAAATGAAAAAGTGCCCGGTTATTCACGGAAGTAATAATTTCTTCTTGTGGCCAGCTTGGCACTTTGCTTTACTTTACTAACATTGCAGTAGAGGGGAATGACAAATTTGAATTTTGACTTTGCTAGAATCGCACCTTCCTTGCCTTATATCCTGGAGGGAATCCCCATTACTCTTAAAATTGTTGCTGCTGCAGCTTTGCTTGGCTTTTCATGGGGAGTTATATTGGCGTTATTTAAAATCAGTCATTTTAAGCCGGCGATTTGGTTTGCCGATGCATATACTTCTGTATTTAGAGGAACTCCACTCGTTCTTCAAGTTATGCTCATTTACTATGGTGCTCCGCAGCTGTTCGGAACGCAAATTGATGCGTTTGTGGCCGCTTTTTTATCATTTGGTCTAAACTCTGCAGCCTATATTTCTGAGGTAATTCGCGCAGGGATCCTTGCGGTGGATAAAGGACAGCGCGAAGCCTCGATGGCACTCGGAATTCCATATAAAAGAATGATGTGGGATATTATCCTTCCACAGGCAATGAAAAATATTTTACCTGCACTTATGAATGAATTCATTACTTTAACGAAGGAATCTGCCATTGTGACAGTTATCGGCATCACGGACATTATGCGCCGTTCGTATATTGTTGGTGGACAAACGTATAAATTCCTTGAACCAATCCTATTTGCCGGACTCATTTATTACGTGATGGTTATGATCTTAACCCTACTTGGCAAATTGGTTGAAAGGAGAATGAGACGCAGTGATTAAAATCGAGAATCTTCATAAATATTTCGGGAAGCTGGAAGTTCTAAAAGGGATCACAACTTCTATCAATGAAGGAGAAGTTGTTGCTATTATTGGTCCATCTGGTTCTGGTAAATCTACCTTCCTGCGCTGCATGAATCTTCTCGAGCAACCGACAGAGGGGAAAATTTGGATCAATAATCAAGAAATTACAAGCAAAAAGACAAACATTATGAAGGTTCGGGAAAATGTTGGTATGGTTTTTCAGCACTTTCACCTCTTTCCTCATAAGACAGTGTTAGAAAATTTGACCTATGCTCCGATGAAAGTGAAAGGACTATCGAAGGCAGAAGCCGATCAAAAAGCAGTAGAGCTATTAAAGAAAGTCGGTCTCGCTGAAAAGGCTAACGAATACCCAAACCGCTTATCAGGAGGACAAAAGCAGCGTGTCGCAATTGCAAGGGCTCTGGCAATGGATCCTGAAGTCATGCTGTTCGATGAACCTACCTCAGCTTTAGACCCGGAAATGGTTAAAGAAGTCCTAGAGGTAATGAAATCATTAGCACACACTGGTATGACAATGGCAATTGTAACTCATGAGATGGGGTTTGCTAGAGAGGTTGCTGACCGTGTTTTGTTCCTTGATGGTGGTAACCTAGTTGAAGATGCACCACCTGCTGAATTTTTTACTGCTCCAAAAAGTCAGCGAGCAAAGGATTTCCTTGAGAAAATGCTATAATCCAATAGGTAGAGAGGCTATCCAAAAGTAAAACTTTTGGATAGCCTCTTTCTTTACCTATTGTTCATGAAAAGTTTACTTGATATGAACCAGGCGTATATTATTGAATAATATAGTGTTTATACAAAATGACAGCAGGAGTGATAGGATGTTTAGGATCGGTTACCGAACAATAAAAACAGCGATTGGTACAGCTGCTGCCATTTCACTTGCACAGTTTCTTGGACTGCATAACTTTCCTTCTGCAGGCATCATTACGATTCTTTGTATTAAAGTGACAAAGAAAAAATCATTGCAGGCTTCATGGAATCGATTTTTAGCCTGCCTTATTGCAATGGTTTTTTCCACAATATTTTTCGAAGGCATTGCCTATCATCCAGTGATCATTGGAATGATGCTATTATTCTTTATTCCAACGGTAGTAGCAGTAAAAGCTCAAGAAGGAATCGTTACGAGCAGTGTTATTATTTTGCATATTTATTCTGCCAAGCAAGTTACGCTTCCATTGCTTCTTAATGAGACATCTCTTATCATGATCGGGATCGGTATAGCTCTCATCATGAATGTATATATGCCAAGTATGGAGAAAAAGCTGTATGAATATCAAGAGGAAATTGAAAAACATTTTTCTTCTATCTTAAAAGAAATTGTTCGCTTTTTAACAAAGAATGTATGTGATTGGGACGGGAAAGAGATTACGGAAACTTCGCGGTTAATTGCAGAGGCAAAGTCGCTTGCTTTCAGGGATGTAGAAAATCACTTTTTAAGGCATGAGGATTTGTTTTATCAATACTTTGAAATGAGGGAAAAGCAGTTTGAGATTATCGAAAGAATTTTACCGCTTGTTACTTCCTTACCTGCAACAGGAATTCACTGTCAGAGAATAGCAGATTTTATTGAAGAACTTAGTGAAAATGTACATCCGCACAATACAGCTCATGTGTATTTAAAAAAGCTAGATGAAATGATGAAGGAATTTAAAGAAATGGAGCTTCCGAAAACAAGAGAAGAATTTGAAGTCCGTGCAGCGCTCATTCAGCTGACGAAAGAATTGAGAGATTATTTACTATTAAAGCAGTCGTTTAAAGGATTAAAGAAAAGAAAAATCAATCAAGTAACGGTTTCCCCTTCTTAAATGCTCGAATCCAGGGTGGGTTAGGGATCCCTGGGAAAAAAGAATGAAAACTTCATCACTCGACAAAACTAAGAAAAAATTAGGGTGATGAAAGTGCGAATTTTACTTACGATTTTTATTTTGTTAAGTATTAACCCGGTTTGGCCTATTGGAAGAAACCCAGTAATAGGAGATCCTTTTATCATCGTTAATAAAGCGAAAAATGAGCTGGCCTTTATTAAAGGTGGGAAGGTGCAGGAGGTTATGAAAGCAGGGACCGGTAAAAGCAATGATTTAACACCGGAAGGGCTTTTCACTGTTACAGTAAAAGCGAAAAATCCGTATTATCGAAAGAAAAACATTCCCGGCGGAGACCCTCGCAACCCGCTTGGAACAAGATGGATTGGCTTTGATGCAAGAGGAACTAACGGCCGTATATATGGTGTACACGGGACAAATCAGCCATGGACAGTCGGAAAATATATCTCGCAAGGGTGCATAAGACTCCTAAATCCGAAAGTAGAAAAGCTGTACGATCAAGTTCCAATCGGAACGAAAATTCTAGTTGTCAACACGAAAAAAGATTTTGTCACGCTAGGGAAAGAGTACGGGGCAATTAAAAGGTAGTATTCTGTCTCACTTGAAATCACAAGATATTCGCCAATGGATTCGCATCGTAATTCCAAAAAAATGACTCGGAGGCAAACTCCGAGCCATTTTTTTATCCATTTTTTCGCTAAGACACACGTTATTTTAACAAAAAAACGAAACTTCCTACAAATAAATAGAAAAATCGTTAATTCCCGCATATGGCACTTGATTCTTAATTTTGTCTTCTACATCATGCAAGGTGTAATCTTGCCAATCTTCTAAATGATTCATATCCCATTTTTGTTTAAATAATTGATACAAGTAAATCTCTTCATATGTGAAATGACGAGTGCATTATATTGTTATTAAATTATTTGCACTTCTGAAGTATTCACGTGAGGAAAGTCTTCGGGTTTTTTTATTTAGAATAAAAATGATATGCCTGTAAGCAACGTTGATAAAAGCATGACTATCATCATCATATAAACGACAAACTTACGGAATTTTTTATTTTTCATGATCCATCTCTCCCGTTAGAACTAATACAAATCTATTTTATCGTGAATGTTATTCGAAAAACAACTCCCTCATAAAAATGAATTTCTATGCAGGAATATATCGATTTTTGTAGAATATTTCAAATGTTCATTCTGTTAAGAATATGGGGGACTTAATGTGATAACAAAAATTGATCATATTGGGATAGCCGTTCGTTCCTTAGACGATTCGTTGAAGTTTTATTTAGAGACTTTAGATCTTACATACGAAGGAACTGAGACCGTGGAAAACCAAGGGGTAAGAGTTGCATTTTTATTGGCAGGCAATACGAGATTAGAGTTGCTAGAGGCTATATCAGAACAAAGCCCGATTGCAAAGTTTATTGAAAAGCGTGGAGAGGGGATCCATCACGTTGCATTAGGTGTGAAAAATATTGAAGAGAGAATCAAAGAGATAAAGGACAAAGGCATTGTCATGATACATGATGAGCCAAAACGAGGCGCTCATGGAGCAAAGGTCGCATTTCTTCACCCAAAATCAACGGGTGGAGTTCTATACGAATTTTGTGAGAGGGAAGATGAGAAGGGGGCTCATTCATGATTGACATCTATGAAAAAATTAACGATTTATATGACAAACGACGGGAAGTTGAGCTAGGTGGCGGAGATGAGAAAATCGAGAAACAACATGAGAAAGGCAAACTGACTGCGCGTGAACGAATTGATTTGTTAGTCGACCCTGGAACCTTTGTAGAGTTAAATCCATTTATATCTCATCGCTGCAATGATTTTGGCCTTGCGGGTGTAAAAGGACCAGGGGACGGGGTTGTAACCGGCTATGGAAAGGTAAATGGCAGGGATATTTATTTATTTTCACAGGATTTCACGGTTTTTGGTGGCGCATTAGGGGAGATGCATGCAAAGAAAATCGCGAATGTAATGGATTTGGCAGCAAAAAACGGAGCTCCTTTCGTCGGATTGAATGACTCTGGTGGTGCACGAATTCAAGAAGGGGTCGTTTCACTGGATGGGTATGGACATATTTTTTATCGAAACTCTATTTATTCAGGTGTGATTCCGCAAATCTCTGTCATTATGGGACCATGTGCGGGGGGAGCGGTATATTCTCCTGCGATTACGGATTTTGTCTTTATGGTTGAAAAAACAAGCCAGATGTTTATTACAGGCCCGAAGGTCATTGAAACGGTAACAGGTGAAAAAATCAGCGCAGAAGATCTTGGCGGTGCGAGAGTACATAACAGCATTAGCGGAAATGCACATTTCAAAGCTAGCTCGGAAGAGGAAGTTATTGAAAAGGTAAGGCAATTACTTAGCTACTTACCGCAAAATAATGAACAAAAGCCTCCAAGAATGAAACCGAAGCTAGAAGATGATTACAGACCGGAACTAACCGACACGATTCCATTTGATGCACTTCGTCCATATGATGTTCGAAAAGTGATTGAACAAGTGGTAGATCAAGATTCTTTCATGGAAATTCAGCAGGACTTCGCAAAGAACATTGTGATTGGTCTTGCAAGAATAAAAGGCGAGGTTGTCGGTCTTGTCTGCAATCAGCCAAAGGTTATGGCTGGAGGATTGGATATTGACTCATCTGATAAAGCAGCGAGATTCATTCGCTTCTGCGATTCCTTTAATATCCCAATTATCACGTTTGAAGATGTTACGGGTTTCTTCCCTGGTGTTAAACAGGAGCATGGAGGCATTATCCGACATGGTGCAAAAATCTTGTATGCCTATTCTGAGGCAACCGTTCCAAAGCTTACGGTTATTTTGCGAAAAGCTTACGGTGGCGCTTATGTTGCCTTAAACAGTAAATCCATTGGAGCCGATTTAGTATTTGCATGGCCGAATGCAGAAATTGCTGTAATGGGTCCACAAGGAGCGGCAAATATCATTTTTGCAAGGGAAATCGCGAACAGCGAAGATCCAGAAGCAACGCGTGCACAAAAAATTGAGGAATATCGTGAAAAGTTTGCCAATCCGTATGTGGCTGCCTCTCAAGGCATGGTCGATGATGTCATTGATCCAAGAGAAACACGCATAAAAATTATCCAAGCTTTAGAAATGCTTCGTAACAAAAAAGAAAGCAGACCATATAAAAAGCATGGAAATATTCCATTATAAAGTGAAACTTCCATCAGTGAGGGGCTTGATCCCCACTGATGGTTAGTTGAGGCCCACAGGATGTGGGTCACACAGTCGTTGCCACACGACGTGGCGGTTTTAGTCTGTGATTCTTATTTTCGGGCTTTTACGGGCAGTTGTCCCCCAACGTAGACTTCAACGATTCCTCTAATTCTTAAAGTGGGGGTATTACTGCCCGTTAATACGGGATCATTTTGTGGAGGGCAGGGATGAAACATTTGCCCTCCTTCTTTTATTACAGGTATACTAGGATTGAAACGTTTATACATAGTTAATGGAGGTAACCTTACATGATTAATCAAGAAAGACTAGTGTCTGAGTTTTTGGAACTGGTACAAATCGATTCCGAAACAAAATATGAAGGTGAAATAGCTAAGGTTTTAAAGGAAAAATTCTCTGCTCTTGGAGTAGAGGTTTATGAAGATGATACAACTTCTGTAACGGGTCATGGTGCTGGAAATTTAATTTGTACGTTAAAAGGTACAAAAGAAGGTGTGGACACTATTTATTTTACATCCCACATGGATACAGTTGTTCCTGGTAAAGGTGTAAAGCCTTCTATCAAAGACGGATATATCGTGACAGACGGAACGACAATTCTTGGGGCAGATGACAAAGCTGGTTTAGCTGTAATGCTTGAGACAATCCGCGTATTGAAAGAACAAAACATCGCACACGGTACAATTGAATTTATCATCACAGTGGGTGAAGAATCTGGATTAGTGGGAGCTAAAGCGTTGGATCGTTCATTGATCACTGCCAAATACGGCTATGCGTTAGACAGTGATGGTAAAGTAGGTAACATCGTTGTAGCTGCACCTACTCAAGCAAAAATTTCTGCTGTGATTCAAGGGAAGACTGCTCACGCCGGTGTTGCTCCTGAAAAAGGAGTTTCAGCTATCACAATTGCTGCAAAGGCGATTGCAAAGATGCCACTAGGCCGAATTGATGAGGAAACAACAGCAAACATTGGCCGCTTCGAAGGTGGGACTCAAACCAATATCGTTTGTGATCATGTAGAAATTTTAGCGGAAGCACGTTCACTTGTTCCAGAAAAAATGGAGGAGCAGGTCCGCAAAATGAAGGAAGCTTTCGAGTCTACTGCTGAAGAAATGGGCGGAAAAGCAATCGTAGACGTTCAAGTGATGTATCCAGGATTTAAATTTGATCACGGCGATCACGTTGTAGAAGTAGCGAAAAAAGCAGCTGCGCGGATCAATCGCCCAAGCGAGCTGCAGCAGAGCGGCGGTGGAAGTGATGCAAACGTCATTGCAGGCTTCGGTATCCCAACGGTCAATTTAGCTGTAGGCTATGAAGAAATCCACACAACAAATGAAAAAATGCCAATCGAAGAACTTGTGAAGCTTGGAGAAATGGTCATTGCCATCATACAAGAAGTAGCGGGAGAATAAGATGAAGAGGTGACACTTATTTCGGTTTAATCGCGGGTGAGTGTCACCTTCTTTTTTACTTACCATTATCTTATTTAGAAGGTGAATGAGAATGATGTTTTTCATAACAAAGGAGGGAAATAGATATGGAAATATATCAAGCAACATTGTCAGATCTAAAAGAGGTTTCTAATTTATTTAATTTGTATCGCATGTTCTATAAACAACCATCTAATCTAAATGGAGCCGAGCTTTTTATCTCTGAACGCTTAAAAAATCAAGAGTCAGTTATATTTGTCGCCGTTGATCAAGGTAAATATTTGGGGTTTACTCAACTATATCCTTCCTTCTCATCTGTTTCGATGAAAAGAACATGGATATTAAATGATTTATATGTGCATGAAGAAGTAAGAAAGAAAGGTGTCGCTCAAAAGCTTTTAGAAACAGCCAAAGAATATGCCCTAAGCACAGGAGCAAAATCATTAGAGCTTCAAACAGCTCCAGATAATAAAGACGCCCAAAGGCTATATGAAAAGAATGGATATAAGGCAGACTCATCATTCTTGAACTATTCTCTAAATTTAATACATAGTTAAACCATGAAATATCTCTGGTTAGGCTGTTGATCCTCTTTCAACAATAAATTTCCTTCCCAATTCTAATAAACCCTCCATTTTTAAGGGTTTGAAAGCCTATATACAAATAAAAAAACACTGATATTATGTATTTCATACCGGAAATTCATATCCGTCAGAAATGCGATAATATCAGTGTTTATAAGGATTTAACGTCCCAGGCGAGATTCGAACTCACGACCTACAGCTTAGGAGGCTGTTGCTCTATCCTGCTGAGCTACTGGGACATCCAGATTTTTATTATAAGGAAACATTTTGAAAAGTCAATGGTTTCATTGTGTTTGTAGTTCTTTGTTTGTGGGAAGATCTCGTCAAAATTTTCTACAAGAAAAAAGATTATTTGACACACAAACCTTATTCTCACTCGCATCTTTGTTGAGCAATTCATCTATTTTGATAAAATAGACTGAGAATGTAAACAAAAGTGTGGTGTGTCGCATGCAGTCTATGTATCCGAAAAGCGGAAGGGTTATTTTGCACGTCGATATGAACAGCTTTTATGCTTCTGTTGAAATGGCGTATGAGCCTGAATTAAAAGGGAAGCCGTTGGCAATAGCGGGTAATACGGAGGAAAGACGCGGCATTATTATTACATGCAGCTATGAAGCGCGAAAGTTCGGAGTAAAAACAACGATGCCGTTGTGGGAAGCTAAAAAGCTATGTCCTAATCTAATCGTTAAAAAACCAAATTTCGAAAGATACCGAACGGCTTCTCTTGCCATTTTTCAGCTATTACGGCAATACACCACACTTGTAGAGCCGGTATCGATTGATGAAGGCTATCTAGACATTACAGAATGTTCTCACCTTGGGTCGCCGATTGAAATTGCCAGCAGTATTCAAAAAAGAATCATGGATACATTGGATTTGCCATGCAGTATTGGTATTGCTCCGAATAAGTTTTTAGCTAAAACAGCCTCTGATATGAAAAAGCCACTTGGTATTACGATCTTACGAAAAAGAGATGTACCCAAAATCCTGTGGCCGAAGAGCTGTGTAGAAATGCATGGGGTTGGGGGAAAGACAGCGGAAAAGCTGAAAACTATCGGAATTCATACGATCGGGGATCTCGCAAAAGCGAATGACATCCAACTGAAAGCTCTTCTTGGGATTAATGGATTAAAGCTGAAAGAACGTGCAAATGGTATTGACATTCGAGAAGTGGACCCTGAAAGCATTTATGACCATAAAAGTGTAGGGAATTCTACCACATTGCCGAAGGATTCATCAAATCAAAAAGAATTAACGGATGTATTAAAAAGTTTATCTGAAAAAGTAGCTATTCGATTAAAAACAAGGAATCTAGTCGGTCAGAAATTAGGAGTGACGATTCGTTATAAAGATCGAAAAACGATTACTCGAAGCCAAATGCTATTAAATCCTGTTTTTAATACGGACGATATTTATAGAAAAGCGGTTGAAATATTCCTGAAGCACTGGAATGGTGATCCTGTCAGGCTGCTTGGTGTAACAGCCTTTGAAGTCACAGAGAAGGAATCCGCTGTTAAACAGCTTGATCTCTTTTCATATGAGAATGATGCCAAGGAAGAGCCTCTAATCTCAGCTATTGAAAAGCTTCAAAGCAAGTTTGGGAAAGAGGTAATAAAAAAAGGAGCAATCATTCCGAAAGCAGATTTTTCAGTAGGAACGGATACCAGTTTTAATAAGGATTTTTTTGATCATTTTCGCTGGAAGGAACAAAAGCCTCCTAATAAAGATTCATAATATTTTCTACGTGTAAAATACTAAGAGTTAAGCTGGAAAACTTGCACGAATCTTGGAAAATTGCTAAATTTATAGGGGTTTAGGAAATTACGCGTTAAGCATAAAGAAGGGACGTAAAAACATGTCAAAGCAACAAATTGGTGTCATCGGTCTAGCTGTAATGGGCAAAAACCTTGCATTTAATATTGAAAGCAGAGGCTACTCTGTTTCTGTATATAACCGCTCGAGAGAAAAGACAGATGAAATGATGCAGGAAGCACAGGGTAAAAATATTGTTCCTACATATTCCATTGAAGAGTTTGTCAATTCATTAGAGAAACCACGCAAAATCTTATTAATGGTAAAGGCCGGAGCAGCAACGGACGCAACAATTGAAGCCTTAAAGCCACATTTAGATAAAGGCGATATCTTAATTGATGGTGGAAACACTTTCTTCGTTGATACACAACGCCGAAATAAAGAGCTAAGCGAGCTTGGCATTCATTTCATTGGAACAGGTGTATCCGGTGGAGAAGAAGGAGCTTTAAAAGGTCCTTCCATCATGCCTGGTGGTCAGAAAGAAGCGTATGAGCTTGTGGCTCCAATTTTTAAAGATATCGCTGCAAAGGTGAACGGAGAGGCTTGTACAACTTACATCGGTCCTGATGGAGCGGGCCATTATGTGAAAATGGTTCATAATGGGATCGAGTATGGTGACATGCAGCTGATTGCAGAATCTTACTTCTTATTGAAAAATATTCTTGGCCTATCTGCAGAAGAGCTTCATGAAGTATTCGCGGAGTGGAACAAAGGTGAGCTCGACAGCTATCTAATCGAAATTACAGCGGAAATCTTCAAGAAGTACGATGAAGAAACAGGCAAGCCGATGGTAGATGTTATTTTAGATAAAGCAGGCCAAAAAGGAACCGGTAAATGGACAAGTCAAAGTGCTCTTGATTTAGGGGTTCCTCTACCTGTTATTACAGAGTCTGTTTTTGCGCGTTTTATTTCAGCCATGAAGGATGAACGTGTGGCAGCAAGTAAAGTTTTAAAAGGACCAGAAGTAAAGCCATACGAAGGAGATAAAAAGGGTCTAATTGAAAGCATCCGCAAGGCACTTTATATGAGTAAAATTGTTTCATATGCACAAGGCTTCGCACAAATGAGAGCAGCATCCGAAGAATACGGCTGGGATTTGAAATACGGCGAGATTGCTATGATTTTCCGTGGCGGTTGTATTATCCGAGCACAATTCCTACAAAAAATTAAGGATGCATACGATCGAGATCCGGAGCTTAAAAACTTGTTATTAGATCCGTACTTCAAAGAAATTGTTGAAAGCTATCAAACGGCATTACGTGAAGTGGTTAGTCTTGCAGTGATGAACGGAATCCCTGTTCCTTGCTTTGCTGCAGCTCTTGCTTATTACGACAGCTATCGTACGGAAACTTTACCTGCAAATCTATTACAGGCACAGCGCGATTACTTTGGAGCACACACGTATGAGCGTGTCGACAAAGAAGGCGTATTCCATACGGAATGGATGAATTAATATTCAAAAAAGCATTGGTCTCTTTGATAGAGGTCCAGTGCTTTTTTGTTCTATTCATACATTGTCAATCATACTTTAGTAAGAATATACATATTAGGTATTGTGTCTCTGTTCATATCCAAATAAAAAAGTAATAATAACCGTATAAAAATCAATAGGCAGGTGAAAGCTTAATGGCCAAATTCATTTTAATATGTGCCATCTTCCTTAGTTTTTTGGCAATTTTTGAAACAGCCGTGAATGTTTGGCTAAAGCATTATACCGCTACCGGAAAAGAAAAGCATGGATTTTTAAGAAAGGTAAAAGAGAAATGGTTCAAAAGAGAAGCTTCAGACTGTTGACAAACGCTCGCATTCATCGTCACGAACCCTACTCCGGTGCTAATCAAGGAGTACGGTTGGATCGATAAAGAATTAAACCAGTTACAGATAAGTTATCAAATAAGGTTCTCTACTGAATTAGTAATTTACGTAACTCCTCAAAAACCAGAATATTTCAGTGGAAAAGGGGAAAAAATTCATTTATTTGAAAACAGCATTGGTCTTTATTCAGTGAGTGAAAGTAGGGACCCTCGGTTAGATTGGGAACTGGATGGACTTTACTATTCCTTAGAATATGTTTCACAGGATCCACCGACGAAATCGGAGATATTGAAAATTGTAAAATCAATTAAATAAAGGTTTGTTATTTAGATGTATTGCATAAAACTCGACTTTTTTATGCAGCAGCCAGGTTTCTTGAGAAGCTGAAAACATTGATTTATCAACGGATGTATAAAAAACTGTATAAACGATAAAAACGGCCAACTTGAAATACCTTGAGCGCCAAGGGGTTTCAAGTTGGCCTATTTCTTGTAAGAACCAGCAAGAGAGCAGCAGATATAGTTCGAAGCTACACTGGAAAAATTGCAGACTTCTTAGATACTGTTTCAGAGGTTTCCGTAGCTGTTCTTGCAAGTGGCTTTCGTGCGTTGGGTATGCCATCTGACGTGGCAAGTGCCCTAGCAAAAATTATTGTAGCTCTTGTTCTTTAATTCTTTAATTCCAAAATTATGCATCTAGTGTGATAATCAAATACATGGGATGCATAGTTTATATTGTGCTATTCTTCTATTCTTCTAGTGTTTTATATAAGGGGGGAATTATGAAAAAGGTAATCTTTGGTTTATATATTGTAATTGTTATATTGTTAATTACTGCTTTATATATAGGAATTTTTAGCTTTTTGATTTACCTTTTAAGTTTAATTCCAATATTAAATATAACAATTTACAATTGGCTTTCTGTTTTCACCTTTTCTTTATTTATCATACTATGGGTTATTCCCTATGAATTGATTAATTTTTTTCAAGATACCCCTGTAAAAAACAAATATCTTAAAAAAACAGTTTTGATAATTTTAACTTTATTAAAAGCCTTGCTACTTACACTTTACATACTGTTTTTAGATCAACGTTTCGTTGGTCTGTCATTTTCTAAGATAGGAACTATCTGTCTTATTATCATAATTATAGCCTTATCAAAAATAATTAATATGTCCGGAAATAGATTAAAAGATGCGGAAAAAAATAATATGAACTTTTAAACAAAAAAAGAGGTTGGGCGTCTATATAAAGTGGACCCCTTGTAAAGGACATTTTAAAAAAGGTTAGGCAGCCTTAAGAAGATGATTTCTGTATTGCACAGCAGGGTAACTCCGCTCCTCGCACGGGTTCGTTCCTCGACTGACAAGCATTTTCAATCAGTCTGAATGTGCGTAACATATACTTTGACTATATAATAAGGCTGCCCATTGATTAGCTGGCAGCCTCATTTTATTGCCTATTGAATAGCAGCTTCCGTACCTAAAAATTAGCAGGTTTCAATGACAAATTTTTCAACATCCCACCAAAAGTTCCCGTCCTTTTGCAGAAGTTCGTCGGCACATTTTGGACCCATGGAACCTGCAGGATAATTCGGGAATGATTTTTCCTTTGTGTTTTCCCAAACATCAGAGATCACATCGACAAACTTCCAGGAAAGTGCGACCTCATCCCAATGTGTAAAGTTTGTCGCATCACCGCGCATACTGTCATACAATAGTTTTTCATAAGCTTCTGGTGTATTCATTCGGTCTACGCTTTTGTTGGCAAAATTCAAGCGAACTGGAATAATCGTTGAGCTTTTGCCTGATTTTTTGGCATTCAAATGGAGGGTTATACCCTCTTCAGGCTGAATGTGGATAATCAGCAGGTTAGGCTGTAATGGTTCTGCTGGATTATAATAAAGATTCATCGGGATATCCTTGAACTGGACAACAATTTTTGTGGATTTTGCTGCCATACGTTTTCCGGTTCGGATATAGAATGGGACACCCGCCCAACGGAAATTATCAATCATTAGCTTGCCTGCTACGTAGGTTTCTGTGTTTGATTCTGGGTCTACATTTAATTCGTTTCGATAGCCAACGACATCCTCGCCGTTCACTTCTCCTGCTCCGTATTGTCCCCTTACAAAGTATTCATTTACTTCTTCTTTACTCATTGCACGAAGGGAACGGAGTACACGTACCTTTTCACTGCGAATTTCCTCCGTTGTCAATCGAATCGGTGGCTCCATCGCCAACAGAGCTACCATTTGCAGCATATGATTTTGGACCATATCACGTAGAGCTCCACTTGTTTCATAATATCGTCCACGCTCTTCTACACCAAGCGTCTCACTGGATGTGACTTGAATATTAGAGATATAGCGATTGTTCCAGAGTGGTTCGAAAATCGCATTTGCAAAACGGATGACCTCGATGTTTTGAACCATTTCCTTTCCAAGGTAATGATCAATTCGATAAATTTCATCTTCAGCAAAGGCTGTGCGAATGCGGTCATTTAATTTTTGGGCTGATTCAAAGTTATGACCAAATGGTTTTTCAATCACGAGACGTTTATATCCGCGTGTATCCGTTAATCCTTCTGATTTTAAATGTTCGGCAATCGTACCAAAAAATTCAGGTGCCATCGCCAAATAAAATAATCGATTTCCTTCAAGGCTGTATTTCTCATCTAATTGCTCGGCCAATGTTTTTAAATCACGATACGATTGAGTATTTGTTACATCATGAGAATGATAGTAAAAATGAGACGCAAATTGATCAATCTCAGTGTTCTCACCAATATGAGTGAGAATAGAATCCTTGACATGTTTCTGGAATTCCTCGTTCGTTAGTGGTCTGCGAGCCACTCCAACGACAGCAAATCTCTCTGTAATTCTTCCTTTTTTATATAAACGATAAAGGGATGGGTATAGTTTCCGCTTGGCTAGGTCTCCAGTAGCTCCGAAAAGCATAATTAATGCGGATGGTCTTTGTTTGTTACTCACGTTTGGAACCTCAACTTTCCTTTCACTTTTGTGAATGTAATATATGTACTCTCACTTTGAGGAGGGGGATAGATTGTTTAAAATCCCCGCACATAATAACCCCATACAAATATATAATTTTAAAGATTAAGTCACTGTAAATCAATTATTATGACATGCTAATTCTTATTCTTTTGATAAATGTACCTAGATATGCTCTATTTAAAAAAATTAAATCATATATTTTGAAAATATGAAATGAATCATTAAAATAATTTCATAAATTTATTGTAATGGGATGGATTCATCATGTAAGATGAAGATATAAGTGAGGAGGGATTATGATGGGGGTTGAACTAGAGCGTGTTAGTAAGGTTTATCAAGCGGGAGAAGTAGAAGTCCAAGCATTAAAAAATGTTTCTTTACAGTTTCCGGATGGTGAAATTACGGTTATTCTTGGTCCATCTGGTTCAGGAAAATCCACTTTACTTAATATTATAGGAGGGATTGACAGAGCAACCACTGGCAGCGTAACGATAAACGGTACCAATATAACTGTTCTGAAGGATCGAGAATTAACAGATTTCAGAAGAAGGAATGCAGCTTTTATTTTTCAATCATATAACTTACTGCCATCTCTAACAGTTCGGGAAAATGTAGAGGTTGGATCAGAAATAAGCGAGAATCCTCTTTCGATTGAAGAGGTGCTCGAGCGAGTCGGAATGTTGAGTAAGGCAGATAAATTCCCGCATCAGCTAAGTGGAGGAGAGCAACAGCGTGTTGCTATAGCTCGGGCTCTTGTGAAAAATCCCAACCTTTTATTTTGTGACGAGCCAACCGGCGCATTAGACGAAGAGACAGGCAAAAGAATTTTAACTCTATTACAAGAAATCAATGAAAAATATAAAACCTCGATTTTTATCATTACGCATAATCCCGGAATTAGTGAAATGGCTCACCGGGTGATTAAGATGAAGAGTGGTGAAGTTGTAGAGGAGTACCGTAATCATAAGCCAATTCGGGCAGAAAGTGTGAGATGGGTATGATTTTTCGAAAAAGTATCCTGAGAACGATTAAAAATACGAAGCTTCAATATGGTGGAGCCATTCTTTTGTTGCTACTAGGCGTTATGGTCTATGTGATGCTGAGTGCCTCTCTTCAAACAGTGGAGCGAAGCAATATAGATTTTATCAAACGGAATAATCAAGAGGATTTTCATTTTTTTCCTTCTGGTCAATTGACGAATATCAATCAATTGCAAAAAAAACTTGGTATTACTCTTGAGGACAGATGGCAAAAGGATGTTAAAGTTTTAGATAATCGTGAACTAAGAATCTTTACAATCACTGATAAGGTGAATATTCCGTATGTTCAAGATGGAAGACTTCCAGAAAACGATTCTGAGATTGCCATTTCCACAAATTTTGCTGATAAAAATCGTTTGAAAGTTGGAGATTCTCTAAAGGTGGCTGGTCAGGATTTTTTGATTTCAGGTACCATCATCTTGCCTGACTATGTATATGGGATTAAAAATGAGACAGATCTATATCAGAATCCTCAAAAATTCAGCACAGCTCTGATGACAAAGGAAGGGCTTTTAAAGGTGACGAATCTGCCCGTTCTTTCTTATCATGGGAAAATGAATCATACAAAGATAAAACAGTCAACCATTAAAAAAGAAATTTCAAAAGCTATACCGGTATTAAAATGGTTGAATCGAAAGGATAATCCGCGCATTACCTACGTTGAGACGAAGATTGAAGGTTCGAAAGCAACGACAACCACTTTACCGATTATGATTTTGTTCCTGACCATTTTGATGATTTCGATTTTAATAAAAAGAAGAATTGAAATTCATCGTAAACAAATAGGGACGTTAAAAGCTATTGGCTATAGAGATAACGAGATTATTAAAAACTATTTACTCTTTCCATTCACAATTGGAGTGATTGGGAGTGTTCTTGGAGTCGTTATTGGGATTTGTACATCTATACCGCTAACAGAATACTACTTGTATTTTTACAACCTCCCATTATTGGCAAAAGTGAATATGAATCCAATAACGATTATTTTAGCGATTCTTATTCCTGTCGTTGTTCTTATGACAACAGGATTCTTTGTAATAAAAAAGCAAATTCAAGCATCACCGCTTGATTTAATGAAAAATGAGCAAGCTTCGATGAAGAATGTCAAATGGGCAAAAATGACATCTTTTAATGGGATTAAATCTTTCAAAATGCGATTCCGTTTGAGAACCCTTTTAAGAAATGGTCCACGGTTATTTTATTTGGCAATTGGGATTATTTTTTCAACGATGCTTCTAATGTATGGATTTATTACGATGAATTCTATGGATGACTTAATGACAATGACGTATGAGAAAGTCATGAAGTATGATTATGGTTTGTATTACAATAGCCTGCAAAAAGGAACTAGTTCAGGGGATGAGGATGTCTTTTCCTTCACTGAAGTAGAAATAAAGGAGACAAAGTCGAATGAAAAGACGGTCAAGTGGAAGGATGAAAAAATTTCATTGTATGGAATTGATGAAAATCCTAAGCTCCTTAACCTGTTTGATAAAAGTGGTAAAGATTTGGATGAAAGGCTTAACGATACCATCATAATCAGTAAAGTGTTGGCTCATACTCTTGACCTTCAAAAAGGGGACGAAATCGTCTTATATCATGAAGGAAATGATCAAGAGAAAACGTATAAGGTTGGCGGAATTGCTGAAATTTATATGGGGAACTATGCGTATGTCGAGAGAGACGAATTGAATAAAATAGCCGGTTATCCGCACCAGTCTTATTTTGGAAAGTGGACAAAAAAAGAGCCAACTGAAGGTACGTATCTAATGGTTGAGGATAAAAGACAGGTGATGGATTCATTCGAATCGTTAATGGGTCCAATGAGTTACTCCATTTATCTCATGGCTTGGACAGCATTCGTCATTGGAGTTATCATTATTAGCCTTCTGACTAATTTAATGGTAGAAGAAAATACGTCAGCCATTTCACTTATGAAAGTGATCGGATATCAAGATTCCATGATTTCACAGCTGATGATCAATGTGTATACACCAGTCGTGATTCTATCCTATTTCATTGGGATTCCGTTAGCTATTTTTAGCCTTGATACCTTGTTAACATCTATGGCTGAGCAAACCAATTTTATATTCCCAATCTCCGTAAAGCCGCTTTGGATGGTACTCGGGTTAGTCATTATTTTACTGACTTATTACGCATCATTATTCATTTCAAAATATAAAATAAAGAAAATTTCTTTGCAGGAAGTCTTGAAACATCAAGAAGTGTAGCTGAAAATAAAGAGTAGGGGACAGGATAAATAGCCGTCCCTTTTTTTTCTGAAAAGGGTTGTTGATCGGTTTGTTGTACATTTTGTCTATCATTTGATTGAATGGTACATGATGGATTGTATAAAGATAATAGTAGGAGGATTCTTCATTGAATTTCGTTTTTTTGGGTACAGGAGCAGGAGTACCGGCCAAAGCAAGAAATGTTTCTTCCATTGCACTACAATTACTTGAGGAAAGAGGGAGCGTGTGGCTGTTTGACTGTGGTGAAGCCACACAGCACCAAATTTTACATACTTCCGTTAAGCCGAGACGAATTGAAAAAATATTTATTACTCATTTGCATGGAGACCATATATTCGGGCTTCCGGGGCTACTTGGCAGCCGTTCCTTCCAAGGTGGAACAGAACCCCTTACCGTTTATGGTCCTAAAGGGCTTGCTGATTTTATTTGGACTTCCTTACGTGTAAGTGCAACGCATATCAAGTATCCTTTGCATGTGAAGGAGATTGAAGAAGGCATTATTTTTGAGGATGATCAGTTTGTCGTGGAAGCCGGAATTTTAGAGCATGGTTTGGAATCATGGGGATATCGAATAACAGAAAAAGACCGTCCTGGTGAATTGCTAGCTGATGATCTGATTAAGCTTGGTGTGAAGCCTGGGCCAATCTATAAAAAATTGAAAAACGGAGAGACTGTAGTACTTGAAGATGGCCGAACTCTCTATGGGAAGGATTTTGTAAAGCCTCCACAAAAAGGGCGTAAAATCACCATTTTAGGTGATACACGTCCTTGTGAAACATCGTTGAAATTAGCAGAGGGAGCCGATTATCTGATACATGAGGCTACATTTTCTCGTGATGAAGAAGAGCTGGCGTACAACTATTTTCATTCAACAACCGTGCAGGCTGCTTTGACTGCTAAAAAGGCGGGTGTTAAGAACTTAATTCTCACCCATATTTCTTCTCGATATACGGGAATTGCAACCGAAATATTGAAAAAAGAAGCAGAGGAAATTTTTCCAGCTGTCATCATAGCGGAAGATTTTATGAAAGTAGATATTCCACGTGTATAAAAGTGACTTAGCCCAGCCATGGATGGCTGGGCTAACTTTAAATGTATGTTACGATCATTCAGAATGCTTTCAAAGAGTACTTTACCAGCCTCTTTCATACTGTTTTGGCGGTTCGATTTCTGCCCCGATTTCTATAGCGGCAGTTCTTGGCCAGTATGGATTACGCAAGAATTCCCGTCCGATAAAAATGAAGTCTGCACGGTTGTTTTGCAGAATTTCCTCAGCTTGCAAGCCGGAAGTGATGAGTCCGACTGTTCCGGTTGGAATATCGGCACCGTGCTTAATTACTTCACTAAACGTTACCTGATATCCAGGGAATACGGGAATGCTAGCTGGTACGACTCCACCTGAACTTACATCAATCAAATCTACACCATCGGTTTTCATCCAATTTGCCATTTTAGCATAGTCCTCTGGCTTTAAACCTTCTTCATGATAGTCATTGGCAGAAACCCTAACAAACAAAGGGCCATCCCATACTTCTTTTACAGCTGTAATAACTTCCTTCAAGAAACGATAGCGATTTTCTGCATGGCCGCCGTACTCGTCAACACGCTTGTTTGTTAACGGAGAAAGAAACTCGTTAATGAGATAGCCATGAGCGGCATGGATTTCAATCACGTCAAAGCCCGCTTCCTTTGCTCTCCGGGCACCTTCCTTGAATGCATGAACCGTTTCGGCAATTTCATCTTTTGTCATTTCTTTCGGCGTTTTGCTCATTTCATTAAATGGGATGGCGGATGGAGCCAAGATTTCACCGTCCACTGTCGCTTTTCGACCGGCATGGGCAAGCTGGATGCCAGTTTTTGCGCCTTGTTCCTTCATTAAGGTAACAAGTTCGCTCAAACCTTCAATGTGAACGTCATTCCAAATTCCCAGATCTCGGTCAGAAATGCGACCTTGTGGAGTAATTGCAGTTGCTTCAATGATGATGAGTCCGGCTCCTCCAACTGCTCGGCTTGTATAATGGGTTCTGTGCCAGTTTTGTACTTTGCCGTCCTTTTCGTGACTGGAATACATACACATAGGTGCCATTACAATTCTATTTTTGAATGTAACGTTTTTAATGGTATAGGGCGAGAAAAGTTTATGATTCATTCACTGCATCTCCTTAAATAAAAAATGATGAACAAATTAAGTATAGCAATACTTTTCCAGCCTTCAAAAAGTTCAGCTTTCATTATTATTTGGTTAATGCGGTTTTGGCTTGAATTTCATTACTGAGCTGCTCACCAAGACGTTTTGATTGCCTTGTAGCTTCTTTTATGCACGAAACAAAAGCTTCTTGTACCTTATGAGAATGTAACACCTTTAAGCCAGCTTCTGTCGTTCCACCAGGACTCGTAACTTCTTTTCTTAAGATTTGCGGTTCTTTCGTGGAGGTTTGAAGCATTTGTGCTGCACCGAGTAAGGTCTGAACGATCAATTTTTTTGCTATGTCCTTTTGCAGACCTGTTTCTAAAGCAGATTGCTCCATTGCCTCTACCAAGTAATAAATATATGCAGGACCGCTCCCAGATAAGCCTGTAACGGCATCTAATTGTTCTTCCTCGACAGTCGTCACAATGCCGATTGTTTCAAACAATCTGCAAGCCTTTTCTAATTGTTTTTCTGTAACTAAGGAATTCATACTGACAGCGGTAGCGGAAAGACCGACCGTTGCAGATGTGTTAGGCATCGATCGGATGATCGCGATTTTTTGTTCAATTATGTTTTCAATACTAGTAATAGAAACTCCAGCTGCTACGGATATAAGCAGCATATTCTCTGTCAAATAGTCTTTTACGGAGGTTAATGCATTGAAAACATCCTTAGGTTTGACTGCCAATACGACAATGTCAGCATTCTTTAATAGCTCATCTTTATCTAATGTCACAGATACCCCATAGGTTTTCTGTAAAAAATTCAGTCTTTCATCATCATCTTTATTGGTCACGAAAATGCTAGGGGGCTCGATGACACCTCGTGACGTTATTCCTGAAATCATCGCTTCAGCCATTGAGCCTCCGCCAATAAAAGCAATCTTATTCATGGAAAGACCTCCTTTTTGTTTAAAATAAGTGAATAAAAAAAGACCGATCATCCTACATATAAAGGACGAAAGGTCTTTGCTTCCGTGGTACCACCTTTGTTCATTGCAACTCCGCTTACATTTACATAAAGCTAGCGAGCGCAATGCAGCTCGAATCCAGTAACGTTGGAGGGACGGTTAGGTTTGCCTAACAGCTCATAAGGTAGGTTCAATAAAATAGAGGACGGTGAAGCCTTTCAGCCGCTGAGCTCCACTCTCTTTCGTCTTATTTTATCTACTGGCCTTAATCATTGCCGGAATTTTTAGTTAATTGAGATTATGCATGAAGGATGAGCTACTTGTCAACCTTTATTTATATTTATTTTTGATTAATTATGTGAAAATAATGACAATTCTCTTGAGAAAAGGTAAACTTGTAAATGATTATATGCTATTTATTTGTTTATGCTACAGTTTATAGGGAATAATCTTTTTCTGGAAAAATAAAATGATAAGGTGAAAAATATATGTGGGACAAAAAAATTGCTAAAATCACCATCCCAACACCGTTTCCGGTTGGAGATGTGTATGCGTATGTTGTAAAAGGGGATGTCTTGACTTTGATTGATGGGGGGCCAAAAACTGAAGAAGCGAAAATGGCGATTGAGACTGGCTTAAAAGAACTCGGGCTCCAATTAAACGATATTGAACAGGTCATTATCACTCACCATCACCCTGACCATATTGGTGGAGTGGATTTTTTTAGTTTGGATCTACCGTTTCTTGGACATGTCAATAACCAACGTTTTTTGGAGCTTTCTCCTGATTTTATCGCTTTTAATCATGAATTTTTTTCAGGATTTCTTAATGAATTGGGAGTCCCTCATGAGATTAGGAGTCGCGTTGGAAACATTGGAAGATTGATGAAGTACGGGTGTGAAAGAACACTGACCGGTTTTATACAGGACGGAGATGAACTTCCTGGATTGCCTGGTTGGAAAGCAGTAGAGACGCTAGGTCATGCACAGAGCCATTTGGCATTTTACCGGGAAAGCGACGGAGCATTGATTGGCGGTGATATTTTGCTTGATAAAATTTCACCCAATCCACTTGTTGAGCCACCTTTAGCAAGAGGAGAAGAACGTCCAAAGTCACAGCTTCAGCTGAATGACTCTTTAAAAAAGCTGCAGAATTTAAGAATTACCGCTGTTTATCCAGGGCACGGGAATATAATTGAAAACGTGGATGAATTGATTTCTTATCGCCTGCAGGTTCAGCATGAGCGAGCATTAAAGGTAAAAGCCATTTTAGCTCAAAAACCTTCTACTGCATTTGAGCTATGTCAGACTCTTTTCCCGAAAATTTATAAAAAACAGCTCGGTCTCACTCTTTCTGAAACAATTGGCCAAATTGATTATTTAGAGAGCTTGGGAGAAATTAAAGGAGAAAAAACAGAGCGTGGAATGGTTTACAAAGGTTGAGGTGGTCTTCTTTGAGCAAATTGAAGAATAAATGGGTTGTCATCACCGGAGCTTCAGGTGGGATCGGAAAAGAAATTGCATGGAAAGCAGCTGAAAAAGGGGCAAATGTCATTTTAGCGGCTAGAAGTATCGATAAGCTAAAGGAATTAGAAAACGCTATTACTAGCCGTTTTGGGGTAACCGCGAGTTCTTACCAGCTTGATGTATCGGATATTGAACAGGTTCAACAGGTATTTGAGCGTATTTTCAATGAGACGAATGGGATTGATGTTCTGGTGAACAATGCTGGCTTCGGAATTTTTAAAGAAGCGCATGAAGTGGATGTCAAAGAGGCAAAGGCGATGTTTGATGTGAATGTAATGGGGTTAATTGCTTGTACATCTGCAGTGCTGCCTCATATGAAAGCAAGAAAAGCCGGCCACATTATCAATATTGCCTCACAAGCTGGTAAAATTGCTACGCCAAAGTCTAGTGTCTATTCGGCAACCAAACATGCTGTACTTGGTTATAGCAACAGCTTAAGGATGGAATGTGCCCGCGACGGAATTTTTGTTACAACTGTAAATCCTGGTCCGATTGCTACGAATTTTTTTAGCATTGCCGATGAATCAGGTACGTATGTAAAAAACGTACAAAAATTCATGCTCAAGCCGGAGTATGTCGCTGAGAAGGTGGTAAATAGCATGCTGACAAACAAGCGGGAAATCAATCTTCCTCGATGGATGAACGCTGGAAGCATTTTATATACGCTTTTTCCTCGGACAGTGGAGAGATTTGGGAAACATGCATTTTTTAGAAAGTAAGAAAAAAGATGACATGCATTAGGCTTGTCATCTTTTTTTCTATAGTTTGAAAATTTGTGATAACGCAGATTGAAACGAATAGCAATTTTTTTAGTTTAAATAAATAAATAACCATTTTTGAGGTGAATTTTATGAAGAAATGGTCTAGTTTCTTCCTTTTGCTAATTCTTTTCATAAACGGCTGTGGAAAACAAGGCAATGACCAATTTAATCCCTCTCAAGACCAGCCTTTAGAAACTCCAGCTATTGGTTTTATAACGGATCGTATAGGAAATGCTGTGTTAATAAATGATGTGGTTTACGAGATTGAAAAAGAAACGATTTTAACGGACAGTTCAGGAAAAAATCGAACAATAAAGGGATTAATACTAGGTACCAAAGTAGCTGTTTATCCTAAAGGGGACCTTAAGATCAGAATTTAATAGGATTTTTATTATTAAGATATTTTAGATTTTTTTCATGTCTCTTGCTAGTAGATCAATAAATACGATATAACTTGTTTGAGGGCTGATTGATTAATAACAGTCTATGAGGTTTTGAAAGGATAGTATGATGAAACAACAATTAAAGTATGACATTATGGAGGTTTGCCTGCTGGCGGGAAAAATTCTTCTGCAAAACGGGGCTGAGACCTATCGGGTTGAAGACACGATGATGAGAATAGCAGCATCATACGGTATTCCTGTTTCTCATAGCTTTGTCACTCCGACAGGCATTATTTTTTCCATTGAAACGGATGAACCGACAAAAACAAAGCTAATCCGGATATCAGATCGAACAACTGACTTATTAAAAGTCACGATGGTGAATCGGATATCGAGAAGAATTAGCGAGGGAAAGCTTACCGTAAAAGAAGCGTACGATCAACTTGTACAATTGGAATCTTCCAAAATGTCCTTTTCGATTAAAACCCAGCTTCTGGCTGCGGCCATATCAAGTGGTTGTTTTCTCATTATGTTCCGGGGTGGCTGGGAAGATTTTTTACCGGCCATGATCACAGGAGGACTGGGATTTTTAAGTTTTATCCTTTTTCATTCCTATATGTCCATTAAGTTTTTTTCTGAATTTCTTGCTTCCATGCTGATTGGACTTTTGGCATTTGTCTTCGTTCAAACAGGCTATGGTACAGAGCTGGATAAAATCATTATTGGCTCTGTAATGCCACTTGTACCTGGACTTTTAATAACGAATGCCGTAAGAGATTTGATGGCTGGCCATTTATTGTCCGGACTTTCTAAAGGCGCAGAAGCTTTTCTTACTTCGTTTGCCATTGGCGGCGGAATTGCTGTTGTTTTAACCTTTTTATAAAGTGGACAGGAGGAAAAAACATTTTATGCTATATATAGAACAAATCGTGACAAGCTTTATTGCTTCTGCAGCATTCGGTATTATATTTAATGTCCCGAAAGAGTCAATTATAAAATGCGGATTTACAGGAATGGCTGGTTGGATTACATATATCGCATTGTTTGAGCATAAAGTAGATATGATTCTTGCGACTGCTGCTGCATCTTTTCTAGTTGCGCTCCTTAGTCAAGTTTTTGCAAGAATGTATAAAACTCCCATTATCATTTTTACTGTTGGCGGAATCATTCCACTTGTCCCCGGTGGCATGGCTTACGATGCAATGAGAAATTTCGTCGAAAACGATTATTATGCTGCTCTTACTCTTGCCGCGAAGGCGTTTATGATTTCTGGTTCAATCGCAATTGGACTTGTCTTTTCGGAAGTTATTAACCAAATTATGAAAAAATCTCAAGTTAAACGTGTATAAAAAATGTGGTGACTCAAAACGATCCGTATAGGCCTTGTGAAATCATTGCTGCCTCTTAGGTTTTGAGTCACCCTTGTTTTTTTATTCTTTATTTTCCTTCATTTCCTTTTCTATCAATGTCGGGATTGGATCAATCGTAACCGCATCCTCTTTTTTTACTGCGATAGAAAAAGTGTATGTGAACACCAGTCCCATCAACAATAATATCAATAAAAATCCTACAGTAATCAGCAAGCCAACTCCCATTCTATCAGCCTCCTTTACCACCACAATATGCTGATAATGAGAAAAACTTGCTTCTTTGAAGAAACAGTAGGTATAAATTTGGATATCTACATTCCTTTTCATAAATTTCTATGTTAATATTTAGAGATGCGAAATAATTTCTATAACAAGGAGGGGATCCATTTGTCTGTTATACAAAAAGAACCATTATGGACAAAGTCGTTTATTATGCTAATGGTTGGAAACTTGTTTGTGTTCATGTCTTTTCAAATGTTGATCCCGACGATGCCTCCTTATATTCAATCAATTGGAGCTTCAGGCTTTGAAATTGGATTAGTAACAGCTTTATTTTCGATTGGTGCCATTTTAATCAGACCTTTTATTGGGTATTTGCTTGAATATAAAACGAGAAAGCCGCTTGTATTAGTCGGGGCAGCAGCGCTTCTGTTCATTACGATGCTATATCCAATTTCTAAACTAGTTCTTGTCTTTTTGCTTTTTCGATTTATTCATGGCTTAGCATGGGGCTGGTCGACAACAGTAAACGGAACAGCTGCGGTGGATGTCATTCCTAATTCCAGGCTTGGAGAAGGAATGGGTTATTTCGGGCTTTCTGTGACAATTGGGATGATCATTGCCCCAAGTCTTGGAATTTTCCTATTCCAAGCTACTTCCTTTACAAACCTGATTCTATTATCCGCTGCATTAGGAGTCATTGCTCTAATATTGCTGGCAATCGTACAATATCAAACACCTAATTCGGTAAAAAATGTAAAAAAAGAAGAGTTAACGTTTTCTCTAAAGGACTCTCTTATTGAAAAAACGAGTTGGTTTCCAGCATTTATCACATTTATGACTTCTTTTGGATATGGATCGATTGTCACATTTATTGTCATTTTCGGAGAAGAAAGAGGCATCGATCAAATTTTTCTTTTCTACTTACTTAATGCGATTTTAGCGACATGTTCTCGACCAGTTGCAGGGAAATGGTTTGATAACCATGGACCAAAAGGGATTGTGCTGTTTTGTTCGTTTCTTACGTTTTTGGCGATGTGGGTGCTTTCTTTTGCCCACTCTAGCTTAATGGTAGCCATCGCTGGTTCTCTTTTTGGTATTGGGTTTGGTTGTTTAATTCCAACTCTTCAGTCCTGGGCTCTGTCTATGACGCCTGCAAATCGTCGTGGAGTTACGAACGGTATGATTTTTTCTTCTATTGATTTAGGAATCGGATTAAGCGGAATTGTGTTTGGAGCGGTTGCATCATTTTTTGACATTGAGACGATTTTCCAGATTTCAAGCGTATTTCTCATTTCGGCTCTCCCTCTTACTGTACTGTATGGAAAAAAGAAAGTGGTTAGAGAACAGCAAACGATTTCGTCCTAGTCTGTTTTTCAAAACGTATACATTAAAAATTCAACAATAGCGTAACCCTAAGCCTCCTGATCTCGTCAATGAGAGAAAGGTGGCTTTTTCCTTTTCAAATGGTTCGTTGGATAAACGTGTTCACGAATGAAGGAATGGTACGATGGAGGGATGATATGAAGAAAATCATGATTAGTATTTTTGTTCTTTGTGTCTTGGGAGGTCTAGTAGGGATTTATTTTTCTGCTCAGCCTAAGATGGTTGGAGCGTGGAGTCATAAGGCAGAGGACAATGTCGTTTTGCCAAAAGGAATCATAAAGGTTCCCTTTTCAAAGGAGCTGAATCCGGACTCTCTTGATGATAATCTTACAGTCACGAATGAAAATGGGGAGAAGGTGAACGTTTCTGTTTCCTTAAGCTCTGATAAAAAGATGGTTCTCATCGCTCCTCCAGAAGAAGGGTACGATTCTAGCTCTGCTTTTTATAAGGTTCATTTCAAAAAAGGTATTTCTTCGATTAATGGACGATCTTTGGCTACAGACCGTACGATCTTGTTTACTGTAAGAGAAACGCTGCCGATTGTTGAGACAAAAGAGAAACTAGATCAATATTTTGTGAAAATTATGAAGGAGCAAGAAAGATCCAAAGGTTTTTTTAGCTTTGTGCGTAATGATAGGAAGAGTGAAGAGAAAGCGAATTCGTCCGATTCAGGCGGTGCACCTTCCCATTCAGAAACGAATGTCCAGGTCGCAGGAATTGATGAAGGAGATCGAGTAAAAACAAACGGTAAACATATTTTTCAAATCGCAGAAAACAGAGTTAACATTATTAAGGCTGATTCCCCTAGCAGTATGAAGCTTGATGCTGTCATCTCTTATGACCATTTGTTTTCACCACTGGAGATTTATGTTCATAAAGACTTACTCATTGTTCTTGGACAAAGCTATAAAGAAAATGCTATTGTGAAAGACTCTATGGAAAAGAAAGATCAAATTCTTCCATATCGTCCTCTACAATCTACTACTAAGGTGATTGTGTACAATTTGAAAAATCCTACTCAGCCAAAGAACGTACGTGAAATAGAAGTGGAGGGTTATTTGTTATCCTCCCGGAAAATGGACGGGAAGCTGTTTTTCATTTCTCAACATTACCCGGATCTGTGGATTTTAAAAGAAGAAAAGGATGTTGATTTACGCCCTCTCTTTTCTGATTCCGAAGAAACGAGCGAGCTTCAACACGTTGACTACAAAAGAATCCAATATATGCCGAATTCAAAAGAAGCAAATTTTTCTCTTATCACATCCGTTAACCTAGAGAACCTAAAGCAAAAAGCCAATATCGAGACCTTCTTAGGAAGCGGTCAGCAAGTGTATATGTCTAAAGATCACTTATACTTTGCTGTGCCAGTCTATCATGAAACAAAGGATGTCTCTCTAACCCGCGGTGCTTTTGATCCTTCACCTGATACAACGATCTATAAATTTTCAGTAAAAGGGTTGAAAGTGGAATACAAGGCATCAGCAGACGTCTCTGGAACTGTTCTTAATCAGTTTTCAATGGATGAGCATAACGGATTTTTCCGAGTTGCAACAACTAAAGGAAATACATGGGACGATAAGAGTCCTTCATCTAATCAGCTTTATATATTAGATGAGAATTTGATCCAAGTCGGTAAGCTCGATCATTTAGCAAGAGGAGAAAGGATTTATTCTGCCCGTTTTATGAACGATCGTATTTATCTTGTAACCTTTAAAGAGGTGGACCCTCTGTTTGTCATTGATGCTAAAAATCCAAGAGAACCTAAGGTACTTGGTGAGCTCAAAATTCCGGGCTTCAGCAATTATTTGCACCCCTTTGACGAAAACCATCTCATCGGATTTGGCCATGATACAAAAATTGTAGCTTCCAAAGAGTCGAACGAACCAAGGGTTCTGACGAATGGTGTGAAGCTCTCGTTTTTTGATGTGCGTGATGTTTCGAATCCTAAAGAGAAATTTTCGGAAATAATTGGGGGAAGAGGAACATATTCACCTCTTCATTACGACCATAAGGCGCTTTTATGGGATAAAAGGAAAGGGATGTTTGGTTTTCCGATTTCAGTCTATCATGATGTAGAAGGGAAGGAATTTGAACAAGTGTTTGAGTTTCAAGGTGCTTACGTGTACGAAGTAAATATGGAAAAGGGCTTTCAGTTGAAAAATAAGATTACCCATTACAATGGTAAAACTCCGTACGAAGAGTGGGAACATTCAATTGAGCGTCTTGTCTATATTCATGATTATTTGTATGCCTTATCACCTAATACCGTAACAGTGCATCATTTAACGACGAATGAAAAAATAGGCGAGCTATCTTTAAAGTAATCCTATAGAATAGGCAAAGAGGATGTCCTCCTTTCTACAGGCGGGCCATCCTCTCTTTTCATGTTCTATTTTGTTTCATACAAAGCTTTTTGTGTTGCCGGACCTGCGATTCCGTCAACTAGTAAAGACCGGGCCTGTTGAAATTGTCGGACTGCTTTTTCCGTTCCAGACCCAAATATGCCGTCAATTCCGTTTGTATTATATCCTATTGCTGTTAATGTAGTTTGGAGTTTTTTTACAGCTTCACCGCGACTTCCTCGCTTTAAGGTTTGAACGTTTGATTCTGGTTTAGAAGATACGGGTATGGCTGAACCCGTTACTTTAAACCCATTCGCTGTTGCAATGGAATGGAAGTCTAACTTTGATTTCATTATTTATCAAGACCTAAATTAAAAAATCCCTAAAAAACAAAGAAGAGTACATATTACACATGACTAATATGTTGTCTTCATTTTATTCCATTAAAGCGCCCGATTGCGGAAGATCGAAATATTTAAAAGTACTTTAAAAATTAATATTTAGCAACGCACCCGTTTGGTTCAATAAGCATCTTCCCTTAACTATATGCTTTTACCTCTATTTCTACATTTTTGCTTTGTTGAAGAAGTTTAGATTCTCCTGTACGTTCCCATTCTTCTACTGTTTCATAGGCTCTTTCGGGAGAATATCCTTTCCCTACAAGTACGCCCATTAGAATAAATTCTTGAAGAATGTGTAAGGCGTTTATTCCCCTTTTTAACATCCTGGGAATTTTCTAATATATAATGACGAAACATTAAGGATAAAACATCTTGGAGTTAGGAGTGTAGAGGACATGAATGAGGAACTTCAAAGGTTATTTAATAATCTAATTCAAATTGAACATGTATCAACGACTTTATATCTTGCCATGTCTGCATATTTGGGGAGATTGAACTAAACAGGTATGGCTCACTGGTTAAGATTGCAATCAGAAGAGGAAAGAACACACATGCTTACCTTAATTGATTTTGTTGTGGATCGGGATGGTACTGTCCAACTGAGCAGTCTCCCTGCTCAGCCTAGCGACTTTGGTACACCGCTAGAGACTTTTCAAAAAGTATTAGCTCATGAACAATTTGTTACAAATTCTTATCGTCAAGCCTATAACTACGCAATCAAACAGACCCACAGGCTGCTGTAATTATACAAGATTTTTTAAGAGAGCAAATCGATGAGGAAGCACAAGTCTACTACGTAATATAATTACTCTACAATATATGGCCCGATACACGAATAAGACGCAACGCGCCCGATTGTGGAAAACCAAAGAGTAACAAACACCCTATCAGATAAATTCATAAAACGGATTTTCTGGTTCATCTTTTTTTAAATCCACATTATATTTATCAAGAAAATTGATATGCTCCTATCCTAATAAATTTTTATTAGGACTTACATGTATGCCTTCACTTTCTCGCCAATCTGCGTAAAGTATACGCTTTACATTATCATATCCATTGGTAGTTAATTGGTTATCTAACCACTGTTTATCAAATCCAAGTTCATGTAAATTATCCCATAAAATTTCCCCATCTATAATTAACGATGTTGGGAGGTCTACTGGACTTTCTGGAAGATTGAGATCTTGCTTGTCTGGTTTTTGATACTTGGATTTTAATAATAAACTTATTTGCCCATTAGCTTCCAATATACCGTATTTGACTTCGCGAACTGAAAAGACATTATTTTGACGGAGTATACTCAATACTTGATTTACATCCAATTTGTTCTTTGTAAGTAACTTTCTGTCCATAACACCATCTCGAATGATGATGTTAGGATTGCCTAATAAGAGAGAACGTATCGATTTATTTTTTAGAGTCATAAACTCTATTCCCAACATAAGAAACGTCCACAATCCGATGGCATATAAAAAATGAAAAATCCCTACCTTATCTTCATAAATGTTATTTCCTAAAAAATCTCCAAGTACTAACACAAAAACTAAGTGAAACGGGGTTAACTGATAGATGGATGTTCTGCCTGTTATGATAATGATAAAAAATAAAGTTGCAAAACCAACGATGACTTTGATCGTCAGTAAACCAATATTAACTTCTTCCAAAGTTTTTTCCTCCAATTTAAATTTTACTTAGTTGTAAGATCTTGAGGTTTAGATAAAGAGGCTAGTTTTAATATTAAAGCTCGAGTTACAATTCCAACAATGATGTAATATATGAACGAATATCTGTATCTCCACTCTAAATAATTAACAAGTTTGACCCACTCGCAAAAGGGTTCACCTATAAAGGCATATGTTAGTGCCATAATGATCTGGGCTAAAATAAAAGATTTCCATGTTCTAAAATATTGATATAACAACATGTAAGCTACAGGTACCATTGAAAAATCAAAAGGAAAGGCCCTGGGAATAAAAGGTAGGAATGCAATGGGGTAATCCCAAAAACTGTATTGTGCACCAACTACATCTAATAAGGTTGTTGTCAAGATAATTATGGTACCATTTAACAGGTATAGAAAAAAATCCACTCCAACTAAAATTCCTCCTTAGTTTTTCCCTTAACATGTACAAACTATGTAGCAAGTATACGTTTGGAATACGAGGAATTGTTTAGATTGTCCTTTTCTCATGAGACACCTCAAATAATTTTGTAATTAGTTTGTTTTGTCACAGGAAATTTAATGTTGGAGATGTATCGAAAAACAAAAAAGGAGCATTCCTGTTAGAAGAATTTTCGGGGACTTGAACAAAAGAGCCCTCTTGGTATGATGCGGGGTGTCAAATCGTGGCGAAATGACCCCTAATTTGTTAACCAAGGAGGACACCATAATGGATTTTAAACAAAAGCAGAAAATAAATAAAGTCACCGAAAAAACACTTGTTGTGGGAGTCGACATTGCCAAGCGCACACATTATGCTTGTTTTGTTGATGATCGAGGGCGAGTGCTCCAAAAATCATTCTCAAAAGACGGACGGTTCAAAGTCGCAGCTAACTCTATCGGAGTAACAGAGGGACGTGAGATGGCCCGTATTGAAATCGCCACACTCGTCCGCCGTTACCACCAATTAGAGAAGGATATTGAAAGTATTACTCAACACTTAGTTGAGCTTGTAAAAACATCTGTAGAATACGAATGGCTATCAACGGTTCCAGGGCTTGGAGAAACAACGATTGTCGATTTATTAGCCGAAATCGGAAGCTTTTCACACTACGAAAATCCACGCCAACTAATTAAAAATATTTTTTTGACACCCCACCAACGGGTCAAACCGTTGATATATCAACATTTATAGAGGAAGGTTCGTTTTACGTTTCTTCCATTTAAACCCAAGATCTTACATTATTCTGCTGTAGCTGACTAAGTATATTCGATGTTAAAAAGACTCCAACAGGGGGCAAGATACCACTAATTACGGGATATCCGGTAAGAGCTCTATCGGTTGTAGCAATCCATGTTCCGTATTCGCCTGCTTGTAAAGAAGGAGGTTTCATAATAAGCCTCCCATTTAAAATAAAATGTCGAATTCTAATTTGGGGCTCATCAAATATCGCTAAGTTTCCAGAAAATGTGGCATAAGGTGTATCAAATCTTATTTGTTTGGTGTTTTCATCCCAAGATCCAGTAATTGGAATAGGTGTACCACGAAAATTAACCGTACCAATTACCCTGTTATCTGTAATAGAGTTAATGTTGAGTACGCCCCAAACGATTGGTTTACCAGCTATAGCAGCATGGATACCCCATAATGATGGGAATGGAATACTAACCATTGTTTGCTGTGCAGTTTGCAATACTAATCTCCCCCTAAATTTAAAGTTTATGTTCTGAAGAATAAAGGATTAGATATCTTATTTACTACCCTATATAAAGGATCAATCCAGTATATGCACCACAAGCTGAATATGTTTACTTTTAACGGTTAGAAGCTCATCCTTTCGTTGAAAAATGCAGATCATACAACAAATAGTTGTTTAGAATAAAAAATTATGTTACAAAAAAAATTCCTTTATCTTTTCTCTTTGGGTGAATTCTCTTTAAGCCATTGTTTTGTCGTTACGATAGATGACGGCGTACAACGCAGGCTTCATTGTTCTTATTTCTGTTACATTTTCCCAGGATTCTCCTTAATTAGATAAAGCCACTCAGATTTCTTATTCTGAAAAATAACGTCATTAGAAGAACCATGTTTTTTTTTCATTCATAGACGAATTTGCATATTTTTTTACTGTTTTGGTATCCACATCTAATTGCCTGGCAACTGATCTATAACTCCTTTTCTCATTATGAATTAAATTATTAGCAGTTATAATCCACAAATCACCAAATTGTTTAATCGTTCCAATTTTTTTGTAGGTTTTGGAAATGTCCGTTACTAATTGATACTTTCCATTCAGTTTGACTAAACAATCACAGCTGCTGAAATTGTCTCCGTTCCGACAAATAACCATAGAAGGCTCGCTATAATGATTGCCGTTACCCATTTTTTTAGCACGGTCTCCTCTCCCTCTCATAGATTTCACATTATTCTATGTGAGAGGGAAGATTGGTGATTTACAGTTTTTTAAAAATATTGAAGTAGGAAAAAACGAAGGCACCCATTTATAGGTGCCTTGTTTTTAACACGTTTTTTCATTATAAAGTTTTCGCTCCTACATAACGCGGTTTCCAATATGTGCTGTTCAAGTAATCGATTTTAACGCCTTTTGAAGAAGTTGCACTGATAAATTGACCATTTCCGATATAGATCCCGACGTGTGAAACACCTGAAGAAGTGGTTTGGAAGAATACCAAATCCCCAGCGGATGGGCTGCTTACTTTTAAGCCTACATTCGAATATTGGGTTGCAGCAGTGCGTGGCAGCGTGATGCCTTGGGAATTTTTAAATACGTAATAAATAAATCCGGAACAATCGAAACCAGAAGGGCTTGTTCCGCCCCACACATAAGGTGTTCCAATCAACTTTTTGGCGTAGCTAATAAGAGATGAGTTATTTACATAATAAACACCCAATGCGTTAAACGTTTTGCGGCCTGCAATTCCATCCGCAGTCAAGCCTTTTGCTTTTTGGAAACGTTTTACTGCGTCTGTCGTATGTATTCCGTAATAATTTGTAAAGGCTCCTGTATATGTGAAATATCCTTTTTCTTTTAACAGCATTTGCAGCTGTTTGACATCGTTATGTGACATTGTTGGACGAAGTGTTTGATCTCCTATGTTAGCACTCGCTTGGAAAGGTGAAAAAAGAATCGATGAAGCTAAAGCGACTGCAGAAGTTGTTGTAGTGATCCATTTTTTCATGTTGTTTTTATCCCCCTAGTTGTCTATGAATCTTTTTCTCTTGAATTATCCTACGATATTTTCGTAACATTTTTTGTTCAAACTTATTACAATTAAATTACAAATAATAGGAGGAAAGACACTTTAAAAAAATACGAAATTAGATGGTTTCGTTGTTTTTTTAGAGATTTTTTTAATGACTTTGCGGCTAATACGGTTTGTGAAAATGGGACGTTTTATTTTTCTGGAATAATAAATTTTCCTCGGGTGGATCATACAGGAATTTTATCCGCTATGTTGAAAGGTGCAAGAAAATTTCCATTGAATACGAACGTATATTCGGTTACTATTGTGGATAGGATATATATGCGAACATACATTCGTTTTGTAGGAGGAGAAAATATGGTGGATTACAGTAAGATGCCTCATCATCATATTTTGTGCGTGGATATGAAAAGCTTTTATGCCAGTTGTTCGGCTGTGATGATGGGAGAGGATCCACTAACTTCTTATATTGCCATTGTAGGGGACAAAGAAAGGAAGGGAAGTGTTGTA
Organism: Peribacillus tepidiphilus; assembly: GCF_009466385.1. Taxonomy (GTDB): domain Bacteria; phylum Bacillota; class Bacilli; order Bacillales; family DSM-1321; genus Bacillus_BN; species Bacillus_BN tepidiphilus. The sequence continues at coordinate 192,823 of NZ_WIAQ01000001.1, read as the reverse complement.
CTTGCCGCATCTCCACTTTTGAAGAAGGAATTCGGCATAAAAACCGGCTCCCGAATGTTTGAAATTCCGGATGACCCCCGTATTCGCCTTGTTGAACCGAAAATGTCTACCTATTTGCGGATTTCGACTGAAATTACCCGACTGTTTCATCGTTACGTCCCAAAAGAAGCTATTCACACCTATAGCGTGGATGAAAGCTTTTTGAAGGTGGATGGAGCGATTCCGCTATGGGGAGATGCGAAAACGATTGCCCAAAAAATTAAAAACGAAATCGAAAGGGAATTTCAGCTTCCATGTGCCATTGGAATTGGACCAAACATGCTGTTGTCGAAGCTTTGTTTAGACCTTGAAGCCAAAAAAACCGGTATAGCTGAGTGGACGTATGATGATGTGAAAAAAAAACTTTGGCCGTTATCTCCACTAAGCGAGATGTGGGGAATTGGGAAACGTGTTCAAAAGACGTTAAACAGCATGGGGATTTTTTCCGTTGGTCAGCTGGCTAACTACAGCTTGGAGAAGCTTGAGGCGAAGTTTGGTATTATGGGAAATCAGCTTTATTATCATGCTTGGGGGATCGACCTTTCAGAAATTGGAGCACCGATTATGGAAGGGCAGATCAGCTTTGGAAAAAGTCAAATCTTGTTGCGAGACTATAAAGAAGAGCATGAAATCAAAAGCGTGATTTTGGAAATTTGTGAGGAAGTGGCAAGAAGGGCAAGAACACATAAAAAAGCAGGGCGGACGATCAGTCTTGGTATCGGCTACAGTCAGGATGAATTCGGCGGCGGATTTCTCCGCTCTCGTTCTGTGGATCAGCCGACGAACATTACGATGGATTTATATCGTGTTTGTCTCGAGCTGTTCCGTGAGAATTATGAAGGAAAAACAGTCCGGCAAATTTCTGTTTCTCTTTCTAATATAACGGATGATGTCCAAATGCAGCTTACTTTATTTGAGCCGAACAGGTGGAAAAAAAGAGAACTTGGATATACGGTAGACCGAATCCGTAGAAAGTTTGGCTCAAAAGCGCTACTCCGAGCTGTATCTTACACCGAAGCGGGAACAGCTGTCTATCGCAGCAAGCTCGTTGGCGGACATAAAGCATAGGGGTGTCGAGCAATGCCTCTTGGCTGCCACATTAATTCTTTAGCTTTCCAAGATAACAGTCGAGCAGGGACAAAAGGCGTAAAAAAGCAGGATCTGGTGGAATTATTGGAAAATTGATGGAATAAATCATCTAATTCTGGCGGGATTGTTGGAAAAATCCCCTGGAATTTATCGTCTAAGCTAGTTCAGCAGACAGGAGGGACCTAACGAATGATCAGAGACAGGGGTCGAATTAAATTTATATTAAATGTCAAGAAATTAATTTGATTTTCAATAGTGACAAGTGATTTTATATAATGTCCCACAAAATGTAATGGAAAAGCAGGTGTCTTGAGGTGATTCGTGACAGAGGCCGTATCAAATGGGTTTCAATGATGTTACCAGAACATGTAAAATTACTAAGGGAATACAATGAAAGTTTAGATAAAGTCGAAAAACCGGTTTTGGATGAACAAAAATATGAAGAATTTAATGAAGTTATCTGTAGGGCTATGGAAGAGAACATTACTCTACAATTCACTTATTATCAAAAAGGTGAAATGAAGAAACTTGTCGGCAATATTCATTACATTGATCAGCTAAAAAGAGAATTACGAATTGTTGATTACTTGACTAAAAAACATGTTTTAAAATTAGGAGATATTATTGAAATTGAGCAATACTAAGAAAACAGCATTAGAAATACAAACTTTAATAGGGGTAGCGTAAGGTCAGGAAATGCAGAAAGAAAATGCCAATAATTAAAAGCCCAATTTCTCAAATTCAATACCTAGAAATTGGGCTTTTTGTTACTCTACAATCGTGCTCTATAATGGAATAACTAAAACATGATCTCAATCTTAAAATCAATTAATTCTTCTTTCACTAAAGCACCCGTTAGTGGAATAAGTGAAATTCACAGTTAACTAAAAACAATGAAGTTTCACTCTGCCACTATAGGGCCATTTTCTGGAATAAGTATTTTTTCTATTTCCGCCAAAAAGTGGAACAGTCTGCTTTATCCTGAATATTAAATTCAATCATTTTCTCAAGCAATTCGTAATTTACCGGCTCATTCCACGGAATTCGAAACAAGCCTTTGGTAGCGCTGTAGCCAGCTTGGGCAATGTCATCGGCAAAGTGCGCAATGCCTACTTCTTCGGGTGAAACGCTCAAATGATGCTTCGCTGTGGAAAAGCCGATGATAAATGTGCCGTGATCGGAAAACATTGGCGTATTCCATTTGATTAGCGGTTCCAAATTTGGAAATTTATTAGCAACCCACACCAAAATTTCCTCTGTTCGGTCGCGGTGGTCGGGGTTATCGATACCTGCTAAATATTTGGCGAAAACCTCCATGTTGTTCCCTCCTAAAATAAAAATTATGTCGTTCAGGGAAGTTCCTCAAACCCATTCGTCGTTAAAACTTCTACGCTCACTTAATCTTCCTAATTCATAGTTATAAAATTCCGTTAATGGTCTAAAGGGCTTGTTGTTTGAATCAAAAACAAACATCACTTTTGGTCATCTAGCACTTTTTCCGCACGAACGCAGGAAGAAAATTTTCCTTTATGGGAAGCGTCGCAAAAAGGAAGTTTTTCCGAAAGCCCACAGCGGCATAATGAAAAAGTCGGCTTTGTCGGGAACACATTCCCTTCCGCATCAATGAGTTCAACTTCTCCGGTTATACGTAGCGGCCCGTTATCCATCACTTTAATCTGCACTTTTGACATAGGATGTCCTCCTTTGAATTCACAAAATTGTCACATTTATACTTTAATCCTACTAATAAGCCTATCCTTTTTCAACGGATTTCTTACCGTGCTACAATAAATGATGTACAGGAAAGGGGAATGATCCATAATGGAGATTACATGGACAGAAGCTGCATTGACAAAGCTTCAAGAAAAGCTTGGAGAGAAGAAAGGCTTTTTGAAGTTAAAATATGACACAGAGGATTGTGGCTGTGTAGTAAACGGAATTACGGCTCTTTGGCTTGTCGAAGAGCTGGAAGAGGATGATCAGAAAATCGCTACAAACGCCGGGGACGTGTATGTGGAAAAATCCAAAATGATCTTTTTAGACGATATAATGAAAATTGATTTTGTAAAGGAAGCGAACTGCTTTCAACTGAAAAGTCCGGGGGGCATCCTAAATCCGCGAATGAGTTTTTACGATAAAACGCACGGGTGAATACATTCAGTAGAAGATATTTACTCACTTCTTGAGGGCTGAGTGCGAACGTTTTTCGCTTTTCCCTATAGGGGCGTTTGAGAGAAACGCCCCTATAGGGAAAAGGTCTCAAGAAAATCATCAATAGCTTCCTCATATTCCTTCCTATTTTCATTAAAGGATTGTGCATGGGCTCCATTGACGGCAAGAAAAAGCTTTTTGTCTCCTGTTTTTTTCTCAAAAAGAGCCCTTGTCATGTTCGACAATATAAAATCATCTTTTTCACTATGAATAAAAAGAACGGGTTTTTGTATGTTTGAAATCACGGACTGTGGAGAAACATCCTTCATCCAGTAACCATCCCGCATCTTTAAGAAATATTTTCCGATTGGCAAGACGAGCCAAGATGGAATTTTGATTTCTTGCTTAATGCGATATTTCAGTTGTTCTGTAAAGTCAGAAAACGGACAATCAACAATATAGAAGGATGCAGCGTCATCAATGGTTCCTCCGTAGAGAATAGCCGTAACAGCTCCCATCGATTCACCGTGAATCCCGAATTTTACATCTTCTCCTTCACGTTTTTTCAATTCTTTAATAACAGCATCCAGATCCCATTTTTCATAATAACCATAAGAGCTTGTGCGACCACCGGAACCACCGTGGCGACGATGATCATATATAATAGAGTTAAACCCCCGCTCTATGAATAAGTTCATGTACTTAATGGAATTCCATTTATTCTCTGTAATACCGTGGCAAAAAATCACCCATTTTTTTGTGTTGTACGGGTGAATGAAGTAGCAATCAAGATCGTACCCAAATGGTGAAGCAACCATCACTTTGGTTTTTGGCAGCTTATAAAATTCTGTTTCATTGACTCGTTTGGCAGTAATTTCACGATTCCGAACAAACTCATCCTCTTTTTTTCTCATAAACATAAGTCGGTTTGTAAAATAAATACCGATTCCAACAACATAAGTAAACACACCAAAAAGAAGGACTAACCACTTTTTCATCATTTCACCCCATAAGTTAAAGCAACTATATGTTTAGTTTATCATCTTAGAAAAAGTTGTTATAATTTTTTGTTGGAAAAAATTTGTGGAAATAGCAGAGGAAATAATAAACCAATGGTAAAATAATATGGGAAAAACAGAGACTGAATCAGCATGAGGACTATTTTAAACTAGTGTGGGATGAAACAAGTCGCATAAAGATTGATATTGAATATGTAAGCAAAAAAAACAGAAAAACATGATGCAGAAATGGAATCGTAAAGGATTCTTTACCCCAAAATTTTCTGCCTCTATAACCTTCTCCAAAAATAAATTGGCTCTATTTTTCTAAATTGTATGAAAGAAATTAGTCATCTCAGCTTGATAATAGATGAATAAAAATTAGGATATTGTTATCAAACTGAGATGAAACGAATCGCAAATAAGAGTGCGCAATTATTGTTCACTGTTTTGCCTTTTTGTAGGATGGATGGCTTTTTCAAGCTCCTCAGCTGCCATTACGTTATTCCCACGATCGTTATTTGGCTTGCCTTTTTGACTATATCCTTTATCCCTTTTGCTCATGCTAACCCCCCTTTTTCAATAGCTTCATTATTAATTTGGGTAAAAAACAAGAAAGTATACTAATGCCTAAGAAGAATAGAGCGGTTCGTGCTATAATGTGGAAGGATAGGAGGAACGTGTAACATGAAGAAAAAAGGTAAGAAAAATCCAACCCAAACACCGAAAAAAGAAGAAAAACTTACGCTAGGAGATATGCTAAACCAGGAGCTTCTTACTCAACTTCGTGAAAAGCAACAGGAATTGACAAAGGTAGAGCTTCTAAAAAAAGAAGAAGAGGAAAGACGAAGAAAAGAAGAGTTGAAAAAGAAAGAAAAAAATAAAACGTTTGAAGAGCTTCTGAACGAAAGTGAAATGGACTGGCGAAGTTATAAAGACTAAATCCTATAAATGATAAGAAAAAAGCAAGGCACCATAAATGTTTTTTTATCGCCTTGCTTTCTTGTTAATCATTAAATCCTATGGTGTTCATATTTGTTAAGCTTGGTTAGGGATTTTATCAGTTCCACTTCTTCGTCAGTTAATCTTTCTCCTCGAACAGCTTGAGCATTTTCCTTTACCTGTTTAACAGAGCTTGCTCCTGGTATAACAGCTCCAACGACGTCGTGCGATAAAATATATTGGAGGGCGATCTCATTCATACTTCGGGTTGAAAAGATCTCACGAAGTTTATGTAATGTATCTTCAAGCTCACGAAAAGAATAATCTAAATAGCCTTTTTCTTTAACAGAAGCTGAAGCTTTTTCAAGCATTTTTTCACTTAAAAGCCCTTTAGCAACAGGACCGCGGGCAATCATGCTGATGTTATTTTCTTTCAAAATAGTCATCCATTCTTCCGGTCTTCTGTCCAAGATACTGTACTGCATCATAACGGTTTGAATATTGGACTTTCGTGCGAAAGAATCAATGACATTTGGTCGAATGGAAGAAATGCCGTAATAACGGATGTAACCTTCCTTAACTAACTGTTCAAAAGCCTCTACCACTTCTTCATGGTTGTCTTCCATCGTACCGCCATGTAGCTGGTACAAATCAATATAATCTGTACCAAGCCTGTGAAGACTATCTTTCACCGCAGAAAGGATGTAGCTTTTGGACGCATCCCAACTCCAAGCATCCTTGTTTTCGTTCCATTTGTTCCCGACTTTAGTGGCGATGATAACAGAATCGCGATACGGCTTAAGAGCTTTTCCGACAATCCTTTCATTCATGCCATAGTCATAAAGATCGGCAGTATCGAAATAATTAATTCCTTCATCAAGAGCAGCGGAAATAATATGTAACGCTTCCTTTTCATCTGTTCCGATTGACATCGCACCAAGACCCATTTCGGTCACATACAGCTCGGATTTTCCTAATCTTCTTTTTTTCATTCATCTATCACTCCTTCAAAGTGGCTTGTCCAAAAACATTTAGCTATATTGTACCGAAAGAGTGGAGAAAAAAATAAAGATATGCCTCAGTTATTTCACAATTTTTAGATGCGCATGATTCTGTTTATGATTCACCCAGTCTTTTACATAATAAAATTCTCTATTGTATTCCTTCAACTTTGCTTTGATTTCCCAAGCCTTGCCGCACAATACGATCCCATTATCCATCATATAAATTTTCATCAGACAACCCCCAATTCGATTATGGTAAAATGTATGAGCAGAGTGTCTGTCAATAGAACAGGGAGTGACAAAAATGAAAAAATTCGAAGAAAAAACCATTTCCTCTGAAACCATTTTCACAGGCAAGGTCATTAGCCTGCAGGTAGATGAAGTGGAACTTCCGGATGGAAAAAAAAGCAAGCGTGAGCTCATTAAACATCCGGGGGCGGTTGCGATTCTAGCCTTGACACCAGAAAACAAAATCGTCATGGTTGAGCAATATAGAAAAGCGATGGAAAGAAGTCTAGTAGAAATTCCGGCAGGTAAGCTAGAAAAAGGGGAAGAGCCAATTGTAACAGCCTCAAGGGAATTGGAGGAAGAAACTGGTTATGTGTGCGAAAAAATGGAGCACATCATTTCCTTTTACACCTCTCCAGGCTTTGCAGATGAACTGGTACATCTTTACTTCGCTCATGGATTGAAGAAAAAAGAAAATGCGGCTGCTTGCGATGAGGATGAATTCGTAGAAGTGATCGAATTGACTTTAGAGGAAGCACTGGAATTTATAAAAGAAAAAAGAATTTATGATGCAAAAACGGCTTATGCTGTGCAATACTTACAATTGAAAAATATGATGGTCAAATAAATACATAAGGGGCTGTCCAATAAGTCGATTTTCGGCTTTTGGATGCCCCCTTTTTATGTTCAAGAATATTAATATATCAACATTCTTGATTTTCCATTTTTAATGAAGTTGCCCTTTTCGGACAGCCCCTTATAGGCAAAGGGAAGAGATTTCTTTAAAATATTTCCTTTATAAATGAAAAGGCTTTGAACAGGACGAAAAGCCAGCTTTATTAAAACTGTCATAAAAGACAAGCTCACACATAAAATCTAGTAAGCAGCAAATGGGAGGAAAAGTAGATGAAGAGACATTCGCACTTACAAATCGTTGCACAAAACCATTTCCGTGAGCATTCCTCGTTATATGCGTTTGTTATTGTCCTGTTTTTAATGGGAGTCATTTTTGGGGCTGTGATCGTAAATAGCTTAAGCTTTACTCAAAAGGAAGATCTCTTTTATTATCTGTCTCATTTTTTTACTCAGGTAGCAGAAGGTAAAATCTCTTCCTCATATGATATGTTTATACAAAGTGTGATGCACAATATAAAGTACACAGGGATCATATGGATATTAGGAGTATCAATTATTGGACTGCCCATTATTCTGATTCTATTATTTTTAAAAGGTATGGTAGTAGGCTTTACTGTAGGATTTTTAGTGAACCAAATGGGGTGGGATGGCTTCGGTATGGCCTTTGTTTCGATTCTGCCGCAAAATATTATCATCGTACCTGTATTCATTTTCATTACCACACTATCCTTGGCCTTAAGCATTAAAATGATACGCAGGGTATTTTTAAAGCAAATTCGTGAACCGTTAAAGCCGGTAATCTTTAAATATGTTTTTTCGTTTGTACTTTGTATGTTGTTTCTTGTAGGAGCTGGAGCAATTGAAGCATATTTTTCACCCGTAGTAATGAAAACTATTATGAGTATACTGAACAGCTAGAATGCAAATTTATAATAATTAATATAAAAAAAGAATCATTATTTTTTCTAAATAATAATTATTGTATTTTGACACTTCCCTTTAATTTGATATAATAATATCTACAGTGGCGAGGGAGGGAATAAGATGGAAAGCAGAATCGAGAGAATAAAAAAACAGTTGCACTCGTCTAGCTATAAATTGACTCCTCAGCGAGAGGCAACAGTTAGTGTATTGCTGGAGCATGAAGAGGATCATTTAAGCGCAGAAGACGTATACCTCCTGGTAAAAGAAAAATCGCCCGAAATCGGGTTAGCAACTGTGTATCGAACATTAGAGTTATTAACTGAATTAAAAATCGTAGATAAAATTAACTTTGGAGATGGTGTGTCTAGATATGATTTAAGACAAGAAGGCGCCGCTCATTTTCATCACCACCTTGTCTGTATGGAGTGTGGGGCAGTGGATGAAATTCAAGAAGATCTTTTAGAAGAAGTTGAAGCGGTTGTTGAACGTGATTGGAATTTTAAAGTCAAAGATCACCGCCTAACCTTCCATGGGATTTGTCACAGATGTCAATCAAAAGAAGATTCCAATACTGTAGAATAATACATTAGATGCATTATTTCTCTCGTTATAGCATTTATTGACGTGAGAAAATAAGCATCTTTTTATTTTTCTCATTTTTAGATGATTTTATCGTGCAAATACTTTTCTTTTCGTTCATGTATAAAACTTGTCCGATCTGACATAGGATGAAGTAGGAAGAAGAACGGAGGGTGTAAGATGAAATCATCCATAAAAATGATTTTGAACACGTTAAAGGTTTTTTTATTATTTGTTAGCTTTACTGTTCTTTTTTATTTCGGCATGGTATGGTTAAATCAGGAGTATCAAAACTATCATCGGTATGATGAGCCTAACGGAAATGCCATTAAAGCTTCAGGTACTTTAACCGCAGAAGGTAAGGACTGGAGCTTTCTTGAGCGCTTAAAGCTATTTTATTTAAGCGGGGAGTAATCAAGGGAGTAATCATATGAAAGATGCGATAAGAGATTTCATTCATTTTTTAACAGTAGAAAAAGGGTTAGCAAAGAACACAATCGTTTCCTACCAACGAGATTTGAATTCTTATATGAATTACCTACTTGCAGTAGAAGGCGTCAAGGATTGGAATGATGTTCGAAGACCAAATATCATGCACTTTTTGGGTCATTTAAGGCAGGAAGGAAAATCTTCAAGGACCTTGGCTCGCCATATAGCCTCTATTCGTAGCTTTCATCAGTTTTTACTAAGAGAAAAAACGACTGAACAAGATCCTTCCATACATATAGAAACTCCTCAGCCTGAACGAACACTACCTAAGGTATTGAGCATGGAAGAAGTAGAGGCGCTGCTGGATGCACCTAAATCAAGTGATGCATTTGGTTTGCGAGACCGTGCAATGCTTGAGCTTCTATATGCAACAGGCATGCGTGTAAGTGAATTAATCAATTTAGACATATCTGATGTCCATGCAAATATGGGATTTGTTCGTTGTGTTGGAAAAGGAAATAAAGAAAGAATTATTCCAATTGGCAAAACGGCTCTTCATGCAGTGGAGGATTATTTGCAAAAAGGCAGAGGAAAACTAGTTAGCAAGAAAAATAGAACGGATTCGCTATTTTTAAACCATCATGGAGGAAGGTTGACGAGGCAAGGCTTCTGGAAGATTCTAAAACGTTTGGCGCAAGAAGCGAATATCCAAAAAGAACTGACACCGCATACTCTTCGTCATTCATTTGCAACACATTTACTCATGAATGGGGCAGATTTAAGGTCTGTGCAGGAAATGCTAGGTCATGCAGATATTTCCACTACACAAATTTATACGCATGTAACCAATGTGCGGCTTAAGGATGTATACTCAAAGTTTCATCCGCGTGCATAACGAGATTAAGAGAATCTCAGTAAGCCATTTTTCATTCATAAATCATTTGTCACTCAATCATAATCCAAAGAGGCTGACGATTAACGAATGTAACAGATCCCTCTTTGTTTATCGTTAGTCTCTTTTAAATGTATCAAATTAGTGAAAACCCTTGCATTAACTATATAATATCCTCTAAAATTAAGTTGTCAGACTTCCGACATGTATAATGAATTTTTATGGTTATATATCCCTTTTTAGGGCAACATACAAACAGAATGTACGTTTTGTTTGTACAAGTGATGATTATATTAAAGTAAAAAAGAGAAATGTTATCCAATGTAGGAGGAATCAATATGAGTAAAAATAAATTTAAACGAATATTCCTAATTGTTATGGATTCTGTCGGAATCGGGGAAGCACCGGATGCAGAAAAGTTTGGTGATAAAGGTGCCCATACCCTTGGACATATAGCTGAAAAAATGAATGGATTAAAAATGCCTAATATGGAGAAATTAGGTCTTGGAAATATCGAAAAGCTAAAAGGTATTCAAGAGGTTGAACAGCCGCTTGCTTATTATACAAAAATGCAGGAAGCATCGAATGGTAAAGATACGATGACTGGGCACTGGGAGATTATGGGGCTGCACATTGAAACACCTTTCAAAGTATTTCCTGAAGGATTTCCAAACGAGTTAATTAAAGAGCTAGAAGAAAAAACAGGAAGAAAAGTCATTGGAAACAAGCCGGCAAGTGGAACAGCCATTTTAGACGAGTTAGGAAAAGAGCATATGGAGACAGGAGCACTAATCGTTTACACTTCTGCTGATTCTGTCCTTCAAATAGCAGCTCATGAAGAAGTTGTACCACTTGATGAATTGTATAAAATATGCAAAATTGCACGGGAATTGACTTTAAGAGAAGAATATATGGTCGGCCGAGTGATTGCTCGTCCATTTGTGGGAGAACCAGGAAACTTTAAGAGAACGGCTAACCGTCATGACTATGCGTTAAAGCCTTTTGAAAGAACCGTTATGAATGAATTGAAAGACGCGAATTATGATGTGATCGCAATTGGTAAAATTCATGACATTTATGATGGAGAAGGAATAACTGAATCATTAAGAACAGTCTCAAATATGGACGGAATGGATAAACTCCTTCAAACAGTGAATATGGAGTTTACAGGACTAAGTTTCTTGAACTTAGTTGACTTTGATGCTTTATATGGCCATCGAAGAGATCCAATCGGCTATGGAAAAGCTCTAGAAGAATATGACGCTAGACTTCCTGAAGTGCTTGAAAAATTAAAAGAAGATGATTTGTTAATCATAACAGCTGACCATGGAAATGATCCGATCCATCATGGAACAGATCATACGAGAGAGTATGTTCCACTGCTCGTTTATTCTAAAAGCCTAAAGTCTCCAAAGGAACTTCCGCTTAGAAAAACATTTGCAGATATTGGTGCAACGGTAGCTGAAAACTTTGGTGTCAAAATGCCGAAACATGGAAAAAGTTTTCTTTCAGAGCTTCAATAATTACTCATAGATTGTTTCTAAAATAGTTTTCATTCTTTCAGTAATTAACAGTTCTTCATCGTTTACTTAGAGTAGCAGCTACTTAAGGTGCTTCGGGAAAAAGGAGGAAACAAAGTGTTTGAAGAGATAAATCAGGCAGCCCAATTTATCCGAGAAAAATTACCCAAACAGCCAGTGATCGGTTTAATTCTAGGGTCAGGCTTGGGTGTTTTGGCTGATGAAATTCAAAACCCAATCAAAATTCCATATGAACAGATACCGAATTTCCCAACCTCTACTGTTCAGGGACATGCCGGCCAACTCGTCATTGGGGAATTAGGTGGCAAGACTGTACTAGCTATGCAAGGGCGCTTTCATTTTTATGAAGGCTATCCAATGGAAAAAGTGACGTTTCCGGTCCGTGTGATGAAATTACTGGGAATTGAAAAATTGATTGTCACCAATGCAGCTGGAGGAGTCAATGAAAGCTTTAAACCGGGAGATTTAATGATCATCAGCGATCATATAAACAATATGGGTACTAATCCTCTCATTGGATCAAACGATGAGCGATTTGGCCCTCGTTTTCCAGATATGTCAGAGGCTTACGATAAAGAATTTAGGATGCTCGCAAAAGAAATTGCGTCCTCCATCCATTTAGAAGTAAAAGAGGGTGTTTACATAGGTAATTCCGGCCCAACTTATGAGACACCTGCCGAGGTGAAAATGGCGCGTATTTGGGGAGGAGACGCGGTAGGAATGTCGACCGTTCCCGAAGTGATTGTTGCCCGACACTCCGGTATCCGTGTTCTAGGCATTTCTTGCATTACAAACATGGCAGCAGGAATTCTAGACCAACCACTTTCACATGATGAAGTGATTGAAACAACAGAAAAAGTAAAATCAAGCTTTTTGACATATGTGAAAGAAATTGTTTCACGAATGTAAAGTAACAGACAATAAGATGATAGCATCTATTTATTTCATCCTGATAATGATGAAAGGGGACTATTTACTGTCCCTTTTCTCAATAAAATAAATTGTAATAGGTGGTTTTAATAATGAGAATGGTTGATTTAATCGAAAAGAAACGTGATGGGTTTGAGCTGACTACAGAAGAAATTCAGTTCATGATTAAGGGTTTTACAGACGGAAGCATTCCTGATTATCAAATGAGTGCAATGGCCATGGCGATCTTTTTTAAAGGAATGACCGAGAAAGAGCGCGCAGACCTAACAATGGCAATGGTTGAATCTGGCGATCAAATTGATTTATCTGCAATTGAAGGAATAAAAGTAGACAAGCATAGCACTGGTGGAGTTGGAGATACAACTACACTTGTACTTGGGCCTCTTGTTGCAGCGGTAGGCGTTCCTGTCGCGAAAATGTCAGGACGCGGACTTGGACATACTGGCGGAACAATCGATAAGCTTGAGTCAGTAAAAGGTTTTCATGTAGAGATCGATAATGAAGAATTTATCAAGTTAGTGAATAAAAATAAAATTGCAGTGATCGGTCAGACTGGTAATTTAACACCAGCAGATAAAAAGCTATATGCACTGCGAGATGTAACAGCAACAGTTGACAGCATTCCATTAATTGCAAGCTCTATTATGAGTAAAAAAATTGCTGCAGGTGCAGATGCCATTGTACTTGATGTAAAAACCGGGGCGGGAGCGTTTATGAAAACGCTTGAAGACTCTGAGGCACTCGCTAGAGCAATGGTTAGCATTGGTAATAATGTTGGAAGAAAAACAATGGCAGTCATCTCAGATATGAGTCAGCCACTAGGTTATGCGATCGGAAACGCACTTGAAGTAGAAGAGGCTATTGAAACCTTAAAAGGACAAGGTCCTGAGGACTTAACGGAGCTTTGCTTAACACTTGGTAGCCACATGGTGTATTTAGCGAATAAAGCATCTTCTCTTGAAGAGGCAAGATCCATGCTACGTGAGGTAATGAAGAATGGAGAAGCCCTTAAAAAGTTCAAAGAGTTCCTAGAATCCCAAGGTGGGGATGGATCTGTTGTTGACGATCCTGCTAAGCTGCCGAAAGCAAAATATCAGTTTGAATTAGAAGCTAAGGAAGATGGATTCGTAAAAGAAATTGTAGCAGATGAAATCGGAACTGCGGCTATGCTTCTAGGTGCCGGAAGAGCCACAAAGGAATCTCAAATCGACTTGGCTGTTGGACTAGTTTTAAGAAAGAAAATCGGAGATGCTGTTAAGAAAGGAGAGTCATTAGTGACAATCCACAGCAACTTTGAAGACATTACTGAAGTAAAGAATATGCTTTACGAAAATATTGTAATATCACCTGAAAAAACTGAAAAACCAACATTAATTTACAAAGAAATTACAAAATAATGTTGATAGGCTCCTGATCCATTTTTGGTCAGGAGCCTATTTTATTTATTTGAATCAGCATGAATTTTGTATAATTCTATCTTTTCAAAACAACAGAACTATATATTCAAACGATTTAATCGGATCCTCACAAAAAAAGCCTCTCCCTATTATTTTCACTGGAATGATTTGTATAAAACGATGGTTTTTGGAAAAAATGGGTGCTATAACGATTGGAGGGTTTGGAGATGAAACGCATTTTTTTAATAGGTTTACTATCTTGTGTGTTATTTAGCTTTACTGCAGGCAATCAGGCTGCTGCTAGTGAGCAAAAAGGTGTGGAACTAGCTAAAGAAGCCCAATCTGCTATTTTAATTGAGCGTGACACAGGAGCAGTTTTATACGAAAAAAATTCAAATGAAAAGCTTCCTCCTGCAAGTATGACGAAAATTATGACAATGCTTCTCATTATGGAAGCGATTGATCAAGGAAAATTATCGATGAATGAAAAAATTAGAACGAGTGAATATGCTGCTTCGATGGGGGGATCACAAATCTTCCTTGAACCTGGTGAAGAAATGACGACGAAGCAAATGCTACAAGGGATTGCCATTGGTTCAGGCAATGATGCTTCTGTTGCAATGGCTGAAAGGATTGCGGGCTCTGAAGAAACATTTGTAGAAATGATGAATAAAAAAGCAAAAGATTTAGGTTTAAAAAACACGAAGTTCCAGAATGCAACAGGACTTCCTGCAAGTGATCATTACAGTTCGGCCTATGATATGGCCAAAATGGCAAAAGAACTACTGAAATACGAAGATATTACAAAGTTTACAGGTACTTATGAGGCCTATTTGCGTGAAAATACGGATAAAAAGTTTTGGTTGGTTAATACGAATCGACTTGTTAAATTTTATCCCGGTGTTGATGGACTAAAAACTGGCTTTACAAATGAAGCCAAATATTGTCTTACAGCAACAGCCAAAAAAGGAAACATGAGGGTGATTGCAGTCGTTTTTGGAGCACCTACTCCAAAGGAACGCAATGCCCAAGTCACCAAAATGCTGGATTATGCCTATGCCCAATATATGACTCATCCAGTTTTAAAAAGAGGGATTGAATTAGATCAAGCATTCGTCAGCAAGGGAAACATCAAAAATGTCTCTGCAGTAACTAGTGAACCTATTTCAGTATTAACAAAAAAAGGCGAATCGATTGATGACATTAAAAAAGTAGTGACTTTGAAAAAAAACTTAAAGGCTCCAATCCAAAAAGGCGAAGAAATTGGGACGATTAAGATTTTGAAAGGCAATAAAGTGTTAGTAGAATCTCCTATTGTAGCTAAAGAAAAAGTTGACAAAGCGAATTGGTGGCAGCTTTATAAACGAGCTTTTGGGATGTTTACACAAGCTGATAGCAAATAGTGTCAAAATCAATCAGATTTCCACTATTTTAAGCGAAATAGCACTTGTTTTGTCATTGACGCAGGAAACAAATAAACAAAAGGCGAAATGACTCACTATAAGACAGAGAAGGAGGCTGTTATAGTGGGTCTTACCATTGACATGGAAGTTATAGGAGAAGTTCTTTGTATTCGCCTTAGAGGAGAATTGGATCACCATACTGCTGAGGAATTGAAAAATAAGGCTTCACATTTGATTGAAAAAAATCGTATCAAGCATATTATTTTAAATCTTGAAGAACTCAGCTTTATGGATAGCTCCGGTTTGGGAGTCATTCTTGGCCGCTACAAGCAAATCAAGCAAAATCATGGTGAAATGGTAGTTTGCGCAATTTCCTCATCTGTAAAGCGATTGTTTGAAATGTCCGGTTTATTTAAAATTATTAAACAGGAAGTATCTGAAGAGAATGCTTTACAAAGACTGGGGGTTGCGTAATCGTGAAAAATACGATGTCACTACAATTTTCTGCACTAAGTCAAAATGAATCTTTCGCAAGGGTTACTGTAGCTGCATTTATTGCCCAGCTTGATCCAACAATGGATGAGCTGACAGAAATAAAAACAGTCGTTTCTGAAGCGGTGACGAATTCCATTATTCATGGCTATGAGAACGATCCAAACGGCATTGTATATATTACAGTGAGCATAGAAGGACATACCGTTGAAATGACCATTCGTGACGAAGGAATTGGCATTGAAGATGTTGAAGAGGCTAGACAGCCGCTATTTACAACAAAGCCTGAGTTAGAAAGATCAGGAATGGGCTTTACGATAATGGAAAACTTTATGGATGAAATAAAAATCGTGTCTCATAAAGGAGAAGGAACGATCATCACGCTAAAAAAACAGTTAACGAACAGCAAAGCTTTGTGTAATTAAGGGAGAACTGCTTATGGACGTGGAGGTCAAAAACGGCAAGAGTCAAACCCATTTGAAGGATGACGAAGTTAAGGAATTAATTAGGAGCAGTCAAAATGGGGACCAATTAGCACGTGACACCATTGTAAAAAGCAATCTTAGACTTGTGTGGTCCGTTGTACAAAGATTTTTAAATCGTGGATATGAACCAGATGATCTTTTTCAAATTGGCTGTATTGGATTATTAAAATCCGTTGATAAATTTGATTTATCGTTTGATGTGAAATTTTCCACTTATGCAGTTCCGATGATCATTGGAGAAATTCAAAGGTTTATAAGAGATGATGGGACCGTTAAGGTAAGCCGCTCTCTAAAAGAAATGGCTAATAAAATTAGAAGAGCAAAAGAGGAATTATCCAAGACAATTGGTCGTGTTCCGACAGTACATGAACTTGCAGAATATTTACAAATCAGCCCAGAGGATATTATCCTTGCACAGGAAGCGAGTAGAAATCCATCCTCCATTCACGAAACAGTGTACGAAAATGATGGGGACCCCATCACCCTTTTAGATCAAATTGCAGATCACCAAGAAGGAAAATGGTTCGAAAAGCTAGCGCTAAAGGATGCGATATTAGAGCTTGATGAAAGAGAAAGGCTGATTGTTTATTTAAGATACTACAAAGACCAAACACAGTCGGAAGTCGCAGAACGGCTAGGAATTTCACAGGTTCAGGTTTCACGCCTTGAAAAGAAAATACTTCAGCAAATGAAAGTCCGCATGAACGAATAAGTTCATGCGGATTATTTTTTTGGGGGAAAATAGATAGAAACAGGCAAATCTTCAAAGAAAACTGTTGAACATTTCACTAAAAACGAATATTATAGTAAATGCTGACGAGAAATATTCGTTATTATGGAGATTTACACAGGTTTAGCTTTTGGAGGATTTAAAAAAAATGGAAAACTTTTTTAAATTACGAGAAAATAACACTACTTTAAAAACGGAAATACTAGCAGGTGTGACAACCTTTTTGACAATGGTGTATATCGTTATTGTCAATCCTGCTATTCTATCTTCTGCTGGTGTGCCATTTGAACAGGTATTTATGGCAACTATTATTGCTGCAGTAACTGGAACACTAATTATGGGTCTATTAGCAAAATATCCGATTGCCATTGCGCCTGGAATGGGTTTGAATGCTTATTTTGCAAGTGTGGTAGGTACTCAGGGCCTGTCCTATCAGACCGTTTTTGGAGCTGTATTAGTTGCAGGGATTCTTTTCATTTTATTAAGTGTTAGTAAGGTACGAGAAATGTTAATCATGGCCATTCCGTCCAGTTTAAAATACGGGATAACTTCAGGAATTGGTCTCTTTATCGCATTTATTGGTTTGAAATCAGCAGGAATCATTGTACCAAATAAAGCAACAATGATTTCATTAGGAGATTTGCATTCACCGGTTACGGTACTATCTATTTTCGGCTTATTGATCACACTTATTTTAATGGCACGAAGAATAAATGGAGCATTATTTTATGGAATGATTATTACAGCAATTGTCGGGTATTGTTTTGACTTATTACGTTTTAAAGGAGTCGCATCAATGCCTCCTGCTCCTGTCTTTTTTGACGTTGATCTTGCAGGTGTTTTCTCAAACGGATTATACGCTGTTATTTTTGCTTTTTTACTCGTTACGATTTTTGATACGACCGGTACAATGATTGGTGTTTCTGAGCAAGCGGGACTTTTGAAAAACGGAAAATTCCCGAGAGCCAAACAAGCTTTTCTTGGAGACTCTGTTGCAACAACTGTTGGTGCAATGTTCGGAACTAGCCCTTCTACAGCTTATATTGAATCAAGTACGGGAGTAGCAGCTGGCGGAAGAACGGGATTAACGGCACTAGTTGTTTCCATTCTGTTTCTTATTTCCATGTTCTTTTCGCCGATTATTTCTGCCATCTCTTCCTTACCTGCGATCACAGCGCCTGTTTTAATCATCGTAGGTTGCTTTATGATGGAAGGTCTAGCTAAGGTGGCGTGGAAGGAGTTTGACGAAGCATTCCCTGCTTTTGCAATTATCTTGACTATGCCTTTGACATCAAGTATTGCAACGGGAATTGCTATAGGATTCATCACTTATCCATTAATGAAAGTGTTCACCGGTAAAGGCAAAACGGTTCATCCACTGATCTATTTCTTTGGTGTAGTATTCTTGATTCAACTAATCTTTTTCCCTTCACACTAAGGATACTCATTTACTCATCATCGTTTGAAAGCATTAATGAATATTCGTCTACAGGCTGTCTCAAAAGAAATACTTTTGGGCAGCTTTTTTTATGAGTTTTAAAAGAGAATGTGTGATTTTAGTATTCTTCAAACACCTTTTAACAATTTTTGGACATTGTTTACTTTGCATTGTGCAGACATAAATACCACATAATAAAATCAAAAGGCGGTAAATAAATTGAAAGAATGAATAATTGAATGTGCGGGGTGATTGGAATGGAAAAGATTGTATATATCAGAATGAGACACCGCGTGCAGATGAAAAGCAATCAAGAAATCTATGTTAAAGATGTGGCAAAAGTTATCGGATCAGACCAAATAGTAGGAAAGATCGAAAATATGTTGCTTTATAAAGTGACAAAAAAAGATCAAAATATTGTAATCATTGATTTTGTTCAATTGATTGAGCGTATAGTAGAAGAGCTACCTGAAATTGAATTGCAAGCATTCGGGCCAACGCAAACGATTGTTGAAATCGTACATGACCAAAAAAGTATGAATATCGCCTTTTTTTTAGCGGTCTGGCTCTTGTTATTTGTTGGGGCTGCATTGGCTATCATGAATTTTCACGAGGATGTCAGTATGCAAATTATGCACCAAAAGCTATATCAAATGATCACTGGTAAGATGGAGAGAAAACCTTTACTTCTGCAAATTCCCTATAGTATTGGATTGGGTCTAGGAATGATTCTATTCTTTAATTACTTCTTCCGAAAAAGATTTAACGAAGAACCCAGTCCTCTTGAGATCGAAATGTTTAACTACCAGCAAGATTTAGATCGATATGTCATTATGAATGAAAATAAAGAGAGTATGAAGCGAATAGATGGTGATTAATGTCCTACTTTTACTTTTTATCGGTTTTGCAGGAGGACTTGCAGTTGGTGCTGGTTTTGTAGCTTTTCTGACAGTACTTGGGGTGATTCCACGATTAACGCAGCTTACAAAAACCATGAAAATGATTCATTATTATGAGCTTGCTGTCGTGGCAGGTGCGGTTTTAGGAGGATGGTTAAGCTTTAGAAATTCTATTCTTGATTTACCAGTGCTTTTAACAATATTCATAGGCTTATTAAGCGGCGTGTTCAATGGAATGCTTGCTGCTGCTTTAACAGAGGTTTTAAATGTACTACCTATTTTAGCAAAAAGAGTAGGTGTGCAGGAGAAAATCATTTATTTGCTGATGGCAATCGTGTTAGGAAAAATCGGAGGATCCCTCTTTCAATGGATTTATTTTGTCGACAAATAATCAACTTTTTAAAGAGAAAGGACATAGGTTATGACAAGAAGACGAAAAGTCATACTGGTAACCGATGGAGATGAATATGCAAAGCAGGTTGTAGAGCATGTTGCTAAGGAAATTGGAGGTCGTTGTATTTCTATGTCCAAAGGAAATCCTTCCAATTTGTCAGGGGAGGAGATGATCAAGCTGATCTTACAAGCAAAAAATGATCCAGTACTAGTTATGTTCGATGACAGTGGATACATCGGAGAAGGAAGTGGGGAGAAGGCGTTATTATTTGTGGCAAATCATCCTCATATAGAAGTTTTAGGGATCATAGCGGTAGCTTCTAAAACGAAGCAGAGAGAATGGACAAAAGTGGATGTTTGTATTGACCGTGATGGCCAATTGACCCCTTATGGTGTCGATAAGTTTGGAAACCTTGAATATGAGATTGGTAAGATTGCCGGTGATACAGTGTATTGCTTAGATCAATTACATGTACCTGTGATTGTTGGAATCGGAGATATTGGAAAAATGAGTCGGAGGGATTCCGTCAACCGAGGAGCACCTATTACGAAGCTTGCTGTACAGGTAATATTAGAAAGGAGTGGATTTAATGCCAAATCAATCCCAACAGATGAAACCGATTCCTGAAAATCTAGTTGATGTAGAAAAATTCATGAAAAATAAGATTGGTCTTGGAGAGAGTTTTGATTTAGGAGTAAGAAAGTTACACATTAAGAATCGTGATGTTCATATTTATTATGTAAATGGCCTTTGTGAAACACAATTCATCATAAAATTGATTCAAGAGGTTGTGGAAATTAACGATAATGAAGAGATGCAGCATGATTTTTTTCAAATTGTAGAGAATCGATTAATCCATCAGTCTGTCACTCTAATTCATACATTAGACGAGCTTGTAGATCAGGTCCTCTCTGGATTGATTGTTTTTTTAGTTGAAGGAGAACCGAAAGGACTTGTCGTCGATGTTCGCAGCTATCCTGGAAGACAGCCTCAGGAGCCGGACACTGAAAAGGTGGTACGTGGTTCAAGAGATGGTTTTGTCGAAAATATAATAGTAAATACTGCGCTGACGAGGCGTAGAATAAGAGATGAACGGCTTCGTTTTCAAATTATCAAGGTAGGCGAACGATCGAAAACGGATATTGCAATCGGCTATATAAAAGATGTGGCGAACTCGGATTTAGTGGACATAATCCGTAAGGAAATCCAGAATATTAAAATCGATGGCTTGACGATGGCAGATAAAACGGTTGAAGAATTTCTTGTTAAACAAGGATATAATCCATATCCCCTTGTCAGGTATACGGAAAGAGCTGATGTGGCTGCTACCCATTTATTGGAAGGACATGTCCTGATCTATGTGGACACTTCGCCAAGTGTAATCATTACACCAACTACATTTTTTCATCATGTTCAGCATGCTGAAGAATACAGACAATCACCAGCAGTTGGAACTTTTGTTCGATGGGTCCGTTTCATAGGAATAATAGCAGCACTTTTTTTACTTCCGATGTGGTTGTTGGTTGTCCTCGAACCACAGTTGCTTCCTGAACCATTATCCTTTATTGGACCAAATGAAGAAACGAATATCCCGGTCGTAGTACAAATTTTTATTGCAGATATAGGAGTAGAATTTTTACGCATGGCAGCCATACACACTCCTACTCCTTTATCTACTGCTTTGGGTTTGGTTGCAGCTGTGTTAATTGGACAAATCGCCATAGATGTTGGGTTGTTTGTAAGAGAAGTCATTTTGTATGTAGCAGTTGCAACAATTGGAACCTTTGCTACACCAAGCTTAGAACTAAGTGTGGCCAATAAGATCGTCCGCTTGTTTCTCTTGATCGCTGTTGCTTTGTTCCATGTCCCAGGATTGATGATCGCCACGACTATATATATTATCCTGTTAGCAAATATTAAATCTTTGAATACTCCTTACTTATGGCCGTTGCTTCCGTTTAATCCGAAGGCATTTCTACAAATTCTGTTTAGAAGAGCAGTGCCCGGTTCAAAAATAAGACCCAGCATTGTCCATCCAAAAAATCGATATAAACAGCCATCTAATTCTTGAATAGATTCTTATTGAAGTTCCCAATTAATTATGTTAATTTTAATTTATTCAAGTAAAGCATATAAAATAATGAATATTTAGACAGTTCATCGTAAGATACTGTCTTAGATTGTAGAAAAAGTATATATTACTCGCATTCAGACTGATTGAAAACGCTTGTCAGTCGAGGAACGAACCCGTGCGAGGAGCGGAGTTACCCTAGACGGTAATGAGCACCGGAGGAGGGGACGTGACGAAGAATGCGAGCGTTTGTCAACAGTCTGAGACAGTTCATCGGAAGGTGACTGTCTATTTCTTTATTGTGTTTGCATAAACGTTTTTGTTGATATACAGGGAAGGGAAGATAAGAAATGTATTTGTATGGAACCAGCAAGATCAATAATTTAGGACACCTTGAAATAGGCGGAGTTGATACAACAGAACTAGCTGCAAAATACGGAACACCTCTTTATGTATACGATGTTGCCTTGATCAGAGAGCGTGCAAGGGGCTTTAAAGAAACTTTTGAAAAGCTAGGTGTCAAAGCCCAGGTTGCTTATGCAAGCAAGGCTTTCTCTTCTATCGCGATGATTCAACTTGCAGAGGAAGAAGGACTGTCACTCGATGTTGTATCAGGTGGGGAACTTTATACGGCCCTTGCAGCTGGTTTTCCAAAAGAAAAGATTCATTTTCATGGTAACAATAAAAGTGAAGCTGAGCTACAAATGGCCCTAGATGAGAAAATCGGCTGCATTGTTGTCGATAATTTTTACGAATTAAAACTTTTGGAATCGATTTGCTCCAGAAGGAAACAGAAGGTAAACATTTTAATTCGTGTAACACCGGGAATCGAAGCTCATACCCATGATTATATTTTGACAGGTCAAGAAGATTCGAAATTTGGATTTGATCTTCAAAACGGACAAGCAGAAGAAGCCGTTATTTTTGCAATGGGTTCAGAATGGATTCATTTGCTGGGTTTACATTGTCATATTGGTTCACAAATTTTTGAAACCACCGGATTTATTTTAGCTGCGAGAAAAATCATGGAAAAATTAAAGGAATGGCAGAACAGATTGGGCTTTGAACCGAGCGTTTTAAATCTTGGCGGGGGCTTTGGAATTCGATATACAAATGAAGACGATCCACTTCCTGCTTCCCAATACGTCGAGGAGATTGTAAACGAAGTAAAAGACCAAGCTAGAATACATGGCATGAATATGCCGGAAATTTGGATTGAGCCTGGTCGTTCACTTGTTGGAGATGCTGGAACCACCCTGTATAAAATTGGATCTCAGAAGGAAGTTCCAAATATTCGAAAGTATGTTGCCATTGACGGTGGAATGAGTGACAATATCCGTCCAGCATTGTATGATGCCAAATATGAAGCTGTACTCGCTAATCGAATGAATGATCCAAATGAGGAAATCGTTTCGATTGCAGGGAAATGTTGTGAAAGTGGTGATATGCTCATCTGGGACTTATCATTGCCTAAACCAGAAAAAGATGATATTTTAGCGGTTTTTTGTACAGGTGCCTACGGCTATTCCATGTCCAATAACTACAATCGAATTCAAAGACCAGCCGTTGTTTTTGTTGAAAACGGTGAGGATCAATTAGTAATCAAAAGAGAAACCATGGATGATCTGATTAAAAACGATCTGCCCCTAAAAACAAAAGCGATTAAATGAAATAAAAGGCGTTCACTACTATAGTGACGCCTTTTTTGGCGATCCTGTCCGTCGCAAATAAAAAAGGTAGCTCTAGGGTAGAGCCACCTAAATTCATATTATCCCTTAAATAGTGCAGCAATTGCGTCTATTAAGCTAGCGAACACTTCCTTTAATTTTTGCAAGAAAGTTTGACCTTCTTCAGAATTTAAGAAGGCATCCAATTGTTCTTTTGCTTTGTTCAATTGCTCTCCAACCTGATTCCAATCAATATTCAATTCTTTTAATTTATTAAATAAATCAAGTAAGCTTTGGATTTGTTCTTCATTTAACGTAATACCAAGCTCCTTTGCTGCTGACTCAATTAAAGCCCTTAAATCAGCTTCAGTCTCCGGAGGGTTTTTTACCATCTCCTGTTTGATTTTTGTCATAAGGGCTGTCGCTTCATCGGTTCCGATTTCATCGCCAAGTCTCGCCGTTTTAACCATTTCTTCATTGGCAGCCTGCTTTACATCTTCTGGAATCGCTTGATCTGACGAAACCTCATATGCTTTAAGTATTCCAGTCAAAGCAGCTGTTCCTGATACAGGAATTGGAGAAGTCACATATATTTCAGCGTCTTTTACCCCTGCTGTAATTAGCGCATTTACATACATTTCTTTTGTAACCCAGGTAATATTTTTCGTTTCGACTTTGAGGCCGGAAGCTTTTTCTCCTAATGTAATAGAGGAAGAAGAAAGAGCTTTTGTTCCAATCAATCTCTTTGAAATATAATTGCCCAGATACTTATGCTCCTCTTCGTTTGAAACGGTAATGATTTCTTCCTGATCATCAGCTCCCATTTCTGATAGTAACATGTTCTTTTGTTCTTCTGTTAAATCCTCGCCGAGGGTGATAAAACGGTCTCCGGGTTGTGCATCGGCGAAAGCTTGTACAGGTAAAAGGAAAAGAAAAACTAATCCTAAATACATCCATTTATTACCGAAAATTCTTTTCATACGAAAACCTCCTTAGGATATTAGACGATCCTTTTTAAAAAAAGATTCATTTTTTTATGAAAATTTATGGATTCAGCTCCAAAAGGTACAGTCAGAAATATACTTTGGAAATCGAATTTTTATGGGGAGAAACCATTAATAAAATGTAGAGAAAAATTTTGTTCTTGGCAAGAGCTTTTGTAAAAAAATTTTTATGGCTACAATAAAAATAAATAAAGAAAAATGATATCCTATTGAGGTGTTGGGATGGTGAAAAAGAGCAATAAATGGCTATTTATACTTTATGGCAACATAATTAGGGAGGAAGATATGATTTTTGGCACCCTAACCATTAAATGTGATTTATAGAGTTGAAGTGTTAGCCATTATTTTGTATGATGAAACCATTCAAACATAATTTTTAAGACTAAAGTACTAAATATACTTTATTTAATAACGAGGGATCTTTATGTTAATTCGATATAAAAAAGTTTATGAGAAATTTGCGATGGGACTTCTCTCTTTCATGCCAAACGAAAAGGATATCAAAAAGCTCCAAAATACAATGAAACAATATGAAATGCAGGAAAACTGGCAGTTATTTCTTTGGAAAGAAGAAGAAATCATAGGCTTAATTGGTGTAGTTTTGGAAAATAATGAAGATGTGATCGTTCAGCATATTTCGGTAAATCCTTCCTATCGTCACCAAGGTGTAGGAAAATCAATGTTACAAGCGCTATATGATCTGTATTCGGATAAAAATATTCTTCCAACGGAACTGACTGTGTCATTTTTTGAAAAATGCAATATGGCCAATGAAGAAAAATAAGCGGTTTAATCGGCCGCTTATTTTTCTTTAAATCGATATAGAGTGTTACCTTTGCCTCTTGATTTGCTTTTGTCTTAGTCTTTCCTCAATGACCTCTGTACGATCACGAACTTTATGGCGATGTACAAGCGTGTCATCAGCTGTATACTCCTTATCACACCATTTAAATCCAAGCTCTTTACACTTCAGTTTACATGTTTTAATCAGTTCATCACTTATTAGAGGAAATGTAAGGTCTATGTAAGGCAAACCAGTTTGTATTCGGGCCAATTGATCTTTAAGAATCTCGAGGAACCCTTTATCGTCAATCCCCAGTGAGGATAGTTTCTGTTTTGCTTCCTGATTTTTTTCAAGAATATCGATCGATTTTTTTATCGTCCTTTCTGCGCCAGAAAGATTGTTTCGTCGGTAATGATAAGAAGAAACAGCTAATAGGATGAGAGCTACCCAGACAGACTCACGATTTTTTGGATCAACCTTCTTCCAATATTCTTCTAAAATTTCATGACACTCAAAATAATCTCTGTCACCATGAAAATGGACCAAAAAAGATATATATTCTTTTGGATATGACATAAGATCGCTCCTTTAAATTCAATAGTAAGAGTGTAACAAATAAAATGAAATCCTGCTAATGATAAAAAAACCCCGACCTTTGAATCGAGGTCGGGTTCATAGGCTTTATTAAAACCAAGCGGCTCCAACAATAATCAATAAGATAAACAATACGACAATTAAAGCAAAACCACTGCTATGTCTGCAACCCTTGTCACCCATTGAAATTCCTCCTTTTAATTCAAATATCACAGGTTTCCATTTCAGCATATGTATTCAATGGATTTTGGTATGGGCGAATACCCAAAAAAGGAAAGATTAAGAAGTTCATTTAAGAAGTTCCCTATTGGACAAATAAGATTAATCCACTATACTATGAATAGCTTAGACTTGATGTCCATTTAATTTTCTTCTTTTAGACGTAATGGAATATAATCGAGTCTATTACTGACCTTATGAAAAGATATCAAAGTGGGGAAAAAGATGATTTATCATGTAAAAATTGATGCTTTTGAGGGCCCCCTCGATTTATTGCTCCATTTAATCCATAAGCTAGAAATTGATATATATGATATACCTGTATCAGAAATTACAGAGCAATACCTTCTTTACATTCACACGATGAAGGTGTTGGAGCTTGATGTGGCTAGTGAGTATCTTGTAATGGCAGCAACATTATTGGCGATCAAAAGTAAAATGCTGCTACCAAAGCATGAGGAAGATAACCTAGAAAATGACCAAGAGTTTGATTTGGAACAAGATCCACGAGATGAGCTTGTTGAAAAATTGATAGAGTACAAGAAATATAAAGAAGCAGCAGGAGAACTCAAACAGCTTGAACAGGAGAGGGGCTTAATGTTCACAAAGCCTCCGAGTGACCTCTCAGCTTTAGCAAAGGAAATCGAGCCTGAAAAGCTGGAACTTAACGTTACTTTGTACGATATGCTAGGGGCTTTTCAAAAGCTGCTAAGAAGAAAAAAACTACAAAAGCCCTTGCAGACTAAAATTACTCGACAGGAGATTTCGATCGAAAAAAGAATGAAAGAATTGCTCCATCAATTAAAAAATGCAAGGGGCAAAATAAGCTTTTATTCTTTGTTTCCTTCAAATGAAAAGGAGCATCTGGTTGTTACCTTTCTGGCTATTCTCGAACTAATGAAGCTTAACGAAATCGTGGTGGAGCAAGAGAATAATTTTTCTGAAATTTTTATTGCAGTGAAAGGTGTTGTAACAATTGGAACATAGATCTTGGAAAGCAGTACTAGAGGCATTGTTATTTGCAGCTGGCGATGAGGGACTTTCTATACAGCAAATCTCTAATGTCATGAACGTAACGGATATGGAGTCCTTGCAATGGATCGAGACATTAAAGGAAGAGTATCAAAAAGAAGATCGTGGAATCCAGTTAGTTGAGATGGCAGGGGTTTATCAGCTTGCCACGAAAAAGGAATACTCAGATTATCTCAAAAAGCTGGTAGAAGCACCGGGTAGTCAGAATCTGTCACAGGCTGCTTTAGAAACACTGGCTATTATTGCTTATAAACAGCCAATTACCCGAGCTGAAATTGAAGATATACGTGGCGTTAAAACAGAAAGACCTATACAAACTCTCGTAGCCAAAGCACTCATTAAAGAAGTAGGTAGAGCAGACGGACCTGGTAGGGCCATTCTTTACGGTACAACGAAAGAGTTTTTAGATTATTTTGGCTTGAAATCGCTCGAAGAACTGCCAGAACTTAAAGAAGCAGGGGAAGATTCATTTGAACAGTCCGAAGCCGACCTGTTCTTTGGATTAAACAAGCAAGAGCATTGATAAATCGGTACATTTTATCTGAATTGTGTTAATATATAAAAAGAAAGTGTTGTAGAATGATGTGTAACGACTTTGGGGGGATTTTGCTTGTTGATCAAAGAATGTAAAGGCTATGAATTGGAAAAAGAAAAGCCCAACACCTCTGAGGATTTTTTTAATCGTTCAGAAGTGACATTTGAAGAAAACGGAGAACTAAAAACATTACATATTTTATACCTACGCTACTTTGACGAGCAGTTTCAGACCTATACTCCATTTGAAACAGATCCAGTTTTTACGATTGGAACACGGGATGTATATTTTAAAGATCTGGTAGGAATTGTTTGCTTACTGAAAAATACAGGTTTTCGAAATAGGAAAAGAATTTATATTAGTAGTGAAAAAGAATTTGCTAGTTATTTTGAAGGTGTGGATTTTGAAAAACTCAAAGTAATATTTACATCATTGGAGCAAAATGGTAGTTATAAACTTCAATCGGCACTGGAGTTTCTAGTATAAAATTTAAAAAAAAGGTTTTTATTTAGGAGGGTTATTCTTGGGGAATTCAATTGTAAAAACTCAGCTTGAAGATGTTGCTGCTTTTTTAACGGAAACGGTTCAAAGCCTTGAGGATTTTTTGAACGAAACAACTTACACGATGCTTCAGCAGGAAAAGAGCGGAGATGAGGCTTATTATAAAGGTTTGCTTTCTACACTCAGACGTTTACTCGTTCATTGCGAAGAAGGTCTAGATGTAAGTAAAATCGTTTTGAAAAATGAAGTTTTTCATAAAGCGGCTGCTGAAAAAACTCTATACAAGATTTATCATCAATGCATCGAGGAGTTCTTCTCACCTAAAAATGACCAATGGTATGAAGACAGTCGTTCAGCATACACCGGGAGAAATTCCATTAAATTCCATCAAGAAGTGCCTGAGAAAGTATCAGCTCTTATAAAAAAACTTGAAAGCGGTTTTCAAACTGTAAGGGAAGAGCTTGAATTCTACGAAACAGATTACCGGACGAAAATGATTCAATCTAAATAAAAAAGTTGACCTAAAAATGGATTTGGGTCGTGGATTTTATTCGACAATCAGACTAAGCTGGCTTAACGACGTTAAGTCAGCTTTTTTAATGAAAATAATTCATAACATGATGAGCATTTCCTGTTCATAAGGTAATGAAGGAGGTGTTTTCATTGGGGAATTATGAAAAATATGTGGAAGAAGTTTCGTGGTGGTTGGTGGAAGTAAAACGGTATCTCGAAAATTACAATGATGTAAAACAGGATCAAATAAGAGAACGAATCATTTTATTAGACGAGAAAATTCAATCAGCAAAAAGGAGGGGAGTATTTATTCCGGAATTTATTCAGGAAACTCAAATAATCGTTGATTCAATCGCAGCTTCTATACAGTCTACCATGCCAATACGAAAGACCTCAGTTCCGATTGGAGAGCACAAATTACCTCCCCTATCCTACCCTTACAAATCATTAGAGCCGTATATTTCAGAACAAATCATGATCCTTCATCACGACAGACACCATAAATCGTATGTTGATGGACTAAATAAAGCTGAAATCATGATGCAAAAAGCACGAAAGGAAAATGATTTTGCTTTAATTAAGCATTGGGAGAGAGAAGCGGCTTTTCATGGTTCCGGACATTATTTACACACAATCTTTTGGGAAATTATGAACCCAAAAGGTGGAGGAATGCCAAAGGGAGAGCTTCTTGAGCAAATTGTGAAGGATTTTGGCAGCTTTGAGGCCTTCAAAGCCCACTTTTCTGCAGCAGCTAAAGCGGTTGAAGGAATTGGCTGGGCACTTTTGGTGTGGTCCCCTCGTTCAAGAAGACTTGAAATTCTTCAATCAGAAAGACATATGCTTCTGACCCAATGGGACACCATTCCAATCCTTGTCTTAGATGTTTGGGAGCATGCATATTATTTACAATATCAAAACAATAGGGGAGAGTACGTGGATCATTGGTGGAACATCGTGTATTGGCCTGCAGTCGAAAGTCGTTATAAAGAAGCAAAAAAACTCACTTGGGAACCATTTTAATCCTATACAGAAGGATCTAATCGTTCAAAAAAGTTTTTATCATAACCCTTGTCCTTCCGCATAAACTTGTACAAAACACTAGAAGGACGAGGGCTGCTATGCGTTTTAAAAAAACAAGCTACATATGTGTAATCATTTTAGCGATATGGATCGCTTCTTTTCCTAGGCAAGCAGGTGCTGAAGTTACTGTTAGCGCACATCATGCAGTATTAATGGAACAGGTAAGCGGAAGGGTATTATTCGAAAAAAATGCTCACGAACAAAGAAAGATTGCGAGTATAACGAAAATCATGACAGCCATTCTTGCTATAGAATCAGGGAAAATGGACAATCAGGTGACGATAAGCGATAAAGCGATCGGGACAGAAGGCTCCAGCTTATATTTAAAAAATGGTCAGAAAATGAAGTTGAGAGATTTGGTTTATGGTTTGATGCTCCGCTCAGGCAATGACGCAGCTGTTGCGATAGCTGAATATGTGGGGGGGAGTATGGAGGGCTTTGTCTGGCTTATGAATCAAAAAGCGCAAGAAATTGGAATGGAAAACACGCATTTTTCTAATCCACATGGGCTCGATAATACGGAGAATCATTATTCAACAGCTTATGACATGGCATTATTAACTCGCTATGCAATGAACAATGAAGAGTATCGAAAGATTTCTTCAACAAAGGTTCATCGTGCCTCTAACCCTTTTGAAAAATGGGATTACTCCTGGAAGAACAAAAATAAAATGCTCTCTCTTTATAAATATTCTACTGGTGGAAAAACAGGATATACAAAACTAGCAAAAAGAACGCTTGTATCGACTGCTCAAAAGGGAGATATGAGTTTGATTGCCGTAACATTAAATGCCCCCGATGACTGGGATGATCATATTACGATGTTTGAAACAGCTTTTCATAACTATGATTTGGTAGAAATTTTGGATGATGATGTCGTAAAAAAAGTGAAGGACTCCTTTTATAAAAACAAAGCTGTGTTGAAAAATGAATTTTATTATCCACTTACTTCTGAAGAGAAAAAGGAGATTAAAGTGGATTATGTACTGATTCAACCCCAATCAAAATGGAAAAAGGGCAAGAATTTACCTGAGAAAGTGGGAAAAGCCTACATTTTTTTGAATGGTGAACCGATTGGAACGAGGAATATTTTTTTTGAACCAGTCAGTGAGACGTTTGGGAGACATTTTTTTGAAAGCTGGAGAACACTATTTTTTATGATTATAGGGATGAACGCCGATGGTTAATTATATTTGGGTTGGGATGATGTTAATAGGAATCGTATATGCAGCCTTGAATGGGACCATTGATGAGGTAAACAAAGCACTGTTTAAAGGGGCAAAAGAAGCCGTCACTCTCTGTTTTGGGCTTATGAGTGTCCTTGTATTTTGGCTGGGGCTGATGAAAATCGCGGAAGAAG
This sequence comes from Peribacillus tepidiphilus, assembly GCF_009466385.1. Taxonomy (GTDB): domain Bacteria; phylum Bacillota; class Bacilli; order Bacillales; family DSM-1321; genus Bacillus_BN; species Bacillus_BN tepidiphilus. Next base: position 161,843 of record NZ_WIAQ01000001.1, on the reverse strand, counting down.
CAGGTCTTTTGAAAAAGCTTTCCATTTTGTTCAGGCCGCTTGTTACAAGGCTGTTTCCGGATGTACCTGCAAATCATCCGGCTATCGGCTACATTTTATCAAACATGATGGCAAATACGTTTGGTTTGGGTAATGCTGCCACTCCTCTTGGGATTAAGGCAATGGAACAACTGAAAGAGTTGAATGGTGGAAAGGATCATGCAAGCCGGTCAATGGTTACCTTTTTGGCTATTAATACATCAAGTATCACAATTATTCCAACAACGGTTATCGCCATTCGAATGACGCATGGGTCCGCTTCCCCGACAGATATTGTGTTTCCTACATTGATTGCTACATTTATTTCCACAATTGGAGCCATCCTAATTGATCGGTACTATTATTACAAAAGGAAAAGAAATGGAGGATAATACATGCAGTGGATCACAATGGTTTCAATGTGGATTATACCGGTTCTCATTGCTTTTATCCTCCTGTACGGAACATATAAACGGATTCCAACATATGAAAGATTTGTAGAAGGCGGAAAGGAAGGAATTGAGATATCTTTTTCGATCATTCCGTATCTGGTGGGAATGCTCGTTGCCATTACTGTGTTCCGAGCTTCAGGAGCGCTTGATGCGTTTATTGGACTGATGAAACCGATGTTTGAAATGATAGGAGTTCCAGCAGAAATCGTTCCCCTGGCAATCATAAGACCCATCTCAGGGAATGCTGCTCTAGGGATGACAAGTGACTTAATGGCGACTTATGGAGCCGATTCCTTTATTGGTCGTCTTGCATCAACGATTCAAGGTAGCACAGATACAACATTCTATGTGTTGACCGTTTATTTTGGTGCTGTAGGGATCAATAAAATGGGGGATGCCCTAAAAGTGGGGCTTCTTGCCGATTTGATCGGTTTTATTGCCGCAATCATTGTCATTTCATTTCTATTTGGTCGTTAAAAAAGGCTGGCTCAGTCGTCTAATTGGACAATTGGGTAAAGCCTATTTTTTTTTCTCTATTTTGACTGGCTCCTTGCCAATACCTCAAACTAATTCTGATAAATGAATCTAATTCCACAAGTAAAAATACAGGCTTCTTAACCACTATTTCTCTTTTCAACGTAAATATGTCATAATTGTGTATTGCTTGTTTATTTATTTAGTTCGAAGTAATATGTAAGAGGTGATAGTATGGAAAGATTACAAAAAGTGATTGCTCATGCCGGTGTAGCTTCGAGAAGGAAGGCGGAAGAGCTAATCGTTGAAGGAAAAGTGAAAGTAAACGGAAAGGTTGTAAAAGAACTTGGAGTAAAGGTAGGTCCAAATGACAAGGTGGAAGTGAACGGAATTCCACTCGAAAGGGAGGAACCGGTTTATTTTCTTTTATATAAACCAAGAGGAGTCATTTCCGCGGTTCATGATGATAAGGGTAGAAAGGTTGTAACGGATTTCTTCCCAGAAGTCACTGCCAGAATTTATCCGATTGGACGGTTGGACTATGATACTTCAGGTCTACTTTTATTAACCAATGATGGGGACTTTGCCAACTTAATGATGCATCCGAAAAATGAAGTAGAAAAGGTGTATGTGGCAAAAGTCAAAGGTATTATGTTCCGAGAGACGGTGAAAAAGCTAGAAAAGGGAATCAAGCTTGAAGACGGTATGACAGCTCCTGCTAAAGTGAAGGTGCTTTCTACTGACAAGAAGAAAAATACATCCATCGTTCAAATTACGATTCATGAAGGGAAAAATCGCCAAGTGAGACGAATGCTCGAGGCGGTCGGTCACCCTGTATTAAAGCTAAAACGAGAAATGTATGCGTTTTTAACTTTACAAGGATTAAAACCAGGAGAATCTCGAGAATTAACGCCTCATGAGGTTAAGCAATTGAGGGTATTAGCTACCAAAGTTAAGAAATAGTGTGAAAATTTGTCACATAACCTTCAAAAATGAAAACAATATGACTGTGTTGTAAAATGCTATAATAATGTCTAAGAATGTTTTTAGGGGGATTCTGTATGGGGAAAAAGCGACGGCTCATTATGCGAGCGGCTATTCTCGCCATTTTAGGTGCGGCTATTATTTATACACTCTATGCTAATTTTATGAAAGAAAAAAATGAGACGGTAAAAATAAATTCAGAGGCACCAGATTTTGTTCTGACAGATCTAGAAGGGAACAAACATAAGTTATCTGACTATAAGGGACAGGGGGTATTTTTGAATTTTTGGGGAACATGGTGTAAGCCGTGTGAAAAGGAAATGCCATATATGGATAATCAATATAAGGTTTATAAAGACCAAGGTGTTCAAATATTAGCAGTGAATGTAGGAGAATCTAAATTTGCTGTGAATAATTTTGTCCAAAAACATCATCTATCGTTTCCGATATTAATAGATTCGAAAAGCCAGGTGCAAAATGCTTATAGTGTCGGGCCACTTCCCGTTACTTTCCTAATTGACAAAAATGGTAAGGTCATTGATTCCCTTACCGGGACTCTTACAGAAAAGATGATTCAGGAACATATGGAGAGAATTAAACCTTAATTTGGGGAGATTTTTTAATGAATGATGTAAAATGCGAATGTAGGCACGTAAATCCGCATGGTACTGTTCTTTGTGAATCGTGCGGACGGGTATTGGATGAAGAAAGCAATGACAATAAACTGCTGGACATGCGTTATGAGGGAACAGCTAGAAGATCGCAGACTTATAACAAAACGATTATCGATAAAATATGGAATTTCTTTTCTTCTGTTAAAGTCGGTGTATGGTTGATTGTTATTACGTTGGTTGCTTCAGCAATTGGTACTATTTTTCCTCAGGAAATGTACATACCTCCTACAATGCCTGCAGAGCTTTATTATGAAGAGGAGTATGGCTGGGCAGGAAAGCTTTACTATACATTAGGGTTTCATAACCTTTATAGTTCATGGTGGTATTTGATTCTGATAGCTTCGATCGGAATTTCACTGGTAATATGCAGCCTTGACCGAGTCGTCCCCCTTTATCGGGCGTTAAAAACGCAAAAAGTCGAAAGGCATGAAGGCTTTTTAAAGCGTCAACGTATTTTCGGTATAACAAATGTTGCTGGAAAACAGATTGACATGGAGACAATCAAAAAGAGATTGGCTGAGCGCCGTTTTCATGTGCGGGAGGAAAATGGCAGCATTTTAGCGGAAAAAGGTCGTTTTTCAAGATGGGGTCCTTATATTAACCATATCGGTCTGATTATTTTCCTTTTTGGTACGATGCTTCGTTTCGTTCCTGGTATGTATGTAGATAAAGTTCTGTGGATCAGGGAAGGCGAAACAAAGGAAATCCCAGGTACGAACGGTCAATATTTCTTAAAAAGTAATGGATTCATTTTCGAAGTGTACGATAAAGAAAAAGATAAAGAAGTCTTCAAGAAAGCTTTGGACAAGGTTGGTTCAGTGCCAAAGAATTTCCAAACAAATGTCACACTCTACGAAAAAAGTGAAGACACTTTACCGGGTGAAGAGCCTAAATTGAAAAAAATAAAAGATCAGAAAATAAGAGTTAATGAACCGCTAAAGCATAATCACTATGCTTTATACCAAGTGGATTATAAGCTGAACGAACTGAACAAGATGATCTTCAAGTTAACGAAAAAGTCAGACAAGAAAGAATATGGCACAATCACAATTGATCTCTATGATCCAAAGCAAAAATTTGATTTAGGAAATGGATATACGGTCGAATTGATGAGCTATTTTCCGGACTTTGAGTTTGATGAAAATGGAAAACCTACGACTAAATCTCGAATTCCAAACAATCCTGCATTTGTTTTTAAGATGATTACACCTGATAAACCAAAAGGTGAAGTAAGCTTTGTTGCCATTCAGCAAACGGTAGAGCCATTTGGTGACAATACATACAAAATGGCATTTGCCGGAGCTGAGACAAAGAACGTTTCCGCTCTTACGGTTCGTAAGGACATGACGCTTTGGGTAATAGGAATCGGAGGAATCATTTTTATGATTGGCGTGATTCAAGGTTCTTATTGGAATCATCGTCGAATTTGGATTCAAAAGCGTGGAGATGAGATTTGGATAGCAGCTCATACGAACAAAAACTGGTACGGATTGAAAAAGGATATCCATTCAATCATCAAAGATCTGGGATTAAATGAGCCGATTGATCAGCTGCAAGTAGAAAAGCTTCAAAATAGGGGGGAAACGAATGGTCCAGCTTAGCAGCAATTTATTATATATCGCATTCATCCTATATTTGCTGGCAACTTTTCTTTTCAGTGGAGCCATTAAAGATAAAAGACATCGTGGAGAGAAAAAGCTTAGTAAATTCGCTCTAATCGGATTTATTCTAACTATTATCGGGTTTGTTTCACAATCAGGATATTTTATCACGAGATGGATTGCTGCAGGACATGCACCTGTCAGTAATTTGTTTGAATTTACGACCTTCTTTGGAATGATGCTTGTCGGAGCATTTATCGTTATTTTTTCAATTTATAAGACCCCAGTTCTCGGAGTTTTTACACTCCCGATAGCGGTTTTGATTATTGCTTATGCCAGCATGTTCCCGAGAGAAATCTCACCGCTGATTCCAGCACTTCAAAGTAACTGGCTTGCGATCCATGTGACGACTGCAGCTGCCGGACAAGCAATCTTAGCTGTTAGTTTTGCAGCGGGAATCATTTATTTAATTCGTGTAGTAGATCAATCAAAGAAAACCAAAAGTACATTTTGGCTCGAAGCAACAATGTTTGGTTTAATTGCTACTTTAGGTTTCGTCATAATTCTTTCTGTATTTTCAGCTATGGGTTATGAAGCAAAGTTTGATTGGGTTAACAAACACGGGGAACAAGTTGAGGAAGTTTACCATCTTCCAGCACTTGTCGGACTCCATGAAAATGAATTGAAAACAGACAACAGGTTGGAACCACTTGTTGAGATGCCGGCAATAATCAATGCAAAAAAATTAAACACAGTCGTTTGGTCATTACTCACTGGTGCAGTTTTATATTGTTTTCTCCGATTGATTTTTAGAAAAAGAATCGCTCATACTCTTCAGCCACTAGTTAAAAATGTTAATTTAGACCTTGTAGATGAAATTGGATACCGTTCTGTATTAATTGGATTTCCAGTTTTTACACTTGGAGCACTAATCTTTGCAATGATTTGGGCACAAATTGCTTGGACACGTTTTTGGGGATGGGACCCTAAAGAGGTTTGGGCTCTAATCACATGGCTGTTTTATGCGGCATTTTTACACTTACGCCTTTCAAGAGGATGGCATGGAGAAAAATCAGCTTGGCTTGCAGTCATAGGATTTATTATTATGATGTTTAACCTTATTGTAGTAAATTTAGTAATCGCAGGTCTGCACTCTTATGCTTAATCAAAAGCCATGAGAAAGGGATGACTCAGGAAAGTGTTCAGCACTTTAATTAGGAGTCATCCTTTTTTATGAATGAGATATGGATCGATTAAGAAATACTAATAGTAAACTTTTTCAAACTTGTCAATCAACAAAGATTATTTTGCTTTTTAAGGATTTTATATATAATGAAAGAGTTGAAATAATGAAAGGACCAAAATTACATACTTTGTAAGGGTTTAAATGACCTGTAAATAATAGTAATGGAAAAGCAAACCGAGATTTTGTACTAAACAAAAGGGAGGAAGAAGAAACATGGAGAATGAAATCAAAATTCTAGTTGTGGATGATGAAGAGCGCATTCGTCGTTTATTGAAAATGTATCTAGAAAGAGAAGAATATATCATTGATGAAGCAGAGGATGGAAATGAGGCATTGTCAAAAGCGATTGAAAATGATTATGATCTCATTTTATTAGATATCATGATGCCGGGTAAGGATGGGATAGAGGTTTGCCGGGAGCTACGCGAGAAGAAATCAACACCTATTATCATGCTTACTGCAAAAGGTGAAGAAATAAACCGTGTTCAAGGATTTGAGGTCGGCACGGATGATTATATTGTAAAACCATTTAGTCCACGTGAAGTCGTGCTTCGGGTAAAAGCCTTGCTCAGAAGATCGTCTAAAACAAGCTATTTGCAAACCGAGACAACAACAAAGGATGTTATTGTATTCCCGCATCTAACGATTGATAACGATGCACATAGAGTAACAGCAGACGGTAAGGAAGTATCACTAACTCCGAAAGAATATGAGTTGCTCTACTTTTTGGCAAAATCTCCTGATAAAGTATTTGACCGAGAGCAGCTTTTAAAGGAAGTGTGGCATTATGAATTTTTTGGCGATTTGAGAACGGTTGACACTCATGTCAAAAGACTTCGTGAAAAACTGAACAGAGTTTCAGAGAATGCTGCAAAAATGATTGTAACTGTCTGGGGAGTAGGTTATAAATTTGAGGTTGTGAATGAATGATATTTTGGCGGAGTGTCGTTGGGAAGCTTTGGCTAACAATCCTTTTGCTCGTTTCGTTCGTTCTCTTTATATTGACCGTATTATTGTTGGAGTTCTTTGAGAATTTCCATATTAACCAAATCGAAGACAAATTGACTATTACTGCAAGTCGGATCGCAAAAATCGTCGAAGAGTACGAAGATCCGGATTCAGCTTTAACGATTTCTTCCGAATTGTTAGGAAGTTCAACAAAAATTATGATTGTTGTAGGAGACGAAACATATTTTACATCAGATTCTTCCATGTCTCCGGCTTTTTCCTTAGATGTTTTAAAACAGGATAAGGATCTTTCGAAAATTTTTACAGACAGGAAAATCGTTCGTAAAGAATTAGTGCTACAAAATTCTGATAAAAAAGATGGGACACCTGTTATCATGATTGGATTCCCAATGGAAGTGAATGGGGAAAATGGTGTCATCTTCATTTATCAATTGCTTCAAGACATGGAGAAAACCATTCAATCTACTACAAAATTCATTCTTTTGGCTGCTGGGGTAGCCATTGTTCTAACGACCATATTTGCTTTCTTCCTGTCAACAAGAATTACCTCGCCATTGAGAAAGATGAGAGAAGCGGCATTTGAAGTGGCACGTGGAAAATTTGATACCAAAGTGCCAATTTTAACTCATGATGAAATTGGTGAACTAGCAACTGCTTTTAACCAAATGGCAAAACAATTAAAATTTAATATGAATGCGTTGAGCCAGGAAAAAGAAAACTTATCGAACATCTTAAGCAGTATGGCTGACGGAGTGATTACGATTAATCGAGACGGAACCATTCTTGCTACCAATCCCCCTGCAGAACGGTTCCTGCAGTATTGGTATTATGAAAAAGGATTTTTAAAGGATGAACATGAAGCCCCGCCTATTTTTATGAGCTTGTTCGAAAAGGCAGTAGAATCGGAAAGAGAACAGGTTGGAGAAATATCGCTGCAAGGTCACCACTGGGTCATCATTGTTAGTCTTCTTTATAATCAAGAAAACATTCGGGGGGCTGTTGCAGTTCTTCGTGACATGACGGAAGAAAGAAGACTCAATAAGTTAAGAAAAGATTTTATTGCCAATGTATCACATGAACTAAGAACACCTATTTCCATGCTTCAAGGGTACAGTGAGGCCATTATTGATGATATTGCGGCCACTGAGGAAGATAAAAAGGAAATGGCGAAAATCATATATGATGAGTCATTAAGAATGGGAAGACTGGTAAATGATTTACTTGACCTTGCAAGAATGGAAGCTGGACACATTAGTTTAAAAATGGATACAGTCCAACTTGAGCCTTATTTAAAACGCATCGCTTCCAAATTTTATGGGTTGGCTAAAGAAAAAAGGATTCTTATCAGTACATCACTTGAGAACCAGGATCTTGAGTGGAGATTTGACCCTGATCGAATCGAACAGGTATTGACGAATTTGATTGATAATGCCATTAGACATACTCCTGAAAATGGTACTGTAACGATTATTCAGCGTCTTCACCCTCGGAAAGGTTTAGTTATTGAAGTGAAAGATTCTGGTTCAGGTATTCCAGAAGAAGATTTACCATTTGTTTTTGAACGTTTCTATAAGGCTGACAAGGCTAGAACAAGAGGAAGATCAGGTACAGGTTTGGGACTGGCCATCGCAAAAAATATCATTGAAGCTCACAATGGTGAAATTATGGTACAAAGTTATTTGCACAAAGGTACGACATTTACTTTCACCATACCGCAAAATTTGAGACAATACGATAAAAAATAAAAGAATTGCCGAAAAATCTTGTTACATGAGAAACAGCGACTTTTCATTAAAAAGACAGGAAGGGTTATCTACACCCTTCTTTTTTATTGTATTACACACATATTCAGATTGTTTGAAAACACTTGTCAGTCGAGGATGGGAGCATCACAGCGGAAGTAGTCTGAAAGAATGGGTTATCCAGACCCTTCCATTTTTATCTAAAAAAGACTATATTTAAAAGTGTAACTTTATTTTGTTAACATTCGACTATTATTATGACGGAGGAGGGGGATAAATGGACTCCGTTTTTCAAAGGATTTATGAAAACTATCATCAGGATTTATTTCAATTTTTGTTTTATATGGTAAAGAATAAAGAGACAGCAGAAGACCTTGTTCAAGAAGTCTATATTAGGGTATATAAATCATATCAGCGTTTTGAAGGGAAAAGCAGTGAAAAAACATGGCTTTATTCCATTGCCCGTAATGCAGCCATTGATCATTTTAGAAAGCAGAAAAGCTGGAAGCAGCGCCTCTTAGAAAACTTCGATTGGGATAAGCAGCAAGTAAAGGATGACAGTTCGATTCCTGAAGAGATTGCTTTGCAAAAAGAACAGATTCAGTGGCTATATAAAAGCTTAGACCAATGTACGATGGATCAGAAATCAGTTATTATCCTACGATATATCCAATCTTTATCGATTTCAGAAACTGCTGAAGTCCTTGGATGGACAGAAAGTAAAGTAAAAACAACACAGCACCGGGCGTTAAAGGCCGTGAAAAAAATTATGGAAGAAAATGCAGGAAAGGAGGAGAGTAGTTATGAAAAAATCACAATGGACAGATGAAGAAATCGAACAACTTTTTTCCGAGTTACCGATAATAAAGGATCAACGCACACCGGAACTGATTTTTGCTAGGGTGCAGCAAGTAGAAAAAAAGAAATGGAATGTACATCGGCTCTTTCCTGTGATGGCTGCAGCAACGGCTCTCTTCATTTTTGCAATTATTACTTCCTCCTTATTTTTGAAAAAAGATGCCTCTAAGGAATCAAAAGAATTGGCAAATAGCCCATTGTCAGAGGAACGGATAGAAGTCACTACTGATAACAAGCAATCTTCCGATGAGAAGGTTGCGGATATAAAAACTGCTGATGAAAACAAATCAACAACTGCTGAGGAGCCAAATACTTTAATGAAGCAGGCTGCTGAAGAAGTTGCACATTCGATCGCATTTCAGGAGGATGTGGAAAATAAAATTACCGTCACGCTTGGTGTACCTGATTTGAATATTAACAATATTGTTCCAGTAACGTTGGTCGTGGACGGTGAAGAAAATAAGGATCAGGTTAGTTTGATAAAGGAAACGATGGAAAAAATTGATGAAGCATCTCTTGGGTTAGAAGATTTTTATCCTTTGAAGGAAGTTGAAATAAAACCTTCTGAGAAGCAGACAGAGCTTGTGGTGGATGTACGTCCAGGACATCCATATGGCTCATCTGCAACAGAATCCATTTTTATGGAAGCTCTAAAAGAGACTGCTAGAAATCAGGGCTTTGATACAATACGTTTCACAACAAATGGCAAAGAAGGTGCGGAATTTTCACATACAGGCTATACTCCGAAGATAGAAGTAAATGAAGGATCAACTAAAAGAGCCTATTTACTTTATCAAGCCAATGTTCATCAAAAGAAGCTTCTTGTTCCTACGATCAGTCATTTTGATACAATTGAAGCGGCTATTGAAGAAATGAAAAAACCTACCGATAGTAGTTTGATTTATCCCTCTTTACCTAAATGGATCCATATCGATTCGATTAAAACAGAAGGCCACAGACTTGTTTTAACCTTCAGTGATGATACAAAGCTAAATAATTCTGAAGAGGTTGTAAAGGGATTAGAAGCCATCTTGTTAACAGCAAAGGAATTTGGATATAAAAGTGTTGTCTTTCAGAATAGTCAGGTTGATAAGATTGGAAAAATTACATTAAATGGCGAAAATAGTGTGATTGTTTATCCGAATTATGTGAAAGAATAGGAACCTTTTTGGCTGATTCATGTCCATTGCGATTTTCATTCAGTTAATCGCTTGCTGCATGGAGCAGCCTTTTTGTTTTTCTTCGGATCTTGCATATTTCTTTTAAGACTTGAGGAATACTATTAAACGTGAAACATTAGCATAAGGAACAGTTTTCCAATGCAATGTTCTATTTGTACAAAGTGTTGCATAGTATCAAGAGGGACAAGGTTTTTATAGGAGGAAAAGCATGCAGGATTATGGAAAAAGGCTTTTGATTGTGATGATTATTGCCATTTGTATAGGACTCTTGTTTGTGGGGGGGAGTACTGGTCAGGCAGATGAAATTGAAACACTACCAAAAGACTGGATTTGGCCATCCAATGGTGAAATATCGGATACATTTGGAACAAGAAACGGATCCCATAAGGGAATTGATATAGCTGCACCATTAAATACTGACATCGTGGCTGCTGCAGATGGGATCGTCACAAAATCTTATTATTCGCATACATATGGCAATGTCGTATTTATTTCTCATGGTTCTTTTGAAGCGGTATATGCCCATTTAAATGAAAGATTTACAGAGGTTGGACAACAAGTAAAACAAGGTCAAATAATAGGCAAAATGGGGAATACAGGTAGATCAAGAGGCGTGCATCTCCATTTTGAGATTCATAAGGATGAATGGACATTCGGAAAAGAGAACGCAATGGACCCGCTTTTAGTTCTAGAACAGTCAAGATTAGTGAGTGTGTCTAACGAAGCGAATGTAAACATTGAAAAAGCATTAGATGTAACAGTCCCTGTTAAGGAAGATATGGTCTATTCAGTAGAAAAAGGAGATACGCTTTGGGCGATTTCAGTTAAATTTGATACCGAAGTCGAAAGAATTATGCAACTTAACAATTTGAATTCTGACTTGATCTATCCGAACCAAAGGCTAGTCATTCATAAAGGGATATAGCATAACGAAGTTGATGAAAACTGACATATTATGGACAAATTAAAATAAATAAGAATTATGTTAATATTCCTTCCTTTTTACTTTATGCCTTTGTATAATTAAAGGGATAAAGGGGGAAGAAGGATGCTGACGGATTATCATAATCATCTAGAAACCGGGACACTTACGCTGGATTATTTAAAAAAATTTACGGATACCGCAAAATCAAAGAACATTCAGCATTTTGGCATATCAGAACATGCTTATCATTTTTACCAAACTGCGGATATTTTACAAAATGAATGGGTGAACCCTAGAAGATTCTATGACATGGCTGATTACGTGGCTTTATTTAAGCAAGCGTGGAATAGTGGGATCGATGTGAAAATGTCGATTGAAATGGATTATACTCCAGGTAAGCATAAAGAAATGGCAGCTTTTATCAAGGCTTATGATTTCGATTATGTGATTGGATCGATCCATTGGGTCGGCGATTTTGGAATTGATTTAAAAGAATACATCCATGAATGGGACAAGCGGGATGTGTTTGACATATACAGACAATATTTTGATCAGGTCGTAACGCTTGCAGAGTCCAACTTATTCGATATAATTGGACATATTGATTTGGTGAAAATTTTTAAATATGTTCCAAATGATGAGGACTTTTTGTTAGAACAGTATGATCGAGCAACAGAAGCTCTTAAAAACTCGAAAACTTGTGTGGAAATCAGTACAGCTGGGTTAAGGAAGCCTGTTGGGGAATTATATCCTGACAGAAGATTGCTTGAGATGTGTTATGAAAAAGGTATTCCAATCGTGCTTTCATCTGATGCCCATTTCCCAGAACATGTCGGGGCAGACTTTAATCAAGCGATTGAGCTGGCACGATCTGTCGGATATACAACGCTTATGACTTTCTCAAAAGGCGAGAGAAAAGAAGTGGAATTAGGCTAGAATGAAGGATAAACAGTCTTTTCGAGTACATTTTAGCGGATATAAATGCGGCTGCCCATAATGACTTATGGGACAGCCCTTTATTTATTATTCTTGTATTTTAGGCAAAGATGGATGAGATGATAGGGAAATACGATACGTAAACGTTGTATCATCCAATTCATTCAATATATTATACACTTCATCACATAAAGGCTTGTCAAAGGATAGAATCATGATTGCTTCTCCCCCCGCTTGTTTTCTTCCCACTTGCATGGTTGCGATATTGACATCATGATCCCCTAAAATTTTACCGACACGACCAATGACCCCTGGACGGTCCGTGTGTTGGATGTATAGAAGATTTCCTTCAGGATTGAAATCAATATTAAATCCATTTAAGCTGACTACACGAGGACCATAATTTTCGATATAGGTACCTTTGATTTCAAATATTCTGTTGTCCCCTTTAACTGTAAGGGAAATAGCATTTGCATAACCGAATGTATTTTGAGAGATTTTTTCACCAATTGTAATACCTCTTTCTTTAGCAACAAGAAGGGCATTGACCTCATTGACAGCAATATCGATTCTTGAATTGAAAAAGCCTGAAAGCAAGCTTTTTGTCAAGATACTCGTATCAAAGTCAAGGGCAGAGCCTGCATAAGTAACGGAAATCTCATGGATTCCTTCTTTCATGCACTGAGAGGCAATGCTTCCAAGCTGTTTGACAAGGTGATAAAATGGCTGAATTTTTTCAAACAATTCTTTAGAAATAGCAGGCAAATTGATGCTATTTGAAACTGGATTTCCGTTTAAGAAAAGGAGTACTTCTTGAGCTACTTGACTAGCGACATTCAACTGGGCTTCTTTCGTAGAAGCTCCTAAATGGGGTGTTGCAATCACTTGATCCAGTTCAAGAAGTTTGTTATGAACGGCAGGCTCCTCAACAAAAACATCCAGAGCAGCTCCAGCAACATGTCCTTCTACAATTAACTCATATAAATCATCTTCATCAATGATCCCGCCTCTAGCACAGTTAATCAAATAAACACCTTTTTTGGCTTTTAACAATCTAGCTTTATTTAGTAAGCCTCGGGTTTCTTTCGTAAGTGGAGTATGCACGGTGATGATATCAGCTTTTTCGATAAGCTCATCTAATGGCAAAGCTGTAACATTCATTTTTTTGGCTCTCTCCGAAGTTAAAAACGGATCGAACACTAAAACAGACATGCCAAATGCTTTTGCTCGTTTGGCAATTTCACTACCAATACGGCCCATTCCGACAATCCCTAGTGTTTTTCCGTTTAATTCAGTTCCGGAGAACGCGTTACGCTTCCATTCTTTATGAATCTTTAATGAGGCATAAGCTTGTGGAATATGTCTCATTAATGCAGCCATCATAGCAAAGGTGTGTTCTGCAGTGGAAATAGTATTCCCATCTGGAGCATTTACAACCACGATTCCACGTTTCGTTGCAGCTGGTACATCAATGTTATCTACCCCAACTCCAGCACGTGCAATAATTTTTAAGTTTGGCATTTTTTCCATTAAGTCTTCTGTAACTTTTGTTGCGCTTCTTACAAGAATTGCATCCATTACATGCAACTCCTCCGTGCATTCATCGACTGTTTTTTGTACAAGCTCAATATTTGAAGCCTGTAGCAATGGAGTCAGCCCTTCCGGTTTAATTGCGTCTGCTACTAATACTCGATACACCCCAAAACACCATCCCATTATTATTAATATAGTAAAATTCTAAACTTTTAAATTTCTGTTAATTCTACAAAAATTAAGGGTCAATGTCAATTTAGCGCAAACATATGTAAGCGCTTAATATACAAATAGACTTAGAATTGTCAAAATCGATTTTTATTTAAGGAAAAATTTTTTAGTAAAGTAAAGTATTACATATTTGTGAATCATGAATAAATATCTTCACATCGAGACTTTTTTAGGCTATAATCATTTTTGTAATAAAAATTTAATAGATCTATCTTCGGGGCAGGGTGAAATTCCCGACCGGCGGTGATGAGCAAAGCTCTAAGCCCGCGAGCCACAAATTTTTGTGGCAGGATTTGGTGAGATTCCAAAGCCGACAGTACAGTCTGGATGGGAGAAGGTGGAGGTTCAAGCGTTTTAAAATGATTCTTTAAAACGTTTATTTGACCATGCTTTTTTCTCCCCGTTGTCTACAAGATTACGGGGTTTTTTATTTCAAAGCATGGGCTTGAACTGTCCTCTTTTCGTGAAGTAGATCTCACAAAAAGAAGGAGAGAGATAGTATGAAGCAAGGAAAGGTAAGAAAATTTGTCGCGGTGGGTATGTTCAGCAGTATTGCGTATATTCTCATGCTGCTAAATTTCCCGTTTCCGGGGTTCCCGCAGTTTTTACTTGTAGATTTCAGTGATATACCGGCATTAGTTGCTGCGTTAATATTCGGTCCTGTGGCGGGTGTAATGGTAGAATTCATTAAAAACATCTTGGATTATTTGATGACAGGAAGCTCAACGGGCGTTCCGATTGGTCATATCGCGAACTTTACGGCTGGTGTCATATTTATTCTGCCAACTTATTATATTTTTAAAAAATTAAGCTCCAAAATTGGTATGACCATTGCTCTTATTGCTGGAACACTGACAATGGCCACCTTGATGAGTATTTTAAATTATTTCATTATTTTCCCAGCCTACACGATGTTTATGGGATGGGAACCTATGTCAGCTCCAGACTTAAGACAGTTTATTGCGACTGCAATCTTGCCATTTAACATTGTGAAAGGTTTGCTTATTACAATTGTTTTCATGTTGTTATTTACCCGTCTTCATGGGTGGATTGAAAAGCAAGCAACAGCACAGCTGAAAATATAAACAAAAGCCGTCACGATTAAAACGTGGCGGCTTTTTAAATCTGTTCGAGCCAAACGCGAATGCATTTTCGAGGAGTCAAGTACCCTCCGCTACAATCAACTCAGATCGTATCGTTACATTACACTAAAAAAGCAACAAACTTTACGGAAATAGCCTTTTATAAATAAAAAATCATTGCGACCGTCCGCAATGATTTTTCACTTTTTATTCAAATTTAGTTGGGTCTCCATTGAATGGTTCATCAGCAACTTTAATGGAGTCAGTTGGGCAGCCTTCAAAAGCGTCCATCATATCATCCACAAGTACGTCTGGAATTTCAACGATCCCTTGGTTGTCATCAAGAGTTACGAATGCAATACCCTCATCATCGTAATCGTAAATATCAGGCGCTGCAGCTCCGCAAGCTCCACAAGCGATGCAAGTTTCTTTGTCAACGATTGTGTATTTTGCCATGAAAATAACCTCCCATTATGTACTTTGTACGGTCTCAAAAAGAATCTCTGAAACCTGTTACTAATTCCTATTGTAAAGGTGTAAGCATAACTTTTCAATAGGGAATCTATTGAGAATGCTTATCACATAAGGATTCTACAACTTTGAGAAGAAACAACAAAAAAGATGAAAGTTCACGACAAGAACCGTCATCTTTTGATAAAATATGAAATAAGAAAAGATGTAAAAGCGAGAGTTAGCCATGATTCAATTTCTAGAGGCTCTAATCATCCATATGATTATGAAACTGAACGGTGAAAGAACAGTAATATCCATTTACCATATTTTAAAAGGGAAAAAGTCTTTTCAAACGATTCAAGACTGTCATCTATATGGTCTTGAGACATTTTTTGGTACTTTTCAATCGTTACAAAGAGACTTTTTTGAAGAGACAGTCCAAAAACTCATAAATAATCAATACATATCGATCAAGCATGAAGGAAATGAGATAGAAGTAACCTTTGAGGGGAAAAAGGCTCTTGAACAATATATGGCTCTTTCCCCTTTTCCAAAGCATTTGCACGGGTATCATTTCCAGGCACAGTCAGCAATTTTTTGGAAAAGACTATCACTTGTTATCCAAACGGTTTCTCATTTAATTCATGGGCATTATTCTTTTTATCCAATACAGCGTGATTTATCTGTACAAGCTTGGGTTAAAAGGTTTTTAAAGACATACACTGACAAAAGATTATTAGGGGAAAAATTATATGGAGAGCTTTTTTCTTTGTTAAATCAATTACCTGAGCTACAAGGTAAGATTTTTGTTTCTCGTTTATCTGCATACCACAGGATCGGTCTTACGAACAAACAGTTAGCTGAAGAAACAAATCGAGACGAAGCCTATATTCATATTTTATTTTTGGATACCTTACATTTCATATTGATGGAAACGAACAGGGCTAAGTCTAAATATAAAATATTAAGCATGATTGCACCTCCCATTTCGAACTATCAACTGACAGAAAGTAGTAAAGCTACCTATTCTTTAATTAAAAATGGCTTTTCTGTAGAAAGAGCAGCGAAAGCTAGACAGCTAAAAGTAAGTACAATAGAGGACCATATCGTGGAAATGGCTCTTTTTATTCCAGAGTTTTCAATAGATCCCTTTGTGGACAAGTCCATACAAAATGAAATTATGCAAACAGCAGCTGCATTAAAAACGAAAAAGCTAAAGCCTATTAAAAATAAACTTCAATCAAAAGTAAGTTATTTTCAAATTCGGTTGGTTCTTGCAAAGAGTGGTGATCGTGATGGAACTTGAAAAATTTTTATACCGCTACTTTGGCTTCTCCGCATTCAGACAAGGACAAAAAGAAACGATACAAGCACTTTTAAATGGACAAAATACTTTAGCGATGCTGCCGACTGGAACAGGAAAATCACTATGTTACCAGCTTCCGGCTTATTTGTTGAAAAAAACGACGATCGTGGTTTCCCCTTTGCTATCATTAATGCAGGATCAAGTTGAACAGATGAAGGTTAGAGGGGAAAAAAGTGTCATCGCTTTAAATTCATTTATGTCTCCCGATCAAAAAAGAGAGGCACTACGACAATTGCAAACATTTAGGTTTATTTTTCTTTCACCTGAAATGCTCAGTGTACCAAATGTGTTATCGGCGATCAGGAATTTACAAATTGGATTATTTGTTGTAGATGAGGCTCACTGCATTTCACAGTGGGGCTATGATTTCCGGCCAGATTATTTGAAGTTGGGCTTCATCAGAAAAAAATTGGGCAATCCACTAACATTGGCACTTACAGCTACAGCAACCAGTGAGGTAAGAGAGGATATAAAAAAACGGCTGAACATGGAAGGTGCAATGGAAATTATTTCTAGTGTGAACCGTCAAAATATCTCACTTATGATTCAAACATTCCATACCTATCATGAAAAGCAGGTGCAGCTTCTTGAATTGGTAAAGAAATTACAGCCTCCTGGAATCATTTATTTCAAAAGCAAGAAAGCAGCGGAGCTAACAGCTTCTTACTTAAAAGAACGTGGGATTGGGAAGGTAGAATATTATCACGGAGGAATGGAGCAGGAGCAGAGGATCTTGATTCAGCAGCAGTTTTTAAATAGTCAAATCAACATTATTTGTGCGACGAGTGCTTTTGGTATGGGTATTAATAAAGAGAATGTAAGATATGTGATCCACTTTCATCCTCCAGGGGACATGGAATCGTATGTTCAGGAAATTGGCCGTGCAGGAAGAGACGGTAAACAAAGCACTGCCATTTTGCTATACGCAGAGGGCGATGAAGGTATTCCTCTCACCTTATTGGAGCAGGAATTTCCATCAAAAGAACAGATTGATTGGCTTTTTGAAAAAATAGACAAGCAAGTACACTTACAAAAGAATGCTTTGGACGATTATTTTGGCCAAATTGGATTAAATGAGATACAAAGTAGGATTGTTTCTTATTTTTTGGAAGATTGCCATGATGTAAGGGATGTGAAAGCATCACTACTTTCCTATATCCAACATCGAAAAGAAGTAAAAATGGAAAAGTTGCGATTTGTTATGAGATGGATCCAATCGAAGGATTGTAGGAGAAAAGGCATTTTAGATTACTTCCATGAGCATAAACTTGTCCAAACACCATGCTGTGATAGATGTGATGATTCAATGATCATGTGTACAGCTCAAATGGAACCCATGGATGATGCATCTCCCCTTGAACAAGAAGCCTGGCAGCAGGAGCTTGCAAAAATATTATTAACAGAGAAAATAGGGAGCATATGAGAAATAAACAATCGGAAATCATTCAAACATTAAGTGACCGTGAACTTCTTTTAAATGTTTTTCTTACACAGACGATTTTAGTTGTTATAGCGATCGTAATCGGATCCTTTACTTTTGAAAGTTTAGATGATTTTCTAAACCTTTTTCAATGGGATTGTTTAGAAATTATTCTAATTGGAGGCGGTACAGGGATTGGAATCGTTGCATTAGACATTTGTTTAATGAGAATTTTGCCTTCTTCCTATTATGATGATGGGGGCATTAATGAAAGGATTTTCGGCAGCCTTTCCTATCCAATGATTTTGATTGTCTCATTAGTAGTAGCGATTTCAGAGGAAGTTCTTTTTAGAGGGGTTATACAAACTGAAATAGGGTTGATTGGGACAAGCTTTATTTTTGCTTTAGTTCATTACCGTTATCTATTTAACTGGTTTTTATTCATCAACATCGTTTCTTTAAGTTTTGTGATTGGATTGATTTTTCAATGGACGGATAATTTACTTGTCACGATTTTTGCACATTTTCTAATTGATTGTCTTTTGGGTTTCATGATTAGAAGAAAAAATTCAAAGCCCAGATGAGGAGATAGAAAAGAGGGACTGCTAATGAAAAGGGAAAAAAACAAAAATCTCGATCAAGCTGAGAGCTTAAGATCTGAAGTGGAGTTAGTGAACCGAAATGTGAGATTGAAAGACTCTTTGCCTTCCAGGGCTGAAATTCATGGCAAGAAAAAACAAAAGGTTAAGCTAAAAATTAAATATCCTTTAATCAAGCTCTTATCGCTATTTTTTATTTTAATGCCGATAACAATCTATGCACTTTATACTTCAGGAAATGATGAAAAAGTCGTTAATTCTATCTCTGAAGAAAAAAAGGGGTTCGAGACAATTGAAATAAATAACAATGAACCATCTTTCATTTCTTCATCTTATGATCAAGAATCAAAAAAACAGAATTCTCTAACAGATGAAATCCGTTCAGGTTCAAATACGGAAAATCATACAAAACATACCGAACAAAAAATGGCTTCAACAGAAACAGTAAATCCTAGTAGTAAAGAAGAGCAAAACAGCGATGAACAAGAGAAGGATCACGCGGGAGATCGTAAAAACGATGAGTATAAAATTGTCTATCATACGGTGCAGCCTCAAGAAACAGTTTTCCGTATTTCTATGAAATATTATGGTTCCCAGGAAGGGATTCCTTTATTAAAAGAATGGAACAATATTCAGGATAACAATATTAAAGTAGGGCAGGTATTAAAAGTACCAATTAAGAAATAATAAAATCCCTCTCATTCATACTTTAAAAGGTCTACAGCTTTGGACAGGTACATAAAATGTTATTGTGAGTATGGGGGAGGGAAGGAAAATGGAATCGTCTATCATTATGCGCGTTGAGCATACCGATCAGGCCACCAAAATGATGCTTCAAAACGTTATCGAGAGAAAGAAGAAATTCGATAAAATAAAAAGAGATCACCTATTTGTTACACTTGCTACACTTTTATTGGGCTTACTATTTCTTATCTATTTGTATGTATTTATTGTAAAGCCGTATTATTATTCTTTTTTTGATATGTTTTCTGTGTTTGTAAATCATTACATAAACCTTTTTTATATGCTTACTGTATTTGGCTTTTACGGCTACATGCTCTATTTAAAAAAGAAGCTAGACAAGGCTGAAAAGGAATACCATGACTTACGATGTGAAATAATCGACAAAAGCAAAGATTTGTGGAAGCAAGAAGAGGCTTGGAAAAACCGGCACAAAGTGTTTGAGCTAATGAAAGAGAAATTCGATATTAATCTTTATCATGAAAATAAATAAAAACGGTTCTGAAAAGCAGGTAATTTTCCATATATTGTGGAATACATTGATAAAATCATTCTGACGGGGTGAACTTCATGTTTGTAAAAAGCATTATGATTCCCAAGTTTAATTGCTTTGTAGTTCAGCATGACGATTCTTTACAAACTGCATTAAACATACTGGAATCAAAAAAGGTTGATGGCCTTCCGGTTTTAAAGGATGAAGAATATGTTGGAATAATTACCCGCTTTGGAATCTATGAGAACTTTTTTAACAGTCATACACCAAAAGAAGAATTTCTAAATGAAAGAAGAGCTGTAGATATTGCGACACACCAAGACAACTACTTACAAGGGCATGAAATTTTTGAGCATACCTTGCTTAAGTTAAAGGACTTCCCATTATTGGCAGTTGTTGACGAAAACAGAAAATTTTTAGGGGTTGTGACTCGCTATGATGTGCTTGAACAATTTCAAAGTGCTTTCGGCATGAATAAGCCGGGAGTAAGGATTGCTTTTACTTCTGTTGAAACAGAAGGAAGAATTGCAAGATTGGCTGAAATTGCCCATCATTTTCACGAGCATATTATTTCCCTTGTTACATTTGATGAAACAGATAAGCTTGTACGAAGAATTGTTATGAAAGTTGAAAAGAAGCCAAACATAGAGAAGTTTACAAAGAAACTTGAAGATTCTGGGTTCAGGATTCTAGATATTCAGGAAGACTGAAATATGGTTATGAAAAAATCTCTCTCTCATACATTGGATATGGGGGGGATTTTTTTATGTTTGCAAATGCTCTAAAAATCCTGATAGGATCTCTTTGTGGCTTTTTATTTATTAAATGGTTCCCTATTTCAAATTCTTTTCAGTTTGAAACGTTTTTAGTGGAGCTTATTTTACATCCGTTAGATTACTTTATGGCAACCTTCATGTTTATTATTGGATTTTTATGTCAGGCAAGTATACTGAAAGCTGGGATAGAAGAGATCGGAAGAATTTGGACGAAAAAACCGTTCAATCCTGTAAATTTATTCGTGTTATTATTAGCGATTGGTTCTTTCTTTTTTTTATGGAGATATGGAAAAATTCAGAGCTATCTCTTTTTCTGTTTTTCATTCATATATGGTATCATTTCAATTGATTATAAAAGTTTTAAAATTAACGAGACCAGTGATTAAGGAGTAAATATGGTATTACTTTTATTTTTTATTTTAATTGTTTTTTCCTTTCTCGTTTATATGTGGAGGATTGCGAAATCTGATAGGATTATTGAGCATCATTTACAGTTTCCTAGCTTTCCTGAAAGCTTTGGGAAGCTGACCATTTTTTTTATATCGGATATACATAAGAGAGTAGTCGGAGAAAAAATCATCCAAGCTGCAAAAGAAAAAGCAGATATTGTTGTAATTGGAGGAGACTTAGCTGAAAAGGGAGTACCTTTTTCTAGAATTAAAGAAAATCTAGGAAGACTTAAAGAAATTGGGCCGATGTATTTTGTATGGGGAAACAATGATTATGAAATCGACTATCATTTGTTAGATGCGACTTTATTGGATTTTGGAGTAAAAATTCTTGATAATACTTCAGTTACTTTTGAATCTTATCAAGGTGATAAAGTTTGCTTGCTCGGTATTGACTACTTGGGAGCAAATCGTGATAATATCGATTTGGCTGTCATGGATTCTGCTCCGAATTCTTTCCGAATTTTAGTAAGTCACGATCCTAGTATCGTGCGAAAAATTAACCCTGAGCACAGCATTGATCTCGTTTTAAGCGGACATACGCATGGTGGACAAATTCGATTGTTTGGTATGGGACCTTATGAGATAGGTAAAGTTACAGTGGAAAATGATCTGACATTATTAGTGAGCAATGGATACGGCACGACCCTCGTTCCCTTTAGGCTTGGAGCTAAGCCGGAAACTCATCTAATTGAAATTACACATTCCTCTTCTTGAAAATAAGAGTTTTAGAGGCACTTATACTTTTAATGAACAAAACTTCTACAGATTTTACACGTAAGAATACTTTTGTATACTTAATGTTAGAATTGTTGTCTTGGTGGAGGATCTGTATGGATGTACATAAAGGAAAATATAATATAAAGGCAATATCGAAAATGTTGGGGATTCAGCCTGGTACATTAAGGGCATGGGAGAGAAGATATCAATTTATCGCCCCTGACCGAAACGAATCAGGTCATAGGCTGTATACGGACGAGCATCTCAAAATTTTGCGCTGGCTGGTTGATAAAACGAGACAGGGATTCACGATTAGTCAGGCTGTTTCTTTGTTAGAACGGCAGGAATTGCTCCAGGAGACGAATGAAATTAAATTTGCTGATTATGAACAATCAAAGAAATTAGCTGCTGAGCTTTTGGAAGCATTACTGAATTTTGATGAAGGCAGGTCATATGAATTAATAAACCATGCTTTCAGTTTGTATTCGATTGAAAAAGTAGTAATAGAAATATTGTGCAGTATTTTGCATCAAATTGGAGACTTATGGGAGAATGGTAAAATCACAAGTGCCCATGAGCATTTTGCATCTTCCATTTTACGTTCGAGAATCGGCTTCATTATTCAAACGCTCCCGCATAATCAGGTTCTGCCAAAGGCTGTTGCCGTATGTGGCCCGAATGAATGGCATGAAATCGGTCTCTTAATGTTTACCTTGTTCCTTAAAAGAAGAGGCTTTGATGTTGTTTATCTCGGACAAAGCCTTGCTCCTAAGGATTTGAGTATCGTAATACAAACCGTCTGTCCCAAATTTTTATTTTTCTCTTGCACATTAGAGGAAAATGTGGAAGGAACCATTACATTGATCGAAACTCTAAAAAATGAATTTAAGAGTTTGGAAATAGGCCTTGGAGGAAATGCGATGGATACATTGCCTTCCGACCTAAAAGAAAAGTATGCATCTCATTTATTAGGGAATGAACCATCCTATTGGGAAAAATGGCTTCAAGAGCGCATCAGCTAAACAGGCGTTTTCCGCTCTTCGATGGATATGCACCCTGTTTTTTTTGTTTCATATGATATAGCAATATGGGTATCATCACAGGGGGCATCATGCATGAAGCTAGAGCGGCTCGATCAAAACAAGTTTAAAATATTTCTAACCTTTGATGATTTAATGGACCACGGGCTTTCGCTCGAAGAGATTAGAGAACATTCCTTAAAGGCACAAAGAATTTTTCAACATCTGATTGAAGATGCTTGTGATGAAATGAATTTTAAAATGAATGGTGCGATTGAAATCGAAATTTTTTCTCTGCATGCTCAAGGGTTAATTATTATTGTTTCGCGTGAGGATGAAGAAGATTTAGATGATGAGGATTATTTGAACTTTCAAGTGAAATTAGGGGAACACGCTCATATTCTATATGTATTCCTCGAATTCGAAGATATCATTCAACTCGCCCATCGTTTGAAAGTGTTGGGCTTGGAGCAAGGGCAGGTATTTTTGTATCAGGACCGTTATTATATTTATATTGAAGACGTGGAGCCTGAAAAATATAAATCAGTCATATCGCTTACGTCAGAGTACGGAAATGCTTCAACTTTAACTCTTTACAAAATACAAGAGTATGGCAAACTAATATTCGAAAAATGTGCAATAAAAACCATAACAGAACATTTCATGGTTTAAATAATGTGACCTGACATGAAAGCATCCGTTTTTTTGTCAGGCTTTTTTTTAAAAATTGAAAAAAAGCAATGCAGAATGAATATTGTTAATGAAATGAAAATGTGTTGCATAGAAACCAAGTTTTAGATGTAAGTTTTGATTAGAACAAAATAAAAAGGGAAGTAAAAGTGGAATAGAGTAATTCTAAATATTACATAAAATCAAAGATAATTACTTTGCATAGGGGGAGTAGGAGGTGTATACTATCACTGATAGGTCACCAATTAGAAAAGTATGATGACTTTTAGGGGGTACATAAATGGTAGCCGAAAAAGGTACGGATCATGCAGAACGTGAAGAAAAGCATGATGTCCTAAAGTCCACCCAAACTGTGATCCATAAGGCATTAGAGAAATTAGGGTATCCAGAAGAGGTGTACGAGCTTTTAAAAGAACCACTTCGTATGTTAACAGTCAAAATTCCTGTTAGAATGGACGATGGTTCTGTAAAGATATTTACAGGTTATAGAGCGCAACACAATGATGCAGTCGGACCTACAAAGGGAGGAATCCGTTTTCATCCAAATGTAACAGAAAGAGAAGTTAAAGCGCTTTCAATTTGGATGAGTTTAAAATGCGGAATTGTTGATTTACCATATGGTGGAGGAAAAGGCGGTATTGTTTGCGATCCTCGGAACATGTCTTTTAGGGAACTTGAAAGATTAAGTCGTGGCTATGTAAGAGCCATAAGTCAAATTGTGGGACCTACTAAAGATATTCCTGCACCGGATGTATTTACGAATTCTCAAATCATGGCTTGGATGATGGATGAATATAGTCGAATCGACGAATTTAATTCTCCAGGTTTCATTACAGGAAAACCGTTAGTCCTTGGGGGTTCACATGGACGAGAATCCGCGACTGCAAAGGGTGTTACGATTTGTATTCGTGAAGCCGCAAAGAAAAAAGGTATAGATTTAAAAGGTGCAAGAGTAGTTGTTCAAGGATTTGGAAATGCAGGTAGCTATCTATCTAAGTTCATGCACGATGCTGGAGCGAAGGTTGTGGGGATCTCAGATGCATACGGAGCCCTTTACGATCCGAATGGCTTAGATATTGATTATTTGTTAGATAGAAGAGACAGCTTTGGAACCGTTACAAAGCTTTTTAAAAATACGATTACTAATAAAGAATTACTAGAATTAGATTGTGATATTCTTGTCCCTGCAGCGATTGAGAACCAGATTACCGAAGAAAACGCTCACAATATCAAGGCAAAAATTGTTGTGGAAGCGGCAAACGGTCCAACGACTTTGGAAGCTACTCAAATTTTGACAGAAAGAGGCATTTTATTGGTACCGGATGTCCTTGCATCTGCCGGTGGGGTTACTGTCTCTTATTTTGAGTGGGTCCAAAACAACCAAGGGTATTATTGGACTGAAGAAGAGGTGGAGGAAAAATTAGAAAAAATCCTCGTGAAAAGCTTCAACAATATTTATGAAATTGCCCAAACACGACGTGTAGACATGAGATTGGCAGCTTATATGGTGGGTGTAAGAAAAATGGCTGAGGCTTCCCGTTACCGAGGTTGGATCTGATAGCATTGACAGATTTTTAACAAATGAGCATCAAAATTGAATTACGAAGAAAAAACTCCTATCATGGTTAAGATAGGAGTTTTAATTTACGTTCATACTATTTCTTGTTCATATCAACTGATTTTAAAGAAAATATGAGTTTTTGCTCATTTATCAGACGAATTGGACAATCTAGATAATAAAAATAAGCTCTTTTCTAAAAGATTATTGTTTTTACATAGGTTCTGGGAATGAAAACCTTTGAAAAAAAGTTGGTTGATTGGAGCGTAAGGTGCGAGACTCCTGCGGGAGCTGCGGGACAGGTGAGACCCCACAGGCGCTGCGCGCCGAGGATGCTCACCGCCCGCCCTGCGGAAAGTGAGCATCCTGGAGCGGAAATCAACCGATCCTCACTACTTGTTAAAAAGCAACAAAGTTTGCCAAAACAGTCTAAAAATAAAATGTTGTGTGCTTTCGTCAAAAGTTTGAAATCGAAACATTGTATTTTGGAGGAATTTTGTTATGCAAATGGAAGATGTGATTATTGTTGGAGGCGGTCCATGCGGTTTGGCAGCAGCAATCGCTTTAAAAGAAGTAGGAAAAAACCCGCTTGTTATTGAAAAAGGGAATGTTGTTAATGCTGTTTATCATTATCCTACGCATCAAACCTTTTTCAGTTCCAGCGATCGGCTTGAAATCGGTGATGTTCCTTTTATAACTGAAAATCGTAAGCCTGTTAGGAATCAAGCATTGGCTTATTATAGGGAGGTTGTTAAAAGAAAAGGCCTAAGAATCCATACCTTTGAAAAAGTAGAAAGTGTGGATAAGCAAGAAGATGGTTTATTTATCGTAAAAACCTCTAAGAGGGATTATCATACGAAACATGTTGTGATTGCTACCGGTTATTATGACAACCCTAATTATATGAATGTTCCGGGTGAAGACTTGCCACACGTTTTCCATTACTTTAAGGAAGCCCATCCATATTTCGATCGGGATGTTACAGTAATAGGAGGGAAAAATTCAAGTGTAGATGCAGCCTTGGAGTTAGTGAAGGCAGATGCAAGAGTTACGGTTTTGTATCGTGGAAAAGAATATTCCAGTAGTATTAAGCCTTGGATTTTGCCCGAGTTTGTTTCACTTGTGAAGAATGGAACAATTAACATGGTGTTTAACGCGCAAATTAAGGCGATTACAGAAGACAGTGTTATTTATGAGGTAAATGGAGAAGAAAAATCAGTTAAGAGTGATTTTGTTTTTGCTATGACAGGCTATCATCCTGATCATACGTTTTTAAAAGCAATGGGCGTAGGGATTGATGAGGCTACTGGAAGACCGTTATATAATCCTGAAACAATGGAAACGAATGTAGAAGGGATTTATATTGCAGGCGTCATCGCAGCTGGAAACAATGCAAATGAAATATTCATTGAAAATGGAAGATTTCACGGCGGTCTTATCGCGAAACATCTTTTAGCTAAATAAATGCGAAAAGCCACTTCTCTTTTGACGAGGTGGCTTTTCGTATTTCTTATCGTCCAACTCTAATCAGAGCTAAGCGGGCGCTTTCCGCATTTCTTTTTTAATAAGAAAAAATATCAGAAAGTTTGCTTTGATCAAAGTTCGCTTCTAGTGCAAGGAGTAGCTTAATCCTAGCTTTTTGCCCATTTAAGCCATTAGAAAAAATCACACCTTTTTCTTTTAATTGCTTTCCGCCTCCTTCATATCCATACACATCTTGAGTGATTCCATTAAAGCAGCGGGAAACAAGTACAACAGGAATTTGATCCTCTAAAAGTGCGCTAAGGCCTGGAAGAGTTTGGGGTGGTAAATTTCCTTGTCCAAGCGCTTCGATGATCAGTCCGTCAATCTTTAAAGACTTAAGTGCATAAAATAAGGATGAGTCCATACCAGCATGTGCTTTTAATAAAGGTACATTTTTTGAAATAGAGGTAATATTGAATTTGTCACTGAGCATGGGCTGATGATGAAATAAAATTTTGCGCTTCGTAACAATTCCGATCGGACCGTATTGTGGGCTTTGAAAGGTCGATACATTACTTGTATGGGTTTTAGTGACATTTTTTGCTGTATGGATTTCGTCATTTAATACAACTAATACTCCTTTTTTTCTAGCTTCAGGACAAAGTGCCACACGAATGGATGAAATATAATTATATAAGCCATCAAACCCAATTTCGTTACTAGACCTCATTGCACCAGTTAACACAATCGGAATATCCGTTGAAATGGTCGAATCCAAAAAATAAGCCGTTTCCTCCAGTGTATCTGTTCCGTGTGTGATAACGACTCCCGATATGTCTTGGTTTTTAAGATAGTCTTCAATCATTTCTTTTATTTTTAACATTTCAAGAGGTGTGATATGAGGGGAAGGTAGCGTGAAAGGGTCCTCTATTAGTAAATTCGCCATTGAAAATACTTGATCGTTTTTATCTTTCATCGGGTTATCCTTGGTAGGCTTCACTGCTCCAGTGGAAGCATCTTCTTCCATTGAAATGGTACCTCCTGTGTGTATGACAAGTATATTTTTTTTCATAAAGCACCTCCCAAATAATTACCAATAACGGTTTTCCTTTTCATCATAACATGATAATATTAAACAAAGCACACATAGATTTTTTACCTTAAATTGTTACTTAAGCAAATACGAATAGAAAAGAGGTCAGCCTATGCTGGTCATATTATCAGCTGGTATTGCACCCGGGCTGGCTTTGTTAAGTTATTTTTATTTAAAGGATTATTATGAAACAGAGCCTGTCTCCGTAGTCGTTAAGACTTTTTTATTTGGTGCTTTTTTAGTTTTTCCAATTATGTTTATTCAATATGTAATTGAAGCCGAGCAACTGGTCCCAAATGGTTTTGTCTCTGCATTTTTCGTTTCTTCACTTTTGGAAGAGTTTTTCAAATGGTTTATATTAATTTATGTCATTTATCAGCATATTTCTTTTGATGAACCTTATGATGGGATTGTATATGGAGCTGCGGTATCACTTGGATTTGCAACGGCAGAAAATATTTTATATCTGATTGCAAACGGTGTCGAGTTTGCCATTGGAAGAGCGTTGCTTCCAGTCTCTAGTCATGCATTATTCGGTGTTATTATGGGATATTATTTAGGAAAAGGCAAATTTGGGAAGGATCAAACTAAACTGTTCCTGTTTTTTGCCTTTTTGTTACCATTTGTTTTGCACGGGATTTATGATTACATTTTAACCAACCAGCGCCAATGGTTATATTGGATGCTACCATTCATGATTTTCTTGTGGTGGCTCGGCTTAAGAAAAGTGAAGCTTGCTAGAATTCTATCCGATATTCATGCAAGAGAGCGATTAAATACAACGCTAAATATGAAGTTATAGTTTGAATAAGGTGACCTATGGTCATCTTATTTTTTTTTTTTTTTTGAAGGCTCTTATCACATAGATTGTTATTTTTAGACTATAAAGTTTGCCGTTGATTGCAGCGAGAGGCACTTGCTTTCTGCGAGGAGGGATGCATTCCTCGGCGTAACCGCTTTGAAACAGCCTTTTTGAAAAAAGAATGATGCTTCTTTGAGAAAAACAAAATGGTTTATTGGCGATTACTAAGGAATAAAATTGAGGCTATTGAAGAAAATAGGGTTAATTCCAATTATTGAAAAGGGAGTGTAGTTGATGAAAGGCATTTCGTCAATAGGGAAAGCCTTCTGTTTCGTTCTCTTATTTGTTCTGATCTTTGCCAATAAACCGATTCAAACAGAAGCTTTTTCAAATCAAGTTATACAGAAGGGAGCTGTCGGAGACGATGTAATCGAGCTTCAGGCAAGACTTCAAAATATCGGCTATTATCATGGGAAAATTGATGGTGTCTATGGTTGGGGAACCTATTGGGCAGTGCGTAATTTCCAACAAAATTTCGGACTCCCTGTAGATGGTTTAGTTGGTGAGTCGACAAAAGCAAAATTGGTGAGTGCATCTAATTTCAACAAGCAGTTTGTTCATGATCAAATAAGAAAAGGAAATGATTTCACTTATTACGCTGGCGTACCAATCGAGAAGCAAATAAAGCCAAAAGCTAGAAGTAGCACTCAAAAAAGAGCAACAGCAACAAAAACAGCATCTAATATTCCTTCCGGATTTTCTGAAAACGATATTAAGTTAATGTCCAATGCTGTATATGGCGAAGCTCGTGGAGAGCCCTATATTGGGCAGGTAGCGGTTGCCGCAGTTATTCTTAACAGGGTTGAAAGCCCGCTTTTTCCTAAAACGGTTTCTGGAGTGATTTTTGAACCAGGTGCTTTTACCGCAGTGGCTGATGGGCAAATTTGGCTGACACCAAACCAAACAGCGAGAGACGCAGTGATGGATGCTATTAATGGTTGGGATCCGTCTGGAAATGCCTTATATTATTTCAACCCTGCAACAGCTACAAGTAAATGGATTTGGTCACGACCTCAAATCAAACGAATCGGAAAACACATCTTTTGTAAATAATAGGAGTGATGAAGCTTGCTACGAGGAATACTTATCGCTGTTCTTTGTATTGCAGTGGCAGGAACGGCATTCTGGGGTTATCAAGAGCATCAAGAAAAGAATGCGATTCTGTTAAATGCAGAAAACAACTATCAGCGGGCATTCCATGATTTATCTTTTCAGATTGATCAATTGAATGATAAGATTGGAACAACGCTTGCGATGAATTCAAGAAAATCTATATCTCCGGCTCTTGTAGATGTTTGGAGAATTGCTTCAGAAGCACAAACTGATGTCGGACAGCTTCCTCTAACTTTGTTACCTTTTAATAAAACGGAGGAATTCCTATCAAAGATCGGAAATTTTAGTTATAAAACGGCTGTAAGAGACTTGGATCAAGAACCTTTGACCTCTAATGAATATAAAAACTTAGAGCAATTATATAAGCAGTCTGCGGAAATCCAACAGGAGCTAAGAAAAGTTCAATATCTAGTATTAAAAAATAACCTTAGATGGATGGATGTTGAATTGGCTATGGCAACAGGAAAGGAAGCAGCAGACAATACCATTATTGACGGATTAAAAATGGTAGAGGATAAAGTAACCGGATATTCGGAGGCTTCTCAATTTGGCCCCACCTTCGTTAGCAATAAAGAAAAAAACAAGAATTTTAAACATTTATCGGGTAGAACAATTACCAAAGAAGAAGCAATAAACTTAACCAAAAAGTTTTCAGGTCTTAAAGGAAATTTAACAGTTAAAGTCGAAGAAAATGGGAATGGCTCAGATTTCGGCTTCTATAGTGTTAGTTTAAGGGAAAAGGATTCAAAAAAAGAGGTCAATATGGATGTTACAAAAAAAGGTGGATACCCCATTTGGTTTATTCATAATCGGAATGTCTCGAAAGCTAAAATCGGCTTAAATACCGCATCACAAAAAGCAGCAGATTTTTTGAAGAAAAATAAATTTAAAAATCTGGAGTTATTTGAAAGCACCCAATTCAATAACATCGGAATGTTTACTTATGTTTCAGTTATGAATGGGGTAAGAGTTTATCCCGATTCCATAAAAATCAAGGTAGCATTGGATAATGGAAGCATAATCGGTTTTTCAGCGGAAGAATATTTTAGGTCTAATCATGAACGTAAAATTCAAGCACCAACTATCACAGCGGCAGAAGCTAGAAAAACCATTAATCCGAAAGTAAAGATTATGGAGAACAGGCTGGCCGTAATTATGAACGATCTTGGTGAAGAGGTGCTCTGCCACGAATTTTTGGGAGTCATTCATGATGATACTTACAGAATATTCATCAATGCTGAAACGAATCAAGAAGAACTTATAGAAAAATTGCAAAACGCAGAGCCTTCTATGGAAGATATGGTTTAGTAGCAACTGAATGTCCATTTAAAATTTTTAGTATATAAATTTCCAAAGGAAAGGTACTTCTGTACTTTTCCTTTTTTCCATAACATGTCATAATAAAACTATAAAACAATGATCAACTTGAATAACGTCCGGAAGTGTGGAGATTATGTTGAAAATTGGAGATTCCTTACTATTAGAACCTAAATATTCCCTTCAGCCTGAAAAATACAAATGCAAAATCCATGAAATAACAGGAAATGTATTTTATATCGATTATCCGATCAATTTGGATACAAATCGTACGGTTTTTCTGACGGATGGTACGCAATTAAAGTGTACGTATATTGGTACTGAAGGAAACGTATATATTTTTGACACAGAAGTTTTGGGGAGAAAGAAAATGGAGCTACCTTTTGTTCAGCTTAGAACTCCAGCTGAACATCAATTTGTCAAAATACAACGTAGGCAGTATGTCCGGATTGATGCTGCAGTTGATGTTGCTGTACACCCCTTAAATTTTGAATTTAGGCCATTTACTGCAATTACTGCTGACATTAGTGCAGGTGGGGCAGCCATCCTAGTACCAAAGACAACCACCATCAAACCTGGCTCTTACATAAATGTTTGGATTGTACTCCCATTAAAATCAGGTGATATATATTATTTAAAACTAAAAAGCAAGGTTATTAGAATCGTAGAACAAGAGGGTAGTAATTTTAACAAAGTTTCTATTCAGTTTTCTGAAATCAGTAAAGGTGACCGCCAGCTTTTGATCCGGTTCTGTTTTGAAAAACAGCTAGAGATGAGAAATAAAGGATTATAATAAATGGTATAAATAGCTATAGGCAAGCCAATACTTGATCTTATCAATATAATTTTAGAGGGTAAAGTATGAAGGCTGTAGAAAGAATCCTTATGAAGCTAATTGTGATACAATTGTTATTTTTGTTGTTTTTTCAAATATTATTTCATCAAGAAGATACTTTCCTTGAATTAAAGAAGATGGCTCAATACGAAGGGGTATACAGTGACAACTACAGAATCATTGTAGAAACAATGAATCAGTTACTTCGGTGATTAAAACAGATCCGACTGCTAATTTAAGTGGTCGGATTTTTTAATGAAAAAATGGTATCCCCATTCTAAAAGCTTTACTTTTCGGATCCTCTATCTGTGAATTTATTTTCCAAAATGGAATAATGAAAATGAAAGAATTACATGTTAGAAATATGACATTCTTGAAAATGATAAGCGTTTGTATGATAAAATAAAGAGGATGATGTAGTTTTGTTATTATACAGGAGGAATTATGGAAAAGAAAATATCAGTAGCAATTGATGGACCTGCAGCAGCGGGGAAAAGTACAGTTGCCAAAATAGTGGCTGAACATTTTTCATATGTTTATGTTGATACAGGTGCAATGTATAGGGCCCTAACTTATAAAGCATTACAAAATCATGTAGACGTTGAAGACGAACAAGAGCTACATAGGCTTTTAATTGAAACGGATATTCAACTTAAACCAAGTAAAAAGGGACAGCTTGTTCTTGTGGATGGTGAGGACGTAACAGAAAAAATACGGACTCATGAAGTTACAGCATCTGTTTCTGCCGTTGCAAAGCACCGGGCTGTTAGGGAAGAAATGGTTAAAATGCAAAAGGAGCTTGGGAAAAACGGTGGCGTTGTGATGGATGGAAGAGATATTGGGACGCACGTATTACCGCATGCCGAATTGAAAATTTTCTTAATCGCCAGCGTTGATGAGAGGGCTCAAAGAAGACATTTTGAAAATCTGCAAAAAGGTTTTACTTCCGATTTGGAGAAATTAAAGAAAGAGATTGCGGCTAGAGATAAATATGATTCTGAAAGGGAGGTTTCTCCTTTAAGGAAAGCAGAGGATGCCATCGAGATCGATACGACATCCATGTCCATTCAACAAGTTGCTGACAAAATTATTTCTTTAATGAATGAGAGGACTTCAAGATGATTAGTTTTTATAGATTTGCTAAAGGAGTCGTCAAAACAGTCTTGACGCCTGTTTATCGAATTGAAGTCATAGGTGTCGAGAATTTTCCAAAAGATGGTGGAGTTTTGCTTTGTTCAAATCACATTGATAATTTAGATCCACCTGTTGTAGGAATCACAGCACCGAGAGATGTCCATTTTATGGCGAAAGAAGAGCTATTTCATGTGCCTATCCTTAAAAAATTGTTGCCTAGTCTACATGCTTTTCCAGTGAAACGGGGTATGAGTGATCGAGAGGCCTTAAGAAAAGGGCTAGCCATTCTAAAAGAAGGAAAAGTTTTGGGATTGTTTCCGGAAGGAACAAGAAGTAAAACCGGTGAGCTTGGTAAGGGCCTCGCAGGTGCTGGCTTCTTTGCGTTAAGGACGGATGCCGTTGTGATGCCATGCGCGATTATAGGACCTTATAAGGCTTTTAGAAAATTAAAAGTCGTATATGGAAAACCAATTGACCTAAAGGAATACGGTAAAAATCAAAAACTTTCAGCCGAGGAGGCAACAGAAATCATTATGGAAAAGATTGCTGAATTGATTTCTCAGCATAAATAATTCACTTTGCTTGACAAAATCCTTTTTTTATTAGAATTTAGTTTAAAGGATGTTTATTCCAATCAATGAAAGCTAAAATGCGGTGCTTTGTCTTACTATTAATTTAAGTAAAAAACAAAGCTGATCACCTAGCTATTTAACCGCTTTGAAAGCAGATTGTGTGAAGGAGGAGTACATATGACAGAGGAACAGCAAATGAATGTGAGCCAATTTGAAATCGGTGACAAAGTAAAAGGTAAAGTCATTAAGGTTGAAGAGAAACAAGTAATTGTAGACGTAGAGAACAGTAAATCTGATGGCATTATTCCGATTAGTGAATTATCTAGCCTTCATGTGGAAAAAGCTTCTGACGTAGTAAATGAAGGTGACGAATTAGAATTGGAAGTTATTAAAGTGGAAGAAGAAAATGTAATTCTTTCTAAACGTAAGGTCGATGCTGTAAAAGCATGGGATCAACTCGAAGAGAAGTTCCAAGCGGGTGAAGTTTTCGAAGCTGAGGTGAAAGACGTCGTAAAAGGCGGACTTGTAGTGGACTTAGGTGTCCGTGGCTTTGTACCTGCTTCTCTTGTTGAAGATTATTTTGTTGAAGATTTTTCTGATTACAAAAATAAAACGTTGACTTTCAAAATTGTTGAGTTAGATCGTGAGAAAAATCGGTTAATTCTTTCTCATCGTGCTGTCGTCGAAGAAGAAAAAAGCCAAAAGAAGAAAAACATTTTGGAATCTATTCAAGAGGGACAAGTATTGGATGGAACGGTTCAACGGTTAACCGATTTTGGCGCTTTTGTTGACATCGGAGGAGTTGACGGACTTGTCCATGTTTCCCAGCTTTCCCATGAGCATGTCGATAAGCCATCTGATGTAGTTAGCGAGGGGGACAAGGTAAAGGTAAAAGTATTATCGGTCGACCGAGAAAATGAGCGAATTTCCTTGTCCATTAAAGAAACATTACCAGGCCCTTGGTCAAACATTAGCGAAAAAGCTCCAAAGGGCTCTGTGCTAGAGGGTGTTGTAAAACGACTTGTTTCTTTCGGAGCCTTTGTTGAAATTTTCCCAGGTGTAGAAGGTCTGGTTCATATTTCTCAAATCTCACACAAACATATCGCTACTCCTCATGAAGTGTTAAAAGAAGGACAAACTGTAAAAGTGAAAGTCCTTGATGTGAACGAAGAAGAGCAAAGACTTTCTTTAAGTATTAAAGAGCTAGAGGAGAAAGCAGTTCCTGCTGCTGAAGAATATGAGCTACCTGAAGAAGCAAAAGGGTTCCAATTAGGTGAAGTGATTGGAGACCAATTAAAAAAATTAAAATAATGGTGATGCGCTTGTCAAGAACACAACGTAAATTGGATCATATCAAACATGCCCTCAAAATTGGGCAGGAAGGATCCAATGGCTTTCATGATATTACGTTTGTTCATCAAAGCTTACCGGATCGTAGTGTTGAAGAAATAGATTTTCAATCGTTTATTGGCGAACTTTCCTTAAGTTCGCCAATTTTTATCAATGCCATGACCGGAGGCGGCGGGGAAGAAACGAAAAAGCTGAATAGGGACCTTGCTATTGCTGCGAAAGAGACGGGGATTGGCATGGCAGTAGGCTCACAAATGGCAGCGATTAAAGATCCAACACAAGTTGACACCTATTCTGTAGTCCGCAAAGAGAATCCTAATGGAATCATTATAGGTAATTTGGGTGGGGAAGCCACTCTCGATCAGGCGAAGAGAGCTGTAGAGATGCTTGAAGCAAACGCTTTGCAAATTCATTTGAACGTCATCCAAGAATTAACCATGCCTGAAGGAGATCGCTCTTTCAAACATACTTTAAAACGAATTGAAACGATTTCTTCCGGTATAAATGTTCCCGTCATTGTAAAAGAAGTTGGTTTCGGAATGAGTAAAGAAACGATTGAGAAGCTTGTTTCTGTTGGGGTATCCATTATTGATGTTGGGGGATTCGGCGGTACAAATTTTGCGAAAATTGAGAATGAACGCCGTGAAAAAGTACTCTCTTATTTCAATCATTGGGGAATAACAACAGCTTGCTCTCTTCTCGAAGCCAAAAGTGTTGATGCTCCAATTTCAATCATTTCTTCTGGGGGAATTCGAGACTCACTCGACATTGCAAAAAGTCATGCTCTTGGTGCGGATGCAGTTGGACTAGCAGGACATTTCCTAAAAATCTACAAACAGCAAGGGCTGGAACTATTAATTGAAGAAATTCGGACAATTCAAGAAGACCTACGACTAATCATGACTGCATTAGGTACGAGGAATATAAGTGAATTAAAAAAAGCACCGATTGTAATTGAAGGAAAAACCTATCATTGGGCAATTCAACGGGGGCTGCGATGATGAAGAAATTTTTACTATCTTCATCATCGCTTTTTTTTTAGAATTTGCCCCTATTGATTCCTTTTTCTTGATTCTTCAGGGCCTTCCAACATTGTTGAGCCCGGATAGCTTAGGGACTGGTCACGGTCTGACTCCGTCCTTCTGCTTTGCTTTAGCTTTTTTTCTTGTCGATCCTTTCCCATCACACACCTCCTACTAGTAACATTCCATCTTCCATTGACTTTATGCTTCGTCATTGTCTGTATGTTTAGTCGTTAAAATTTTTGTATTTAGTCCATAATGGTAGGGAAAGGAGGGAGAAAAGTGGATGGAATTTTTTTCTTCTGGATTGCTTGGATTGTCATTGTCTTTTTGATTTTTTTTGTTCCCTCAACAAATAGCAATCGAGACAAATTGCTCATACAGATATTATTACTTGTTTATTTGTCCAATAAAAGTATCCCTTTATACAATACGGACGTAAATGCAGGTGCGCTTCTTCTTATTATTTTCGCTTCATTTTATATTGGAAATTTACGGTCTAAGAATAAATGGAGTGTTGTGGTTATTTCCTTCCTAATGGGGCTGTGTACCAGCAGTTTTATATTATTCTCATTCATTGATCCTATTTGGGTTCTTTTTGATCCAAAATGGATGCTGACAATAATTTTGACGTATTTGAGCATAATACTCCTATCCGATTGGAAACAGAGACTGTTAAGTATCGTACTTGGAATGCTCATAGGGGATGGACTTTTATTTTTAGTTTTTGATCCTCTTGGAGTTCCTTATGAAATGGCCACTCTAACTTGGTACGATCAACTATCAATGGTAGTAATGGTAAGTTCCCTGTGGCACGGATTAGAATTATTGGCTGGCTATATGTATACCAACAAAACATTAGGTAAGAAAGAGGTTAAATCGCGATGAATGAGTATGCATTACCGATCCTTTTTGGCGTTATGGCAGGAACGATTGCAAGATTATATATGCTAAGAAGCGATTATCGGCAATATCCAACTTATTTGCATGGGAAAATCATACATTTGGCGTTAGGGTTTATTGCTGCAGGCCTAGGGAGCATTGTCATCCCAGCCATCCTGGAAGAGGAATTTACTGCTATTACTTTTTTAACACTTGCTGCATCCCAGTTTCGGGAAGTTCGGAATATGGAAAGAAATACACTTACTGAGTTAGACCAATACGAGTTGGTGAAAAGAGGGAATACATACATAGAAGGCATTGCAATTGCCTTTGAAGGCAGAAACTATTTGGTCATTTTAACTTCTTTATTGACTACTGCTGGAATTTTACTTTGGAATATTTGGGTCGGACTTGTTGCGTTTATCATTTCGTTATGTTTATGTCATAGATTTATGTCCGGTAATCGATTGAAGGACTTAGTGGATATAGAATATTTTGAGCCAAGATTTGATGGCGCAGGCTTATATGTTGATAATATTTACATAATGAATATCGGACTTCCTAAACGACAAAAAGAAGTTCTACGGTACGGGATGGGCTTCATTTTAAAACCAAAAAACTTCAATGTTCGTTCTACGATTGCAAATTTGGGTCAAAGACAGGCCATTCTTCATGATGTATCGACAGCGTTAGGTGTGTATCGGGATTCTGGTACACCTGCACTTGTTCCTTTGGCAAAAAGAGACTTAGACGATGGCCGCGTCGGGGTTTTTGTCCTACCACAAGAAAAGGATATCGAAAAAGCCATTGCGATCATCGGCAATGTTCCTACTTTAGAAAATGCGATCAGAATGCCTACTAAGTCTAATATTGGGAAGAAAGGAAAGGTCTCTCGATGACGCTAGAAAAGTATATTTTAGCCGTTGTGACAACAAAGCCAGAAAAAGTACCAGTTGGAGCTCACGTATTCCATTGCTCAAACAAAGAGGAGATGGATGATTTTGCAGCAAATTTGGAGGCCATTTTGGATGGGATTGCTCATGCTTTAACTGAGGATATTTATATTATCGTCAAGCATTAAAGGGCTTTTGGGATAATCGTTGTTGTGCTAATGAAAATTTGGTACTATAAGATAGTTAGACCCTTCTTTATGCAAGAAGGGTTATTTTAGCTAAAAAAACGATAAAAAAATGAAATAAAGAAAGGGTGACTTCCATGCCAAAACCAGTTGTTGCTATAGTTGGAAGGCCTAACGTAGGTAAGTCAACGATTTTTAATCGTATCGTAGGAGAAAGGGTATCGATTGTAGAAGATATTCCTGGAGTTACAAGAGACCGAATATATAGTTCTGGAGAATGGCTCACACATGAGTTTAATATTATTGATACTGGTGGAATCGATATTGGGGACGAACCGTTCTTAGAGCAAATTCGTCAGCAGGCAGAAATAGCCATTGATGAAGCAGATGTCATCATATTTATGACAAACGGCCGTGAAGGAGTAACTGCTGCTGATGAAGAGGTTGCAAAAATATTATACAAGTCCAAGAAACCAGTTGTTCTTGCTGTAAATAAGGTAGATAATCCGGAAATGAGAGATCAGATTTATGATTTCTATTCACTTGGATTCGGAGAACCGTTTCCTATATCTGGAACACACGGATTGGGATTAGGGGATTTACTGGATGAAGTGGTGAAACATTTTCCTAAATATAATGGAAAAGAGTACGATGAAGATGTAATAAAGTTCTGCTTAATCGGTCGACCGAACGTAGGAAAATCTTCATTAGTTAATGCCTTATTAGGTGAAGAACGTGTCATCGTTAGTGATATAGAGGGTACAACAAGAGATGCTGTCGACTCTCCTTTAAAATATAATGGCCAGGATTATGTCATTATTGACACAGCCGGTATGAGGAAAAAAGGAAAAGTCTATGAGAGTACTGAAAAATATAGTGTGTTAAGGGCCCTAAGAGCCATTGAACGCTCAGATGTCGTATTGGTTGTTCTGAATGCTGAGGAAGGAATTCGAGAGCAAGACAAAAAAATTGCCGGCTATGCCCATGAGGCGGGACGAGCTGTCATTATTGTCGTTAATAAATGGGACGCTATTGAAAAAGACGATAAAACGATGAAGGATTTCGAGCAAAAAATTCGCGACCATTTCTTGTTCTTGGATTACGCACCGATTGTTTTCTTATCAGCCAAAACGAAAAAAAGAATTCATACGTTAATGCCTCTCATCAATACAGCAAGTGAAAATCATGCAATGCGTGTTCAAACGAATGTTTTAAATGAAGTGATTATGGATGCAGTAGCAAT
The DNA here is from genome assembly GCF_009466385.1 of Peribacillus tepidiphilus. Lineage (GTDB taxonomy): Bacteria > Bacillota > Bacilli > Bacillales > DSM-1321 > Bacillus_BN > Bacillus_BN tepidiphilus. The sequence goes on along the minus strand of NZ_WIAQ01000001.1, from coordinate 122,688 downwards.
GAATCCTACTCCTACGCATAAAGGAAATCGCTTAAAAATTTATTACACAACTCAAGTGGCTGTAAAACCTCCAACTTTCGTATTGTTTGTAAATGATCCGGAACTTCTTCACTTCTCATATGAACGATTTTTAGAAAACCGAATTCGGGATGCGTTCGGCTTTGAGGGTACACCGATCAAAATTTTTGCTAGACAAAGAAAATAAAAAGGTTGTGATGGTATGAATCAAGCTCGTGAAAGAGTTGCTGTGTTAGGTGCAGGTAGTTGGGGAACAGCTTTGGCAATGGTGTTGGCTGACAATGGGCATGAAGTCAGATTATGGGGGCATAAATCAGAGCAGATCGAAGAAATCAACACGAAGCACACAAATCAGCAATATCTTCCGGAAATTGTTTTGCCGGAAGAAATAAAAGGGTATACATCCCTTCATGAAGCGCTTCAAAACTTAGAAATTGTTATTTTGGCAGTTCCTACAAAAGCCATTCGTGATGTTCTTAAGAAGGTGGCAAAGGAAATAACCCACCCGATATTGATCGTCCATGTAAGTAAAGGAATTGAACCGGACTCTTTACTTAGGATTTCTGAAATGATAGAAGAAGAAATGCCTGCCCATTTATTAAAAGACATTGTCGTTCTTTCAGGACCAAGTCATGCCGAAGAAGTAAGCTTACGACATCCAACAACCGTTACCGTATCATCCAAAAATATGAAGGCAGCAGAAAAAATTCAGGATCTATTTATGAATGGTAATTTTCGTGTGTATACCAATCCAGATCTTATTGGAGTGGAAATTGGCGGTGCATTAAAAAATATTATTGCACTTGCTGCTGGGATCACAGACGGCCTAGGGTATGGAGATAATGCAAAAGCTGCTCTGATCACTAGAGGTCTTGCGGAAATTGCTCGGCTTGGAACCGCAATGGGGGCTAATCCGCTTACATTTTCAGGCTTAACCGGCATCGGTGATTTGATCGTTACTTGTACAAGTGTTCACTCACGCAACTGGAGAGCGGGTAATATGCTTGGTAAGGGACATAAGCTTGAGGAAGTGCTACAAAATATGGGAATGGTGGTCGAAGGAGTAAGGACGACAAAGGCAGCTTATCAGCTGGCAAAAAAATATAAGGTGAAAATGCCGATTACGGAAGCTTTATATAACGTCCTCTTTAACGGCGAAGATGTAAAAGCTGCAGTAGATTCTTTAATGTCCCGCATGAAAAAGTCTGAAATGGAGGACCTTGTTAACATTTTGGTTGACAAACAAGAGTCCTAAAATATTTTCCGTAAAAGATTGATATTAATGGGCAAATGCAGATGCAGAAGCCCTATTGTAACATATTATATAATGTAACAAGCTAGTAAAAAACCTGTCAGGCGGTATAACTTTAGTCAAACAGAAGAACTTAGGCGAGAGTCTAATCTTCTGTTTTTTATTATATTTTAGACTTAATTGTATAAAAGTTAATGAGTCAACTCTGACTCATACTTACAAAAAATGTACTTCCTTTATGCTGGGTATGTTATAATACTTTTCGTGAAAAGGAGTGAAAGTAATGACGCCAGCATTGCAAAAAATGTGGATTTCATTTGCCGCAATGATCTTCATGTTTATATCCTTGCTTTTTATTTATTTGAGCAGATTTAAATTGAGAAAGGGCTTTTTGAAGGTTTTAACTGCGATAATCGCTTACATATTAATGATTTTGGCTGGTATTATCATATTCTTTGTAGTGATGAGTGGACCGACAGATGCTTAAAAACATCCATCATCGCAGTATCAAAAAGCTGATTCTCGTCCTAGTTTTTGCGGCTTCTATGTCCGTTCTATCTGGTTGTTTGTATCCTCAAGAAAATAGAGCCGAAAACCAGGTTCCTTATCAAGACCAGATACAAGCAGTGCAATCTGCTGTCGATCAGTATCAAAAGGATGAAAAAGGACTGTTACCTATCAAAACAAAAGATGGTGACACGCCGATTTACCAAAAATATTTAATCGATTTTAAGAAAATTGTGCCAAAATATATGGCGGAGCCTCCGGGTAATGCATTTGAAAGCGGTGGTGTTTTTCAATATGTTCTTGTAGATGTGGAAAATGACCCAACCGTTAAGCTGTTTGATATGAGAATGGCCGGGGCAATACAGGATTTGACCATTCGATTAGAAGTATATCGTCAATCGAATGGCTATCCTCCATTTAAGGAAAGAATAGCAGATCATGTTTTTACCTTGGATTATAAGAAACTTGGTTTAAAAGAACCTCCGACTGTAATAAGTCCATATTCTCAAAAACCGTTAGGCTTAATCATTAATAATGAAGCACAAATATTTGTTGATTATACGCCAGATCTTTTGACAGCCTTGCAAAATAATAAACATAACTACAAGTATGGTGAGGATATCAGGAACATTCTAGTGGAGAATTCTTTCTTTGTTCCTGCTTATTCTTTACCTTATACAATCGACCAAAAGTCAAATAAGCCTATTTTCCTGAGTAAATAATGGAGTTTGAATAGTAGAAAATCATGAACCATAGTCATAACCCTTTTCTTACGAAATATATTGTAGGAGAAGGGTTTTTTTGTTTGCTTCTTTGTATAGATCATAAGGTTTATTTACTAGTAATGAATAATGGATTTCGGGAAGAACAAGGCTAAAAATTGCTCTTCTACATATAAGTTGGGGAAAAGGGTCAATAATTAGCGTCAATGATCTAAAGAATACCTGAAATTCTGTGTGAAGTGTTGTTTTTCTTTTTCGATGGGAACGCCATGACAAGAAAAGCATGGGAAACAACGATATGTGCCAATAACAACTTACTAAAATTGCAGAAAAAAAGGGGGTTTTTGAAAAAAAGTAAGAATACTTTTGTATAGCAATCATACACATGTATTGTCCAAGTATATTACTAAATGGATAAATTCATCCCAGCAACTCTAATTTCGGGAGGGGATCTCGTGGAAAAAGTAGATATTTTTAAAGATATTGCAGAAAGAACTGGCGGCGACATCTATCTGGGAGTTGTTGGTGCAGTCCGCACTGGCAAGTCTACCTTCATAAAAAAGTTCATGGAATTGGTTGTGATTCCTAACATTAGTAATGAAGCAGAACGTTCCAGAGCACAGGATGAGCTTCCTCAAAGTGCTGCCGGAAAAACAATCATGACGACAGAGCCGAAATTTGTACCTAATCAAGCAGCTAGCATTAAGGTAGACGAAGGTCTTAAAGTAAACATTCGTCTAGTGGATTGTGTTGGGTATACAGTACCTGGCGCAAAAGGGTATGAAGATGAAAATGGTCCTAGAATGATCCATACACCTTGGTACGAAGAACCAATACCATTTCATGAAGCAGCTGAAATCGGCACAAGAAAGGTTATTCAAGATCACTCGACCATCGGAGTGGTCGTAACAACGGATGGGACGATCGGTGAAATTCCTCGCTCTGATTATGTTGAAGCAGAGGAAAGAGTGATCGAAGAGTTAAAAGAGGTAGGAAAACCTTTTATTATTGTCATTAACTCTGTTCAACCCCATCACCCTGACACAGCCGAACTAAGAACTCAGCTCCAAGAAAAGTATGATATTCCGGTTCTTGCGATGAGCGTTGAGAGCATGAGAGAGGGAGACGTATTAAACGTCCTTCGTGAAGCGCTATTTGAATTTCCTGTGCTTGAGGTGAATGTAAATCTACCTAGCTGGGTGATGGTACTCAGGGAAAATCATTGGCTTCGTGAAAGCTACCAGGAAGCAGTAAAAGAAACAGTTAAAGATATTAAAAGACTTCGAGATGTGGATCGTGTCATTACGCAATTTAATGACTTTGATTTCATCGATTCAGCAAGCTTGGCTGGGATCGAAATGGGTCAAGGGGTAGCGGAAATTGATTTATTTGCACCGGATGAGCTCTATGACAGCATTCTAAAAGAAATTGTTGGGGTTGAAATAAGAGGTAAGGATCATCTGCTAGAGCTTATGCAGGATTTTGCACATGCAAAAGCTGAATATGACCAAATTTCTGATGCATTAAAAATGGTGAAACAAACAGGCTATGGAATAGCAGCACCTTCATTAGCAGACATGAGCCTTGATGAGCCGGAAATTATTCGCCAGGGAGCTCGTTTTGGTGTAAGACTAAAGGCGGTTGCACCTTCTATCCATATGATTAAAGTAGATGTAGAATCCGAGTTCGCTCCGATTATCGGTACAGAAAAACAAAGTGAAGAGCTTGTTCGCTATTTGATGCAGGACTTTGAGGATGATCCTTTATCCATCTGGAATTCCGATATTTTCGGAAGAAGCTTAAGCAGCATTGTTAGGGAAGGCATTTCTGCAAAGCTCTCACTTATGCCTGAAAATGCACGTTATAAGCTTAAAGAAACACTCGAAAGAATCATTAATGAGGGCTCAGGTGGACTGATTGCCATCATATTGTAAAAATTAGCAAATAAAGAAGGGGTTGTCTAAAAAGTCCCTAAAATGAAGCAAGTGGAGAAAAACGATTCGTTTTTCTCCACTTGCCTTTGTGTTATTTGGATTTTTCTCTGAAAGTAGCTGGCGGATGCCTGCTACTATAACCAGACTGATTCTTTTAAACGTAACCTTTCTTCCATTCGGGCAAATAAAACAATCCTCTTGCTCATGATAGGTCCAGTTTTTCGCGTTTTTGATGTCTTTTTTGTATTTGCGTGTCTGTTCTTGAATATAGGATCCATATGGAATGGGAAAATCAAATCGAGGCTCTTTCTCGTCACCCATCGCATATACATAATTTTCTTCACTATTGGCATTGGCTTCAATATAGGTACGATCTGAGTTGATTGTAGCGGAGGGTACTTGACTCCTGCGGGAAAAAGAGGGAAGTGGGAGACCCCACAGGCGGCAACGCCGAGGAGTGACATCCCTCCCCGCGGAAAGCAAGTGCCTGGAGCGGAAATCAACGGGCAAACTTTATAGTCTAAAAACATCATTCTATGTGAAAAGAACTTTATTTTTTAAATAAATGATAAAAAAGAGGCTCCAGAAAGTCAGGAAAACTGACTTTCTGGACAATCCCTTCTTTATTTTAGCGCTGTTTACAGGTTTATTATTTGAAAATACGGCAATCATGGATAGTATAAAAAATACTGATAGGATCCGATCAAAAATAGGTTTTGCACTCTCTTATGGAGAGAAAAATTAAGTAATTAAGCAAAACATTGCCATTATTGATGGAATTCTCTTGCTAACACTAGTTGATTATGATAATCTACTAACAGAAAACGCATTACATCAGCCATTCTTCCGGTATTAAGCGAATTAATAGGCTCCTTATTTTTAAAAAAATACTAGGTATGAAATTTTTTTTAATAGAAAATATATCGAATGATTGCAATTGATTATTCGGTTATATAAAATCTTACTTTGTATGAAATTCTTTTTGGGAGGAGGTGAATGGCATGAACAAGACAGAATTAATCAATGCTGTTGCAGAAGCTAGCGAGCTATCCAAAAAGGATGCAACAAAAGCTGTTGATGCTGTTTTTGATACGATTTTAGACGCATTAAAAAATGGTGATAAAGTACAGCTTATCGGATTCGGTAACTTCGAAGTGCGTGAACGTGCTGCTCGTAAAGGTCGCAACCCTCAAACTGGGGAAGAGATTGAAATCGCTGCAAGCAAGGTTCCTGCATTCAAACCAGGAAAAGCACTTAAAGATGCAGTGAAGTAATTACATATCCTGCAATATGTAGATAAAAGGACCTAGCGTATGCAAGGTCCTTTTTATTATCATTCATAATTTTAAAAGATCAGTTTCTACCATAGTTGAATATCCGCCCTATATATTGAAAAAGTTTAGATTAAAGAAGTTTGACTTTACACTCTTAATTTTTCTACTCGGCGCTTTGGGCTTTTCTTTTTTTGCTTATTTTTTCGTAATTGTGCTAAGATGGTATCATGTAATTTTTACATTGATTGTTTAGCTGTAGGAGGAAAAGTTATGGCAAAGGTTAATCATGCCCAAATAGAAAAAGCAGTTCGAATGATATTGGAAGCAGTTGGAGAAGACCCTTCAAGAGAAGGACTTTTAGATACACCGAAACGTGTAGCCAGAATGTATGAAGAAATATTTTCTGGATTGAATGAAGACCCAAAGAAGCATTTTGAAACCATTTTTGGGGAAGACCATGAAGAATTAGTTCTTGTAAAGGATATTCCATTTTATTCAGTATGTGAGCATCACCTTGTCCCTTTTTATGGACATGCTCATGTTGCATACATACCGAAAAATGGAAAGGTTACTGGATTAAGCAAGCTTGCACGAGCGGTGGAAGCTGTTGCAAGAAGGCCACAGCTTCAAGAAAGAATTACATCCACAGTGGCTGATTCAATCATGGAAAAGTTAGATCCATACGGGGTAATGGTAATTGTTGAAGCGGAACATATGTGTATGACGATGAGAGGTGTGAAAAAACCTGGGGCTAAAACCGTGACCTCAGCTGTTCGGGGTGTTTTTGCAGAAGATGCCAGAACCAGAAGTGAGGTTCTTTCCCTAATTAAATCTTAAATAAAAGAAAAGATGAGGTGAGTCAAAATGAGTGAAAAAAACTTTGATTATGTTGTAATCAAGGCATTGGATGACGGAGTGAATGTCATTGGTTTGACAAGAGGATCAGATACCCGTTTCCATCATTCAGAAAAGCTAGACTCAGGTGAAGTGATGATTGCCCAGTTTACAGAACACACCTCTGCCATAAAAGTAAGAGGTAATGCGAAAATCTACACGCCATTCGGTGAAATAGACAGCTCAAAAAAATAAGCAGGGAAATTCCTGCTTATTTTTTTGAAAAAATACTCTAACAGAGCCTTTTATTCTTATTTTGTGATATAATAATGTGTGCTTTTATTATGGTCGCTTAAATCGTAGGATCGTGCGAAAAATTGTAAGTACATAAACTCAAGGTGTAAGGGTGATTTAGAATGATGAATATAACTACATACATAAATGAGCTTCGGGATTTGATTCATTCAAAGGCAAGTCATCCTTACCTTCTTCAATATTTGGAACCACCATTTGTTGATGAGGTAAAATTGACGATATTAGCTTCATTGCTAGACGATTTGGAAATTAGTGATGAAGAAAAGGATAAATTTATCACATCAACAATGCTTGTCCAAATGGCCCTTGACACTCATGAAAAAGTTTCAAATTCCAAAGCGGAAAAGGAAATTTCGGATTTATTAAAAAATCGTCAGTTAACCGTGTTAGCCGGTGTGTATTATAGTGGTCTATATTATAAAATATTAGCGGATATTCAAAATGTGTCGCTTATTCAATCCTTAGCTACTGCTATTAAAGATATAAACGAATATAAAATTTTGCTCTATCAAAAGGACTTTGATGATGTAAATCAATTATTAGAAACGATTAAGATCATCGAATGTTCATTATTAATTAAGGTTGCAGAAGAATTTAACAAACCTGATTGGAAGGATTTTGTAGGTAATGCATTGCTGTTAAACCGTTTACTTGAGGAAAAGAGACGAATTAAACAGCGTCATCATTCTTCTCTTTTCGAAATTTTACAAAATATTTTTTTTCCAAAGGAAAAAAAACATCTATCCAATGATCAAGAGCGTTTTATTTATGACAAGCTTGATCGTTGCATTTTTCAACTACAGCAGTCTACTGAACAATTATTAAAAAGGCTCTCGCCACTAAATGAAAATGTAAAAGAAAAAGTATGCGGGATGTTAGAAATGAATCTGGTACAGTCTAACTCATTTGTGGAAGAAGGGTAAAGGATGCAGCATTCAAAAGAAGAACGAGTACACAAGGTTTTTGAGAAAATCTCTCAAAATTACGATAAAATGAATTCAGTTATTAGTTTTCAACAGCATAAAAGATGGCGTAAGACGACAATGGACATTATGAAAGTGAAAAAAGGTACCAAGGCACTTGATGTTTGTTGCGGGACAGCAGACTGGACGATTGCGCTAGCTAAGGAGACAGGTCCAAAAGGTGTGGTTAAGGGACTTGATTTCAGCAAAAACATGCTTAAGATTGGTGAAGAAAAAGTTAAATCACTGAATCTAAAACAGGTTGAACTCATTCATGGTAATGCTATGGAGCTGCCATTTGAAGACAATACATTTGATTATGTTACGATCGGCTTTGGTCTGAGAAATGTTCCGGACTATTTGCGAGTTTTGCAAGAAATGCACCGTGTCTTAAAGCCGGGAGGAATGGCAGTATGTTTAGAAACGTCTCAGCCAACTATGATTGGTTTTAGGCAGCTATATTATTTTTATTTTAGATTTATTATGCCGTTTTTCGGGAAAATTTTCGCTAAAAGCTATAAGGAATATTCATGGCTTCAAGAATCTGCCCGAGACTTCCCTGGAATGAAAGAGCTAGCGGAGCTGTTTAAACAGGCGGGTTTTGAAAACGTTACGTACAAATCACATAGCGGGGGCGTAGCGGCCACGCATTTCGGATTTAAACCTAAGAATTAGTATAAAATAAGAATGACTAAAAAAAGTCCTGCCCTATACTTAAGCTCCTGTTTGGGGATCTTACCAAATTATGAGGATGGCGCGTTTGGAAAAGGGCAGGGACGAATTTGGACAGATCATTGACTTGATGTTAGTAAAGCTGGGTGGAGAATATGAAATTAAAAATGATGTATTCTTTTCTGAATGCAGACTTACAAATGTTAGAAAAAGAATTAGAGACTACCATTCAAGCCCAATCTCCTGTTTTAAGACAGGCTTCGCTTCATTTGCTTCAGGCTGGTGGGAAAAGAATTCGCCCGGTTTTCGTTTTATTAGCTGCAAAATTTGGTGATTACAATATTGATGTGATAAAAAAAGTAGCTGTGGCATTAGAGTTAATTCATATGGCTTCTTTAGTGCATGATGATGTAATTGATGATGCTGAATTAAGAAGGGGAGCCCCTACCATTAAATCAAAATGGGATAATCGCGTTGCCATGTATACAGGTGATTATATTTTTGCCCGTTCTGTAGAATTGTTATCGGAAATAAAAAACCCGGAATTACACCAAATTTTGGCTAAAACGATTGTAGAGCTGTGCATCGGTGAAATTGAACAAATTAAGGATAAATACCGTTTTGACCAGCATTTGAAAACATACTTAAGGCGAATTAAAAGAAAAACAGCTCTCTTGATTGCTTCTAGTTGCCAACTAGGTGCAATTGCAGCAGGAGTTCCAGAAGAAATTCATAAGAAGCTGTTTCTATTTGGGTACTATGTAGGTATGTCCTTTCAAATAACCGATGATATCCTTGATTTCACAGCTTCCGAAAAAGAACTTGGTAAACCAGCAGGAAGTGATTTGAAGCAAGGAAATATTACATTACCTGTACTTTTTGCTATGAAAAATGAAGAACTTCGTGCTGAAATTGTGCAAATTAACGAAAAAACTCCTCAATCCCAGATAAATCTTATTCTAGAAAAAATAAAAAAGTCGGATGCTATTCAGCTATCAGTTGAAATAAGTGACCGTTATTTAAATAAAGCTTTCAATATTCTTAAAGAACTCCCGGATGGAAAAGCAAACAAAACTTTATATGAGATCGCCAAGTACATCGGTAAAAGAAAATTCTAAAAGTTTTAAATCTCCCTCTGTTGCAAAATTTTCAAAACAATGTTAATATTTTCGTGGATTGTCTATTTGGACAACTTTATACATACGTAATAGGAGTGGAGCTAGCATGGAGAGAACTTTTTTAATGGTTAAGCCTGACGGTGTTCAACGTCAGTTAATTGGGGAAATCGTAGCTCGTTTTGAAAAAAAGGGCTTTCAATTGGTAGGAGCAAAATTGATGGCGGTTTCAAAAGAACTTGCAGAACAACATTACGGTGAACATAAAGAGCGTCCTTTCTTCGGGGAGCTTGTTGATTTCATTACTTCTGGTCCTGTGTTTGCGATGGTGTGGCAAGGTGAAAACGTAATTGCTACAGCACGTCAAATGATGGGGGCAACCAATCCAAAGGATGCTCTGCCAGGAACAATCCGTGGCGATTTTGGTTTAACGGTCGGCAAAAATGTTATTCACGGATCTGATTCCCCTGCGAGTGCTGAACGTGAAATCGGCTTGTTCTTCAAAGAAGAGGAGCTTGTTGAATATTCAAAGTTGATCAACGAGTGGATTTATTAATCGATATGAATAGGGGACCCCATGTGAGTATTTGCGGCTTGCATGGGGTATTTTTGTGAAAAATAAGGAGTGTCTAATACATCGTTTTATATCGTTCTATTTAGGTGAACAAAACTTCTTAAACCGCTAATTTTTGTCATCCAGAACAAAAGGCTGAGAGTTTTTTGGTTCGATTGTCTGATAAATTTCAATAAAACTTCTAAAAATACGGGGCAATAGCACTTGTTTTTCGATATACTTATGTAGGAAACGCGGTCTTCCATGAAACAGATCATGAAGAGGAGTCTTTATTATGTCACAGGATTATCAAGAATTTATTATACATATTAAAAAGCTAACCGGAATAGATTTGAGTCTATATAAAGAAGCACAGATGAAGCGTAGACTGACCTCCCTATACGAAAAAAAAGGTTTTAAAAGTTTTAAAGAATATTTTCGAGAAATTCAAAATAACAAGGCCAGCTTAAATGAATTTTTAGATCGGATGACCATTAATGTGTCGGAATTTTATCGGAATGCCAAAAGATGGGAGGTTCTAGAAAATAAGATTTTTCCTAGACTTTTAAGTGGATCAAGAAGGTTAAAGATTTGGAGTGCTGCGTGTTCTACAGGCGAAGAACCCTATACCATTGCAATGGTGTTAAGCAAATATTTACCGACATCGCAAATTTCTATATTGGCTACCGATATCGACGAAAACGTGATCGCTCGAGCAAAGATGGCAGTTTATCATGAAAGATCGTTAAACGAAGTACCTGAAGCCATAAAGAAAAAGTATTTCACAAAAGAAGGAGAGTATTATAAAGTCACTGATGAAATAAAGAGAACGGTTACGTTTAAAAAGCATAATCTTCTGTCAGAACCTTTTGAAAGCGGTTATGATTTAATTGTGTGTAGAAATGTGCTGATTTATTTTACCGAGGAAGCGAAAGATTTGCTTTATCAAAAATTCAGCAACTCATTGAAGTCTGGAGGCGTGTTTTTTGTAGGCAGTACTGAGCAAATCTTTAATCCGCAACAATATTCCTTTGAAACGGAAGACACGTTTTTTTATAAAAAGAAGTGAAGTATAATAATGGTTATATAGTTTGAAATTAAGATTCTACATTAATTTCAAACTTTTTTTATACCCATTTTTCGAGATTTTGTGTTATATTGTTACATAACACTATATCGCTTTTAAGCGCTAAAGTATTTGATGCTTACTAGATTTATACATAGTACTTTGTAAATTGATTCAGAGGGGGCAATTGAATGAGATACTTAACTTCGGGAGAATCACATGGTCCAAAGCTAACGACCATTATTGAAGGTCTTCCTGCGGGAATGCCGATTACAGCGGAGGACATCAATATCGACCTTGCACGGAGACAAAAGGGATACGGTCGAGGAAGACGAATGCAAATTGAAAAAGATACGGTTGAAATCACAGCAGGTGTGCGTCATGGCTTAACACTTGGCTCCCCTGTTTGCTTAGTTGTAGAAAATAATGATTGGAAGCATTGGACGAAAATCATGGGGATCGAGCCTTTAGAAGAGGGAAGCGATGAAGAGATTAAGAGGGTCATTACTAGACCTAGACCTGGCCATGCAGACTTAAATGGGGGAATCAAATACGGACATCGTGATTTAAGGAATGTCCTTGAACGATCGTCTGCACGTGAAACGACAGTAAGGGTCGCAGCTGGTTCTGTAGCGAAAAAACTTTTGTCCTTATTAGGAATTAAAGTGGCTTCTCACGTTGTGGAAATTGGAGGAATTCAAGCCAATCGCGTACAAAATCTCTCTATTGATCAAATCCAGGAAATTGCAGAAGCTTCACCAGTACGATGCTTAGATGAAGAAGCAGCAACAAAAATGATGGCCGCTATTGACGATGCAAAACAAAAGGGTGATTCGATTGGTGGAGTCGTGGAGGTCATTGTGGAAGGTATGCCAATTGGTATTGGTAGCTATGTTCACTATGATCGTAAGCTTGATGCAAAAATTGCTGGAGCAATCGTTAGCATTAATGCTTTCAAAGGCGTAGAGTTTGGAATTGGTTTTGAGGCTGCCAAGAAGTATGGTAGTGAAGTTCATGATGAAATCGCCTGGAATGAAAAAGACGGCTACACCCGTTTAACAAACAGACTTGGTGGCTTTGAAGGGGGTATGACAACGGGGATGCCGATTGTCGTTAGAGGGGTAATGAAGCCGATTCCTACTCTTTATAAACCTTTAAAAAGTGTGGACATTGAAACGAAAGAAGTATTTGAAGCCAGCATTGAGCGCTCAGACAGCTGTGCAGTACCTGCAGCAGCGGTAGTTGCAGAACATGTAGTGGCTTGGGAGCTTGCAAACGCTATTGTAGAACAATTCCCTTCTGACCAATTTTCGATCCTTAAAGAATATGTTGACCGGTACCGGGCTGAAACAAAGGAGTTTTGACAATGAGGACGATCGTTGTAGAAACTTCTTCAAAATCCTATCCAGTCTATTTAGGAATAAAGCTAATCCCTGAGCTTGTACGATTTATCACCGATAGGGGCTTTTCGAAAATTTGGCTCATTACTGATGAAAATGTTGCAGCTCTTCATTTACATAGTTTTTTGGAAGAATTTAAGAAATCAAGCGTTGAAATGATGACAACCATTGTTCCAGGTGGAGAAAAAGCGAAAACTTTTTCAGTTTTTGAGCAATGTCATACTGAAGCATTACAAGCAGGCGTAAACAGGACCTCTCTAGTATTAGCTCTTGGCGGCGGAGCAGTTGGAGACCTGGCAGGCTTTGTAGCTGCCACTTATATGAGGGGAATTCCATTTATTCAAGTACCGACTACTTTATTGGCACATGACAGTGCCGTCGGTGGTAAGGTTGCTATCAATCATAGGCTAGGGAAGAATATGATCGGTGCATTTTATCAGCCGGAGAGTGTTTTTTATGACATCTCTTATTTAAAAACATTACCGTCTAAGGAAATGCGTTCAGGTTTTGCAGAAGCCATCAAGCACGCGCTTATTCAAGATGTCCATTTTTATCATGTCTTAAAAGAAGAAATTAATTCTATTGAAGCCTTGAATGAAAAAAATTTAGAATGGATCATTCATAGAGGAATAGAAATTAAAGCCAGCATTGTAAAAGAGGATGAGAAAGAAAAAGGGATTCGTGCTTTTTTAAACTTTGGTCATACGCTTGGTCATGCTATAGAGGCCAATATAGGCTATGGGAAAATAACGCATGGTGAGGCTGTCTTAATCGGAATGATTTTTGCTTTGAAGTTAAGTGAGAAATTCGCGAGGTTGGAATTTGACATAGATGAGTTTATAGCTTGGGTACAAAAGCTAGGCTACCAAACGAACATACCAAGTGCTCTAAATGCTAATGATTTATTGGTAACGATGAAAAAGGATAAAAAAACGACAGGAGAACTGTTGAATTTTGTTCTGCTTCAATCCATAGGCAATCCTGTTTTACGGCCTTTATCGGAAGAGGATGTGCTAAGGGAGCTTAACAGCATGATGTATAACTGAGTACGGTGTTTTTCAAAGGAGGGGAAAGAATGTTAAGAGGCATTAGAGGAGCTACGACAGTTTCTAACAACGAAGAAAAAGAGATTGTGTTAGCTACAGAAAAACTGTTAAAAGTTATGATTGATGAAAATGATATTCATCCGGAACAGGTTACTTCGGTATTTATTTCTGTTACCGAAGATTTGACTGCTACATTTCCGGCAAAAGCATTGCGAAATATTAAAGGCTGGGCCTATGTACCTGTTATGTGTATGCGAGAAATACCTGTCCCAGGCTCCTTGCCGCTTTGCATTAGGATTATGCTTCACTTTAATACCGATAAAAAGCAATCTGAAATTCAGCATATCTATTTAAATAAAGCTGTTACTTTGCGCCCCGACTTACATAGTAACCAAAATGTAAACAAATAAAAATTGGAGTGGAGTGTTATGTCAGTGAGATGGAAAAACGCAATTTTGGACCTGAAGCCATATCAGCCAGGAAAATCCATTGAAGAAGTGAAAAAAATGTTTGGATTGGAAAAAATAACAAAGCTTGCTTCTAACGAAAATCCATTTGGGTGTTCTCCAGAAGTTTTGAAAGCACTTCATGAAAAGAAAAATAACTTTGCGCTCTACCCAGATGGGTATGCAACGATCTTGAGAGAAGCAGTTGCTAAGCATCATGGCTTAAGTGAAAAGCAATTCATTTTTGGAAATGGTTCGGATGAAGTAATCCAATTGATATCCAGAAGTATTTTGGAGCCAGGAAAAAATACGATCATGCCGACTCCTTCCTTTCCGCAATACAAGCATAATGCCATTCTCGAAGGTGCGGAAATTAGAGAGGTTGAGCTAGTAGATGGCGAGCACGATTTAGATTCCATGTTACGCCAAATCGATGAAAATACAGCGGTCATTTGGCTTTGTTCGCCTAATAATCCGACTGGAACTTATATACAGGAAACGAAGTTAAACGCTTTTTTAGAAAAGGTGCCACAAGATATATTAGTAGTTTTAGATGAAGCCTATTATGAATATGTGGAGGCAGACGATTACCCTGAGTCCATCAAATTGTTAGAGAAATATAAAAATATCATGATATTACGCACCTTCTCCAAAATTTATGGTTTGGCAAGCTTTAGAGTCGGTTATGGTATTTCTTCAGAGGAAATCATCTCACGTCTTGAACCTGCTAGAGAACCATTTAACGTTAATTCATTGGCTATGCTAGTCGCTGCCAAAGCTATACAGGACCAAGATTTTATTCAAAAATGCAAGACGGAAAATCGTAAAGGATTACATGCATATTATAGCTTCTGTGAAGCTGAAGGGCTTTCCTATTATCCTTCACAAGGTAATTTTATCCTGATTGATTTTGGTGTAGATGGAGATGAAGTATTCCAATATTTAATGAGGAAGGGTTATATTGTTCGTTCAGGGAAAGCGTTAGGCTTTCCGACAGCAGTTCGGGTAACAGTCGGTACGGAAGAGCAAAACGAAGGATTGATGAAAGCGATGAAAGAATTCCTGCACGAAACAGTCACAACATAAGTTTTGTGGGCCGGATTTCTTCTTATGGAAGAGCCGGCTTTTAAAACGACAAGACCTAGAAAGGAGGCTGAAACAGTGAGAGGAAATGTATTTGTTATTGGCCTCGGTCTTATTGGAGGCTCTGTTGCTCTGGCGATTAAAAAAACGCACAGTGAAGCGAAGGTCTTTGGATATGATGTAAAGAAGGACAATCTTCATCTTTCATTGGCATTAGGAATTATTGATGTTCAGTGTGATAGCATTCGAGAGGGATCTGAACAAGCAGACTTAATTATTATCGGAACACCTGTTGTGCAAACGGAGGGAATCCTTGAGGAATTAGGAACTCTACATCTCAAAAAAAACGTCATCATAACAGACGTAGGAAGTACAAAGAGAAAGGTTTCAGAAAAAGCGGATGGTTTACGTCGGAAAGGCTACACATTTATTGGAGGGCATCCGATGGCTGGCTCTCATAAAAGCGGTCCGGCAGCTGCAAAAGCCCACTTATTTGAAAATGCCTTTTATTTGTTGACACCAAAAGAGGGTACCGAGGAAAAAAGGATTGCTGAATTAAAAGCATGGCTAAGGGGTACAAAAGCGAACTTTTTAACGATTTCTCCTGAGCTTCATGATGAATTAACGGGTGTTATTAGCCATTTTCCGCATATTATTGCAGCTGGACTTGTTCATCAAGCAAAAGCCCATCATTTAGAACAAGATCTTGTTATAAGGCTCGCTGCAGGAGGCTTCCGGGATATAACCCGCATTGCTTCAAGCAGTCCTGAGATGTGGAGGGATATTCTACTGCATAATAAAGAAGTTCTCCTGTCTCTTATGGACGATTGGATCACCGGTATGAAAATGATTCAATCAAAGATTAAAGAGGAGGATGGGGATAGTATATTAGAATACTTTAAAACTGCAAAATCCTTTCGAGACGGTCTTCCGGTTGCATCAAAAGGAGCTATTCCTTCCTTCTATGACCTATATGTGGATGTTCCAGATTATCCAGGGGTCATTTCTGAAATTACCGGCTATTTAGCAGAAGAAAGAATTAGCATCACAAATATTAGAATTTTAGAGACGAGAGAAGAACTATATGGCGTTCTCGTGATTAGTTTTCAATCGGAAGCCGACCGGAAAAAAGCTGAGGAATGTATTAAAGAGCAAACTACATATGGGACATACTACGCATAATGAATAAGGAGGGCGAGAAATGAACACTCTGCTGCTGAAAAAAAGTACAAAAGGACTGAACGGTGTACTTCAAATACCCGGAGATAAATCTATATCTCATCGTGCAGTTATGTTTGGGGCAATCGCAGAAGGAAAGACAACCATTAAAAACTTCTTGGCTGGTGCCGATTGTCTCAGTACCATTTCTTGCTTTGAACGACTTGGGATCCAAATAGAAAGAAACGAGACAGATGTGACGGTTTATGGAAAGGGCCTATACGGGTTAAGAGAGCCTCAAGAGCTTTTAGATGTAGGGAATTCAGGAACCACAATCCGACTTATGATGGGAATTTTGGCAGGGCAAAACTTCTTTTCTGTTCTTGCCGGCGATGAATCGATTGCAAAAAGACCAATGACAAGGGTTGTCACACCATTACGTCAAATGGGAGCCCTCATTGATGGGAGAGAAAATGGAGGGAAAACTCCTGTTTCTGTTAGAGGTGGAAATTTACATGGAATAACCTATGAGCTTCCAGTGGCAAGCGCTCAGGTTAAATCCGCTGTCCTTCTTGCAGGACTATACGCTGAAGGAACGACTACCGTGATTGAGCCGGTGAAAACAAGAGATCATACGGAAAGGATGATTTCGACATTTGGCGGCAATATCCAAATAAAAGACGCTTCCATCACGATAGAAGGCGGGCAAGAATTGAGGGGCGCAGACATTCTTGTTCCAGGAGACATCTCATCGGCAGCATTTTTCCTTGTAGCTGGCTGTATTGTACCAAACAGTGAAATCAAACTTGAAAATGTGGGATTGAATGAGAGTCGTACAGGGATTATTGATGTGCTGAGACAGATGGGGGCAGATGTTACAATTATCTCAAAACAAACGAATGAAAAAGAAGAGCCTGTTGGGGATCTTATCGTAAAATCCTCATCTCTAAAAGGAATAGAGATTGGCGGGAATCTAATTCCGCGATTGATTGATGAGATTCCGATCATTGCTTTGATGGCAACACAAGCGGAAGGTACAACAGTGATTAAGGATGCTAAAGAGCTAAAAGTGAAAGAAACGAATCGAATTGAAACGGTTGTTTCCGAGCTTTCTAAATTGGGGGCAAACATTGTTGCTACCGATGATGGAATGATTATTCAAGGAAAAACTCCGTTAAAAAGTGCAAAGGTTAATAGCTATGGTGATCATCGAATTGGAATGATGCTTTCTATCGCAGCTCTGTTAACGGATGGGGACGCTGAACTTGAAAATCCTGAAGCTGTTTCTGTATCTTATCCAGAGTTTTATGAGCATCTAGCAAGCTTGATGAATTGATCAAAGGAGTGATTTACGTGATTTTATTAAATCAAGTAAGTCACTCTTTTCATTTGAAATAGGAATATTTTCTAATCTTCCAACATAGTCTGGTTTATACCTTGTTAGGAGGGACAAACTATGACCTATGTAATGGAAAATATATCCATATACCAAGGGGAAGCTGTACAGGAAACAAATTTAGTCATTAGGAAAAACAGTATTTACAGCATGTATACTCCTGTGAGCAAAATAAAGGGTTTTCGAAATAATATCGATCATTATATTATGACTCCCACAACAGCATGCTTTTGTGATCCTGCTAAATTATTGGTCGATCCCATTTCTTATAGTAAGGAAATAATCAAAAGAGGCAGCGATACTTTGCTTGTACCATTTGAAATCTCGTTTGAGTATGAAGCTGAGAAAAAGTATCAAGAGCTCGTAAATCAACTTAAATCACCCCCTCTCGATTACTGTATCGTTATCGTACTTCCCTTACGTCTTCTTAACACCAATTTAATCCGTTTTTGCAAAAATAAAAAAATCCCCGCCATCCTTGTAAAGGTGGAAGAGTCTTATGAACTGACTTCTATTCCGTGGGGCCGGATAAAGGAAAGTCTTTTTCCTTATAATTCTGTACTGATCCCTTTCATTTCAGAGGTTGACAGGCAGGATGAAATCCTAAAAGTTTGGCAGCATGTCCTGCAGCAAGAGGGAATTTCTCATAATTCCCATCCTATTCATGTAGAGGCTCCTATTACATATGACTTAATGAAAAAAATTGGATTGTATCCAAGAAAAGGAGTTTTACGTATAGGTGGTGAAATAAACTATAATCTTTATCCGAAGGAAGATTGGAATCATTCTATTCAGAATGGTATCCCAACTTATGATAAAATAGTATATACGATAATAAAAAACAAGGTTGTCCGAGCAGGGAAATGGATGGATCTTAGTATTTGTGAGGGTCAAAGATTAACCATCCAGGTACCTGGATTCTTTTGCAGTAACTAACTCTTTTTTACTACTCGATATAAAATGAAATGGAGATAGGATTGAATGGCAATGAATGTAGCAGATAAAATTTTACAGCAATTAACAAATAATCAATTAGAGGAAGCAGCAACCAATATAGAAAAACTATTAAGACAAAATCCAAATGATGAGGATCTTTTATATCTTGCTGAAGAAGCTTCAAGTCTAGGGTTTATTGAACATTCTATCCCATTATATAATTATTTACTTAAAAAATACCCAAATGAGGGTGAAATAATCTTATCTTTGGCAGAGCTATATGTAGAATTAGACAAAGAAGATGAAGCTCTCGAACTGCTGGGGAAGGTTTCAGAAGACGACCCAATCTATCCAAGCGTCCTTTTATTGGAAGCAGATCTTTATCAATTACAAGGCTTGTTGGAAGTTTCAGAAAGAAAGCTATTACATGCAAAAAAAATACTTCCGAATGAACCAATTATTGATTTTGCACTTGGAGAATTAAGCTATGACCAGGGAAAATTTCAAGAAGCTATTCAGTACTATGAAAAAGTACTAAAAGAAAATGAAGAAATTGCAGATGTCAATGTAAATCAGCGCATAGCAGAAGCTCTCAGCAATATGGGAAGCTTTGAAGAAGCCTTACCTTTTTACGAAAAAGCTCTTCAAAAGAAAACGGATTTGAATACACTTTTTGAATACGGTTTTACCGCTTATCAAGCAGGGTATTATAAGACTGCAATTGAAAAGCTGACAGAATTAAAAAATATGGACCATGAATTTCATTCCCTATATTTGCCGCTTGCAGATTCATATGAGCATCTTGAGGAATTGGATCTCGCCTTTCAAACGGTTAAAGATGGTTTGAAGCAAGATGAGTTTAATAAAGAGCTATATTGTAAAGCTGGAAAGCTTTCTCTTAAATTACAGAAGGAAGAAGAAGCAGTTTCGTTTTTTAGGGAAGCGTTAGCTATGGATCCTGGCTATTTAGAAGCGGCGTTAACTCTTGCGAAATATTTCCATCATACAGAGAAATACGAAGAAATCATTGAAACCATTGAAAATGTGAAGAAATATGGAGAAGATGACCCACAATTCGATTGGATGCTAGCAGTTGCATATCAGAAAATAGAAAATTATTCAGAGGCATTAAAGTATTATAGTTCTGCATATAATTCTTTTAAAAACAACATGGAATTTCTTCATGATTATGGATATTTTCTCTTGGAAGAAGGAAACAGAAAACTGGCTAGAGAAATATTTAGTAAGCTGATTCAGGAAGATCCTACGAATGAGGAATACTTAATGCTGATGGAGCGTCTGGATGAGGAGCAAAATTTTTAAAAGGTTCGAAAATAAAATACAGAGGAGGGATATAAAGATGACTGCCCCTGTTTCTGTGGATGAAAAGAAAGAATTTATTCGCTGGTTTTTAAATCATTATCAGTTAAAAAGAAGAGAATGCGTTTGGATTTTAAATTATTTAATGAGTCATGATCAATTAATGAAAAAAGTCCACTTTGTCGAGCAGGCTCAGTTTTGTCCACGCGGACTGGTTATGTCCACCCATTGTGTAGATGAAGTTCCATTTCGTTTTTACAAATCAAATGTCATGACGACAGATGCTGAAAAATCATTTCATGACATAAGGTTGAACCGTGATGAGGAAATTTATATCCAGTTGAACTTCCGCTCTTCCTATTCTTCTCATCAATATGCTGGAGTACTTGAAGAAAATCCTTACATTCCAAAAACAACCTCTCGCAATGAAAAAGATAAAATCATTGTCGAACAGCTTCTTGCACAATCTTTGCTTTCTTTCCAAAGAGAAAAGCTTTTACAAGAAATCGATCAGGCATTGGATGAGCAAGATGAGGCAGCCTTCAAAAATCTCTCAGAGCAGTTAAAGAAATTAAATAAAACGTACCATTAAGAAGTGTAAAAGGATGGATACAAAAGCTTACTCCCACCTGGCTGGGTTGGGACTTCAAGGGGGCTTTGATTCATCCTTTTTTGTTTTGTTTAAAGATTCAATAGCACTGTCATTATAGTCTGGAAAGATTAAAGAAACTGTTTAAACCTTTTTATGTAATAGAATATAATAATATTTGGCTTTGTTATTAGGACATTTCTAATATGAGCATAATGCGAGTGAACAAAGCCTAAAACGAATTGAGGTGTATAAAATGAAATGGTTGCCTAAGGATTTGGATATGTTCCTAAGTTCAAAAGAGTATGTCGACACAGCCCTTGTACCACTTACTCCGCTCAGCTTCGGAACAGGTATTAAGCAGTCTGCTTCTAGTATGGAATTTATGACGATCTTAACCAATGAAATGGAAAGACAATTTAAAGGAAGAATCTTGTTATTGCCTGCATTTACGTATCTAACTGATTGGGATTTGTCTCTTAAAAAGGAATTGGTACAAGACTTTAAGAAAAGACTTCTTGATGAAGGTGTTCGCCATGTATTTTTTCTAACATCTGATGCAGAATGGAAAAGCTTAGAAAAAGAATTAGAGGACTCTCTTATGTGGACACCTTCGATCCCATTGGAGCATATGGATGATTCCTATAAAAAAACTGTAATAGAAGACCAGGTCAAACAAATTATGGCTATTTTCATTCAAAAATGGAGAGGATCAATTGATAAGGAATAATATTTGAATAGACACATCTTTGACATCTTTTTAATTTATCTGAATATTGACCTTATCCAATTATTGATATATCATTGTAATGTCCTAGTTTTAGAGTGTTGCTAACTTATGTCCGTTGGACTAAAGCATTACGATAGAGGGGGGGAAAACATATGAGCAAACATCGAGTTTCAAGACGTCAATTCCTGAACTATACACTCACTGGTGTAGGCGGTTTCATGGCTGCAGGTATGCTAATGCCGATGGTAAGATTTGCAGTGGATCCTGTATTAAAAGCTAAGGATGCTGGGGATTTTGTCGCTACTAAAATGAAGGAAAGTGAATTGACAACTGAACCACAGCGTGTTGACTTCACTGTGGAGCAAGTAGACGCATGGTATAAGTCCGAAGAAACAAGAACTGCTTGGGTGTACAAGGATGACAAGGGTGAGATTGTTGCACTATCTCCAGTTTGTAAGCACTTAGGATGTACCGTTGACTGGAATACGGATAAGTCCAATCCAAACAAGTTCTTCTGTCCATGTCACTATGGCTTGTACACAAAAGATGGAATGAATGTTCCAGGAACTCCGCCTCTTGGGCCGTTAGATATGTACGAGCACAAGGTAAAAGACGGAATACTTTACTTGGGTACAGTAAAACCACATAAGGGGGCGTAATAATTGTTAAACAGGATTTATGATTGGGTTGACGAGCGTTTAGACATTACGCCTTTGTGGCGAGATATTGCTGACCATGAAGTACCAGAGCATGTAAACCCAGCCCATCACTTTTCTGCGTTTGTTTATTGCTTTGGTGGATTGACATTCTTCGTAACTGTCATTCAAATTTTGTCTGGTATGTTCTTAACGATGTATTATGTGCCAGATATTAAAAACGCTTGGGAATCCGTGTATTATCTACAAAACCAAGTTGCATTCGGACAAATTGTCCGCGGTATGCACCACTGGGGAGCTAGCTTAGTAATTGTGATGATGTTTTTACATACTTTACGCGTGTTCTTCCAAGGAGCTTACAAAAAACCTCGCGAGTTAAACTGGATTGTTGGGGTTTTAATTTTCTTCGTAATGTTAGGTCTTGGTTTCACTGGTTATTTATTACCGTGGGATATGAAAGCGCTATTTGCGACCAAAGTAGGTCTTCAAATTGCAGAATCTGTTCCATTTATCGGTGGAGCTGTTAAAACTTTATTAGCGGGTGACCCAACAATTGTAGGAGCTCAAACGTTGACACGCTTCTTTGCGATTCACGTATTCTTCCTGCCGGGTGCGTTGCTTGGATTAATGGGAGCACACTTCCTAATGATACGTAAGCAAGGAATTTCTGGTCCGCTATAAAATTGAACTGATTGAAAGATTAATACGAACCTTTTACAAAGGAGGGGACTCTCATGCATCGTGGAAAAGGTATGAAGTTCGTAGGAGACTCGCGTGTTCCTGCAGAACGCAAGCCTAATATTCCGAAGGATTATTCGGAATATCCGGGGAAAACAGAAGCATTCTGGCCTAACTTCCTTTTAAAGGAATGGATGGTTGGAGCGGTTTTCCTTGTGGGATATTTATGTTTGACTGTAGCGCATCCATCTCCGCTTGAGAGAATTGCGGATCCTACTGATACTGCTTATATTCCATTACCGGACTGGTATTTCTTATTCCTTTATCAATTGTTGAAGTACACTTATGCTTCAGGTCCTTACAACATAATCGGAGCGATGGTAATTCCTGGGCTAGCATTCGGAGCATTGTTACTTGCTCCATTCATTGACCGTGGACCTCATCGTCGTCCATCGAAGCGCCCGTTCGCAACAGGATTTATGCTTCTTGCTATTGCAAGCATTTTCTACCTAACTTGGTATTCTGTTGTTACTCACGATTGGGAGGCTGCAAAAGCTCAGGGACAAATCGTCAAGGGTGCAGAATTTGACAAGGAAGATCCTGGTTATAAAGTGTATGAAGCACAAGGATGTATCGGATGTCATGGTGCTGAACTTACTGGTGGAGCGGCTGCTCCTAAGCTAATCGGTACTGGTTTAGCTCCTGAAGACATTGCTAAGATTGCAAAAGAAGGTAAAGGCGGTATGCCTGCTGGATTATTTAAAGGAACAGATGAAGAGTTGAAACAGCTTTCAGAATTCATCGCTGGCCTAGAATAAAAATAATCAAAAAACTGACGGTTTACCGTCAGTTTTTTTGTTTAGAGAGAACACGACTAATTATGGGTGATGGGTAGTATTATTTGGAAAATAAACCAAACCAAGGTAATATATACATATAAAAAGATGGAGTGAGGTAAATATTGTGTGGATTTATCGTTATTTTGGTCATAGAAAAGTAGTGAGGCTACTTTTGGTGGTAAATATTTTAGGAACGATTTATGGATATTATTGGTACAAACATCAGCTAGCAGTAACGCCAGCTATTTTTTTGCCTTTTGTTCCTGATAGTCCAACTGCTTGTTTGTTTTTTGTTTTGGCTCTAGTAGGAATTCTGATAGGTAGGAATTTAGGATTATTTGAAGCTTTGGCTGTGATTTCTCTCTTTAAATACGGTATTTGGGCGGTTGTGATGAACTTATTTACCCTTTATGAAGCCGGTCATCTTCACTGGACAGGATATATGCTAATGGCATCACATTTTGCAATGGCCGTCCAAGGGATCGTTTACACGCCTTATTATCGGATAAAACTATGGCATATTGCAGTTGCTTCAATATTTACTTTACATAACGAAATCATCGATTACGTTTTTGGATATATGCCCTGGTATGGAGAGTTAAGCAAATATATGAATGAAATTGGATATTTTACGTTTTGGTTAAGTATTCTATCAATTGGCATTTCATATTTTGTTGCAAAGAAAGGAAATAACCTTCAACTGACCGTCGTTTAATTGAAACACCATCAATAAAAAATAGTACTAGATTTCATTAGTTCCTTGGTCTACTCTTGTCCACCTTCTCATACATTTTAATAGAGAAATGAGGAGGGACAAGTTGTATGTTAAAAAAAATACTATTCATAGCAATCGTTATCGTTTTCATTCCGTTTTCCACTACTTTCGCTGATTCCTCTTCGAAACTAGAAAAACTAGATGAGATTTCGGATGAAGCACTTCAAATGGTAAAAATCAAAAGATATGACGAATCAGAAAAATTATTAGAGTACTTTTCCGATCAATTCCTGAAAATGACTTCGGAAGAAAAGCTTTTTAGTATGGATGAATTACGAATTATTACTGTAGCCCATAATGAGGCGCTTGGAGCCGTCCAGGATGAGCAAGTAAGCTACGAGAAAAAACTAAATGCAGCTACTAAATTGCGACTCGTGATGGATGCAGTGTATTCTTTCCATCAGCCATTATGGACAGAGATGGAAGGACAGATTATGCAAACTTTTAGTGCAACGAAACAAGCTGTAAAAGACAGGGACTCTGATCAGTTCCACCAACATGTAAATAAGCTTTTGATACAGTATGATGTGATCTATCCTAGCTTGAAGGTTGATGTGAAACCAGAAAAGATCCAAAAGCTAGATGCAAGAATCAACTATATTGACCAATATCGTCGACTTGTTTTTGCAGAAAGCTCAAGTCAAAAAGAACTGGAAGCGCTCCAAACGGACTTAGAGTCGATTTTTGATGAAATGACGGAAGATGAAAGTGATCCTTCCCTCTGGTGGGTTATCATTTCAACAGGAAGTATTATTATCCTCACATTATCTTATGTAGGTTGGAGAAAATATAAAGGGGATAAAGAAAAAGGAAAAACCGGTAAAGAGCACAATCATTGACAGATGATTGCAGAATTTTTACAATTAAAGTACCAATTGAATCCATGGAGGTCAAAATGAGTTACTTAATCTATCTTGCCATAATCATCTTAGTACCGATTTATGCCCAATTAAAGGTAAGAGGTGCATACAAAAAATTTTCAAAAGTATATTCATCTTCAGGTATGACTGGTGCACAAGTAGCTAGAAAAATATTGAACGATAACGGGTTGTACCATGTAAGTGTAGAAGAAGTGGGAGGTTTTTTAAGTGACCATTATGATCCTCGTACAAAAACGGTCCGACTTTCTTCTGCAAACTATCATGGTCACTCATTAGCTGCAACAGCTGTAGCTGCTCATGAGGTCGGGCATGCGATTCAAGATCAGCAGAATTACGCTTTTTTAAGATTTCGACATGCTCTTGTTCCAGTTGCTAGTATTGGTTCAAACTTTGCTTGGGTTCTAATTATGATCGGAATTTTTGCTCAGGCATCTGGTATGTTATTGCTTGGAATCATTTTCATGGCTTCGGCTGTGCTATTTCAGGTTGTCACATTGCCAGTTGAGTTTAACGCATCAAGCCGTGCGATGGATCAAGTGATTGCATCAGGAATTATTCGAAATGACGAAGAAAGGGAAACGAAAAAAGTATTAAACGCTGCTGCTTTAACATACGTTGCTGCTGCAGCAGTTGCGGTTCTTGAATTAGTACGTCTTATCCTTATATATACGGGTATGACAAGAGAAGAATAAAACCTGTGCTTTTGCACAGGTTTCAGACTGTTGACAAACGCTCGCATTCTTCGTCACGAACCCTCCTCCGGTGCTCATTACCGTCTATGGTAACTCCGCTCCTCGCACGGGTTCA
Source organism: Peribacillus tepidiphilus (assembly GCF_009466385.1). Taxonomy (GTDB): domain Bacteria; phylum Bacillota; class Bacilli; order Bacillales; family DSM-1321; genus Bacillus_BN; species Bacillus_BN tepidiphilus. The sequence continues at coordinate 96,724 of NZ_WIAQ01000001.1, read as the reverse complement.
TTCCTCGACTGACAAGCGTTTTCAATCAGTCTGAAAGTGCATGAAATATACTTTTTCTACACTCTAAAACCTGTGCTTTTGCACAGGTTTTTTTCGTGAAGTGGTCAGGATAAACTTTCCTCTTTTTTTATCGCTCGATCGGATTTTTGTTTTCATCAAGAGTGAACCCTTCACCTAATACATCATGGACAAATGTGACGGAAACGAATGCGTGTGGATCAACGGAGGTAATGGCATTTTTTAATCGAACAATTTCGTTTTTTCCTACAACACAGTACAGGACTTCCCGTTCATTCTTAGTAAAGGAGCCATATCCTTTTAGAACAGTAACGCCTCGGCCCATTTCGTTCATAATTTTATCAGCGATTTCATCATTTCTTTCACTGATAATCATGGCTCCTCTTGCAGAATAGGATCCTTCCTGCATAAAGTCAATGACTCTTGTACCAACAAAAACGGCGACAAGAGTATACATTCCTTCTCTGTAATCTAAGTATGTTAACAATGATAACGTAATAACTGCCGCGTCAAACAAAAACATGGTCTTTCCCATGCTCCATCCGATATATTGCTGAGCAAGCCTTGCGATTATATCCACGCCGCCAGTTGTGCCTCCATAACGGAAAATGATTCCCAATCCAATTCCGATAAAGCCTCCAGCAAATAGTGCTACTAGCATCAAATCATTATGTAAATTGATTTCAAATTGATAGCGTTCAAAAATCCACAGCCAGAATGAAAGAGCGACTGTCCCAATCATTGTATAGAGAAAAGAATTTCTACCGAGGAATTTCCAGCCAATAAAAAATAACGGGATGTTTAGAATTAAGTTGGTATAAGATGGATTAATATCGAAAAGCTGATAAAGAATGAGTGTAATGCCGGTAAATCCACCTTCTGCCAAATTATTTTGCATATTAAAATGTACAAGTCCAAATCCAAAAATGCAGGACCCCAGCAAAATAAATAGTATATTTTTTAATCTAAGACCATAAATCATGAATGTTCCTCCAATATGTTTATATTGCAGTCGTTAATGTTGATAATTATAAAGGAAGTAAATAGCAAGGAGCAACACCTCTTAAAACGAATGGTCTTAATCAAATTCCTTAAACGAGTTATAAAAGATGAAAAACATTTGTCATAACCTTTCGTTTTAGCTAACATGTAAGAGTAAACAGTACCTTTAAAAGGATGATTAGATGAATAAGGAAAAAACAATGAAAGCCCTTCAAAAAGAAGTGGACCAATATATCAGTCAATTTAAAGAAGGATATTTCAGCCCGCTTGCCATGCTTGCAAGAATGACAGAAGAGCTGGGTGAGTTAGCAAGGGAAATTAACCATTATTACGGGGAAAAGCCAAAAAAAGAAAGCGAGACAGAAAAAGAAATAATCGAAGAGCTTGGAGATCTGCTTTTTGTTCTGATTTGCTTTGCGAACTCATTAAACATTGATTTACAAGAGGCACATGATCTCGTTATGAAGAAATTTTATACGCGAGATAAAAATCGATGGACAAGAATAGATGAAGGGAAAGGATTGGAGTAAGATGAAAAAAATAAAAATCGTTGTAGCAGGTCCAAGAGGGAGAATGGGACAAGAAGCTGTATCTCTCGTACATAACACAGAGCATTTTGAATTGGTAGGCGTGTTAGACCGTAAAAATAACGGAGGCAATCTTTCGGAATTGGACGGTTTTAACGGAATCTCTGCTCCCATTTATTCAGACATAGAGGAATGTTTGCATGAATTACGTCCGGACGTATTAATTGATTTAACGACTCCGGAAGTGGGGATGAAACACGCTGTTACTGCTCTAAAATCCGGAGTTAGACCTGTAGTTGGAACGACGGGGTTTTCAAAAGAAGATTTAGAAGAGCTTAACAGATTATGCCAAGAAAAAGAGCTTGGCTGCATCATAGCTCCAAATTTTGCTGTTGGGGCTATTCTCATGATGAAATTCTCTCAAATGGCAGCAAAGTATTTTTCGGATGTAGAGATTATTGAGCTACATCATGATAAGAAGCTAGACGCTCCATCTGGGACAGCTGTTAAAACGGCGGATATGATCGCTCAGGTGAGACAAGAAAAACAGCAAGGTCATCCGAACGAAAAAGAAACACATAGTGGGGCTAGAGGAGCCAATATTGAAGGGATGCGCATCCACAGTGTTCGTCTACCGGGCTTAATTGCTCACCAGCAAGTCATATTTGGTGCAGAAGGACAGACGCTAACCATTCGTCATGACTCCTATAATCGCGCCTCCTTTATGTCTGGCGTGAAAATGGCTGTTGAAAATGTAATGAAGCTTGACGTATTAGTGTATGGTCTAGAAAACATCCTCGATTAAAGGAGAGGCCAATATGAATATCGCATTAATTGCACATGATCGTATGAAAGAAGATTTAATCACATTTGTTACAGCTTATCGAAACATTTTTGCAGAACACACGTTATTCGCTACTGGTACAACAGGATTAAAAATCCATGAGGCGACAAAGCTGAAAATTCATCGTTTTCAATCAGGTCCCCTTGGAGGGGATCAGGAAATTGGAGCGTTGGTTGCCAGAAATGAAATGGATATGGTGTTTTTCTTCCGTGATCCTCTAACCGCTCAACCTCACGAGCCTGATATCACAGCTCTCGTTCGTTTGTGTGATGTGTATGCTGTTCCGCTAGCTACCAATATGGGTACAGCTGAAATGCTTATACACGGTCTGAAAAGAGGAGACCTTAACTGGAGAAATATTATTAGAAGAAAAAACGGAGAAAAAAATGAGTAATAGAGTAGATATCCTTGCCTTTGGTGCCCATGCCGATGACGTTGAAATTGGCATGGCAGGCACAATCGCAAAATATGCCAAACAAGGTAAAAGAATTGTGATCTGCGACTTGACCCAGGCTGAAATGTCCTCAAACGGTACAGTTGAAAACCGCAAAATAGAGGCAAAGATAGCGGGAGATATTTTAGGTATTGAGGAAAGGGTTTGTTTAGATTTACCAGATCGTGGACTTTTTATGAAAGAAGAATACATTGCTAAAATAACGTCGATAATCCGTAAATACAAACCTACTTTAATTTTCGTGCCCTATTTTGAGGACCGTCATCCAGATCACGGGAATTGTGCACGTTTAGTTGAAGAGGCTGCCTTTTCCGCTGCAGTCAGAAAATATCAAGATCCGGAAAACCTACCGCCTCACCGGATCAAGAATTTGTTCTTTTATATGATAAACGGCTTTCACAAGCCTCATTTCTTAATCGACATTTCGGAAGAGATGGAATCAAAGCTCGAAAGTTTAAGAGCTTATAAAAGCCAATTCGAAAGAAACGAAACAACCTATGAGACACCGTTAGTTAATGGTTATATAGAAAGTGTAGAAGCAAGAGAAAGGTTGTTCGGAAAAGAAGCTGGCGTGAAATACGCGGAAGGTTTTTTAAGTAAAAAACCACTTGTGCTTACACATGATTTGTTAGGTGAAACATTATGAAGCTAAAAATTGGAATAACTTGCTACCCGACAGTAGGCGGTTCGGGGGTTGTGGCAACGGAACTTGGTAAGCTGCTAGCTGAAAAAGGGCATGAAATACATTTTATTTCATCAAGCATGCCATTTCGACTAAAAAAAATGTATCCAAATATCTTTTATCACCAAGTAGAGGTCAATCAATATTCCGTTTTTCAATATCCGCCATATGACTTAGCACTGGCAAGTAAAATGGCAGAAGTAGCGAAACGGGAACAGCTTGATATCCTTCATGTACATTACGCCATTCCTCATGCCGTTTGCGCCATCCTGGCAAAGCAAATGATCGGCAACAATGTAAAAATTGTGACCACGCTTCATGGAACGGATATAACGGTTTTAGGCTATGATCCTTCATTAACTGAGCTAATAAAATTCGGGATCGAAAAATCAGATGGTGTAACGGCTGTATCCAAATCGTTAGTAAAACAAACAGAACAATTGATTGCACCCGATAAAGAAATTAAAACGGTCTACAATTTCATTGATGAAAACATCTATAAAAAGATCGATTCACACCATTTAAAAGAAGAGTTTGGGATTAAAAATGATGAAAAAGTCATCATCCACGTATCCAATTTTAGGGCTGTCAAAAGGGTAAGGGATGTAGTGTCTGCATTCGCCCATATACATAAAAAAGTTCCCTCTAAGCTGTTGCTTGTTGGAGATGGACCAGAGATAATAGTTGTTTGCAAGCTTGTGAGAGAGCTAGGATTAGATCAGCACGTATTATTGTTAGGGAAGCAGGATAATCTGGAAGAATTGTATTCGATAAGCGATCTAATGCTTCTCTTGTCTGAAAAAGAGAGTTTCGGATTAGTTTTGCTGGAGGCAATGGCTTGTGGTGTACCTTGCATTGGTACCAATATCGGAGGGATTCCTGAAGTAATAGAAGATGGTGTTACAGGGTATTTATGCGAATTGGGTGATATTCAAGATATTAGTCAAAAATCTATTGCCCTGTTGAGCGATCCAGTACTGCATCAATCCTTTTCAGACGCGGCCGTTCGTACTGTTCAATCAAAATTTAAATCAAGTACAATAATCTCTCAATATGAAGAAATTTACTATGATGTAATGAATCCTCGAAAGGGTTACGAATCGTGATGGATCAAAAATTTATGCAGGCTTATCCAGTAATGAAAAAAATAGAGGATGCTGGCTATGAAGCATTTTTCGTTGGAGGTTCTGTGAGGGACTATATCCTTGGCAAGCCCATCCATGACATTGATATTGCCACTTCAGCCACTCCCGATGAAATCAAGAGGATCTTTCCTAAAACAGTGGATGTAGGGATTGAACATGGGACAGTTTTAGTCATTCATGAAGGAGAAGGCTATGAAATCACGACATATCGTGCCGAAGGTGAATATGAGGATTATCGCCATCCAAAAAAAGTAGAATTCATTAGGTCTCTAGAGGAAGATTTAAAAAGAAGAGATTTTACCATCAATGCAATCGCTATGAATAAAGATGGGAAAGTAATCGATCCTTTTGGAGGGAAGCGTTCTTTATCGGAAAAAAAGATCAAGACTGTCGGAAATCCTGATGAAAGATTCAACGAGGATGCTCTGAGGATGATGAGAGCCATCCGCTTTGTAAGCCAGCTAGGGTTTACAATAGATCATGAAACGTTTCAATCATTAAAGAAAAATGCACACCTTCTCTCTTATATCGCAGTGGAAAGAATCAGGTCTGAATTTGAAAAGCTGCTTCTGGGGAACGAAGCTACTAATGCTCTGAAATTAGCAATTGAGGGAAGATTACATGAATATTTGCCAGGATTAAAAAACCTGGATGCTGCGCTGCTTGAGTTTTCAAATGATCCTTTTTCTAGACTACAAGGCGTTGAGGAAAGATGGGCATTGCTGCTTTATGTGCTGTCTGTAACACAAACCAATGATTTTCTAAGAAAATGGAAGCTTCCCGTTAAGAAAATGAAGGAAATCCATTTGATTTTAGAAGGAGTTAGAAAAAGAGAGAATGAAATATTGACAAGGTATTCTCTCTTTGAACAAGGTTTAACAAGGGCACAACGGATTGAAAGACTTTACTGCGTATTGAAAAATAAAGAGCTTGAGTCTTCTTTAGATGTATTACAAAAAATGTGGAACGGTCTTTCCATTCATACGATCAAGGAGCTCGCAGTATCTGGAAAAGACTTGATGGATTGGACAAAGAAAAAAGGCGGTCCTTGGGTGAAGGAAGAATTAAACTTCATATTGGACGGTGTTTTAGAAGGTCAAGTTGAAAACAGTTTGAGCGATATTAAGCGGTGGTGGGAAAATTGCAAACGGATGTAAGAAAAAAAATGCTGGAGCTTTTTTCGAAACATAAGGGAGAGTTTATTTCAGGACAAGAGATGGCAGATTATATTGGCTGTTCAAGAACAGCTGTATGGAAGCACATTGAAGAGCTGAGAAAAGAAGGCTTTGAACTGGAGGCTGTCAGGAAAAAGGGGTATCGGATCAACAAAGCTCCTGAGAGAGTGACAGAAAATGAAATTCGTTTAGGATTAAAAACCAAAACGCTTGGCAGAGAAATTTATTATTACGAAAGCTTGGATTCGACGCAAAAAATTGCTCACTCTTTAGCAAACGAAGGAGCTCCTGAAGGTACCATCGTTATAGCGGACGAACAAACGATGGGGAAGGGTCGAATGTCAAGAATCTGGCATTCTCCAAAGTATACGGGCATTTGGATGAGTATCATACTAAAGCCTAATATCCCGATTCATAAAGCTCCTCAGCTTACCCTATTGGCAGCTGTTGCTGTTGTCCAAGCCATGGAGGACACGACAAATGTAACACCGCAAATCAAATGGCCGAATGATGTTCTCATCAACGGTAAGAAAGTAACAGGTATTTTGACCGAGCTTCAAGCCGAAGCTGACAGGATCCATTCCGTCATTATTGGAATGGGAATCAACGTCAACCAGTCAAAAGAGGATTTTCCAGAAGAACTTCAACAAAAAGCTACGTCATTGATGATCGAGACCGGTGAAAAACAGGTACGCTCTTCTTTTGTACAGACATTACTGCTCAAGCTTGAAACCTTATATGAAATGTATTTACAAAAAGGATTCGCACCGATTAAGCTGCTTTGGGAAAGCTACGCGATCTCGATCGGCAAGGAGATTACTGCCACTACCTTGCAAAGTGTGATTAGAGGACAAGCATTAGGGATTACGGATGAAGGAGTTTTGTTAGTGAAAGATCGAGAAGGCATCGTTCATTCCATCTATTCTGCGGACATTGATATTTTGTAGAATCCGAGTGCTTGTCAACAGTCAGATTTTTAAGATAGTATTCATAATTTGAATGTTGTATAATAACCTTGGGTAGTATCTTTCGGGAACTGCACCGTTACTTACGAACGCTAAAAAATAGTTCTGCCTAGATCCATAAATTTGGACCGGGACAGAGGGATGAAACTTATGACATCATTAGGATCCTTCTGCCTTTAGAAGGATCCTTTTTGTATGTTTCCATCAATACGAAAGAACCGTTTCGTCTCCTCTGCAAAAAAGGAGGAAGAATAGATGAAGCTTTCTAGTCAATTTTTAAAAATGAAAGAGCAAGGCGAAAAAATTGTGATGCTGACGGCATATGATTATCCATCTGCGAAGCTAGCGGAAGCAGCAGGGGTAGATATGATTCTTGTCGGCGATTCTTTAGGAATGGTTGTACTCGGATATGCATCAACGATCCCAGTCACAATCGAAGATATGATTCACCATACAAAGGCTGTTAAAAGAGGAGCCAAAAACACGTTTGTCGTGACAGATATGCCGTTCATGTCTTATCACTTGTCTGTGGATGAAACGTTGAAAAATGCAGCCAGACTGATTCAAGAAGGCGGAGCAGACGCTGTTAAAGTCGAAGGGGCTGATGAGGTATTATATAGAATTTCTGCCATGACAAAGGCTGGAATCCCTGTTGTTGCTCATTTGGGACTGACCCCGCAATCCGTTGGAGTACTTGGCGGCTATAAGGTACAAGGTAAGAATGCAGAAGCGGCAAAACAATTGCTAGAGGATGCCAAAAAATGCGAAGAAGCCGGAGCGCTTGCTCTTGTATTAGAATGCGTACCTTATCAAGTAGCCCAAATGGTAACAGAAGAACTCTCGATTCCAACGATTGGAATTGGGGCCGGAAAAGAAACAGACGGACAGGTCCTTGTATTCCATGATGTCGTGAATTACGGAGTAGACCGTGTTCCAAAATTTGTGAAAAAATATGGGAACGTCAACGATGAAATTTACAAGGCTCTTACGGAGTATGTGAGTGAAGTGAAACAGCTTCAATTCCCAGAAGAGAAACATACATTCACCATGAATGAACAGGAGATTTCAGTATTATACGGAGGAAAAAAATGAACATTATTACCTCAGCCAAAGAAATGCAAAGTCTAGTTAGCGAGATAAGAACCAGTGGGAAATCTATTGGATTTGTTCCCACGATGGGCTATTTACATGAAGGACATCAAAAGCTTTTAAACGAAGCGAGATCACATCATGATATTGTTGTATTAAGTATTTTTGTGAATCCGTTACAATTTGGACCCAATGAAGATTTCGACCGTTATCCAAGAGATATTGAACGAGATGAAAAAATTGCGAAAGAAGCTGGGGTCGATTACATTTTTTATCCAACAGTTCAGGAAATGTATCCGAATGACATGTCGGTAAAAGTGATGGTAACTGACCGTACTGATGTTTTATGCGGTAAATCAAGACCAGGTCATTTTGATGGAGTAGCAACCGTATTAACAAAGCTCTTTCACATCGTAATGCCACATAAAGCTTATTTCGGCCTGAAGGATGCCCAGCAAGTAGCCGTTGTTGAAGGGCTGGTAAGGGATTTCAATTTTCCGCTGGAGATTGTCCCTGTTGAAACTGTACGGGAAGAAGATGGATTAGCGAAAAGCTCAAGAAACGTATATTTATCTGAAAAAGAGCGTTTTGAAGCGAAGGAGCTGTACCAAAGCTTACTTAAAGGAAAAGAGCTTATTGAAAACGGTGAGCATAATCCAGCAAAAGTGATGGAAGCTGTTCGAAAGCACATACAAGAACATACTTCAGGGGAAATCGATTATGTTGAAATCTATTCTTACCCAGAATTGAAAAAACTCGAAGAACTGAAAGGAAAAATCATTCTTGCCATTGCGGTGAAATTCACAAAAGCTAGATTAATAGACAATGTAATCATCAACGTATAACCACGCTGCATTTCTGAAACAAAGTGTGCAAATAGTTGATCAGTCATTAGGAGGAATGGATCATGTTTAGAACGATGATGAACGGAAAAATACATCGTGCTCGTGTAACAGAAGCAAATTTAAATTATGTTGGCAGCGTTACGATTGACCAGGATATTTTAGATGCTGTCGGTATGCTGCCCAATGAAAAAGTAACGATTGTTAACAATAATAATGGTGCTCGATTTGAAACGTATATTATCCCAGGGGAAAGAGGAAGTGGCGTAATATGTTTAAATGGCGCTGCTGCCAGACTTGTTCAACCGGATGATATCGTAATCATCATATCCTATGTTCTTGTTCCAGAGGAAAAAGCAAAGGATCACAAGCCAAAAGTGGCGATTATGGATGAAAACAACAAAATCAAGGAAATGCTTTCGTATGAACCGGAAGCTACTGTGATGATGTAAAACAGTTAAGCAGTACCTAATTTCCCTTCATAAAGGCTAAAATAGGGAGACTAGGTACTTTTTTATTCCTTAGCTAAGCGGGCGCTTTCCGCATTTCTATTGTCCAGCTCCAAGCGCCAGCTCTTCGGGTAAAATAACCTTCCCCCTGCGAAGTCTTTGGACTTCTTCGGGTGAAGAACATTGCTTCGACAGGATGTCGTGATGTCGACGTTTGCCACAGGACGTGGCAGCTTTTAGTCGACGTTCATTTAACAAGAGCTAAGCGGGCGCTTTCCGCATTTCTATTTTATTTCCGAATTGAAATACTATAGAATAGATGAGTAGCAATTTAGAGTTAGAGGTGTACAGAATGGCGCAACGATACGTAGTGGTTGATTTGGAAACGACAGGAAATTCTCCTAAAAAAGGAGATCGGATCATACAATTTGCTGCCGTGGTAGTCGAAGAAGGTAAGATTACAGAGGAGTTTTCCACTTTTATTAATCCTGGTATTCCAATTCCTCATTTTATCGAAGAGCTTACTGGCATTCATGATGAAATGGTAAAAGATGCTCCTACATTTCAAGAGGTAGCAGATCAAATATCTTCCCTGCTCCAAGATGCATGCTTTGTTGCGCATAATGTACTGTTCGATTTGTCTTTTTTACAAGAAGAATTAAAAAATTGTGGAGCGGAAGGCTTTTACGGACCAACAATTGATACTGTCGAATTAGCTAGAATCATCAGGCCGACAGCTGATAGCTATAAGTTATCCCTTTTATCGAAGGCAGAAGGGCTTTATCATGACAGACCACATCGAGCAGATAGTGATGCTTATGTGACGGCGATGCTTTTTATAAAATTAACCGAAGATTTGAAAAGGCTGCCTCTTGTAACCGTCAAACAATTATATCGCTTATCTTTGTCTCTCAAAAGTGAGATTTCTGAGCTTTTACTGGATCTATTAACTGAGAGAATCCAAAGAGACATTCCATATCGGGAAGATATAGAAGTGTTTCGGGGAATCGCCTTGAAAAAGCTTTCTCAACCTGTTCAGATTATGGAAGAGCCGATTGCTTATCCTGTTTCAAAAGAAGAAAAGATTAGACTGTTACAAAAAGCTTTCTCAAGTGTGGAATACAGACCGGGGCAGCTCAACATGATGGATGATGTATATGAAGCCTTCAGTACAAGTAAAACAGCCCTGATTGAAGCAGGAACTGGGTTAGGAAAAACATTGGCCTATTTAATCCCGGCGGCATATTTTTCTAAGCTGACAAATAAAAAGGTTGTAATCAGTACATACACACTACAGCTTCAAAATCAGCTATTACATGCCGAGATTCCAAAGCTGAGAGAAATGCTCCCCTTTAGCATCGATGTTTCAGTTTTAAAAGGAAAAACGAATTATTTAAGCCTTGCCAAATTTGAAAGGTCTCTTCGTTCAAAAGAGGATCATTACGATTCTGCTCTTGCCAAAATGCAAATTTTAGTTTGGTTAACCTTTACTGAAACGGGGGATAAGGATGAATTAAATCTGTCCAGTGGGGGAGAGCTATATTGGGAAAAGCTTCAAAGCGATGATTATATTATTCCAGAGCTTCAAAAACCTTGGTTAGAAAAGGATTTTTTCCTATTGGCTAAAAGACGGATCCAATATTCCAATCTGATCATCACAAACCATTCCTATTTATTGAATGATTGGCTTAGCGGGGACGATCCATTGTTAGAAGATGGTTATATTGTGATCGACGAAGCACATCAGCTAGAGTATTCGGCTTTGAAATTTTTAGGCAATACGATTGAGTATGACTATGTAAAAATGATGTTGAATACCTGGGGTGAATACGACCAAAAGCAACTATCCTATAAAGTCCGGAAAATGCTTAAGAATTTAGGTGAAAATGAGCAAGCCGCCAAAGATATTGATGGATTGATCGAAGACTTAGGTTTTGAGTTAGATCAATTGTTTGTCGTGATCTCACAACTAGCTTATAAGCACATGAAAGGGGAAGCAACTACTAAATCTTCTTTTGAAATAGACAAACTTCAATGGAGTAAAAGAGAAGAAAGTGCTGTCGTAGTAGGGGCTGAGAGGGTCGTTCATATTCTTTCATTGCTTACGAAATCTATCAGTAGCCTAATTGATAAAATAATGGATAAAAAAGAAGAGCTTACAAAAAACGTCCTTCTGACATTAAGTGAAATGAATATGCTCGGAGGATATCTTTCTTCTATAAAAAGTCAAATCTCTGATTTTTTCCTTAATCGGAAAAAGTCAAGGATTTATTGGATTGAATATAACAAGAACAGCTCCCATCATGGCATTAGCTTATTTTCACAGCCTATTTATGCAGGCTCTCAATTACATGAGAGGTTTTTTAAACATCAGAATAGTGTGGTTTTGACTTCATCAACATTAACCGTTAAAGGCTCCTTTACTTTTGTAAAAGACTTATTAGGCGTTAACGACGATCAAATAAAGACCACGAACTATCCATCACCATTTTCCTACAAAAATCAGGTGAAAATGTTAATTCCATCAGAAATTCCTGAAATAAACTCTGTTTCTTTGGAAAAGTTTGTAAAAGTTATGGGAATGCACATTTCTACTGCTGTAAGATCGTCTCATGGAAAAGCTCTTATCCTGTTCAATTCATATGAAATGTTGAGAGCCACTTATTCAGTCATAAAAGAAAAAGATGACCTGTCTGATTTTTCTATTCTGGCTCAAGGTGTAACAGGCGGTAGTCGTGCGAAGCTCATAAGAAGGTTTCAAAGCTATGAGAAATCCATACTATTAGGTACCTCTTCTTTTTGGGAGGGAATCGATTTACCAGGTGAGCAGCTTTCATTATTAATTATTGTAAGATTACCGTTTTCCTCACCTTCTGAACCGATTACGGAAGCAAGATGCAGGAATCTAAAAGAAAACGGTAAAAATCCATTTTCTACTTACTCACTTCCGGAAGCCATTATTCGTTTTAAGCAGGGATTTGGAAGACTTATTCGAAAGCAAGATGATAAAGGAATTGTTATTGTTATGGACAAGCGCATTATTACCACTTCATATGGCAAGGATTTTCTTAAATCCATTCCACCAATCGAAGTCGAGCTTGTTTCGTTAGAAAGAATGAAGGAGCAAATCCAAAACTGGCTTTAAAACGAAATCCGTGATTTAGAATGGATGAAACATTTACATGAAATGACGGATCTGTACAGGAATCAACGTAAAGGTTACCAATAATAATGATGAAATAAGAACAAGACCAGATTTGCAAAATAACCATTAAAAAAAGCAGCTTTATTAGCTGCAAATGTGTGTGGGTTAGAAGGTAATTGTAGTTGAAACAGCAAGAATTTTTGACATTCACTTTTTGTTAAAAATTTAATCAAACATTATCCTTACAGCCATATACCTGTTATAATAGTATAGAGGTTTCTGTGTATTACTATTGTGTCCGTAGGTTGAATCATTATGATTAACAAATTCTTCTGAAAGCAGGAGGAAATCAATGGAAAGCAAGATTGAAGTTTTATCAACAGTAAAAATCCAAAATTCACCAGATTTATATAAAGTGGTGGATCTATTAAACCGAACTTTAAAGGATCGGGATTTAATGTTTGGGCTAGCCCTTGATCAGGAAAATAAAGAAAAAGCGATTTTCACGATTTATCGTACATAGAAAGTGTGAAGGATATTGAAAAAATGGGTCGTGATCATTTCGATTTTCATATGCTGTATGATTGGCTTTGTCATGAATAGCTACCTTCAAGGGATGCAAGAAAGAAAAGAATATTACAATTATGCAGCAAAAGTAGCCAAAAGAGCAGCAGATATTTCAACAGTTGAGGAATTTTATTTATATAATGGTCGTGAAACGTATTATGTGATTGTTGGAAAGACGAGCGATGGTGAAAAGAAAACCGTTTGGATACCAAAAGATCAAGAAAAAAAAATCATCCAAAAAAGCTATTCATTTGGTAAATCAAAAGAAGAAATCTTAAAAATGGTGCAAAATGAATTAAAGCCTTATGAAATCATTTCCATTAAGCCGGGAATGGAAAAAAACATTCCAATTTGGGAAGTAACCTATAAAGATCGAGACGGGAAATATAATTATTATTATTTTGATTATAAAACTGGGGAATGGCTAAAATTTTATAAAAGCATTTAGGAATAGGGGGAAAGTACATTGAAACTGGCAAAAAGAGTCATGTCGCTCACACCTTCATCAACATTGGCAATTACTGCAAAAGCAAAAGAACTTAAAGCACAAGGTCACGATGTAATCGGTCTTGGAGCAGGTGAGCCTGATTTTAATACACCTCAGCACATTATCGATGCTGCTACAAAATCCATGATGGAAGGTCATACGAAATATACGCCTTCTGCCGGATTACCGCAATTAAAGCAAGCGATTGTGCAAAAATTAAAACAAGATCAAGGCTTGGATTATAAACCATCACAGGTAATTGTTGCTTCAGGTGCCAAGCATGCTCTATATACATTGTTTCAAGCCATCTTGGATGAAGGGGACGAAGTCATGATCCCTATTCCTTATTGGGTAAGTTATCCAGAACAAGTAAAATTAGCAGGTGGAAATCCTGTTTATGTCGAAGGAAAAGAAGAAAATTCATTTAAAATCACACCAGAACAGCTGAAAGAGGCAATAACAGATCGTACAAAAGCTGTTATTATTAATTCTCCAAGCAATCCTACAGGCATGCTCTATTCAAAAGAGGAATTAGAAGCGATTGGAAATGTTTGCCTTGAAAGAGGTGTATTGATCGTTTCGGATGAAATTTATGAAAAACTAGTATATGGCCAAAACAAGCATGTATCCATTGCTGAAATTTCACCAGAGCTTAAAGAACAAACCATTATTATTAATGGGGTCTCAAAGTCTCATTCCATGACAGGATGGAGAATTGGCTATGCTGTAGGAAATGAGGAAATTATTAAAGCGATGACGAATCTTTCAAGCCACAGTACCTCGAACCCTACCACAATGGCACAATACGGAGCCATTGCTGCATACGAAGGACCACAAGATGCTGTTGAAGAAATGAGACAAGCATTTGAAGAAAGATTAAACATTATTTATGAAAAACTAACAGCCATTCCTGGTATTAGCTGTTTAAAGCCTCAAGGTGCATTTTACTTGTTCCCTAATGCAAAAGAGGCAGCAAAAATGACTGGATATAGCAATGTGGATGATTTTGCGACTGCTCTTCTAGAAGAGGCTATGGTTGCGGTCATTCCAGGTTCAGGTTTTGGTGCTCCAGATAATATCCGTCTATCCTATGCAACTTCTCTAGATCAGCTTGAAAAAGCAGTGGAACGCATCCATAGCTTTATTGAATCTAAAAGAAAATAAAGAATGAGAGCCTGGCATCCAATGGAATGCTTGGCTTTCTTTGCTCTTTAGGGAGAATAGAGAATCTTAGGAATCGGCTGTTTTCGTAAAGTTTGTTGCTTTTATAGAGCAAATTGGTTTACTAAAACGAATGTTTGCCATTTTTGATCACATTGCTTGAATGATTACCCATATGTATAATATAAGAGGTATTAGCTTGTATTTTTTTTGGAGGGAATGTAACGTTGAAAACAACAATTGCAGAAGTACATAAATATGTTGGCCAGCAAGTAACAATCGGCTGCTGGTTATCCAATAAACGCTCTAGTGGGAAGATTGCTTTCCTACAACTTCGTGATGGAACAGGCTTTATTCAAGGGGTTGTCGTAAAAGCCGAAGTAGATGAAGCTGTTTTTGCAAAAGCAAAATCCATCACGCAAGAATCTTCACTTTATGTGACAGGTACAGTGAGAGAGGATGAAAGATCTCCGTTCGGTTATGAATTAGCTGTCTCTAACATCGAAATCATCCATGAGTCTGTTGATTATCCAATCACACCGAAAGAGCACGGAACAGATTTCCTAATGGATCATCGTCATTTATGGCTTCGATCAAAGCGTCAGCATGCTGTGATGAAAATTCGGAATGAAATTATCCGGGCAACATATGAATTTTTCAACAACGAAGGCTTCGTAAAAGTTGATCCGCCGATTCTAACGGGCAGTGCACCTGAAGGAACGACAGAGCTTTTTGCAACGAAATATTTCGATGAGGATGCTTATCTTTCTCAAAGTGGACAGCTTTATATGGAAGCTGCTGCAATGGCACTTGGAAAAGTATTCTCCTTCGGACCGACATTCCGAGCTGAGAAATCGAAGACTCGTCGCCATTTAATTGAATTTTGGATGATCGAGCCAGAAATGGCATTCTATCAATTCGAAGATAACTTAATCGTTCAAGAAAACTATGTATCCTATATCGTTCAATCTGTATTGAAAAATTGCAAGCTCGAATTGAACACACTTGGACGAGATACATCTAAGCTGGAAAACATTAAAGCTCCTTTCCCACGAATTACGTATGACGAAGCGATCAAACTGTTGCATGAAAAAGGCTTTGATGATATCCAATGGGGCGATGACTTTGGTGCACCTCATGAGACAGCCATTGCGGAAAGCTTTGATAAGCCTGTATTTATTACACATTATCCAAAAACGATAAAGCCATTTTACATGCAGCCAGACCCTGAACGTGAGGAAGTCGTTTTATGTGCTGATTTAATTGCACCTGAAGGCTACGGAGAAATTATCGGTGGCTCAGAGCGTATTCATGATTACGAGCTTTTAAAACAGAACATTGAAGCTCACAATTTGGATTTGAACGCTTATAAGTGGTATTTAGAATTACGTCAATACGGTTCTGTTCCACATTCCGGTTTTGGATTGGGACTTGAAAGAACTGTTGCTTGGATTAGCGGAGTAGAACATGTTCGTGAAACCATTCCATTCCCACGTCTGTTAAACAGATTGTATCCTTAATCAGTAGCACGAGCTGATTCAACAATCTAATTGAAAAAAAATGAGAGCATGATTTTATAATGAACAAGGATGACTAATGCGTCATCCTTGTTTTTTTCCTCTACTGTAAAATCTTTTTGCCTCTTTTGGTTTCGTTTTCAACCCATTTTCATGCTATACTTTTATGTAAGAGGTGTCTTTTTATGACAATAAAACATTTGTTAGCTTGGCTACAAGAAGGAAACATTTCGATTCCTTCTTTTCTTTTGGAGCACTATGCCAAAATGGGGTTAACCGAGCAAGAAATGATGCTCCTAATCCATCTGCATCATTTTCAAAATAAAGGAAATGATTTTCCGACCCCTGATGAAATATCCGAAGTAATGACCCTATCCTCCTTGGATTGTCTTAATTTACTTAGAAAACTTATTCAAAAGGGGTATATCGAGATTATTGAAGAAATGAGTGAGAACTCCATACTTACTGAAAAATATTCGTTACTTCCGATGCAGGAAAAAATGGTTACTCACTTTTTAGCTCTTCAAAAAGCAACAGAAGCAAAAAATATAGAAAAGGAAGAAGAAAGCCTTTATTCAATTTTTGAAAAAGAATTCGGACGACCGCTTTCGCCTTTTGAATGTGAAACGCTTGGGATGTGGATGGACGAGCATGACAACCCCGCTCTAATAAAATCTGCTTTACGGGAAGCTGTCATATCAGGAAAGTTAAACTTCCGTTATATTGATCGCATCCTTTTTGAATGGAAGAAAAACGGAATTAAAACCGAAGCACAGGCCAAGGAGTATGCTCAAAAATTTAGAGCCTATCAAAAAAGGGAACGAAAATGGATGGAACAACCAGAACAGAAGGAGTTTCCTTTTTACAATTGGCTAGAAAACTAAAAATAGAGGGAAAATGATGTTAAACAAAGCACAGATCCGTTATTGTCTTGACGAGATGGCAAAAATGTTTCCAGATGCACATTGTGAATTGAATCATTCAAATCCGTTTGAGTTAGTCATTGCGGTAGCTTTGTCTGCCCAATGCACAGATGCACTTGTTAATAAGGTAACGAAAAATCTTTTTCAAAAGTATAAAACGCCGGAAGATTATTTAAGAGTGCCGTTAGAAGAATTACAGGAAGATATTCGTTCAATTGGGTTATATCGAAATAAGGCGAAGAACATTCAGAAGCTATGCGCCATGTTGATTGAAAAATACAACGGGGAAGTGCCAAGCGATCGCGATGAACTAATGAAGCTTCCGGGTGTCGGTCGAAAGACGGCAAATGTTGTTGTTTCAGTAGCGTTTGGTGTTCCTGCTATTGCTGTCGATACCCACGTTGAACGAGTTTCAAAAAGGCTTGGTATATGCAAATGGAAAGATAGCGTTTTAGAGGTAGAAAAGACCCTTATGCAAAAGGTTCCGAAAGAGGAGTGGTCAATCACTCATCACAGAATGATCTTTTTTGGACGCTATCATTGTAAAGCGCAAAATCCTCAATGTGAAGTTTGCCCCTTACAGCATCTTTGTCGTGAGGGAAAAAAGAGGTTAAAAGGAAAAAGGAAGCATGGAGAATAAAGTGTCTATTACCATACCAGAAAATATGGAAAATCTATTGTTTTATGGACAGAATACCACTGTGGAGCTTAATGCTTCTCGCTATCATGATTGGAACGATGAGGTCCAGTACAGTAAATTTCCATACGAATTATTATTTTATTCAAATATTGATGCTTACAGGCCATGGCTTCAAGATGAAATAATTCCTAGGATCTTTAAAGAATGGGAAGTAATAAAAAGCCGATTGGAAGGATTCTTTTCAGAACGTAAAAAAGATCAATCAAAAGAGCTGATGGTGCAAGGAATTGCACAATGCTTATGCGCTATGTTTTGGCAAAACCAACAACCAGTTGAACTTAAAGACTGGGAATCTGTTTCTGAATCTTTTACCTATAAACCGGTAAATTGGCAAGAGCGGATGAATTTTATTATGACAAGACCAAATCTGTATCACTCATTTATTCAGCTTAATGAATTAATGGAAGAGCTTAAGAAAATCTATTATAAACAACAAGCCTTAAAAAAGCGGAAGTAGTGTACGAAAGCAAAGGGAAATCGTCAAGTTCACTGGAATACCGTCTTCGAAGAAAAGAAAGCGAAGGCAAAAACAGCCCTTGAATGTGAAGAGAAAGCCGCAATCTACGCTCGGCGCAAAGTCGAAGTAGAAAGTGTGTTCTGTCACATCAAGGCCAATCGGTCGTTTCGCAGATTTTCTTTGCGGGGTCTCGACAAGCTGTATATTGAGTTTGGGATTTTGGCATTAGCCCACAACATACTGAAAGTAGCAGGCATCCGCCAGCACTTTCAAAGAAAAATCCAAATAACACAAAAGCAAGTGGAGAAAAACGGATCGTTTTTCTCCACTTGCTTCATTTTAGGGACTTTTTAGACAACCCCTTTGTGCTATTATTGATTATTTTCACTGGAAATGGTGGTGTTTTTGTGTAGATTTTGATTTGGTTGTACGCTCACGTTTCCATTTATGTTGTTACCTTCGTTTCTGGTACCGCCGTGAATTTCCGTTCCTTGAGTTTTTCCGTTTCTTGGAGTCTTACCAGTACCATCATTTTCGTTTCCGGGCGGGGTAGTACCTGGGATGTTTAAATCGTCTGGAACGTCTTCACCATCATCTACATCCTCACCTTCACCATTTCCAACACCTTCATCAATCTCATCACCTTGACCATTGCTTTCATCTTCCTCTATCTGATCCTCATTATCTGCCATTGGATCAGGGATTTGGATGCTGGTTGTAGCTGGCTCACTCTTTTGGTCATCTAAGGATGCGGTGATTGAGAACTTGTAGATGCCCCCACCAACTGGATTTTGGAGCTTTAGAGCTTTATCTTCTGTTACAGATAAGACTTGCTCTGGTCCTTCATCCAGGCTCACTTTTACTTCAAAAATAGGCTTTTTATCCTCCATTTCTGGATAATCCCATTCAAGGAGAATTTCGTTCGTCTTTTCATCATAAGTAGCTCTTACATTTTTTGGTGCCTCAAGCTTATCATATTTTTTAGAGACTTGGGTAGGCTCAGTACCCTTCACAAAATATTCATACACAATTTCACTTTCAGGAGTAAATTCACTAGCAAGTTTTGGAGGGTTGGTTCCTTTTTCAATGCCTACCTTTACAACGCTTGAAGGTTTTTTGAAATCCTTTGTTACTACATCCTCAGACAAATGAGACATTAAGTTTTTAAACAATTTCTTTGCGATATCATCAGATTCGGAATCTAAATAGTTTTTCTCATCGGCATATCCAGTCCAGATGCCGATTGTGAAGTTTGTTGTATAACCGGCAAACCATGCATCCTTCGTTGCTCCTTTTGGAATATCATGCTTTTGCCTATATTCTTCTGTATAGTTGGTTGTACCCGTTTTTCCGGCGACAGGTAATTGACTGATATTTGCAGCCCGGCCTGTTCCATAGCCTTCCTTAAGAACGCTTTTCAGCATATCTGTAATCATAAAGGCTGTATAATCCTTCATAGCAACTTCTGGCTCAGGCTTTGTTTTGATTTCCGTATTTTTATCTCGCAAGACAATTTTGGTTACAGCATGTGGTTTTATATAAATGCCATTATTTCCGAATGCGCTATACGCTCCTGCGAGTTGTAACGGAGAAATTCTTTCTCCACCGCCAATTGCATTCGCCTCAACCATATGTTCTTTTAATGGCATACCAAGTCTTAAACCAAATTCTCTGGATTTTTCAAGCCCTACAGCATGGAAGGCCTTAAGGGCAGGGATATTTAATGAACGCCCTAGCGCTTCACGGGCAGATATTTGTCCGTAATGCTTTTTGTTATAGTTATTAATCTTTGTACCATCTGAATACGTGTAAGGTTCATCGACAATTTGCTCGTAAGTGGACCATTTTAAATATTCGATGGCCGGACCATAATCGAGAATCGGCTTGATTGTCGAACCTGGCTGGCGTTTTAAATCAGTGGCAAAGTTGAAACCGCGCTTAACCTTTTGGTTTCTTCCGCCTCCAATTGCTAAAATCTCACCAGTTTTCGTGTCTAGTACCGTAATACCGGCCTGCATTTCATCGTCTGGATAATGAATCATTTCTTCTGTGTTTAAAAGATTATATACATATTCCTGAGCTTCTGGATCTAAAGTTGTATGAACTTCCAGCCCGTCTGTAAAAATATTATAGTCACCAAGCTGTTCTACTTCGTCAATCACTTGGTCAATAAATGCATCATAAGGCTTCGTATCTTTTTCTCTCTTTTCTTCAGACACAAGTGTTGATTGTACAGGAATCGCTTGAGCTGCCTTCATATCCTCCTTGCTGATAAAGCCATGCTTATTCATAAGCATAAGGACGATATCTCTTCTTTTCTTTGCTTTATCAGGATGTTCAAATGGATTATAGTTGTTCGGGCTTTGTGGAAGTCCTGCAAGCAAGGCTGCTTCATGTAGCTCTAATTCTTGCAGGTCCTTTCCAAAGTAAACCTTTGCTGCAGTAGCTACACCATATGCACCTTCTGAAAAGTATATTTTGTTCACATACATTTCAAAAATTTCTTCTTTTGTAAATCGCTGTTCGATTTGAAAAGCAAGCCATAATTCTTGTACTTTTCTTTTTAACGTTTTTTCAGGGGTCAAGAAAGAGCGTTTTACAAGCTGCTGAGTAATCGTACTAGCCCCTTGAGAACCAAAACCTTGCGTAAAGTTAGCCACAACAGCACTACCAAGTCGAAAAACGTCCACACCGTGGTGCTTATAAAAGCGGACATCCTCAGTTGCTAAAAATGCCTCTTCGACAACCTTTGGAATTTCTTCAAACGGAACAAATTCTCGATTTTCTTTTCCAAGCTCAACTACCACATCTCCATTACGGTCTTTTACTACTGTGGACAATGGGTCTTTTAATGCACCTTCATCAATTTTTGGAGCAGTGCTTATAAAATAAGCAAAAGTAGCAGCTCCACTAACCATGCCAATTATACAAATAACAAGTAAGGTTAATAATAATTTTTTGAAAAGTCCTTTAGGCTTTTTCTTGCTTGTTTTTTTAGCCTGACTTAATCTTCTTTTTTCTGTTCTCGTTTTATAATTCTCAGACATAGATGAACCTGCCTTTCGTTATAAACTTTCCTCTATTAGCTGATCAACAGCCTTTAAATAATCAATTCTCGGTTGAAAACCGATTGGAATGGATATACAAAGAGATTTAATTTCTTCCTTTGTAATTGATTTTCTCCCACCAGAAAGCATTCGATTCCAAAAGGTGATTAAATCGGCTGCTCTCATGAGGTAAATTTCGTCCTCTTTAGAAAACCTAAGCAGAACAAAAGCAATTCCATTGTGGTTCAACACATTTTTCATATGCTCAATTTGATGCTCATGAAAATTTTTCAAAGGAAATGATGTGGAATTTTGTGTTTCCTTTGCTTCAAAGTCTAAATATTTACCTTTATAAACACCATTATAATCCGTTGTTGAAGCTTGCTTAAAATAAGCTTCCTTAATGACGGCTGCGCTTCTCTTTGGATAATGGACATCAACAATTTGAACAGGTGTCGGCTTTTTGTGTATAACCGCGAGACCATGTGTCAAATAATATTGGTTCGTTTCGTTTAGATCCTCCTCAAAGGTCATCCCCCGATTTGAATAGCTGATTTTTTTTGTTTGTTTTTCAGATGAAGGTGTAGTGTTTGAAACAAATTTTCTTCCATTCGGGTAGTTAATAATCAAATTCATACCTCCTTCACCACTCATATATCTTATCAGAAAAGCGTCGAAAATGTAGTATAAAACTTTTCAAAACGATGAACCATAGGAATGTTAGATTATTTTTACAGGAATTCGAACATCGGGTGATGATATGGCCATTCTTCAAAAAAATGAAGAAGCTTTGTTAATTGCAATCAAAAAATCGACGGAAAAAGGGAATAAGGATAATATATCAAGAACTAAAGCATACGAAAAATATTTTGGAACGTACCCTGAAATAAAATGGGCATTTTTAGCCGGCATGGTATCTAGAAACGCAGGGTACAATATGTGCGATCTTGAAGGCTATTGGTATCCAAAAGTATTATCCAAAAGCTTTAGAAGAACTTTGTTTTTAACCTATGAAAGAGCAAATTGGCTTATTTTTTCCGATGCGTATCCCCAGCTTTTGCTCTATCATTATTCGACGATTTCAGGCAAGCCTTTGTTTCACCTTGCGAAATATTTAAATATTTCATCTTTTATCATAGGTGAATGGATGAGATTCTGGAAAAAAAGAGATGAAAAAAGATTAATCATCTCATTAATCATTAATGAACAGCATGTCATTCAGCGACCAGTTATAGAGAATACCTTTTATAATAGAAAGGTTTTTCGATCCCTTGTTTTCAATTTTCAGGATTTTATGCACTTCAGCTCCGTCTTGTTTCCTACAAGAAAAGGGCAATTGTTCGGGTCCTCAGTCTCAAATTTCAGAAAGGTAGATGTTCGGATTGAACTCGGGAAGAGACTGTCTGAAATATTATTTACCCCTGAACTTTTCCCGGCATTTTATGATTTTGCCCAAAACACAGAGCCTACTGGCTCAAGATATGATTATGAACAGTACTTTGCAAATAAAAAAATGAAAGATACCCCCATGTTACGCTGTACGTACCCCATTATTACCCACCAAATCAGTATACCTAACAAATGGGATCAATCAACTAGCATTAAAAATAAATGGTTTAGAGAGCCTAAAATGAGAGAACCGATCTTACTGTCTCAATGGTATCAGAAGAAACAAAAACAGCTACAAGCACTCTTAGCGGTTGAAAACTACTTTGTCAAAGACATGTATGAATGAACAGGACCGGTTTCAAAGCGGCCAGTTTTGCACGCTTTGAACCGGTCCTTATTGTTCCTATTAGTAGAGCTAGTCGGGCGCTTTTTAGCTTTTCTAAGTGGAAGGGCGATCAGGGCCTGTTAATTTAGGGTTGCCGTACGCAGCCTTCGTTTCTGCGCCATTCTTTTTGTTTTGCTTGTCGTTTTGTTTATTTTTTGTCATCATAGACACCTCCTATATGTAGCTTTTGCAATAAAATCCTTTTCATTCGACTAGCTCTGTCGAAAAAACATGTATTCATCGCAAAAAAACACTTTCTTTGACGATTCTCTTCTAGTTTTGTCAATGGGGAAGGTGTCAGAAAAAAAGTACAGAATTATACCTACAATACAATCAAGATACCGTGTTTTCACTAGATGGAGAAACGTATTAAAGGAGGCTTATTTATGAAAACTGAAATAATCAGCAAATCAGAAATATTAGCGATGATCGATCAATTGAATGAACAATTAGATGCGTTAGAGGAAAATATCTCACTCACAGTGAAGCAGGAATGTGAAATGATAGAGAATAAAGAAATGGCAGAACTTGAAGTGATCCATAATCTTTATGAAAAGCTGACCGAAAAAGCGGAATCCATCCAGGATCAAGCTCAAAAATTGCGTTATATGAAAGCATGCGGTTCACTTAAAGCAACTGTTGCTTTACATTAAAGATATTTTACAGCAACTTTTACATTTTATATACTAAGACCATCATATATGAAGATAGCAGGTGTATAAAATGGATTATGAAAATGTAAGATCAGCGACAAATGATCTGATTCGTTTAAATAATAGATGTAATGAAATCTTTGAAGAGACAAGAAGAAATGATAAAGAACCAGATTTTTATCAACAAGTAAAGCCATTTGCAGATGAAGTGCAAGGTACTAGTGAAAAATGGCTTGAGCTAATGGGAAATTGGATAAAAAAAGAAAATCCCCGCTATATCCATCTTATTCAGTGTATACAAACCGTCGAAAATTTAAATATGATAGCGGTTCAAGCGTTTTATCCAAAAACGAGCTACAACCGTTTCAAAAGCCATTACCAATCGGTTGATTTCCAATTAAAAAATATTTTAAAACATGTTTCGGACTGTGTGCATGGTAATTAAATCATTCTTTCACGAGAAACGTGTACGAACTGCTCGATTACAATGATTTGTTTTGAAGTTATAGTCACAAAAATCAAGAGAGTTTTCACATAAATCAAATAAACATTCGTTTAATATAAAAGTTTTTAATAGGCTAATCTCAAAAAAGAGATGCCTATTTTTATTTTAAAAGGATATTGGTTTACAAATTGCTTTTTCGTAAAGTCTATCGATTCACCATTTTGGGTAAAAAATCATATAGTACTATCAGCGAATATCACGATTGAGAAAGAAGGGTAATTATGAATTCCTATCATCCTTTTTTTCAGCCTGAAATGCGAAACTGGTCCCCTCAAGAATCTGTAGTTGGTCACATCAATCCTGCTCAGGTAATGATGGGAAATCCGTATATGAACCATTATTCAATGCCTCAAAATCTTCAGGGACAGATGATGACTACGGGAAATGAAAATGGTGGTTTTCAAGGGATGGAAGCTTATCAGAATGCGATTCAGCCTTATTCATCGAATCCATATTCTCAAATTCCTGTACCAAATCCGATGCCAATGAACGCAGCACAAATGCCACAAATTCCGTTTCAAGTTCCACACAAACCAAATCCGTACCAAGGTTTGCCACAAAACCTGCCATTTCCTTTACCGGTTTCGCCTTTCCAACCCGTTCAGCAGCAAAAGAGTTGGTTTGATAATCCGCTTCAACCTCCGGAAAATGTGAATTATTCAGGAATATCTTTTCCGAATCCTTATCCAAAGCAAAGCTTTATGCAAAAACCTCAGGCTTCGGGTTTTCAATCTGTCATGAATCAATTTAAAACACAGGATGGATCAATAGATATTAATAAAATGATGAATACTGCAGGGCAAATGATGGGAACCCTTAATCAAGTTTCGGGAATGGTCAAAAGTCTAGGTAGCATATTTAAGACCTAGGCTTTAAGGCTGCTTGTATCAAAGAAAAGGAAAAAAGTAGATATCTTTCTAAAGTAATAGAAATATAAAATAAACAGAAAGGCTGGCACATAAAATGAGCCAGCCTTTATCGATTATTCAATATTTATAGGCTTTCCTTTGATTTTCGGTACTACAATTTCTAAAAGACCATCCTGATGATTGGCTTTTATTTTAGAAGAATCGATTGGTTTTGCAAAAGTAATGCTTCGCGAAATCTTATTGTAGGTATAATTTTTGTATTGACTATGGTTTTGATTGTTTTCAGTCGCTATGGTTTCCTCATTTTGAACGGTAATCAATAATGATTGGTTATGAAGCTCCAGATCAATTTGCTGTCTTTTTATTCCGGGTAATTTTGCTCTGACAATATAATGATACTGGTTTTCATCAAGTTCAATCGGAATAGATTTTGAAAAGCTTGCATTTGAAAAAAATTCATCCATCGATTGAAGAATGCCATTAAGCGGCTTTTCTGAAAATAACCGATCCATTGCACTAATCCAATCCGTAAAGAGGTCTTGTTTTCCACTTTTAGTCAACCATTTATTTTCATCTTCCTTTTGCGACATGATGATCTCTCCTTCCTTTCACGATAGGCAGTAGCCCTTCGTAATTATCCTATGCGTTTACCCTAGAATTGTGATTTTAAAAGTATGCTATACAAAGTAAATATGTACAAATTTTGAACTCTTTGTTGATGTGATTCAAATCACAATGCTGGCGTATTTTGGATCATAAAATGAAACCGAGAAAGATTGAGAGGGGAAATGAAGATGTTTTGCCATCAATGTGAGCAAACGCCAACAGGCGGTTGTAGGATCATGGGAGTTTGCGGAAAAGATGAAACGATTGCCAGTCTGCAGGACACTATTGTATTTGCTTTAAAAGGGATTGCAGCTTACAGAACACACGCCCAACAGCTTGGGTATACCGATCCATTTGTAGATAAGGTTACACACGAAGCGCTGTATATGACCCTTACAAACTCTAATTTCAACGTTCAAGAGCATATTGACATGGCTATGAAAGTAGGAACTGCCGCCATTAAGGTAATGGAGCTCTTAGACAAAGCCCATACAGAAAGGTTGGGAATTCCGGAGCCTATTCAAGTTACCCAAAACAAAATTGAAGGTAAATGCATAGTTGTTACAGGGCATAATTTATTTGCCTTAGAAGAGCTTTTAAAACAAACAGAAGGTAAGGGTGTTAACATTTATACTCATTCTGAAATGTTGCCTGCACACGGATACCCTGCTTTGAAAAAGTATCCTCATTTAAAAGGGAATATTGGAAAAGCATGGTATGATCAAAGAAGATTATTCGAGAAATTCCCAGGCGCCATTTTGGCTACAACAAACTGCGTAATGCCAATTAAAGGGACTTATGCGGACCGATTCTTCTCCTATGAGGTAGCTGGACTTGAGGGTGTCACGAAAATTGTAAACGATGATTTTACTCCACTTATCGAAAAAGCATTGGAGCTACCTGAAGCAAATATCGAAAGCGATGAAAAGCTTTTAACTGGCTTCCACCACAACACGGTATTAGGAATTGCTCCAGAGGTAATTGAAGCAGTCAAAGAGGGGAAAATTAAACGCTTCTTTGTGATCGCAGGTTGTGACGCACCAGGTAAAGGTGGGGAATATTACCGTGAGCTAGCGACATCTTTGCCGCTGGAAACCGTAATTTTGACGACCTCTTGTGGGAAATTCCGTTTCAATGACGTAGATTATGGAGTTGTGCCAGGTACTAATATTCCACGATATATTGACCTTGGGCAATGTAACAACTCCGTATCGACCATTAAGATTGCCGGCGCACTAGCTGAAGCTTTTGGATGCTCAGTCAATGAATTGCCTGTAAGCATTGTACTTTCTTGGTTTGAACAAAAAGCCGTAGCCATTTTACTTGGTTTGTTTAGCCTAGGTATTCAGGATATCCGCATTGGACCTAAACCACCTGAATTCATTTCAGAAGGGGTTTTGAAAGTCCTTCAGGAAACATTTCGTTTAAAACTGATCGGCAATGCCCAAGAAGATATGCAAGCGATGCTATCTCTTTCAGCAAAATAGTCAACACATTAGGGGTTTTTTATATAGAAAAATAAGGAGGATGGATTTACAGCCATCCTCCTTATTTTATTGAAGGAGTTCTTTTAATAATCCCTCCGGATAAAAGGAGTAGCCCGACTTCTCTTCAAATAATAGTTTTTGTTTTTTTAGCTTGCTGAAGGTCCGGCTTATGCTTTCACGAGAGGTTCCGATCATTTTAGCTAAGTCTTGATTTGTTACATTTACATCAAGATATACCTTTCCATCTTTCATATTCTTTCCATGAGATTCTCCCAATCGAATGAGAAGCTTGATGATTTGCTCATATGTATTATTCAAAATTTGCGCTTCAAGTCGAGTTTGAAGATCGATAATTTTTTCACCAAGCACTTTAAATAGCTTTACGCATAGCTCTGGATTTGCGATCAAAATTTCTTCAAAACGATTTTTGGGAATCCTGATCATTTTTGTTTGCTCTATAGCTTGTGCGAATGCTGGATATGTTCCGTCCCGAAAGAAACCGATATGGGGAAAAAGCTCATCCTTTGATAAGATCGAAACAATCTGTTCACGTCCGTTTGCATCGTTACGGTATACTTTTACCAATCCTTCTTGAATAAAGTATACATTCACCAGTGGATCGCCTTGAAAAAATATATGCTCCCCTTTTTTAAAATTCTTGGAAATCGAAATATTCTCGATCAATTTCAGTTCGCTTGATGACAACTCATTAAATAGAGAAGCATTTTTCAGAGCAAAGAATTTCTCCATAAAAACCTCCTACAATAAACTCATTATTTCTATTATATCTGTTGTATGAAGCTATTTGAATGATTTCTCCTTATTCCCAAAGTTTAGTAGAATAGAGAAAGGGAATGACTAATAGTAAAAAATTTTGGAGGTAAAGACATGAAAAAACAGTCAGTAGGAAACGTTCAACTTGCTTACATAGAAGAAGGCCAGGGAGAGACGATTGTGCTTCTTCATGGCTTTTGTGGAAGCAAGGATTATTGGAAGGAGCTTATTCCACTGTTATCCAAAAATTTTAAGGTCCTTGCCATTGATCTAAGGGGACACGGTGACTCTGAAGCAGGTGAAGCTTCATTTGAAATAGAGGATTTAGCTAAAGACGTCAATGATTTTCTAGAACAAAAATCGATAAGCTCCATCCATTTAATTGGACATTCGATGGGAGGATACGTTGCACTTGCCTTTGCTGAACTGTTTCCATCAAAACTCGCCAGTTATTCATTGTTTCATTCGACAGCATACCCAGATAGCGATGAGGCAAAGCATGGAAGAAATAAAGCAATTGAAACCATCGAAAAGGAAGGTATGGCTTCGTTTATTGATGGGTTAATACCAAAGCTATTCTCAGATGAATTTTTAGAGCGGCATCCAAATGTTGTAGAAAACATAAAGAAAATCGGTTATGAAACATCTCCAGCTGGGGCTATTTACGCTTTAAAAGCTATGCGAAATCGACCTGACCGCCATTCCGTAGTAAAAAATAGCCACACTCCTGTACTGTTAATTGCAGGAAGAAATGATAAGGTCATTTCTGTTGAAAGAACATTATCTGTTACTGCTTCTCATGTGACCACTACTATTTTGGAGCATTCAGGTCATATGGGAATGCTAGAAGAGCCTAATCAAGCTGCTGAAATCATCCATCGTTTTATTCAAAGTCATCAATGAAGAAACCCCAGAGAGGGAGGAAATTCAATCCTTCCTCTTTTTTTGCGAACATTTATTCGCTAAAATAGAATAAATGAGGTGAAAGAATTGAAGTTAAGAAAAGACCTTCTTGAATTAATCGATGAACTAAAACATAGTGAAAATCATAAAGACCGAATTGTCCATTGGCATACGATTGAAGAACGGCCTGCAAAAACGGTTCCTTTTCCAGAAAACATGGATGAAAGAATCACCAATGCATTAAGGAAGCGCGGAATACAAGAATTATACACACATCAAGCTTCTGCTTTCGAAGCAGCAATGAATAAAAAAAGTTTCGTAGCTGTTACGCCAACTGCCTCTGGAAAAACACTATGCTACAATCTTCCGGTCATCCAATCTATTTTGGAAGACTCTCATTCAAGAGCGCTATATATATTTCCAACGAAGGCTTTAAGCTATGACCAAAAAAGTGAACTTCATGAAATAATTACCGAAATGGATGTAAACATTAACAGCTATACATATGATGGAGATACTCCATCTAACATCCGTCAAAGAATTCGGAAAGCCGGTCATATTGTCATTACGAACCCGGATATGCTGCATTCAGGCATCCTTCCCCATCACACAAAATGGGTTTCATTATTTGAAAACCTAAAATATGTTGTCATCGATGAGTTGCACATTTATCGCGGGGTTTTTGGAAGCCACACGGCCAACGTCATTCGAAGGCTGAAGAGAATATGCAATTTTTATGGAAGCAATCCAGTGTTTATTTGTACATCGGCTACGATTGCCAATCCGAAAGAATTGGCTGAACAGCTCACAGAAGAAAATATGACACTCATTTCAAACAACGGTGCTCCAAGCGGCAAGAAACATTTCATTTTTTATAATCCACCAATCATCAATAAACAGCTGAATATTCGAAGAAGTGCAGTTTTGGAGGCAAGAAACCTTGCCATGGAGTTTTTAAAAAATCGAATTCAAACCATCGTGTTTGCAAGAAGCAGGGTGAGGGTTGAGATTTTATTAACCTATCTTCAAGAATTGGTTTCAAAAGAACTTGGTCCAAAGTCCATTCGTGGCTATCGAGGAGGCTACCTTCCAAAGCAGCGGAGGGAAATTGAAAAAGGATTAAGAGAGGGCTCCATATACGGGGTAGTCAGCACGAATGCACTGGAGCTTGGAGTTGATATCGGACAGCTTCAGGTATGTATTATGACAGGGTATCCTGGATCGATCGCCAGCGCGTGGCAGCAGGCAGGTCGCGCAGGAAGACGACATGGGGAAGCGGTCATTATTATGGTGGGCAGCTCAAATGCTTTGGATCAATATATCATTCAAAATCCCGACTATTTTTTCAATCGAAATCCTGAAACAGCGAGAATCAATCCAGACAACCTCGTCATTCTTGTCGATCATATTAAATGTGCAGCCTATGAATTGCCTTTTTCTACTGGTGAACGCTTTGGCAGCCTAGAAATTGAAGACATTCTTGAGTTTTTAACAGAAGAAAGAGTATTGCACCGTAACGGTGAAAAGTGGTATTGGATGAATGATGCCTTTCCGGCCCATAACATTAGCTTGCGCTCTGCTTCTCAAGAGAATGTTGTCATTATCGATCAGACGGATTCTCCGAATAATAAGGTAATCGGAGAAATGGATCGATTTAGTGCCATGACGCTGTTACATGATGAAGCCATTTATCTTCATCAAGGAGTCCAATATCAGGTTGAATATCTCGATTGGGAAGAGAAAAAAGCATACGTTCGTGAAGTCAATGTAGATTATTATACAGATGCTAATCTAGCTGTCTCATTGTCGGTTCTTGAAATTGATAAAGAAAAAGATCTTTACTCCTCACACATAGGATTTGGCGATGTGTCGGTACGGGCCCTGGCTACATTATTTAAAAAGATAAAATTTGAAACACATGAAAACATTGGGTCAGGACCGATTACACTGCCAGAGGAAGAGCTTCATACTTCTGCTTGCATCCTTTCTTTAAAAGAAAATAAAGAGTGGGATGAAAGCCGATTAGAACAAGGTTTAATCGGAGTGAGTCAAGCATTAAACTACATGATTCCTTTATATGTCATGTGTGACGTTCATGATATCCATGTGTATCCACAGGTAAAAGCTGCTCATAATGAACGTCCGACTATTTTTATTTATGACCGATATCCAGGGGGAATTGGGCTTAGTGAGAAGGTATTTGAAATCACCGACGAAATTTTGAGAGGGACAAAAGCTTTAATCGAAAACTGCCCATGTGAGACGGGATGTCCGTCTTGTATCGGAACAGATACTTCCTCAAACACTGCTAAAAAGGATAGTATCTCTCTATTAAATGGTTTCCTCTCACAATAACTACGGAGGAATGGTATGTCTTTAAAAAATAAACTAAATAGAATGAAAAATCACCTTTCGTTGGATTTAGATAAAAGAGTAGAAGACCTTCACACTCCTCAGTTTCAGGAAAAGATTCCTTTTTGGGAAAAATGGCAGGCAAATGCTACAAGCATATATGAGCTTGATGGAGATTACTGTTTCATCAGGGAATCAAGATACAGATTGGACCACAAGCATGGAAACTACCAATTTTCACAGCTAATGGATGTTGTTAAACAATGGAATGAAAGTAAGATTGACCATCCCTTATCTTGTAAAGGATTAACTCATGAAGATTTATTTTTCTTTGACACGGAAACAACTGGACTTGCTGGAGGGGCAGGGACAACCATTTTTTTATTAGGGTATGCCTTTTTTGATGGGAATGAAGTGGTGGTCAAACAGCATATTCTACCTCAGCCTGGTAATGAAGTCCCGTTGTATTACAGCTTTTTAAATAGTGTTCAATACGATACCCTTGTCACTTACAACGGAAAAGCATTCGATTGGCCTCAGGTAAAAAGCCGGCATACGCTTATTAAAGAACATGTCCCTAAGCTGCCGTCTTTCGGCCATTTTGATTTATATCATGCCTCGCGCAGGCTTTGGAAGGACAAGCTGGAAAGGGTTAAGCTCTCGATCGTAGAAAAGGAAAAGCTCGGTGTACATCGAACAGAAGATATTCCTGGTTATTTGGCTCCTTATATTTATTTTGATTACGTAGAAAGAAAGGATCCTGAAGCATTATTTGGGGTAATCAAGCATAATGAATGGGATGTTCTTTCGCTTATATGCTTATATATCCATCTATCTAGGCAGATTTTGTCCAATCCTAAAGAATTAACCGAGGATTCACTGCAGGTGGCTGAATGGTTGTCGTATATCGGGGAGAAGGATGCGGCTGTCCAAGCTTATGAAACGATCATCCATAGTCATTTGGTTGAAGAGAATGTATCAGCAAAATGTTCATTAGCCAGAGAATATAAAAGGCAAAAACGATTGGATGAAGCCGTGAAGCTGTGGAAGGAAGTCAGTACTTCAGGAAATGAAAAACAGAGAATTGAATCCCTTTTAGAGCTGGCAAAATGGAGTGAACACCATGAAAAAAATATGGAGGAAGCCTTGCGCTATTCACGAGCAATAGAAACAGAATTGCTGAATTATAACGGGTATCCCTCTCGGAAAAAAGAAGCATTATTAAAGGACGTTGCGGTAAGAATAGGCAGATTGGAGAGAAAAAGAAGAAAAACAATACGTCCCTAATAAATAAAAATGTTATGGTCTACGTGAAATATATTTCGCGCACATTCTATTTGTAAGAAATTCAATTATGAAAAAAAGATTAGAACAATTCTTTAAAAAATATTGTCGAACAATGAAGAGAAGAGTAAAATGTAAAAATGTGTGAGTTCATTATGTAAAGCGGGGTTAATACGGTGTATAGAACGATTTTATTTTTGTTTTTCGTGGTAGTTTGTTTAACTGCATTTTTATTCTCTGCAATGAAGGATAGATTCTATACTTTTTTATTATAAATTAGGTCATTTGACTAGTACAGCAACCTTTTTCCTTTCATAGTCTGTTAATGTAATACAAAACTATGAGGAAAGGGGACACTCTGATGGAAAATATGTATAAACCAAAGGGAGTAGCAGGAATGGCTAATATTCCGGCGGGAATGGCTAATGTACCGGCGGGAATGGGGGCGCAATGCGCACCAATGCCTGCTGTAATGGGAGCACAATATGCGCCAATGGCTGTAAGTCCGGCTTTTATGTGTCCAACACAAATGGGTCCTACTCAAGTAGCACCTACACAAGTCATGCCTACTGTCATGCATCCGACACAAAACTTTGTTAACACAAATGTGATGAAACATATTGTACCTCATGTGCATCCTAGTCACACAACGAATGTAAATCAGCATATTTATGAGCATCAACACCATTTCCCACACACTCAATCTGTGGTGAACAAATGTTGTAATCAACATGTAATGTGTAGACCTCCGTCAATGGTATCACCGGCATATCACCCGCATCATCACCCGGGTTTTTGCCCACCTAGACCACCGCACTGCTGTTAATTTTCAAGGGCTGATTTCAGCCCTTGTTCCTTTTTTGAAAAAATCTACATAAAGTGAAACTTCCATCAGTGGGGGTCATACTGCCCGTTAATGTGGAATCAAAATGTATTATTGGACTATAGGCCCTATAATTATTTCAGTTTCAATCGCAGGATGGGTTAGGCACTATTTATAAAATGAGAACGGTCTTGGAGGTCTCGAAGAGTGAAAGTTCTTTTCGTTACAGGCTATAAAGCCCATGAGCTTGGGATATTCAAAAACAATCATAAAGGTGTTACATATATTAAGAGAGCCATTAAGAAATCCATGCTCCCATTAGTAGAAGCGGGGTTAGAATGGGTAATCATTTCAGGACAGTTGGGTGTGGAGCTTTGGGCCGGAGAAGCTGTACAGGAAATGCAGGAGAGCTTTCCAGAACTAAAGCTAGCTGTACTAACTCCCTTTCTAGAACAAGAGAAAAATTGGAGTCAGGAGAATAAGGAATATTACGAGGGCATATTGATAGGAGCCGATTTTGTCGATTCTATATCAAAAAAACCATATGAAAACCCTTCTCAACTGAAACAAAAAAATCAATTTCTTTTACAAAAGAGCGATGGTTTGTTAATACTATATGATGAAGAAAAAGAAGGAACGCCAAAATATGTTTGGCAGGAAGCCAAAAAGCTTCAGGAGCAAAAAGACTTTCCGATATGGCAAATTACTTTCTATGATCTTCAGCAAGTAGTGGAAGAAGAACAACTTGGGAATGATTAATATTCAACACATCGATGGAAAACTTAATATTGGCGATAAAAGGAAAGTATACCAGAAAAATTGACAAAATGCGCGTATTTTGAAAAAATAGAGGAAAGTGTAATTTCTCATATTGGGAGTTCCTTTATTTACTGTATGATACTCATATAATACTCATTTGATAATTGTTGAAAGTACTGAGGTGAGCTACATGCTATCCGATAAAATTCATTTAACCGCAAAGGATATTCTTGAAAAAGAATTTAAAACGGCTATGCGAGGATATAAACAAGAAGAAGTGGATCAGTTTTTGGATTTAATCATTAAAGATTATGAAACATTTCATCAGGAAATTGAAGAGCTTCGACAAGAAAACCTTCGTTTGAAAAGACAGTTTGAAGAAAGTGCTAGAAGAAACGTACCTACTCCACAAGCAATGGCTGGCACGACAAATTACGATATTTTAAAAAGACTGTCTAATTTGGAAAGACATGTTTTCGGAAGCAAATTGTTTGATTGATGAGCTTCCATCGTTGTATTGAATTTCCATTGAACTTTTTAAATGGTTCATTTATAATTATCAGTGTTATGAAGATAACGTTCGGGTAATCGCTGCAAATGAGTGAATGCTTATTTGTAGAGGAAAGTCCATGCTCGCACAAGCTGAGATGCTTGTAGTGTTCGTGCTTGGCGAAACAATAAGCCAAGGCAATCGTGAAGATTGACGGCTGGGAAATTGCCTAAGTCCTAATAGGATATGGCAAGAGTACCTATAAAAGTGCCACAGTGACGTAGTCTCTTCAGAAATGAAGAGAGTGGAACGCGGTAAACCCCACGAGCGAGAAACCCAAATTATGGTAGGGGCACCTTTCTCCTCGGAAATGAACGAGGGAAAGGACAGACTTCGGTCTGTAGATAGATGATTACCACCTTTGTACGAGATGATGAATCGTTTGAAGTACGAAGGCACAGAACATGGCTTACAGAACGTTATCCATGCATAATTAAAAAAGAATTTCCATAGCTCTCCTTCTATGAGGAGGGCTTTTGTATTATTATTAGTATTGTTATAACGAATTGCGTTTTGAATAGTTGCATAAGGCTATCCCAAACGATAAGAGGCACCAATTTTATGAATTCGATAAAACATGAATTCAGTTACTATTATATAAAAGGTAACTACACGGGAGCAGTGCACCTATGGTAAAACAACATCAATATTTTGGGATCTACAATGGGGGAAAAAAGGTGAAGAATCAAGATACGTTCTTAAACCTTGGAGAACAATTGACATTATCAGAATTAGTGTTTCAGCATATCGAAGTGGCCGTATTTATACTGAATGATGAAGGGATTATTTTGACATGCAATCAACCTTCTGAATCGATTACAGGTTTTAAATCTGAGGAACTAGTAGGGAGTCATTTTTCTGTTTTATTCAAACAAGGAACGGAATTTTTGGAAATCTGGAGTAAATTGAATCTGTCAAGCAAGTGGATGGGTGAAGTACATACAGTTAAAAAGTCAGGAAATCATTTTATTGCTAAGCTAAAGCTACAGAAAGTCCTACAATCTGATTCAACTAGATATTTTTTGGCTATTTTAGAAGATATTACGCATCAGAAAAAGTCTGAGAACGAGCTCTTATTGGCCGATAAAATTTTTGAAAATATTAGTGAGGGTGTTCTTATAACAGATAAGAAAGGTCGGATCATTTCAGTAAATCCAGCTTTTCAGATTGTAACAGGGTATACTGAAGAGGAGGTAGTTGGGAAGAATCCAAACATTCTCCAATCTGGCCTGCACAATCAGGAGTTTTATAACGAAATGTGGAGTGAGATTTCGAATAAAGGGCGGTGGAAAGGCGAGATTTGGAATAAGAGAAAGAACGGCGAAGTATTCCCTGAATGGTTAACGATTAGTTCAATCTATGATGAGCTTGGAAATATCACAAACTATGTCGCTGTTTTTTCTGATATCACCGACCGGAAGCAAGCGGAGGAACAATTAAGAAAGCTTGCCCACTATGATGTGTTGACGGGTACGGCTAACAGGTATTTACTAAATAAAAGTTTGGAAAGATTATTAGTTACTGCGAAAAAGTATAATCAAATGGTTGCGGTTCTGTTTTTAGACCTTGACAGATTTAAGCAAGTGAATGATACATTAGGTCATAATTACG
The DNA here is from genome assembly GCF_009466385.1 of Peribacillus tepidiphilus. GTDB lineage: Bacteria > Bacillota > Bacilli > Bacillales > DSM-1321 > Bacillus_BN > Bacillus_BN tepidiphilus. The sequence goes on along the minus strand of NZ_WIAQ01000001.1, from coordinate 60,578 downwards.
GAGACCTATTATTGAAAAAGGTATCAGCTCGACTAAAAGGATTGCTGAAAAACAAGGATATTATTTCTAGGCTAGGAGGGGACGAGTTTGTGATCGTCCTACCGAATATTAAGCATGCCAGAGAAGCAGTAGCGGTTTCAAAAGATATTATTAACAGCTTGAAGAATTCGTTCCAGCTCCACGATCAAGAGGTTTATATCTCGACGAGTATCGGAATTTCCTTGTATCCATATGATGGTGATGATGTGTATACGTTGTTAAAGAATGCAGACCGTGCCATGTATCAGGCAAAATCAAATGGGAAAAACAGTTTTGAGTTTTACCATACTGGACTTCATCATGAGAATGAAACGAGACAGATGAAGCTCGAAAATTGCTTGCGAAAAGCACTGGATAGACAGGAGCTTTCCTTGCATTACCATCCGCAGGTTGATACTAGAACGGGTCAGATAACCGGAGTGGAAGCGCTCTTAAGATGGAATCAAGAAGAGTTTGGCGCCATCTCTCCTGCAGAATTTATCCCAATCGCAGAAGAGACGGGTCTTATAATCCCGATCAGTGAATGGGTAATTAGACAAGCTTGCGAAGATGCTAAGAGACTTCATCTTTTAGGGTTTCATTCTTTAAGGGTTAGTGTGAATATATCAGGACTTCATTTCAATCAGGACGAATTTGTGAAAAACGTTAGTAGTATCGTGCAAAATACAAATGTCAATCCTCACTGTCTTGAATTAGAGTTAACGGAAAGTATGATCATGCCGAATGCTTCAGAAGCCATTAACAAGCTGGTTAAGTTAAAGCAGCTTGGGATTAAGCTTTCTATTGATGATTTTGGAACGGGATATTCTTCTCTTAGTTATTTACATCGCTTTCCGATCGATATTTTAAAAATCGACCAAAGTTTTATCAAAAAGCTTAATGTATATAAAGAAGATGCTTCGATTGTCCGCGCAATCATTACAATGGCACATCGCCTTAATTTAGATGTAGTGGCCGAAGGTGTGGAAGGAAAGAAGCAATACAAATTTCTAAAGGATGAAGGGTGTAATTATGTTCAAGGGTATTATATTACGAAACCGCTTCCTTTAAATGAATTAATCGACTTTTTGGAGCTATGGGACAAAGATTTGCTGGAATAGCGTCGAATCTAAGATGAATGTTCGTGGTGAGAAATCATAATATAAATGGGGGGTGGAATGGTTATTTCGGGTGAAAAACTCGTTTAAACCGTTTCGCTTTTTTGCAAAAGGAATTAGGTGATAGAATGAATCAATACGAAATTATTGCAACTGCCGCAATGGGTTTAGAGGCCATTGTGGCAAAAGAAGTAAAAAATCTCGGATATGATTGCAAGGTGGACAACGGGAAGGTGACCTACCTTGGGGATGAAAAGGCAATTGCAAGAAGCAACATGTGGCTGAGAACGGCTGACCGCATCCGAGTCAAAGTTGGGGAATTTAAGGCGTTTACGTTTGATGAATTATTTGAAAAAACAAAAGCTCTCCCATGGGAACAATTTATCCCCGAGGATGCTGAATTTCCAGTAACGGGAAAATCCGTTAAATCTAAGCTATTTAGCGTTCCAGATTGCCAAGCCATTGTGAAAAAAGCCATTGTGGAACGATTGAAACAAAAGTATCGTAGAGTCTCCTGGTTCGAAGAAAAGGGTCCTCTATACAAAATAGAGGTATCCCTATTAAAGGATGTCGCCACATTAACCATTGATTCTTCAGGAGCAGGACTTCATAAAAGGGGATATCGTATAGGACAAGGAGAGGCCCCATTGAAGGAAACACTTGCTGCTGCACTCGTACAGTTAACGAATTGGCATCCAGACCGACCATTTGTGGATCCATTTTGCGGATCGGGAACAATACCGATCGAAGCCGCATTAATCGGACAGAATATAGCCCCTGGCTTCAATAGAGAATTCGTTTCTGAAACATGGCACTGGATTCCTGAAAAGGTTTGGGATGAAGTGAGAACGGAAGCTGAAGATTTAGCGAACTACGATCAGCCGCTAGATATATCCGGCCACGACATCGATCATCGAATGATTGAAATGGCAAAAAAGAATAGCTTTGAAGCAGGTCTTGGCGATCTAATCAATTGGAAGCAAATGCAAGCGAAAGATTTTAGAACAAATAAGGAATACGGTGTGATTGTTGGAAATCCTCCATATGGAGAGCGATTAGGGGAAAAAAATGCAGTTGAACAATTATATCGAGACCTTGGAAAAGCCTATGAGTCATTAGAGACATGGTCGATCTATATGCTCACTTCACATGAGGATTTCGAAAAGCTATATGGTAAGCCAGCTACCAAAAAACGAAAATTGTTTAACGGGTTCATCAAAACAGACTTTTATCAATATTGGGGCAAGCGTCCACCAAGAAAAGAGTAAATACGAAGGGACCGGGTTGGAATACCGCTATATGGTTTTTGCGGAAAAGAGTAAGTATAACCCACTCCTTTTGCACATAGTATGAATATATCTTTGAAAAAGGAGTGGTGACGATGTACCATACTAAGGTAAATTTCCAATTAATATCGAAAGCGATTCAGTCTTCGTATACCACATTGGAAAGCTACGGGGGATTAACAGATGAGTGCAAGGTGCAATTAGAGAAGGCGGAAAGAAACCTAAACAAAGCACTAACATTTCATCTTCAAAAAGCGAAATAAACGATAAAAGAAAAGTGAAAAATGTCTGACCATTTCCACAAAGTCTTCAATGGAGAGGTTGGACATTTTGTTTTTTTTGTAACAAATATAAGGATTGAAAAAATAGCATTTTTTTGAGAAAATATAGTTTTGTTTGTACGTTATGGAGGAGAGGAATATACGGATGCTAAAAACACTGCCTTTTACTGTCTCAAAAACGGATTCATTTTACGACAAGTTATCTGAATGGATTGGGGATGTATTTTACGATATTCTTCCAGAACAAGGATTTGAGCTAAGAGATGAGCAAATCTTTATGGCGTTTCAGCTAGAAAAAGCCTTTAAAGAAAAAAAGATTGTTTTTGCTGAAGCTGGAGTAGGCACGGGGAAAACGCTTGTTTATCTCCTTTATGCGATTTGCTATGCACGTTATACAAACAAGCCAGCCATTATTTCCTGTGCGGATGAAACATTAATTGAGCAGCTCGTTAAAGAAGAAGGCGATATTGCGAAAATAAAAAACGCACTAGGGATCCAAATTGATGTTCGCATGGCAAAGGCAAGAGACCAGTACCTTTGCTTAAAGAAATTAGACCATGCAGTAAACATCGTAGAGTCTGAGGCGATCGATAGAGTATACGATGAGCTTCCTCCATTCGTTCATGAAGCAGGGTCCATGGCGACCTATGAAGCATATGGAGATCGAAAACAATATCCTTACTTAAACGATGAAGAATGGGCAATGGTCGGATGGGATCCATTGCAAAATTGTTTTACGTGCGACAAAAGACATCGATGCGGACAAACACTTTCACGTGATTATTACCGAAAATCGCAAGACTTAATTATTTGCTCCCACGACTTTTTTATGGAGCACGTTTGGACAAAGGAGTCCAGAAAAAGGGAGGGGCAGTTGCCTCTTTTACCTGATTACAGCTGTGTAGTTTTCGATGAAGGGCATCTGCTTGAATTTGCTGCCCAAAAGGCGCTAACGTATAAAATTTCTGAGAATTCCCTTGCGAATATTTTACAAACTCTCATTGCTAATGATGTTCGTGAAGAAACGCTTTTCTTAATGGAGGATATCATTGATTTAAACAATGAATTTTTCCAAATGCTTGCATCCACTGCAGAGAATGTCGTGGGCTCGGATCGATATGAAATACAAAACCTTGATCAAGCGAAAAAAATGGCGAAGAAGCTGTACGAAAAAATTGAAGCACTGCAGGAGGCTTTGGTTTTTGAAGCGGAACTTTATACGATCAATGAATATGATTTAAAAATCAGTGAGGAGTTTTTGGACCAGATCTCTTATTCTCTTTCATTATTTATAAGGAGTAACGAAGCGATCTCTTGGTTTGAAATGAACGATGAGTCCAGGAGTGTAGTCATCATGCCTAGACTTGTCAATCAAATCCTTTCTGAAGAGGTGTTTTCGAAGAAAGTGCCTTATGTGTTTTCATCAGCAACCCTCTCGGAAAACGGTTCATTTGATTATATCGCTGAAAGCTTAGGGATATCAGATTACGTAAGCTTTTCGGTTGCATCGCCATTTGATTATGAGGAAGTAATGAAAGTCAACCTTGTCAAGGCCAATGATGAAAACTTTGAACAGAAAATGGCTTTTACGTTAGATTCGATTGAAAAAGCGAATGGAAGTACGTTAGTTCTCTTTTCTTCAAAAGAAGAACTGCAGTGCTTTAAAGGTGCAGCTTCTGCTAAAAGCCTGCCGGTTCCTTTTTATTATGAGGGAGACGAAGAAATTAGTTCACTCGTTAAGAAGTTTCAATCCCATCAGGAATCTGTGCTTTTATCCTATCACCTATGGGAAGGTTTAGATGTTCCTGGCGAGTCTTTACGAAACGTAATCATTTTTTCGCTTCCATTCCCGCCAAAGGATCCTGTTTTTCAAGCGAAAAGAAATGCAGTTGAAAAACCATTTGAGGAGGTAGACCTTCCTTATATGTTGCTACGGCTTCGTCAAGGAATCGGCAGATTAATCCGTACAAGTGAAGACTACGGAACAGTTTCCATTTTTGTTCCCGAACATCTTGAAAAAGAAGTGTTTAATAAAATATTGGATATTCTTCCGGTCCAACCTGCGATTATAGAGTAGTGAATATTAGTTGGTGTTGTCTAAAAAGTCCCTAAAATGAAGCAAGTGGAGAAAAACGATCCGTTTTTCTCCACTTGCTTTTGTGTTATTTGGATTTTTCTCTGATAAAAAGAGGCTCCAGAAAAGTCAGGAAAACTGACTTTCTGGACAATCCCTTTTATTTTACGTATCTTCAATTTTTTAAATAATTGGAAAATATGAGAAAGGCTATGATAAAATGAACCTTACAAGACTGTGGTTTTTCTGCCTAGTCTATGGCAATCATACATCAAAAAGCTAAGTCCTATGTGAGGGGGAAAAAGAATGACTGTGAATAAGGTGCAACAAGAATTTCACGAATACGTAAAAAAAATGGCCGCCTACAATGAAGCATTATCCTTAATATTTTGGGATATGAGAACAGGAGCTCCTAAAAAAGGGATTGAGCAGCGTTCTGAAGTGGTCGGCATGCTCTCATCAGAAGTGTTTAAAATGTCGACCAGTGAAAAGATGGCTTATTTCATTGATACATTATCGAATGAAAAGGATCAGCTTTCTGATATTACAGTAAAGCAACTAGAAGAATGCAAAAAAGAATACGATCGCAATAAGAAAATTCCAGAAGATGAGTACAAAGAATATGTTGTTTTGTTATCAAAATCTGAAAGCAAATGGGAGGAAGCAAAAGCGGCTTCTGATTTTAGCCTGTTTCAACCTTATTTAGAGGAAGTAGTCAAGTATAATAGAAAATTCCTGGAATATTGGGGCTATGAAGAAAACCCATATAATGTGCTGTTAGATTTATATGAACCGGGAATGACTGTCGATGTTTTAGATCAGGTTTTTGGGCAATTAAGGGAACGAATCGTACCTTTAGTGAAAAAAATTATGGATAGTGGAAACAAGCCAGAAACAGATTTTTTATTTCATCATTTCCCGAAAAGCAAACAGCGTGAATTTAGCATTGAGCTGTTAAAGGAGCTTGGCTATGACTTTGAAGCTGGACGTTTAGACGAAACGGTCCATCCGTTTGAAATCACGTTAAATATTGGTGACGTCCGTATTACGACAAAGTACGATGAAAAAGATTTCCGTACAGCTGTATTTGGTACAATTCATGAATGCGGTCACGCCATTTATGAGCAAAATATTTCACCGAAATTAACCGGGACGCTGCTGGCATCTGGAACGTCTATGGGAATTCATGAATCTCAATCCTTATTCTTTGAAAACTTTATCGGAAGAAACTATAGTTTTTGGAAGAAGCACTATGAATTGCTGAAGAAGTATGCACCAGAGCAGTTCAGCCATGTATCTCTTGATGATTTTTACCGTGCCATCAATGAATCTAAGCCATCGCTCATTCGAATTGAAGCAGATGAACTTACCTATCCGCTGCATATCATGGTGAGATATGAAATAGAAAAAGCCTTGTTTAATGGTGAGTTAGAAGTAAAGGATTTACCGGAAGTTTGGAACAAGAAATATGAGGAATATCTTGGCGTTGTTCCGAAACATAATGGCGAAGGCGTTCTGCAGGATGTGCACTGGTCAGGTGGTAGCTTCGGTTATTTTCCATCCTATGCACTCGGTTACATGTATGCAGCACAATTCAAGCATAGCATGCTAAAGGACTTACCGAATTTCGACAGCTTGCTTGAAGAGGGGGATATCACACCAATCAAGAAATGGCTAAACGAAAAGATCCATCAGCATGGCAAGATGAAAAAGCCGTTGGAGCTTTTACATGAAATTACCGGAGAAGGTCTGAACGCCCAATATTTAATTGATTACCTAGAAGACAAATATTCAAAAATTTATGGATTATAATCCGTGGAAGTGGAGTAAAAAACACTTCCAACTAAAATAAGTAGACAAAAAACAGAGGACTTTCAGTTTTGGAAGTCCTATTCTATCTAAAAAACGAGAATTTGTTTGATTTAATTTCAATAGCGTATTGCTCTGGGAGTGGGAAAATGAAAAAATCCTATGCGGTTTTGTTCATCGTATTAGCTGCTATATTTTGGGGAATCATAGGCATATTTGTTAAAGGTTTAACGAAGGCGGGCTTTACAGCCATGGAAATTGTAACGATACGGGTGATTATATCCAGTGTGCTGCTGCTGATTTTAGGAGCGATGAAATATAAATCCCAACTGAAAATTTCTTATAAAGATGCTCATTTGTTTATTGGAACGGGCATCCTTAGCATCGTATTCTTTAATTGGTGTTATTTCTCTAGTATAAATCGGTTGTCTATTTCTACAGCTGTGATTTTGTTATATACGGCACCTGTGTTTGTGATGGTATTATCTGCTTTATTTTTAGGGGAAAAATTCACCTTCAAAAAGTTTATTTTATTAGCACTTACGATTGTCGGCTGTGGTTTGGTTGCTGAAGTATCAGTTGAAGGAATCCGCTCGGGCGATCTGCTTGGCTACCTAATTGGTTTAGGAGCGGGATTGGGGTATGCCTTATATAGCATTTTCGGAAAGCTTGCTCTACGTAAATATCAATCTTTTACGATCACTCTTTATACCTTCATTGTCGCTTCTGTCTTTTTGCTGCCGATTACAGGAATTTGGAATAAGGCAGATCGAATTTTAAATGGGAATGTAATCGTATTAATTTTGGGATTGGGCACGGTTTCAACGGTATTAGCTTATCTCCTGTATACGAGTGGATTGCAAACGATGGAAAGCAGCAAAGCGTCCATTTTAACAACCGTTGAGCCTGTAGCTGCTATGCTTGTTGGTTTCATTGTATTTAATGAAAGTATACAGTCCTTACAGCTTACTGGAGCGATCTTAATATTAGGAGCACTGATCTTTTATAATCTTCCTGAACGTTTGAAGAAGAAACAAAACGTGGAGGAAATCAAATGAAATAAACCTCGATCGTACACCAAAAAAGCCTCATCAATTTGTATATTCTGGAAAATTCAATAAAAATTAAAAGGTGGCATTAAACTCCGCTGATCGGGGTTAATGCCACCTTTTTTATGTTAGTAAATTACCAAAGCTTATATCCTTTTGATCCCGGAGGAGCATTTTGGATCATATCAATAAATGGAATCGTGTAAGCGAATAGAATTAACACAACTGTAATTCCAAGCCATAGCTTCCAGTTTTCGAACACAAGTGGAGTTTTTTCTGCAGCATCTGCCACTTCTCCAACAGGGAATTCCTGCTCACCTTTAGGAGCAAAGAAAGCTAGGTTAACAAAGATGATAAGAACAAGGATGATTCCTATGAATAAAATTGATCCTCCGACTGCTTGTGCGATTTGATATGGAATCCATTCATGAGCTTGAGCAGCATCGCCGTACGTAGAGAATGAAGAACGACGAGGGGCTCCTAATAATCCAGCACTGTGCATAGCGCCAGACATGAATGCCATACCGATAGCCCAAACGACACCTTGAACAATAGCAAGCTTATTCATTTTCTTCGTTAATACACGGCCTGTTAAGTGAGGCACAAGCCAGTAAGAAATACCAAAGAACGTTAAAACAACAGCAGTTGCAAGGGTCAAGTGGAAGTGACCAGTTACCCAAATCGTGTTGTGAACCACTTGGTTTAGTTGGTGGGAAGCGTTAACCATACCGCCCGCACCAGCTGGGATGAACGCTACCATTCCGATGAATGGAACAACGAAACGCGCATCTCCCCAAGGAAGTTTCTTAATCCAACCGAACAATCCAGTAGCACCTTTAGAACGACCGTACATTTCAAACGTAGCAAACATCGAGAATGCAGTCATTAAAGATGGAATAACGACTAGGAATGTCAAGATAACTTGTAAGAACTTCCAAGCTGGGTCAATACCTGGTTCCATTAACTGATGGTGGAAACCTACAGGTACCGAGAAGATCAAGAATAAAATGAAAGACATACGAGCTAGTGAATCAGAGAAAATCTTTCCACCAATAACTTTTGGAATAATAACGTACCAGCACATATAAGCAGGCAGCAACCAGAAGTAAACAAGTGGATGACCGAAATACCAGAATAATGTGCGACTAATTAAAACGTCAATAGTATCGACTAATCCTAAAGACCAAGGAAGGATTTGTATTAAAACAGTTGCAGCGACTCCAATTGTCGCAACGATCCAAAGAATCGTGTTCACGACAACCATGAACGTTAATAAAGGACTTACTTTTCCAGGGTTTTGCTTTTTCCATCTTGTATAATTCGTAATCATCGCACCGCCAGCGATCCAGCTTCCTATAACAACTAATGTTAAGCCGATATAGAAAATTGGGTGTGCTTTTAGCGGAGCGTAGAATGTAAATAATACAGATGCTTCGTTTAATAATACCATTGCAGCAGCCATAGCCGTTCCGATTGTCATAACCCAGAAGCCAATCCAGCCTGCTAAGCGAGCACCATTTGAAAGGGCTCCTGTAGTACGGCTAACAGCGGCAAATTGGAAGCCTAGAATAAAGAATGTAGTAAGAACAAGTCCAAGTAACACTCCATGTACCGTTAATACTTGATAATAATTGATACCTAAAGGAAGCTCAAATTTACCAGAACGTACTAATACTTGCAGTAAACCTGCAAGACCTCCTAATGCTAAAGCGATAAATGCTACATAAAAGTGAGCCATGGAAAGCTTCGCATCGCGAGCATCCACTTTGAAGTTAGATGGGCTAAGCATTATTCAACCACCTCAATTCTTGCGTTCATCATGTGGTGACCTACTCCGCAGTATTCGTTACATAGGACTAGATATTCACCGGGTTTATTGAAAGTTGCAACTTTTTCACTAATAAATCCTGGTTCAAGCATCATGTTGATGTTTGTACCTGCAACTTCAAATCCGTGGATTACGTCTTTCGTTGTGGCTATGATTTTTACTTTTGAACCTTTTGGAATTTCTACTTTTCCAGGGTTGTAAGCGAATGCGGAAGCTACGAATACAAGCTCATAATCCCACTCTTCACCCTCAACCTTTTTTAATCCTGGTTCGTTAAAAGGCTTAGTTGTGTCAACCTTTTCAGGATCGATTGTTGCTAAGCAGCTAGGTGGCTGGTTACCCATGTAGAAAGCGCTAACACCTAATACTGTAAGGAATACAAGCAGTGCTCCTACCCCGAAAATCAGCCATATTTTCTCAAATTTATGCATATGCATGGCTTTTTCCCCCTTAAATTCTTATAAACGATCTAAAAATAAGAAATACACACTGACCCAAGTAATAATAAGGATGAATCCTAACATGAAAACAGATGCAAGTGTTCCCTTTAAGGATGAGTGGTCATCGACATGTGTTTTATTCTTATTTTTTAACTCCGTCTGTGCCATAATTTTCACTCCTTTCTAAATATTAGAAGTAAAATGAGTACATCTTCATAATACAAAACAATTTGCAGATTACTAGATGGTTTTCATCAATTCACAAATTGTTCATTCGTTACTTAATTACTATATTAATAGGTGAAAATTGTCGTAACAGTGATTTTAGTCACTTAATCGATGGGGGATTTGTGAAAGAAATGTGAAGTTTTTTTGAGGTGATGATTAGGTGGAATCAATCGAAAAAACAGCATAAAGACAGGGGTCAATGGATCGATTCCTTAGCTTTTTCCAGCGTGAAAAAGGGAGAATCGTAAATTTACGAACAATTATTTATTTGTAATAAAAAAAGTTCGTTTATTAAAGGTTATATCTTTTCAAAAGTTAGAATTATTGTTATAATCCAAGGAAATAAGATAAACCCTCATATAATCGCGGGGATATGGCCCGCAAGTTTCTACCAGATCACCGTAAATGATCTGACTATGAGTGGGCAAATACAGAGTTTGAAATATTCGTATGTTTATATACGTTTAGCTCAAGTCTTTTTGCTGCACTCTTTTCATTCAGCAATCAGGCTTGAGCTTATTTTTTTTCCAAAAGGATTGGTCCTTTTTTTGAAGCTCAAGCCTACAACCTTTGAATGCAAACAATTATGTGAATGGAGGAGAAAATGTTTGAAACAACTTGAAGAAAAAATACTGAAGGAAGGCAAAGTATTATCCTCTTCAGTCTTGAAGGTGGATTCCTTCATAAATCATCAAATGGATCCTCAGCTTATGAAAAAAATTGGGGAAGAATTTGCAGCGATTTTTAAAGACATGGGCATTACAAAAGTTGTTACGATTGAGTCGTCGGGAATCGGTCCAGCATTAATGACAGCTTTGGAATTAGGTGTGCCAATGGTTTTTGCTAGAAAAAGAAAATCATTGACACTTTCAGAAGGCCTTATTACATCATCTGTCTATTCCTTTACAAAGCAGGAAACAAATGAAGTGACCATTTCAGCGGATTTTGTGAACAGTCAAGATAAAGTACTAATCATTGATGATTTCCTTGCTAACGGACAGGCTGCATTAGGCTTGGTGGACATTGTCGAAAAGGCAGGGGCTGAAACAGTTGGTATTGGGATTGTGATAGAAAAAGCTTTCCAAGACGGTGGGCGTCTCTTAAGACAAAAGGGATTGAAGGTTAAATCTTTGGTAAAAATTGAATCGTTGGAAAATGGTAAAGTTGTATTTTTAAAAGAAGAATATGCGGAGGTTAAATGATATGAACAATCAACCTTTTAGACTAGCATCATTAGGAATTCAGCATGTATTGGCCATGTATGCCGGAGCCATCATTGTTCCTTTGATCGTAGGAGGAGCATTAAATTTAACAGGGGAGCAGCTGACTTATTTAGTTTCCATCGACATCATGATGTGCGGAATCGCTACATTGCTTCAAGTATGGACGAACAAATTTTTTGGGATTGGACTTCCTGTTGTATTGGGATGTACCTTTACCGCAGTTGGACCAATGATTGCAATCGGAGGACAATACGGCATCTCTTCCATTTACGGAGCGATCATATCTTCAGGTTTGATTGTAGTATTGATTAGTAAGTATTTTGGAAAGCTAGCAAAATTCTTCCCTCCTGTTGTGACAGGTTCTGTCGTAACAATTATTGGAGTCACGCTAATACCAGTTGCGATCAATAATATGGCAGGGGGACAAGGATCACCTGATTTCGGTTCACTCTCTAATATTTCCCTTGCTTTTGGAACATTATTGTTTATTATTTTCCTGTATAAATTTTTCACTGGCTTTATTCGCTCGGTTTCTATTTTAATAGGTTTAGTTGCTGGAACAGTTGTGGCATCCTTTATGGGCAAGGTTCATTTTACGGCAGTATCAGAAGCATCATGGTTCCATATGGCCAAACCCTTTTATTTTGGTACACCGACTTTTAATGTGACAGCTATTTTGACAATGACCCTTGTAGCGATTGTAAGTTTAGTTGAATCGACAGGCGTTTATTATGCACTTAGCGATATTTGTAAAAAAGAGATTTCTGAAAAAGATTTGGCAAAGGGCTATCGAGCTGAAGGTCTCGCAAGTGTAATCGGTGGTTTGTTCAACGCTTTCCCTTACACGACTTACTCACAAAACGTAGGTCTTGTTCAATTGTCAGGAGTGAAATCAAACAGTGTAATTTACACAGCTGGAGGATTATTAGTTCTTCTAGGACTTGTACCGAAAATTGGTGCTTTAACGACTATTATTCCTGCCTCAGTCCTTGGCGGAGCGATGGTCGCCATGTTCGGGATGGTCGTAGCATATGGAATTAAGATGTTAAGCAAGGTTAATTTTGCCTCTCAGGAAAATTTATTAATTATTGCTTGCTCAGTTGGAATGGGGCTTGGGGTTACAGTTGTGCCGGGATTATTTGCCCAAATGCCAGAAAGCATTCGCATATTGACCGAAAATGGGATCGTTTTGGGAAGTTTGACAGCTATTTTCTTAAACATCGTATTTAATATTTTGCCAAAATATAAAGAAAACAAGCTTCCTGCATTAAAGGAGCGGAAAGCTTCGTAATACTTTTTGATAAACAACCATTCTTTTTCTTCTTAAAAGTAATCAAATCCATGATGGGAAGAATACAATATAGTAAGATGAGAAAAGGAATGGATGAAAACGATGACAATGATGATAAAATATTGCATTTTTTGCAGAACTTTATGTACGAACGAGCTAGCCTGCAAGGCATGTGGGAGAAAAGAATTTCAGGTTCTTCACATTAACGTCCAAACACAAAAAAACAATAAAAATATGTAAAACGTTTTGTTAAGCCTAAAACGTACATCATAAAACGTAAAAAAAGGTGAATCTGATCTTAGAAGCAATTGTAGTGAATTGTAAGATCAGACTTACCTTTTTCATTTTACTGCTCTACCATTAGTATGATCTTGATGTTTCCTATTTCAGTAAACGATACCGGCAGACATAATGCTTTGTCGAATCCGTACATTTTTGCTTGACCGACAAGGACTGTAGGGGGAGTGATATCCATGTCTACACCTTTTTGGGCCACGCTTGTTGCTAGGTTTCCAGCTATCATATTTCCTAGTTCTCCAGCAAATGACTCTAGCATTTCCCCTTCTAAAGGCATTCCAAACATGGATTGTCCAATCCTTCCGATTGTATCCTGGCTTCCTTCAATTATATCACCTGTCATACCAATTAAAACTCCTATGGAAGTCTGAGTAAGCGGCTGTTGGATCAGCTTCGGTTTTTCTATAGTAACAGGTAAAGGAATAACAGATTTAACTGATTCAATTGTGCCATTTAAGACATTTGTAACATGAATGCTAATTGTCATAGGTTATCCTCCATCAAACATTGACCGACCTGTTTAATATAATATCAAAAATAGCGAGTATGGAGTTTAGTAAAATACAAATATTTTAAGAATTTTTTTAAAAAAACAGAACAAAAGTCAAATGAAATGGATGAATTTTTTTTGTGAAAATGGGGAAAATATGTGTACTTTTTATTAAAGGTGGAAATTGGGAATGCCCGTTATTTTATCTGTCTCAAGTTTACCCTTACCCCATGAAGTATCCCAAAATCTTGCAATGGATTTTGCTAAAGAAATGTTTGGCGAGTCATTTAAGGATTTAAACAGGCTTTTGAAGTTGTTTGAAAATGGGCAGGTGAAAAGACGATTTTTTACAAGAAATTTAGAATGGTTTAAAGAGGAACACACCTTCGAAGAAAAAAACGACATATACATCGACCAGGCTGTTGAATTTGGTGTTGAAGCTGTAAGAAAATGTTTAACTCACTCTGAATTCTTAACAAGAACGGTTAATGAACATGAAATCAATGCTTTCATTTTTGTTTCAAGCACCGGTATTGCTACGCCTACAATTGATGCCAGGATCATGAATAAACTACCATTTTCTCGGCATACGAAGAGGATTCCATTATGGGGATTGGGCTGTGCTGGAGGTGCATCAGGATTGGCACGTGCTTTTGAATATTGCAAAGCCTTTCCGAATTCGAATGTGATCGTTTTAACCATTGAGCTTTGTAGCTTAACCTTTCAAAAAAACGATGTTTCAAAAAGTAATCTTGTAGGAACTTCTTTGTTTGGTGATGGAGTGGCGTGTGCGCTCGTTTGTGGAGATGAATCAAATCTAAAGGGAATCAAAGCGAAGAAGTACATGCCTAAAATCTTAGGCACTCATTCGACATTAATGTCTGATTCATTGGATATAATGGGATGGAAAGTGAAAAATGAGGGATTGTATGTGATTTTTTCTAAAGACATTCCAAGTATAATGAAGGGCTGGTTGCTGCCGAATGTTAAACATTTCTTAAAACAATTTGACTTGGAGAAGAAAGACCTCTCAAGATTTATTGCTCATCCTGGTGGAAAAAAAGTACTAGATGCTTATCAGCATGAATTAGGGGTAACAGAAGAGATGCTATCCTATTCAAAGGCGGTACTACATGATTTTGGGAATATGTCATCAGCGACCATATTGTATGTCCTTGAAAGAGTGATGCTAGATGAGGTAGGCATAGGAGAATATGGATTAGCTGCAGCGCTTGGTCCAGGCTTTTCATCAGAAATGCTTTTATTGAAGTGGGAAGCATGATTTTCTTTTTGTTCGTGGGATTTGTTATTGTTCAAAGGCTGATTGAGCTGTATATTGCCCGAAAAAATGAACAATGGATGAAAGAAAAGGGAGCAATCGAATTCGGTAGGGAACATTATAGGCGGATGGTTTTACTGCATGTTAGCTTTTTTGTCTCGATCATTAGTGAAGTGCTACTTTTTACCCGAGGGTTGTCGTCCATTTGGCAGGTTTTGCTCGTTTTATTTGTTCTCACCCAGCTAGGCAGGATTTGGGCATTAACTTCTCTAGGACGGTTTTGGAATACAAAAATTATTGTCTTACCTGGTGCGCGCGTGATAAAAAAGGGGCCATATAAATATGTAAAGCATCCTAATTATGTCATTGTAGCGCTTGAGATTATCATCATTTCTTTGTTATTTAATGCGTTCATTACAGGTGTTCTCTTTACGTTTCTGAACGCGTGGATGATGAGTGTTAGGATCCCAGAGGAAGAAAATGCGTTAAAAACTCTCACAAATTATGAAAAAGAATTAGGGTCAAAAAAATAAAAAAAACATTGAAAATGATTCTCGTTTTTGATAAGATTTCAGTTGAAGATGAAAACTATTCTCAAGAGGCAAATAAGCTGCCTTAAAGGAAGGTGCTATATCGTGGTTTGGTTATTCATACTAGTAACAGTGATTACATATAGCGTTGTTATGGTCTATGTTTTAAAAAATGTACAAAAGCCTGCTGCTAAAGCATTTAACATGGTGGAAAATACAAATTCTCATGAACAATTGGTTCCCATTCACACTAGGTAAGCTACCTAGTGTTTTTTTTATATTTCTACATAGACCTTTTTGTTTTTATAACAAAAATTGCAGAAATCGTTTACAATAAGAAAAGCGGAAAGCGCCTGGTTAGCTCTGCTTGAAGCTAGACAATAAAAAAGTGTTATATTCTTTTAAAGAGCAATTTTTTTAACAAAGGGACAAGGGGAAATTTTTTTATGATTAAAACATCAGCGAAACATACGAATATGCTTCATTCACTGATCTTGCTCTATCGTGAGTTTTTGGAAAGTGGAGATGAAAAGAACGCACTGAAAATGAAGCAATTAATTCAAAAAATACAAAATAAAGAATGGATTATTGCGTTTTGCGGACACTTCTCAGCCGGAAAATCAAGCATGATCAATTTTTTGTTAGGGGAAAATGTGTTGCCTTCAAGCCCTATTCCGACAAGTGCTAACCTGGTAAAGGTGAAGAAGGGGAAAGACAGTGCTAAGGTTTTTTTCCATAAGGAAGAGCCCATTTTATTTAAAGCACCTTATGAAATGAAAGATCTTAAGAATTTTTGCAAGGATGGAGACTCTGTAAAAGAAATTCATTTGAGTTCTTCTGCCTTTCCATTGCCGGAAAATATTTCAGTTATGGATACACCGGGAATCGATTCAACCGATGATGCCCACAGGGTTTCGACTGAATCAGCCCTTCACCTGGCAGATATGATTCTTTACGTGATGGATTATAACCATGTGCAATCGGAGGTTAACTTTCTCTTCACAAAAGAATTAACCGATGCCGGGAAAAAGCTGTATCTGATCGTAAATCAAATTGACAAGCACGATGAGTCTGAATTAAGCTTTAAAGCTTTTAAAGCATCCGTTTATGATGCGTTTGTTCAATGGAAGGTCCGTCCTGAAGGAATTCTTTTTACTTCCGTAAGAGATCAAGCACATCCTCATAATGAATTGCAAAAAGTAAAGGATTTAATTCACGATGGAAAAGCTCTGGATGTTCAATTTTTTGAAAAGTCGGTTTATTCTGCTGTGGATCGAGTTTGGAATGATCACCTGAATTGGTTACATGACCAAAGTGAGGAAAAGCTTGCAAAAGATTTGGAACTGCTCTCGAATCTTGAACCGGAGGAAAAAGCAAGAATTAGTCAAGAACTTTTCCAGCTTCAGCAGCAAAAAAATGAAATGACTGCGAAATTCGAACAAGCAGAGAAGGTTTTTTATGAAGGTTTGGAAAAAATTTTAAAAAACGCTTATTTAATGCCTGCAGAAACACGTGAACTCGTAAAGGCATATCTTGAATCTCGCCAACAAAGCTTTAAAGTGGGGTTATTTTTCACTAAAGCTAAAACGGATGCAGAAAAAGAAGTACGGGAACAAAAGCTGAAGCAGAGTCTTGAGGAACGAGCAAAAACTCAACTGGATTGGCACTTAAAGGAGCTTGCCTTGTCTTATGTAAAACAGCTTTCCCTTCAGGATCTTGAACTTGAAAGCCTTGCTCAAAGCATACAGGTTAGTATACCGATGGAAAAAATTGCCCTGGCTGTAAAGGACCAAGCTTCTGTTACAGGCGAATATGTCTTACATTTCAGCAATGAAATAGCAGAACTATTGAAACGGGAAGCCAAACTAGCAACCCTTACGTTTTTTGAGCAAGCCAAAAAAACAGCTTTAGAAAAACAGCAAGCTTCTATAGAAGAATTGGAGCAGCAATTATCTAAAGTTCTACACTATAAAGCTGCACTTGACCGGATTGAAAACGCCAATATGGAGCTTAAAGCAAAAGAAAAGAAAGTCCATCAAATCTTATCCGGTGATGTAGAGATCGATTCTTCATACGAAGAAAAATTGTTAAACGAATGGAAACAAGAAGAACTGTCGATTAAAACGGCGATTTTTGACAAAAATACCTCAAACACTGTTCGAGAGTTTGATCCTCCGTCGCTTATTGAGCAACACTCTTCCGATCATTTAAATATAGATGAAAAAGGGAAAGAAAAGCTCACCCAAGCGGGAAGCATATTGGAAGAAGCATCGATCACAATCCAACAACTTCCAGGGTTTGCAGGGCTAGCAGCAGAGCTGAAGGAAAAAGCAGGCAGGCTGAAAAACCAAACCTTTACGATCGCATTATTTGGAGCTTTTAGTGCAGGGAAATCGTCTTTTGCCAATGCATTAATTGGTGAAAAAGTATTGCCTGTTTCACCCAATCCAACAACGGCTGTCATTAATAAAATCGTTCCGCCTAATGGAACACACGGAAATGGCACAGCAAAAGTGAAGCTGAAAACGGAAAGCATGCTTTTGGCAGACATCCAGTTGGCCTTTAAAGCATTCGGGCTTTACCCGGAAAGCTTAGACGAAGCACTTAAAATGGCAGATACCCTCTCCGTGAAAGAACAGGGAGATGGGAAAGAAAAAGCTCATTTATCGTTTGTAGCAGCTTTTAAAGTGGGGTACCCCCAATTTAAAGGGAAATTAGGAAGTGAACTCGTTACCGATTTAATAGAGTTTCAGGATTTTGCTGCAAATGAATCAAAATCCTGTCTTGTAGAAGAAATTGAATTGTACTGGGATTGTGAAATGACCCGCCAAGGAATGGTGCTCGTCGATACGCCTGGTGCCGATTCGATTAATGCACGCCATACGGATGCGGCTTTCGAATATATTAAAAACTCAGACGCGATTCTTTTCGTCACCTATTACAATCATCCGTTCTCAAAGGCAGACCGGGAATTCCTCATTCAACTAGGTCGGGTAAAGGACTCATTCAGCATGGATAAAATGTTTTTCTTATTAAATGCTGTGGACTTGGCCCAAACCCCTGAGGAACTGCAGGATGTACAGACCTTTATAAAGGAACAGCTCTTAGGCTTTGGGATTCGTTTTCCAAGACTATTCCCTATTTCAAGTAAAGCTGCTTTGTCAGAAAAGCTGGAACCGGGCAGTTTTGAGCATCATTTTTTACCTGATAGCGGGATGAATGCATTCGAAATGAGTTTTCATCATTTCATTCAGCATGAATTGACCGAGCTCGTACTTTCTTCTGCCAATCTCTCCTATGAAAGAGCAGAACGTATGCTTGAAGATGTCATTCTGACTGCAGAGCGTTCAGCAGAGGAAAAGGCTAAAGAGCGTAATCGCTTCATGAATGAAAAGGCCAGCATGGCAAAGCTGTTAGAAGAAAGCCACATCGTGCTAGAAAAGAAACGATTGCAAAAAGAATGCGAAGAATTGCTGTTTTATGCACGACAACGCGTATTTCTCAGATACGGTGATTTCTTTAAAGAATCCTTTAATCCGTCCATCATTAAAGATGACGGCAGGGACTTAAAGCTCGCCTTAAGACAGGCACTCTCTGAATTACTGGAGAGTCTTGGTTTTGATTTCTCACAAGAAATACGGGCCACTTCGCTTCGACTGGAAGTATTTGTGCAAAAATTGCTTGCTGAAAAGCAAAGCAGTCTTTTATCACAGCTGAAATCAATCAGAAATTCCCTTTCTGATGCAAATTTTGAATGGAAAGTCTGTGAGATTCCTCATTTTAAGAAGGCATTCGAAGACTTGAATAGTGACCATTTTAAAAGGGAACTCAGCTTGTTTAAAAATCCTAAAGCATTTTTCGAAAAAAATGAAAAACAAAAAATGAAAGATGCTATCGAAGAAAGTCTATCTTTTCCAACAAATCAATACGTGAATGAAATGACCAAAATGTTGACGGAGCTGTTTCAAAAATACTTAGACTGTGAATTCCAACGAATGAAGAACCATTTCCTAGCAACAGTAGATGAAATGTACGAAGGTCTGCAGGCAGCATTAAGCAATCATGTTCCTGTTAAACTCTATAAAGACACTTTGACAAAATTAAAAGAAATAAAGAGTCCCAATGAGGGCGAGGGGTAAAAATGATGGTGTTCTTTGATCAGGATTGGTTAAAGGAAAGGCTGGGTAACGAAGACTTAGTTGTTGTGGATTGTCGGTTTAAATTAGGGGATCCAGACTACGGATTCCAACAATTTAAGAAAAGCCACATTCCGGGCGCTATTTTTATGGATCTTGAAAAGGATCTTTCAGGAGAAGTGAAGGAGCATGGCGGAAGACACCCTCTTCCACTTGTGAAGAATAGAATATTTGGGTTGAGTGCACATAAGTTGTGCACTCTTTTTATTTTTTAGAGTCCGAAGGTAGCTCTTAAAAGTGAAAAATAACGATTGGCGGGATTATGATGAAAGCAAGAGGGATCATCACAAAAGCTGGATAAATCGACTGTCAGCGGAAATATATCGATCGTCAGCGGAAATATATCGATCGTCAGCGGGAGTATATCGGTCATCAGCGGAAATATATCGGTCGTCAGGAGGAATATATCGGTCATCAGGAGGAATATATCGGTCGTCAGCAGGAATATATCGGTCATCAGCGGAAATATATCGGTCATCAGCAGGAATATATCGGTCGTCAGGGGGAATATATCGGTCATCAGCAGGAATATATCGGTCGTCAGGAACAAAATATCGGTCGTTAAGTAAGATAAACCGGTCGTCGGGAACAAAATATCGGTCGTCAGAACCAAAATATCAACCGTTAGACCGGATATATCAACCGTCATTCTGATATATTGGTCGTTATTCCAATTATCGGTCATCATGAGGACGTTTTTCTATTACCTAAATAAAGTCTCTATGAAAATATGTTTACTCCAATTAGCTTGAACATGTGATAAAATGAAGGGATGAAAAAAAGGAGTGAATGTTCATTGAATACAAAAGATCGTTATTTATTGATAGATGGGATGGCGTTATTATTCCGTGCCTTTTATGCCACAAGCATGAGTGGACAATTTATGTTCAACTCAAAAGGGGTACCGACTAATGCTGTACAGGGCTTTTTGAAGCATATGCTTTTAGCTGTGGAAAAATTTGAACCGAAGCACGTTGTTGTATGCTGGGATATGGGGAGCAAGACGTTCCGTTCTGAGATTTTTACAGATTATAAAAGTAATAGACCGGCCCCACCGGATGAATTAGTTCCTCAATTTGAACTTGTAAAAGAGGCGGTTTCAGCATTTGATATTCCAAATATCGGACTTGAAGGCTATGAAGCAGATGATTGTATCGGTTCGTTAGCCAAAACGAATAGAGAACATTGTAGCATAGGAATTTTGACAGGAGACCAAGATCTTCTCCAGCTGATACAAGAGGACATTTCTGTCATTCTCTTAAAAAAAGGGTTCGGAAATTACGAAGTTCATACAGAAGAAACGTTTACAGAGTGGAAAGGAATTACTCCTTCGCAAATGATTGATTTAAAAGCCTTAATGGGAGATCCATCTGATAATTATCCTGGTGTAAAAGGAATCGGGGAAAAAACTGCGATCAAGCTCCTGCAGCAGTATGGTTCTATACAGGGTATTTTAGAAAACCTTCCATCTCTTACAAAATCCCAACGTGCTAAAATTGAAGCTTCTCTTGAGCTTCTGCATCTTTCTAGACGGCTTGCAGAAATCAAATGCGATGTCCCGGTTGAATGCAATCTTGAAGAATCGGTTTTTCAATATGACTACGAAAAAGTGAACGCATTTTTACGTGAAAACGAATTAAAAACCGTTTACCGATTTGTCGAGAATCCCTTCTCTGTCATGCAAATGTAAAATCTATGATAGGTTTTTGTCGAAAAATAAGGTAAAATGTAGAAGAGATATAGAACGAAAGTATGAGAGGGATATATCTGCATGAAAACGGTGGAAGAATACATTTCTTATTTGGAGTCGAAAGGCTTTTTGTTTGCTGAGGACAGTATCGGATTCATCTATTTTGGGAAGCAATATACAAATGCACCAGATTGGCTGGTCAATACATGTATCGAAATGACGCTGAAAATCCAGAAACGTTTTGATGGAAGCTTTTATGTATCTCTATTAGAATCATTAACCACACAAAAGGTGAAAAACAGGGAACAAGCCATTCAATTTGCAGAAAATAAAGGGTTATTCTCTTAAACCTCTTACATGAAAGCTGTCCCAAGAGTCAGGCACTCTTGGGACAGCTCTTTTTATACAGTTTGATTAGTATCCAAATTCTGGGTAGAAGAATGACTATTTTTACTTGGCCACTCCGCTAGAATCATCCCTAAAAAGATGAATATGCACCCAGCAATCATGTTGCCTGTGAATTTTTCAGAAATGAGCATAAAGGACGTTACGCCCGCAAACACCGGCTCCATTGCAAAGATTAATGCAACTCTTGTTGGGGAAGTATAGGCTTGGAAATACGTTTGGGCTAAAAACGCAAAAGCTGTGGCTAATAGTGATGTGATTAGCAAGGCAGATAGGACTTCTTTTTGTAAGAAAACGTCTAAACTATACATTTCGTTTGCATTTTCAAAAATAAAGCTTGAAGCGAAGGACAGCAAGGCGACTGTAGCTATTTGCGTAAGCGTTAACTCAAGAGCTGGGTAATGCTTGGCATGCTTTGAGGTTGTAATAATATGCATGGCAAAAGAAATAGCACAAAGGAAAACAAAAAAATCTCCCTGTGTGAGGGAAGCATTTTTTACCATAGTCATGAAATAAAGACCGACCGTTGCTAATCCCACTCCAATGACAGCATTCCTACTTGGTTTTTGTTTAAGGAGAAGCAAGGAAAACAAAGGTACTAGCACAACGCTCAAACCCGTAATGAACCCTGCTTTTGCAGGTGTCGTAGTCAATAGACCAACGGTTTGAAAAGCATAGCCTAGAAACAGCCAGATCCCCATTTTAAAGCCAGAAAATAGCAAGCTTTTAGAAGGGATGAACGAGGTTTTCTTTTTATAGAAAAAAAGATACCAAAACAATAAAAATAAAAAAGCCATACAAAAACGAACTGCGTTAAAACTAAATGGCTCTAAGAAAGAGATGGCATCCTGCACTAATACAAACGTACTTCCCCACACAAATACGACAAACAGTAAGGTGCCATCAGCAATGAAGCTTTTCTTTTTCACTTGTTCGCCTCCTTGTTCATTTGAATGGCCCTGCGCGCTAGTTCATCGGCTGCCTTATTTTCTGAGCTGGGAATCCATTTAATGAAAAACAAAGGAATTTGCTTGGAGTATCGTAAGGCTTCTTCCAATAAAACGGCATATTTTTTGTTTTTGGCGAATTCTTTTTCCATTGCTGCATGAATTGCTTGAGAATCCGTACGGAAGGAAACCGATTGGAATCCTTTTTCAACGCAGATGGCTAAAGCTTTTATAAGAGCATGATACTCTGCTTCATGATTTTCCATTTCGCCCAAAGGAATGGAGTATCGTTCTACTTGACCGTTGTTTTTGATGAAAATTCCGGCACCGCTTGGACCGGGATTTCCAGCACTGGCACCGTCTATGTATACCTCAATCAATGAAATGTCCTCCTGAAGAAATTTTTTTGATTTTCCTACTATAATATCAGTCTATTGTTTTGAAATAAATAGAAATTTTTATGATGAAAGGGGGAAGGAAAAATAAATGGAGAACAGGAACCAAGAAAATAATAAAAAAGAGCCTTTTCATGTGGTTTAAACATGAGTACCATTTGCATAATAATGGTCATGGAGAGCAAAGTGAAAAAACCAAGCCACACTGCTTTCTTTGCCTCTTCTTTTCCGTATTTTTCGTTTAAGAGATCAGTGACCAAAAACGCTGTACCGTACATAGCGTTTCCTAATGTCGCGGTCAGTCCGAAAACTTCGATGGTCTTCACGACCTGCAGGTTAGCCAGTACCGTTGAAAATCCGATCCAGACAAACAGTCCAGTTTTACCGAAGAAGCGGTAAATACCGAGCACTAATAAAAAATCACAAGGGCAAACAATTCATTAAACATAAGGACCTCCTAGTTTTGATAAAGCGGGAATTTGCGAACCGCATTAATTATGAAGTTGTCAATACAATATAGAATACATTCATCCATAATAGGTGAAAAAAGAAAAAATGGTTTTTTTCTGAAAAAATGTATGAAAGTTGGGATTTATAATGAAAGTTAAAATAAAATGGACCTATAACGGTTCGAAAAAGCCCCGTGCTAATTTTTACTCCGAACTGCTTCAGGCGAATGAAGCTCTCTTAATTATGGACGATCTCGAACACATGAATCGGGCTACAAATATCGAGTTTGAAGATGAATTAGGAAATTCCTGGACGAAAAAAGAATTAAAGAAGCTCCTAGAGGAAATCAAGGATGATCCTCAGGATGTTACGGTCTATTTTGATGGAGGATTTTTAAAGAATGAAGCACTGGCTGGAATCGGCATTGTAGTATATTATACACAAAATAATAAAAAGCTAAGATTAAGAGTGAATAAAAGAATGGAGCAGCTCAATTCCAATAATGAAGCAGAATATGCTGCTTTTTATGAAGGTATGCGGATTCTTGAGGAACTTGGTGTCCATCATCAACCTGTTACGTTTAAAGGAGACTCCCAAGTGGTATTGAATCAATTAGCGGGGGATTGGCCTTGTTTTGAGGAGGAATTTAATCGGTGGCTTGACCGTATTGAAGCAAAAATCAAAGAGCTGTCCATCCTTCCTCAGTATGAAACGATTTCAAGAAAGCAAAACAGTGAAGCAGATAAGCTCGCCAGCCAAGCTTTGGAAGGGACAATTGTTCGCAGTACGCTGCAGCTATAATGAACAGAAAGAGAGTTTTTCGTATGAAAAGGAAAGAAATTTTCAATGAAGTAGAGGAAGTTTTATCATCCTATTGCAAGGATTGCTTTGTATATTCCCATTTTCGGAAAGAATTTGGAAGGGCCTATGCCCACAAGTTTTGCATCACAAAATGTACAGTTGGGGAAAAGCTCCAGCAAATAGGAAGTAAGTTAACGTAGTACAGTTCTAGTTTCCATCCTTCCACATACATTGGTAATGGGAGGGATGGAAAAATGGACGAGCTAAAAAAGCTGAAAGAAGATGTAGAGATCATCCTCGATCAATACAAAAAACTATCCTATCAAATAGAGAACCTAGGAAAAAAATTAAAATGGGCGAAAGCCAACCTTAGAAGGAAATGAGGCCAACTGGTCTCTTTTTTTATGCCATTCCTTTTTTTCACTGATATCTGTTTCACTTTATCGAGGCCGCATGCTTGCATTAAACTGACAGGTGCCCGTTTTTGAGTAATAGGCTTTTATCGTATACGAGAAGATAGCCCTTTGCATATAAAAGATTAAGGAGTAAAAATGGAGGCAGCAATCATGAAAATACGAAAGGCTATTATACCCGCCGCCGGGCTCGGGACTCGTTTTTTGCCGGCAACAAAAGCACAGCCAAAGGAAATGCTGCCGATTGTTGATAAACCCACAATTCAATATATTGTTGAAGAAGCAGTAGCTTCTGGAATTGAGGAAATTATCATTATAAGCGGCAGAGGAAAAAGATCCATTGAGGATCATTTTGATAAATCCTATGAGTTGGAGGAGGAGCTTTTAAAAAAAAGCCAACTATCTATTTTAAAGGAAATTCAAAAAATATCCAATATGGTCAATATCTTTTATGTACGACAAAAAGAACCAAAAGGACTAGGACATGCTATTCTTTGCGCAAAAAGCTTCATTGGAAATGAGCCGTTTGCGGTTTTATTAGGGGATGATCGTGTTATGTCTGAAACGCCTTGTCTGAAGCAAATTATGAGTGTCTTTGAACAGTACAATAGCTATTTCTGCTCATCATTTGATGTCAGCAATTTTTTACTTAGATTTTTATTTTTATCGAATGTAGTTGGGTTAGCAAATAGTACTTGGAGGATTTGATGGGAAAGATCTTCCATTCGGATGTAGTGTAACCATTCTTCATACAATTTGGGAGCCATAGCTTGTACATGAGATAAAAACACTTCTTTGTTTTTTTCACCAAGGGATGTCAATAATTTACGTGGATAAGGATAGACGCGATCACGCCAAACAGTCCTTGCTACATCAATTACTTTTAGATTGCCATCCGGTAGCAGGTAAATTTGTCACTTGTGATGGTCAATCCGTTCAAATCCGATTTCTTTAAATGTGATTAACATTTCAATTAATTTGGAGGAGAGTTCGGGAGTTATTGGTTGCGATTGGAGGTATTCACGTAAATCTACCCCATTGATGAGATCCATTGCGATATAGAGTGGTCCATGTGCATGAATTTTTGGGAAAAGGTTAATCTTGTCCGAGGGATAGGGCATATAATTCCCGTTCACAATCTTCCGTATTACCAAACACTTTTACACATATGTCCCTTGATAATTGAAAGACTGCACCTTGTCGGCCTTTACCTATCATAACCAATGGTGAATGATTGACTACTTCCACGTCTGCATCGATCTTATTAATAACCTGTATGCTACTTATCATTTCATCCAGTTTTTTTAAATTCATGTTCCCATTCCTTTCTTTTTAAACTTTTTGAACCTTTCTGTAACATATTGAGGAATAAAAGGTGATGGTGTTGAAGCTACAAGCTATTTCGTGTTGGAACCATTCTTTGTTCATTTTTCTTGAGTGCTTGTCTAACTCCAGCCAACAAATTCTAAGCTTTAAAAACTTACATCCTTCTATATTTGATTCAAGAGTGTAATAAAATGGAAGGGCGAACGTCTATTAAACTAAAATATGTATTCTTTTATTACATCATCAGAGCGCTTTTCTTCATTTCTTGTACCTCATTCTTATTTCTTTCGTTATAATAAGGATGAATTCAAGTAATGGGAGTTAAGATCATGAAATTAATAATAGCCGAGAAACCTGACCAAGGGATGAAGCTCGCTGCTCCTTTCTCTTTTAAAAAGAAAGATTCCTATGTTGAGATTGCTCCTAATTCGATTTTTCCAAAAGGGGCTTTTTTGACTTGGGCTGTGGGGCATCTATGTGAATTGGTACCACCGGAGGAATACAATTCTTCCTGGAAAAAATGGGATCTAGCCATGCTTCCAATCATTCCTGATAAATTTCAGCATCGGGTTATGAAGTCCAAGTGGAAGCAATTCAAAGTGATTAAGGATCTTGTCCATCATCCGAACGTTACAGAGATTATCATGGCAGGAGACGCTGAAAGAGAAGGGGAAGCGATTGTCAGGATTATCCTTAAGCAATGTGGAAACAAAAAGCCGCTAAAACGGCTATGGATTTCTTCTTTGACAGAAAATGCTGTAAAGCAAGGCTTTCAGAAGCTATTAGAAGGAAAAGAAACGGAAACAATCTATTTTGAAGCTTTAAGCCGAGCTTGTGCTGACTGGTTAATCGGAATGAATGCTTCAAGAGCCTACACGCTTCTTATTCAAAAAAAAGGAATCAAGGACGTTTTTTCTGTCGGTAGAGTGCAAACACCAACACTTGCACTGATCGTAAAAAGAGAAAAGGAAATCGAAAATTTTCAATCAAAGGATTTTTGGGAAATAGTGGCCGAATTCAATATTAACGGCAAGAAATTTCACGGAAAATGGCATAAAGAAAACGAAACAAGGCTCGACAATGAACAAATGGCCGAACGGATCAGAGCTTTTTGTGAAGGAAAGCCTGCTGTCATCCAAGACGTTGAAAAAGAAAGAAAAGAATACCTTCCTCCTTATTTGTTTAATTTATCTTCTCTCCAAGCAACGGCTAATAAGCTCTATAAATTCTCCCCAAAGAAAACATTAGATATCGCTCAAAAGCTTTATGTAAAAGGGTTCATTTCATATCCTCGAAGCGATTCTAGCTTTGTTACAAAAGAAGAAGCGGCTTTATTTAAAACGACGCTTGCCAAATTGAGCAGCTTTGACTCCTTTCAATCCTATTTTCCACTTCCAAAGGCTTCTATCGAACAAGATCGACGGTATGTGAATGAAAAGAAGGTTACGGACCACTATGCGATCATTCCTACGGAGCAGGTGGTGGACCCGGCAAAGCTACAGGCGGATGAAAGGAAAATCTATGAGCTTATTGTCAAGAGATTGATTGCAGCTCATTACGATAAAGCGATTTATGATTACACGACCATTCATACAAAAGTGGATGGCCGGGCTGATTTTATTTCAAAAGGAAAGGAACAAATTGAGCTAGGTTGGAGACAGGTGATTTTCGAACGTGAAGAAAAAAACGAGGATGAGCAATTGCTTCCGTCTTTACAACAAGGAGAGCAAGGAATCACAGAACAAGTGAAGGTTAAAAAGGGTCAAACCCAACCTCCAAAAAGATATACCGAGGGTCAGCTAATCACCCTTATGAAAACAGCAGGTAAATACGTGGAGGATCAAGAACTGCAGGCAGTTTTGAAGCAAACCGAGGGACTTGGTACAGAGGCAACTAGAGCAGGAATTATTTCCATTTTAAAAGACCGAAACTACATTGAAGTCAAGAAAAACGTTGTATATCCAACACAAAAAGCAATGCTTCTAATTGAGGCTGTAGGCAATACGATCCTAGCTTCCCCGGAAATGACCGCTAAATGGGAGCAGCGACTGCAAGAAATTGGGATTGGAAAAGCATCTCCACAACAGTTTATGGACTCTGTCAAAAAGCTTTCCAACAAAATTGTGATGGATGCGATGAATGAAGAAAAAGGCTGGGATTTTTCACAAATCGATGTGTCTAGTATAGGCTCTAGCTTCCCAGGAGCGAAACCACCCAAAAAGAGCCGTTCTCTAGGCAAATGCCCGATATGCTCAGGATCCATTGTGGACAAGGGCACCTTTTATGGATGTTCAAACTATAAGGAAAACGAATGCAAATTCACCGTTTCTAAAAAAATCCTTGGAAAGAATATAACCCAAAAGAATATAAGCGAGCTTCTGAAAAATGGAAAAACCGAGAAAATCCAAGGGTTTAAGAAGGATGATAAAACGTTTGATGCAAAGCTCCAGCTTCAAGCGGGAAAGGTTTCGTTTTTGTTTGAAAAATAGAACAAAGGCAAGCGTTTCATGCTTTTCTTGAGTAACGAGAAGAAGTGTAGTACAATTTACTATGATATGTGTTTTAATGGGAGGATATGGGATGCCGACACCAAGCATGGAGGATTATATTGAGCAAATCTATATTTTAATAGAAGAAAAAGGATACGCAAGAGTCTCTGATATTGCGGAAAATCTTTCTGTTCATCCTTCCTCTGTAACGAAAATGGTTCAAAAATTAGATCAAGAAGAATACTTGATTTATGAAAAATATAGAGGACTTGTATTAACACCAAAAGGTAAAAAAATCGGTAAACGCCTCGTTTATCGCCACGATCTCCTTGAGCAGCTGCTTCGGACCATTGGGGTAAAGGAAGAGAACATCTA
The DNA here is from genome assembly GCF_009466385.1 of Peribacillus tepidiphilus. Classification (GTDB taxonomy): domain Bacteria; phylum Bacillota; class Bacilli; order Bacillales; family DSM-1321; genus Bacillus_BN; species Bacillus_BN tepidiphilus. Next base: position 31,850 of record NZ_WIAQ01000001.1, on the reverse strand, counting down.
TCGTGATGTCGAAGGAATCGAGCATCATCTTAGCTGGGACGCCATCGACCGAATTGGAGATCTAGTCCAATATTTCGAGGAAGACCCAAAAAGAGTGCAAGACCTGCAAACGGTACAAAAGAAAAATGAAGAGAATCAAGAATAAACCGCTTTTACATTGCGGTTTATTTTTTTTTGCAGGAAAGCAGGGAAGTTTGGCAGTATGATTTAAGAGGAAATGATTGGGATTTAGCAAAAGATCTCTTGATTTAAGCGAAAACTCGGCTGATTTAAGCAAAAACTCCTTTCATTTAAGCGAAACTTCAGATACGAGGTAAATACCTGATATTTATAGTAGTCTTAACAAGGCAATCAAAGTAAGCAGAAAAAATAAAAAATAGAGGATTAATAGAAACAATATCGAAATCTTTGAAAGGGGAGATCCTTAAGGAGGGAACAATGAGAAAATGTTGAATTGGCATGAAGAAGCAAAAAAACAATGGGATGACTTTGCAGAAAAATGGTCGGAAAATGCAAGGGATATGTGGGAAAATGGAAGCAGGAAAAGTATTTTGCCGTTTTTTACAGAAGCACTCAAAGAAGGAGCAAAGGTTTGTGATTTAGGGTGTGGAGACGGCTATGCAACCATGAAGTTAGCGCAAATGGGATTTGACGCGATTGGAGTAGATTTATCAGAGGAAATGATTGAATCGGCTAAACAAAAATTGCATGACAGTCAGTCTGTGCAGTTTATTCAAGCAGATCTATCAAACCTTCCTTTTTCTGATGGAGAATATGATGCCATTATGGCGATCAATTCAATCGAATGGACAGAGAATCCGTTACATACTCTCCATGAGATAAAACGAATCGTAAAGCCAAATGGGGTTGCTTGTTTTGGGATCCTTGGTCCAACAGCAGGACCACGTCAAGCACACAGCTACAAAAGGCTTTATGGTGAAAATGTTATCATGAACTCGATGCAGGCTTGGGAATTTGAAAGACTTGCCTTAGAAAACGGATGGGAGCTGCTAAAAGACCAAGGTGTAGAGAAAAAAGAAGCAAAGCTATCAAAACTTTCACATCTGCCGAAGGAATTGCAGCAGGCTGTTTCATTTATGTGGTTGTTTTTATTGAGAAAGAAAGCGTAAATTGTCGGATGTTAGTACCTACTGTTTGGAATAGTCCTTTCTAATAAAGGGCAAATAAATCGAGTTCTTGTATTTGAAAAATAATCAAACACACAAATTGGGAAGGCAAGTAGACACCTTCTCTTTGGTGTGTTTTTTATTTATAAATTTGTTGTCATTTGGAAAGATTGGCTAATAGGAGATTGAAATCTGCAGTCTTTCGGAAAGATTGGCCATTTGAAATAAGAAATTTGCTGTCATTGGGCCTATTTTGAAGTCAATCAGAAGCAAAAAATCGGTCGTCATTTCGATATTTCGGTCGTCAGGAGCAAAATATCGGTCGTCATTTCGATATATCGGTCGTCAGGAGCAAAAATCGGTCGTCATTTCGATATTTCGGTCGTCAGCGTCCAAATATCAACCGTTAACCAGATATTTCGGCCGTCCACTCGATTTCTCGGTCGTTAGGAATAAAATATCAGCCGTTATTCCCTATAGTTAGCGAAAAAAAAGACAAGACAATCTCATCAAAAAAAGGACGCCAGCCAAAGTCCACTATGTACTTTTGGCGGCGTCCTTTATTAATCCCATTGGTAAGGTGTTTCTTGATACACATAATAATTGAGCCAATTCGAGAATAATAGATTAGCATGGCTTCTCCATTTGTGCAGGGGCACTTTTGCAGGGTCGTCCTGCGGAAAATAATTCTCCGGTACATGGATATCGAGCCCTTTTTTTAGATCCCGTTCATATTCCTGTGCAAGAGTTTCAGCTTCATATTCAGGATGTCCTGTAATCATAATTCTTTTTCCGTCCTTAGAAGCAACAAGAAATATTCCAGCTTCTTCGGATTCTGCTAATACTAATAGCTCTTCATTAGATTTGATCATTTCAGCTGCAACATCCGTGTAGCGGGAATGCGGGGCTAAAAACAGATCGTCAAAACCGCGGACAAGCTTTTCTTGCTTGTTAGACACTACATGAGTGTACACACCAGAACACTTCCTTGGCAGCTCATGCTTAGACACTCCGTAATGATGGTAAAGTGCAGCTTGAGCTCCCCAGCAAATATGCAAAGACGAAGTAACATTTTTAGTTGACCAATCCATGATGCCTGTAAGCTCTTCCCAATAATCGACCTCTTCAAATTCGAGCTTTTCAACAGGTGCACCTGTAATGATCAGGCCATCAAATTTCCGATTTTTCACTTCAGAAAAAGTCGTATAGAACTGATCCAAATGATATTTGCTTGTATTTTTTGATTCATGAGAAGCGGTTTTTAAAAAAGAAATATTCACCTGAAGAGGAGTGTTCCCTAAAAGTCTCAATAGTTGGGCCTCTGTTTTTTCTTTTTCCGGCATTAAATTTAAAATAATGATATTTAACGGTCGGATATCCTGTGTATTAGCCCGGTCCTCATCCATGACAAAAATATTTTCACTTTCTAAAATCTCTTTAGCCGGCAATTGTTTTGGTATTTTGATTGGCACGTATTACACCCCTTTTATCTGAATATTTCGATTACATTAGTAACATTATATATAGGGCGTTGTTGGGAATCAATAGAATTCTCAATTCTTTTATTCGATAAAAAATTAAAGGATTTTCGTGATAGAATAAAATGGATGATTTACACAATCTCCGGAGGGAAAACAGTCATGAACGTACATACTAAGACAAAGGTAAAAAGTGACATAGAATTTGCTATGGAGTCCAAAATGCTTCCGATTTTAGAGATTGCCAGAAGGCTTTTTCATCACAGTGAGACGTTTGAAGCCATCCATCAGAGCCGGTTACATCGTGGCACTAACTGGTGAAGTCATGAAAAAGCCTGTTCTTCAGAAAACCCCTGTTGCTAAAAAAATGGACGTGGACAGCGAAGGCAATGCAGTAGGGTTATTTTAAAGGAGTGGTATCGTATGTTTGATCCAACAGCATTTGATAATTTAAAGACCGTATTAGAAGGAGCATTGTACGACAGTGAATTTGAAGGCAGTCTAGTGCTAAAGGATCGAAAGGATCTAGTCGACCTTTCCTCACTTTCAAGAACCTATAAAATGGAGGTAGCTTTGCCGAACGAGATAGAGGATGAAGGCTTTGCCATTACATCTACCATTACGCTTCATGCAGATCTTGAAAATTTAAGCATGGAGCTTCTAAAAAAAGAAACAGAGGTTGGATGTAGCTTACACTTGGTTTTTACAATACCAAAATCTTTAGAAGACATGATAGAAGTAGAATCGATCACAAGCATTTTAAAGAACATTTGGGGAGTGAACAGAACGATTGAAATGACAGAAAAAAAGCTGTTCCAGGAGGGGAATTTTGTCCAAGCTTCCCTTAACATTTCAGTGCTTTTCGATCGTTTGATCACAGAAGAACAAATTTCAGATATTCCAGAGCTTGTTCAGCATCTTATCCATTCTTTACGTGAGCTTGAAGCTATATGGAATGGCTAACAAGTAAGCATTAATTGGGTAATGGATCCTTCTATAGGGTACAATAGCTTTATTAAAATTCAAGGAGGGATGAAGGTGTCTGTTTATCAATTCGAAGCGAAAGGAATTGACGGAAAAACCGTTTCACTCGAACAATACAAAGGAAAAGTCCTTCTCATTGTCAATACAGCGAGCAAGTGTGGATTCACCAATCAATATAAGGATTTACAAGACATGTATGAAAAATATAATAACCAAGGCTTTGAAATACTAGGTTTTCCTTGTAATCAATTTTTAGGACAGGAGCCTGGCGATGAACTGGAAATTCAATCCTTTTGCCGCTTGAATTACGGTGTCACCTTCCCGATGTTTGCGAAAATTGATGTAAAGGGTGAAAATGCCCATCCGTTGTTTGTCTATCTTTCAGAAGAAGCTCCCGGCGTACTCGGTTCTAAGACCATCAAATGGAACTTCACGAAATTTCTTGTTGACCGATACGGAAAACCGGTTAAACGGTACGCACCAAAAACGAAACCGGTAGAGTTTGAAAACGATGTGATAGAGCTACTTAAAGGGTAAGTGGTTTCAATCAATGGTGAAAAGGATTAACAAAGCAAAAGAGTGTTAAATCGAGAAGATATTTTTAACACTCTTTTTTATTGATGGCTATGTTGAATTTAGGAGATTCATATCATTGAATGATCGGACTTATATATGAACGAATTCGGTTGTATTATAAGTCATCCTTCATTAAATCTTCCCATCATAATAGTGTTATAGTATTTACCGTCAGAAAGGATTTTGTCTTTTTTTAGTATTCCCTCTATTTCAAAACCATGTTTTTTATAAAGTTCAATGGCTTTTTCATTTGTTTCTAAAACATTCAACGTGATTTTTTTAATACCATTGGAGTCAGCCCTAAGATATTTTTCTTAATGGAAAATTTTGATAATTTCAGTCTATCATATGTTGTTTTAGTTGCGAATAGCAGCGATCTACAACCAACTTACTTACTATAATTTGGAATTTAATTTTACCAAGCGTGATTTTAGAACTACTTAATCCCACAAGGAGCAGCTTTTCCTGTAGGAATAGTTTTAACTATTTCTCCAACTTTTACAAAAAAATTAGTACCTTGTCCTAGTAATTATTAATAAGATATAATCATAAAATAAACAAAAAATTGAGGTGAAGATAATGGCAGAAAGAATCGCGTGGGTGACGGATAGTACAGCGTATTTGGATGAAGAGCTAATGAACCATCCTGACGTTTTTGTAGTGCCTATGATTGTATATATGGAAGATAAGGAATACCTTGATGGAGTAAATATTCAACCATCAGAGCTGTATAAAATAATGGAAGAGAAAAAAATTGTGGCGAAAACATCACAGCCTTCTGTAGGTACTTTTGTTGAGCTATACGGAAAACTAGAGAAAGATTATGACCGGATTTTTTCTTTTCATGTATCCAGCAAGTTAAGCGGTACGGTTTCTTCCAGTCAGCAAGCTGCTCAATTGGTGAAAATTCCGGTTCATACGGTTGATTCAAAGATTTTATCTTATCCCATGACCTATTTAATGAAAAAAGCCATGCAATATATAAACGAAGGATCTAGTGTAGAAGAAACGCTGAAAAAAATTGAGAGATTACGAGATACGAATGAAACCTATGTTTTGATCGGGAGTCTTGAGCAGCTGCATAGAAGCGGAAGAATGAGTGGAGTCCAATATTTTCTCGGAAGTATGTTGAGCGTAAAGCCGATTATATCGATAGAAGATGGCAAGCTTTTAAGCAAGGACAAAGTAAGAAGCGAAAAGCAGGCACAAAAGAAAATTTTCTCCTATCTACAGGATGCCATTGAAAGACACGGAGTCACAGAATGCATGATTTTATACGGGAGCGATCTTTCTCAAACAGAAGGCTGGTATAGCGAATTAAAAGCGCTCTATCCTGAGATTGATATTAACTGTTATCCATTAGGGACAGCGATCGGAGTGCACGCAGGCGGAAATACTTTAGGAATTAGCTGGTTTAGTAAAATAGAGGAGTAATAAATCGTGAGGAGGAGGCTAAACAAAGCCTCCTTCAGACCTTGACAAACGCTCGCATTCTTCGTCACGAACCCTACCTCCGGTGCTCATTACCATTTAGGGTAACTCCGCTCCTCGCACAGGTTCGTTCCTTGAATGACAAGCGTTTTCAATCAGTCTGAATGTGCGAGAAATATATTTTGTCTACAACCTAAAGGAGGCTAAACAAAGCCTCCTTTTTTGGTGGTGGTACTCATTCAACTCACCTTTTTGGGGCGAGCTCGTAACATGTTTACGAATTTGTAAAAAGAACCAAACTTTTTCTCATTATAGGAAACGATTAAAACATGGTAAAATGAATAAGGCAAAAAAACATACATATATAGGTGAAATGATGACAAATATCTGGATTTTAGAAGCGGAAAAGTATGTGAAGCACATCCTTGGAAATGAGTCTACAGGACATGACTTTTATCATTGTGATCGTGTGCGAAAGCTCGCGATAAAAATTGCCGAAGGTGAAGGAATACAAAATACAACCATCATCCAATTGGCGGCTCTGCTTCATGATATTCCTGATGAAAAGGTAAGCGGCACGGAGGAAGCAGGCTGGAAACGTTTAGAGGATTGGTTCTCCTCACAAAACATCGATCATGAAACAACTGAAAAAATAAAAGAAATCATCAGTCAAATCTCCTTTAAAGGTGGTCAAAATGCCCCGCCTACATCGATAGAAGCGAAAATAGTCCAGGATGCTGATCGGTTGGAAGCAATCGGGGCTATTGGAATCGCAAGAGCGTTTGCCTATGGCGGAAAAAAACAACAGCCGATCTATGATCCAGCTATAGAAGTGCGGGAATCCATGACGCTTGATGAATATCGAAACGGCAAATCTTCGAGTATTCATCATTTTTACGAAAAGCTATTAAAGCTATATTCACTTTTCAATACAGAAACTGGAAAAAAGATGGCTTTACAAAGACATCAATTCATGGAAAATTTTTTAGAGCAATTTTATAAGGAATGGGATGCAACAATATGAAAATATTTTCAATGGAACAAGTGAAGAAAACAGTAGGAGATAAAGTATTGTTTTCGAATCTATCTTTTTCAATCCGTGAAGGCGACAAAATTGGATTGATTGGAGTGAACGGGACCGGCAAGTCGTCATTATTAAAAATTATTGTTGGGGAAGAAGAAGCAGATGCAGGGATAAAGGACCATCCAAAGGATTATAGCATATCGTATTTACCACAAGATCCGGTGTTTGAAGATCATATATCGGTGATCGATTACATGTTTCAAAGTCAAACGCCTCTTTTTCAATTAATCCGGGAATATGAAGGTGCCTTAATGGAGCTGCAAAAGCAGCCAGAAAACGTCTCTGTACAAGAGAAACTCCTTCGTCTTCAACAAAAAATGGACGAACAAAATGGTTGGGAGCGAAATGCGGAAGCGAAAACCATTTTAACAAAGCTTGGCATCCTTGATTACACAAAGGACGTGACGAGTCTGTCTGGAGGGCAGAAAAAACGTGTTGCCCTTGCCAAAGCTTTGATTGAAAACCCTGACTTGCTGATTTTGGATGAACCGACAAACCATCTTGATTATGAAAGCATTAAATGGCTTGAGGAATACTTAAAAAAATATCAACGTTCAGTCTTGTTTGTAACACATGATCGTTATTTCCTAGATGAAATCTCTACAAAAATATGGGAGCTTTCTCAAGGGAATTTATATGAATATAAAGGGGATTATTCCGACTATCTGGAATCAAAGGCGATCCGCGAAGAAAACGAAGCCGCCATGCAAAGTAAAAAAGAGAGCTTGTTTAAAAAAGAGCTCGCTTGGATTCGTAGAGGAGCAAAAGCAAGAACAACAAAGCAAAAAGCGAGAATTGACCGCTTTGAAGAGTTGAAGGATGAGGTAAGCAAAAAAACATCTACAGACAAGCTTGAAATGGATCTAATGGGTACCCGACTCGGCAAGAAGGTTATCGAGCTGAAAGACTTGAATAAGAGCTTTGGAGAGCAGAAAATCCTTACCGATTTTTCATTGTTGATTAAGCCCGGAGATTCTTTTGGGATTGTTGGTCGAAATGGAACAGGGAAATCGACCCTTCTTAATATTATTGCAGGACGGGATCAGGCTGACAGCGGCGTAGTTGAGCTAGGACCGACTGTCAAAATTGGCTATTACACGCAGGAAAGTATTGATATGAATGAAAACTTGCGGATGATCGAATACATTAGGGAGGAAGCCGAAGCGATCAAGCTGAAGGATGGATCGGTCATTTCGGCAGCAGCCATGCTGGAGAAATTTTTATTCCCGATGCATACGCATGGTACCCCGATTTATAAGCTATCCGGCGGTGAAAAAAGAAGGCTGTATTTATTACGCATTTTGATGTCATCTCCAAACGTTTTATTACTGGATGAACCGACGAACGACTTGGATACAGAAACCTTAACCGTGCTAGAAGATTATTTGGATAATTTTTCAGGCGTTATTTTAACCGTGTCCCACGATCGTTATTTTCTCGATAAAGTCGCAACGCAGCTGCTAGTCTTTGAAGGCAACGGTGTCATTTCCTCTTACTATGGTTCTTACAGTGAATACTTAGAATCTTCATCAAGAGAAAAAGAGGAATCGAATCCAGTCACTCATTCTGCTCCTCCTGTCCAAGAAACAAAAGCCAAAAAGAAAAAACTCACCTACATGGAAATGAAAGAATGGGAAGAAATTGAAGATCGGATTGCTGAAACAGAGGCTGCAATTGAAAAGGTGCAGGCGGAGCTACAGGAAATAGGCTCAGATTTTGAAAAAGCCGCCCGCTTAATGGAAGAAGAAACGGCACTTAACGAAAAGCTAGAAGCATTGATTGAGAGATGGACGTATTTGTCTGAGAAGATGGAAGAATAAACATGGTTATGAGGTCTGAACGCCCTGGATTTCATAGGAGGTTCAGGCCTTCTTTATACCATTTTCTGAATAAGAGCGATACAAAGTTTTCAAAATGGAATCTTCTGCATCGGATTTGAGGTTTCGCATAAATCATGAGAATTTTCGCTTAAATCAAGGGAGTTTTCGCTTAAATCAAAAGAAGTTTCGCGTAAATCAAATCCTTTTTAATTAAGCTCATGGCGCAGAATGGTGAAAAAAAATAAATGCTAAGGAATAATAGACATGATTTAGATTAGGATGTGTGTCTTTTATGAATGATTTTCCTTTAACCATTTCAGGGCCTGAATTTTAATTCATACAATTAGATAAGAAGTTCACGAAAGATAAGATGAATAGTTTTATGTCCTCCCAATGAAGATCGGGGTCATCCTTATGTAAGTGCTGATACAATTCCAATACCTTTTGTACTACATCTTGATGAATCGGTCTAATAACTTTCTCATTACTCATTTTCTTCACCTACTCTTACAATTTCCTTCATTTATAAATTCAGTTAGTATCATTTGGGAATACTTGTTGATTTTATTCACAAATTTTAATTGACACTGCAGAGCCAACGATAAGAGCGTATGACATGATATTCATCATTCAAATATGCTACCATTTAACATAAAGGAAGTGAGAATGATGAAAATTGTATCGATTGAACCAACACCAAGTCCAAATACGATGAAAATTACTTTGAATGAAGCTCTGCCAGCAGGAAAGAGCAATAATTATAAAGCTTCAGACCCTTCTATGGCTCCGGATAAAATCAAAGAAATACTAGCTATTGAAGGGGTAAAGGGAGTTTATCATGTGGCAGACTTTCTAGCGGTGGAACGAAACGCAAAATACGACTGGAAACAAATTTTGACTGCCGTCCGCCAGATATTCGGTGAAGATTTAGCGGATGGGAACGGGCATGAAGAGGGTCAGTCTTCTACCTATGGCGAGGTAAATGTCCAGGTCCAAATGTTCAAAGGCATTCCGATGCAAATCAAACTCAACGATGGCCAGGAAGAAAAGCGATTTGGTCTGCCAGAGCAATTTATTTCGGCTGTGTCTGCTGCTAGAAAGCCAGAAGACAACGTAGTTATTCTAAGGAAGTGGAAGGATTACGGGACTCGTTACGGAAGTCTGGACGAAATCGGTGAGACCGTATTAGAAGAGCTTCTGGCCGCATACCCTACAGAACGTTTGCAGGAGTTGGTTATGCTGGCGCAGGAGCCTGAGAAGAAAACCGAAATTTTGAAGAAACGTCAAAGAATCAAGCTAACGAAGGAAATCTTGGAGGAGAAAGATTGGAGAATCCGTTACCAAGCGCTTGAACAAATGGAGGATCCCGATGTAGAGGATATTCCTTTGCTTGAAAAAGCCCTTCAAGATGAAAAAGCATCGATTCGCAGACTTGCGACTGTCTATTTAGGAATGATCAAGGATCGAGCTGTCCTTCCTGGTTTATATAAGGCACTGAAAGATTCATCCGTATCTGTGAGAAGGACAGCTGGGGATTGTTTGTCCGACTTAGGGTTCAAGGAAGCAATGGGTGAAATGGCAAAGGCCTTGAAGGATACGAGCAAGCTCGTGCGCTGGCGTGCGGCCATGTTCCTGTATGAGGAAGGCGATGAAAGTGTGCTTCCTGCTTTGAAGGAAGCAGAGGATGATCCAGAGTTCGAGGTAGCCATGCAAATCAAAATGGCGATTGAACGGATCGAAAAAGGAGAAAAAGCAAAAGGCTCCATTTGGAAGCAGATGACAGAAAGAAACTCCAACTGAGTGGAGCATTGTGTATGCGGAGAATAAAGTTTTGAATGCTGCAAAAATATTGAATACAACACCAACCATGTTGTTCGGACCATTTTTAATGGGATAAGAGGTCATAATGAACCCTCATTATTATTACAGCCATCAGGTGCAATGACCGAACATAAAACTTTGATTAATTGGAGTTGTATAAAATCCTGAATAAACGATTAAAACACAAAAAAGCGAATCCATTGTGTACTAAGGGATTTGCTTTTTTTTCATAAAATAACATGAACATTCTATGACCATCATGAACAGCAGGTGTGAGAATGTATAATACAAAATGATTAAGATTAAGGCAAAAGAAAAAAAGATGAATGGACGTTTTTTAAAATGATTATGGATCATTTTCTAAAAGGAGTGGCGAGTGATGAATAATCCATTACTTAGTACAAAAACAGAAAAAGCTATTAAAAAGTTTGTAAATAATATTTCTGTTCATTCAGGGACATTGCCCATGGTTTAACTGCTGCTTTAAAAAAGGCACAAAGTGGTGGACACTATTATAGGAAGACTTTTAAAGGAGGACCAAGTGATGAAATCTTCCGCAACGGATGAAGTTCAAGGTCTTTATCAAAAACTATTAGATGCATGGAATAACCGCAATGCCCGTGCAATGGCTGAGCTGTTCATAGAGGATGGCGAGAGTATTGGTTTTGATGGCAGCCAGTCAATTGGGCAGGATGAGATATTCTCTCACCTTAAACCCATCTTTGAACACCACCCCACAGCAAAATATGTAAGCAAAGTGAAAGGTGTTCACTTTCTAACTTCTGAGATTGCCATTTTACGAGCAATAGCAGGTATGATACCTCCGGGACAATTAGACATCAATCCTAAAGTCAATACACACCAAACTCTCGTTGCTGTTAAATCCGAAGGAAATTGGCGTATTAAACTTTTCCAGAATACACCAGCACAATTCCATGGAAGACCTGAGTTAGTCGAACAAATGACAGAAGAATTAAGAGAGTTACTATAGTAATCAACATCATAGCTCATGTTCATTCCCAAAACGCAACGTTCTTAAATTAAGCTTTAATAATTTTCAACAATCGGGGGTATTCCTGTATTAGGGGTTGTGCTTGCTTCTGGAGAAAATATTGTCAGCAATCCCATTGAATGCAAAGAAAGTGTTAGTAGACAAAGTAAATTTTACGCACATTCAGACTGATTGAAAACGCTTGTCAGTCGAAGAACGAACCCGTGTGAGGAGCGAAGTTACCATAGATGGTAATGAGTACCGGAGGAGGGTTCGCGCAAAATTACGATGATGCGAATAGGTTAAACGAGTTGAAAAACTATAAAAAAGACGGAACTGTATTGGATCAGTACAAATACAGCTACGATCCGAACGGTAACTGGACAAGCATTGTCACAAACAGTGGAACAGTTTCGTATGAATACGATTCACTGAAACAGCTAACAAAAGAGACCTTACATGGGATATAGTTTGGAACTTCTACAAAATGGTTTTGGATGGTCTAAGGCATTAAAATACGCTGGTGTATCCTCGAAGGTTGCATTAGCTATAAATTGGGTAAAAGTTGAGGCACAAAAATATCTCTATAATACCTTATCAAGAGGAGAACCGCTTAGTCTTTGGGATATGGTGACCTCGATGAGAAATGCAAGATTAGGAAATCTTGGTACGTTCTTGGATGTTTTAAGTAAAATTTAAAATTTTTTATATGGGCCAAGCATACCTGGCCCATATTTTATTACAAGTTTACCTATAAGATTTTTATCAAAACAAACATTATGTCATTTGATATCTTTTTAAAATTTATAAAACGCTATCAAATGACATAGAAAATTTATTGGAGGTAATGTATGAAAAAGTTACTGATATACATTTCTTTGGGAGGAATTATACTTCTAACAGTATTGATTTTTAATACTTACTCAATTAAGTTTCCGGTTAATTGGGCACAAAAATTAGTTAATATAAAAGTTGAAACTGAATATATTCCTATACAGTATGAAAATAACTATGCGACTATACGTAATTGCGGAAGAAACTGCGCTTTCATTAAAGTATTTTATGAAGGTTCAAAAGAACGTATAGTTATTACTGCAACAAATTACGTAAGTTGGGGTGATGACCCGAAGTGGGATAAAGATACTATATTACCTGGTACAAGTTATTATTATCAGAATAGAGACGGAAAACAACTATTGTTTTGGAGACAAGAAGAATTAGAATTAGAACTAGAATATTCAGGAAAAAAGATACCTAAAGAGGAGTTAATTAAAATAGCAGATTCTGTTAAAGTAAAAAGAAAAAAGTTATAGTAATGTATGTAGTTTTATTCACAAGTTATCTGTTGGGGATTTTTGGATGACATAAGAAAATTTTCGATGATTGGTTCTTATCATTTTATCTAGATGATCGATTTAAAAAGACCTAAAAAAGATTTATTATTTCTTTATGTAAGAAGAGAAACTCAACATATAGTTTGAGTCATTCTCTTTTTTTATATTTATCTGTTCCGAATCAAAGTTAAATGGATTTTCAATAATACCGATTATTAAATTCTTATTAAGTTGTTTTTTATCCAAGGGTAAAAAGAAAATGATTTATGCCCTTGATTTTCAATTCTAATCCTCCAATCAAATGAAATGACTATACGCTTTTTCAAAATCCCTCCAAGAATCGAAGCCTTCAAAAAAGTAGTAAGGAAGAAATATGGCATAATTAGTATTTTATTAGTCTGATGAAAAATACCATAGCTTATCTATCATTCTCTTATACTTACTATTTTATACAATTACAACGATAAAAAAATTACATCAATTTTTCGAAAATTATTGAAATATAACGGAAAAAGGTCTATATTGAAAAATAAATCTAGAGGAGGAGATAGCATGACGAAAGATTTAAGAATTCGAAGCAAAGTTATTTCAGAAGGTGAAACAAGAGTACCGAACCGTGCGATGCTTCGTGCTGTCGGATTCACCGATGAAGATTTTAAAAAGCCAATGATCGGGGTTGCAAGCACTTGGAGTGAAGTAACACCTTGTAATATACATATTGATGAACTAGCGAGAAGAGCAAAGCAAGGAGCTCGGGATGCTGGTGGAGCACCGCTTATTTTCAATACAATTACGGTTTCTGACGGTATTTCCATGGGTACAGAAGGGATGCGCTATTCGCTTCCAAGCCGGGACCTTATTGCTGACTCGATTGAAACAGTGGTTGGCGGAGAAAATCTAGACGGCTTTGTTGCGATCGGTGGCTGTGATAAAAATATGCCAGGCTGTATGATGGCCATTGCAAGAATGAACCTGCCTGCTGTTTTTGTGTATGGCGGAACAATCAAGCCGGGTAAATTGAACAATCAAGATATCGACATTGTTTCTGCCTTTGAAGGTGTCGGTAAATATAACAAAGGGGACATTAATCGAGGCGAACTTCATCAAATTGAGTGCCACGCATGTCCGGGGTCTGGTTCTTGTGGAGGCATGTATACAGCGAACACAATGGCCAGTGCAATTGAAGCATTAGGCATGAGTTTGCCAGGCAGCTCATCGAACCCGGCTGAAACCGAGGAAAAATTACAAGATTGCTATAAGTCCGGTGCAGCTGTTTACAACCTGCTAGAAAAAGGAATCTATCCGAGAGACATTTTAACGAAAAAAGCGTTCGAAAATGCGATTACCGTTGTAATGGCTTTGGGAGGGTCAACAAACGCCATCCTTCACCTTATGGCGATTGCACACGCTGCTGAAGTAGACCTTTCATTGGATGATTTCGACCGCATCCAGAAAAAAGTCCCTCATATTGCAGACTTGAAGCCGAGCGGAAAATATGTCATGCAGGATTTACATGAAGCCGGCGGAGTTCCGGCCGTTATGAAGCTGCTTCTTAAAGAGGGCTTACTACATGGAGACTGCTTGACAGTTACAGGTAAAACATTAGCTGAAAACCTGGCTGAAATGCCAGATTTAGTAGAAGGACAAAAGGTTATTTATCCTGTAAGCCAACCTCTTAAAGAGCAAGGTCCTCTCGTCATTCTGAAAGGAAATCTCGCACCGGAGGGCGCTGTTGCAAAGGTTTCTGGCTTGAAGGTGAAATCGATGACAGGACCAGCTAAGGTATTTGACGATGAACCAAGTGCGACAGAAGCCATCTTAAACGGACACATCCAAGCAGGAGATGTGCTTGTGATTCGTTACGAAGGACCAAAGGGCGGACCGGGAATGCCAGAAATGCTTTCCATTTCAGCGATGCTTGTTGGAAAAGGGCTTGGTGAGTCTGTTGCACTATTGACGGATGGTAGATTCTCTGGAGGAACACATGGTCTTGTAATTGGACATATCGCACCGGAAGCGCAGGTTGGAGGACCAATCGCGTTGATTCAAAATGGAGACCTCATTACCGTTGACAGTGAAAAGCAAGAGCTAACTGTTCACGTTTCAGATGAAGAGCTTGAAAACAGACGTAAAAATTGGACAGCACCACCGTTAGTAGCAAAAGGCACTTTAGCGAAGTATGCTAGATTAGTCAGCAGCGCTTCTAAAGGGGCGGTAACCGATTTGTTTGAGTACGAAACGGAAAAAGAAACTGTGAAAGTAAAATAATGCAAAAGACGGCAGCTTCCCATTTAAAGGATAGCTGCTGTTTTTTTATAAATTAGCAAATACCTCGAAATATACATCTGGTACAAACACCTGCACCTTGCCTAAAAAGTGTATAAAGTAACTTTTGGCGGGATTAACATGGAAAGTCGCGGGATTATGACATCAACTTGCGGGATTCTTGTGAAGCTCGGCTGCACAATTCTAAATTTCTATGGAACACTACAAAAGATCATGGATCAATAAGTATCATGAGTGCCTCTTCATTGATTCTAAAAGTATATATATAGTATGCTAACGTTAGAAAAAATGAATGGGAGTGTTGAATAGATGTCAATGGCATATGAAGAGTATATGAGACAAATGGTTAAACCGATGAGACAGGAGCTTGTGAATGCAGGGTTCAAGGAATTAACGACGGCTGAAGAAGTCGAGAATTTTATGGAGAATGTTGAGGGGACGACATTGGTTGTGGTGAATTCCGTTTGTGGATGCGCAGCTGGCTTAGCGAGACCTGCTGTAACACAAGCGCTGGTTCGTGCAGACAAAGCCCCAGATCATTTAGTAACAGTTTTTGCCGGCCAAGATAAAGAAGCAACAGCAAAAATGCGAGAGTATTTTGGTGACATTCCGCCGTCCTCTCCTTCCATGGCAATTTTAAAAGGAAAAGAAGTCGTGCACTTCATTCATAGACACGATATCGAAGATCATTCGATGGAAGAAATCATGAATAACCTGCTGCAAGCATTTCAACAGGTATGATTGTCACAACAGCGGGCCGAACAGATGAGGCTTGGATTGAAAAAGCGAAGGCTGTAGCCAATCATCTACAGGTTCCTTACATTCCGAGAAAGAAGCAATCGATTCAAAAGATGATTGCAAAGCACGCGGAAGAAATTCTGGTGATTGGAAAAGAACGATTTGAACTGTATGATGCCTCCGGTGAAAAGCCTTTCTTTTTCCATCCGAATTTAGCTACTGTAAGAATGAAACGAATACAAAACGGCGAGAAGGATCCTTTTATTGAAACGTGCAATCTTCATCCAGGTATGTCATTTTTGGATTGTACGCTTGGATTAGCCTCCGACAGTATTGTAGCGAGTTATGTTACGGGAGAACAAGGGAAGGTGCATGGAATCGAAGTCCATCCGTTTCTTGCGTATCTAGTCGGCATTGGATTAAAGTCTTGGAATTGTGAAGAAGAAATAAAAAGAGCAATGGATCGGATTCAAATTTTCAATGAGCATCATCTGGAATTTTTAAAAAAACAGACGGATGATCGCTATGATGTGGTGTACTTCGATCCAATGTTTGAACAGACAATCGAAGAATCACAGGGCATTCAATCGCTCACAAAATTTGCGTTTCACAATTCGATCACGCAAGAAGTGGTAGATGAAGCTCTTCGTGTTGCCAAGCATCGGGTTGTTTTGAAGGATCATTTCAGAAGTAATCGTTTTTCTCAATTCGGATTTCATCAAATCATTCGCAAAACATCGAAATTTCATTACGGGTATATCGAAAAAAGACCGACACAAGCATCATTTTGATGCTTGTGCTCCGGTCTTTCCTGTTTCTTGAACCGAAAGGATTAATCCGCAATACATAAATAAACAAAGAATCCCATCATCAATAAACTACAAAAAGTAATAACCATTGCCCACATCAAAAGCAACCCCTTCAAAAAGTTAATGTTATTTTTCCCAACTGGTAAATAAATATGATGAGTTTTTTTGAAATTTTCGTTAAAATGTAGATATATATTTTTTGCCTATAAAAAACGAAACCTTTCACTTAGTAGTTTCGTAGAATAAGATCGTAGAGAAATTTGAGGGGTATTGAAATGAAATATTCAAAATGGATGAAAAAAAGTCTCATTATTTTAATTTCCATATTGACATTCGGGTTGATTACGCCATCAGAGCTGCATTGGCTAGAGGATGCTTCAGCCAACAAATCTCCAAAGAAGGATTCGTTTGAGGAGGCCAAAAGCAGCGACATTCAGAAGCATTATACATATGTTCATGATCGAAATAAAGAGACCTTCATGAACGAAATCATGGAAAAAGCCGAGCTGAATGCGTATGTAAAATTTGGCGATAAAATTAAGCCGCGAATTGAAAACGAGTTTAAAGAATTAATTCTTCCTAAGATTGAAGAAGCCATCGCAATGGTTGCAGCTACACATGATGAGGATGATTTAGCACAATTAGCCATTTCCGAAAAGCCAACGGGCGGAACAGGTGAAAAAATATTCCATATTTATCATGAAAAGACTGGACAGGACATCATCCGTTTTCACGTAAGAAGAGAAAAACCTCCACAACAAGGATATTGGTTTAACTTTCATTACCACCTCGCAGATGACAATTTCATCAAGCATTACGATCTTGGAAGCCTATACTGGGATAAAAACACGCCTCCGAATTGGACAGGCGGATCGATCTATTCATAAATAAAGTGTCAGGCTCGTGCCTAGCATTTTTTAGGTAATATTGCAAGTGCAATCAGACTGAAAGGGGGCTGTCCAATAAGTCGAATTTTCGGCTTTTGGATGCCCCTTTTTATGTTCAAGAATATGGATATTTCAGCATTCTAGATTTTCAATTTTTAATGAAGGTGCCCTTTTCGGACAGCACTTTTTTTACTTCTTATTCAAAGGAAAAATGACGAATTTTAGGATCATGTAGAAAAAAGCAAAAAACCCAATGGGAACGAAGCAATAGATTCTAAAGTCCAATGTAGCAGCATGTAAAAGGATGCCAAGGAAAACGGTGAATAGCAGCAGATCCAAAATGATGAACAGCTCCATGCTGACAATTCTCATGATTTCATTTGTGAGCTCGGGGTTTTCTTCAATACACTTATGACACCGGAATCTTCTCATTCTCTCACCTATTTTTTAAATGGGTATTTCATTATATGGAAGCCAAAAATAAAACGCTACTTACATTCCCCAAGAAAAATAAGATGCCCCCCGCATTTACAATCAGAAGCTCCAAAACGAGGTACACAAACCTTTCCTTTTTTCTTAAATTTGGAAGCTAGGCCGCACTCTCCGATGCTAGTTTCATATGATATAATTTTAGTAATTTGGCAATACGGTCTTAAATAATCAAGGTGCCACCTTTTCTTCTTGTCGATCTGCACATGCCTGGCAAGCCTTTTTTCCATGTTCTTTTTGGCGCTCCCTACATACACATACACACCAGGAGCAAAAGAGAATGTCCCAAGCTTTCCGATTTCTATTGTGTTCCATTCCTTTAACTCTAGAAATACAGCATACAGTGTGTGACCTTTTTGTACATCATAGACAATATCTTTCATTTGGACACCCCTATTGGAAAGGATTATGCATCATGAGAATAAAAAAAGGGATCCTATCCATATCAATCGTTACTGCTATTCTATCATTTTACACCATCTCATTAGCTTCTGAAGAGGGGGTACCTTTTCATGCTCTTCCGATTGAACATGAGCTGAGGAAAAATGAATGTTTAGTAGAAAATAAATATTTACAAGAAATTCTACTTTTTCCAGAAGAACCGTTTCAGGCTGATGAGGCCGGAAAGATTGCAGAAAGCCTGGATCGTGTGCCAGACAGTATCCTTCGGCAGGCAGCGAATCGAAAGATAAAAATTAAACTTTTCAACGGTTCATTAACCGACCAAAAACATGCTGAACACTTAAAGGGGATCACCCCACGAGGATATTCAGATTCAAATAAAACATGGGATTCTGTTCCTGGTATGGGAGGCAGCCGTATTGTATACGTGAAGATCGGTCACAGTGAAAAAGGGAAAGGCCATGGATCGATTAACTTAGAATTACATGAATTTGCCCATACGCTTGATAAAATGGTTTATAATAACATACGGTACCAGGAAAAATTTTTACGGATTTGGAAAAAGGAAGCAGACCTTCTCTTTCCAAATCAAGCTTATTTTTTAAACCATCCAGAAGAGTACTTTGCAGAGGCATTTGCTACGTACTATTTTAGTGAAGAAACAAGAAAAATAGTGAAATGGAAAGCACCTCGAACGTATCAATTTATTAAAAAGCTGAAATAGAGCTAAGAAATGACTTCTAATCGAAGAAATAAAAGGGGATTCTAATCAACATGAGTAAAAATGAATATTCATATTTAAACTTATGTAAATATGTCTTAGAAAATGGGGCAGTGAAAGACGATCGAACAGGAACAGGCACAAAAAGTATATTTGGGTATCAAATGCGTTTTGACTTATCAGAAGGGTTTCCGCTGCTAACAACAAAGAGAGTTCCTTTCAGACTCGTTGCTTCTGAACTTCTATGGTTTATAAAAGGGGATACCAATATAAAATATCTTCTTGAACATAACAATAATATTTGGAATGAATGGGCGTTTAAAAAATGGGTGGAGAGTACAGATTATGACGGTCCGGATATGACGAATTTTGGATTGCGTTCACTAGAAGATGAGGAGTTTAATAAGGTCTATCAAAAACAGATGGAACGATTTAAAGAACGAATTTTAACGGATGAAGAATTTGCCAAGACTTATGGTGAATTAGGAAATGTATACGGAAAACAGTGGAGAGAATGGAAAACTTCAACTGGAGAGACCATTGACCAATTGAAAGATGTGATTGAAACAATCAAAGTAAATCCATCCTCTAGAAGGTTGATCGTTTCTGCGTGGAATCCTGAAGATGTCCCTTCTATGGCACTACCGCCATGCCATACGATGTTTCAATTTTATGTTTCAGAAGGTAAATTATCTTGCCAATTATATCAGCGAAGTGGCGACATTTTCTTAGGCATTCCTTTTAACATAGCAAGCTATTCTTTATTAACACATTTAATTGCTAAAGAATGCGGCTTGCAGGTAGGAGAATTCATCCACACGTTAGGTGATGCACATATTTACTTAAACCACATAGAACAAGTGGAAACTCAATTAACAAGGGAGCCTAGAGAGCTTCCGAAGCTAATCATCCGAGATGATTTGAAATCCGTCTTTGAATGTGAGCTGGATGATTTGACGCTTGAGAATTATCATCCACATCCAGCAATAAAAGCGCCAGTTGCTGTATAGGATTTTAATTTAGAGGGTGTCCCAAAAATATAGGAGGGGAACACCCTCTTGTAGTATGTTGGAATTCTTTATCCGGAAATGGTTCATTTTTAACAGGATAATTGGTAAGATTATAAATATTTTACATATGAAGTTTCTTGGATTTCAGGAACTACTTGAAAAATCGATACCAGTTAAGTCTTACGAATAGAGAGGTAAGCAGGATGATTTCAATTATTGTTGCTATGGATGAAAACCACTTGATTGGGAAGGGTCACGAGCTACCATGGTACCTGCCGGCTGATTTGCAATATTTTAAAAAGACGACAATGGGGCATCCGGTGATCATGGGGCGTAAAACTTTCGAGTCGATTGGCCGTCCGCTTCCAGGCAGAGAAAATGTCATTCTAACGAGAGATCCAGATTATCAACAAGAAAATTGCACCATTCTCCACTCCATGGAGGAATTAAAGGCTTATACAGAAAGTAAGCCGAATGAGTACTTTGTCATTGGCGGAGCGGAACTCATAAAACAAGTCCTTCCGTTTGCGAGCAAATTATATATCACCAAAATTTATCACCAATTTGAAGGGGATATATACTTTCCGCCTTTTGATGAAAAGGAATGGACATTGGTTTCCAAAACTCCTGGTCCAGTTGATGAAAAAAACAAATATGCTCATGATTATTATATTTACGAGCGGAAATCCTAAAAAACCTGTGCCGAGTACCTAAGTCGGCACAGGTTTTTTGTCTTTTTTTTGCAGCATGATCAGACTACTGAATACATAAAATTTTGATTTAAGCGAAAATCTTGATCATTTAAGCGAAACCTCGGCTGATTTAAGCGAAAAGTCCTGTGATATAAGCGAAACGTCAGGGGATTTAAGCGAAAACACCTTTGATTTAAGCGAAACCAAAAATTCGGCTGAAGTACGAAATGGGAGGTCGTATGATTCGTAATACGTACCTAAGACCATCCTTCTCCTTCCTCTATCCATAATACCTTTAGCATTTCTTACAAAAAATTCTCTTTATGGTAGGAAAATTTTGTGTTAGACTCCAATTGTTACCATATTTGTTTGGTTTACTAGGGGGGATCTTTATGAAGCTCAAATGGGGGAAGAAAATAGAAGAGAAGGAATCTTTTTGCGAGTTTAGCGAATACACTCTTTTCCAATCATCAGAATTAAGCAGTGATTTGAATCATCAATTAAAAATGATGGATATTTCTGTTCAAGATCTGGAAAATGCAAAAAAAATCCAAGCCGTATTGCGTGAGCATGCCGACGAAATAACAGAAAAATTTTACGAGTCCGTGTTGGAAGTGCCTTATTTACAAGAGAAGATATTCCAACATAGTACGGTAGACAGACTGAAAGGAACATTAAAAAGGCATCTGATGGAAATGTTCTCTGGTGAAATAAATGCTGCTTTTATTGAACAAAGAAAACGAATCGCGAATGCTCACGTCCGAATTGGACTTGAACCAAAATGGTATATTGCTTCGTTCCAAAAACTTTCTTTTGAAATCATTCAGGTTATTAAACCGTATATTTCGGGTGTAGATGAGTGCATCGAATACATAAAACTTATTTCTAAAATTTTGAATTTTGAAAAACAAGTTGTCGTAGAGGCGTATGAAGAAGAAAATGACAGGCTCAGGAAAGAATCATCAGATAGAAAAAAACTCATCCTTCAAAATCTTATTCAGACTACTAAGGAATTATCGGCTGTTTCTGATGAAACAAGCACCTGTGCACAAGAGGTCGGTCTTCAAGCTGAGCAGCTGACAGACTTGTCTCTGTATGCATTTAACTTATGTGAACAAGCGCTAGAAAAATCAGAATCAGGAAAGGACAGACTTACGGATCATAGTCGTTTAATGGTCCTGCTTGAAGAAAAAGCAGGTGCTATTCAGTATGAAATGGATCAATTACGGGGCATTTCTCAGCAAATCGGGGACATTGTAAACTTAGTTACTTCTATTGCTGAACAGACGAATTTACTTGCACTTAATGCTGCAATTGAAGCGGCAAGAGCCGGGGAGCATGGCCGAGGATTTGCCATCGTAGCGGAAGAAGTAAGGAAGCTTGCTGAACAAACAAAAAAATCTGTATCTGGAGTGTCAGCACTAACCAACCATACGGAAGATCAAATGGCCAAAATCAGCGAATCCATGTCCCAAATCTTTGAACTGACGCATAATGGAAAAACGGAAATTGATGTGCTGATGAGCTTATTTAACTCCATTCATGCGTTTATGACTGAAAACAAAGGGCACAACGAAAGATTGAAAAAAGAACTTGATCAATTTGTTCAAATGGTTCATTCTATTTCCAACTCCATTTCTGAAGTAGCATGTTCAGCAGATAGTATGATGAAGGTTTCATCCAAATTATAGTCCGTTTTTTATACTACTAGAGGGAGTAGTCGATTATAATGATGGGTGTAAATCAATCAGGGGGAATCATCATGCTACGAACAGCAGGCTTTTTTATGTATTTTTTTGCTTATTTACTTTATAGTATTCCAACTTTAAGAAGTGTGAGAAAAGACACACTACAACAGCTACCCGTTGAAGAAAGAGACGAGATCATTCACATCCTGCCCAAAAAATGGGCCAGTACCCTTGTAAAAATAGCAGGAGGAAAAGTGAAAGTAATCGGGGAGCACAATCTTCCTAAAGGTCCTGTATTGATTGTTGCAAACCATGAAGGAAACTTTGACACCCCAGTTCTCATCGGGTACATAAAAAAACCGTTCGGCTTTATTTCCAAAGTTGAGGTAAAAAAGATCCCAATCGTTTCAAAATGGATGGAAGTAATGAACTGTGTATTCATGGATCGCAAAGACAGAAGACAATCGATTCAAGCTATTCGAATGGGGATCGAGAAATTGAAAAACGGCCACTCTCTTGTCATTTTTCCAGAAGGAACGAGAAGTAAAGGTGGACCGGTTGGCCCATTTAAAGCGGGAAGTCTTCGGCTAGCCACTGACTCCAAGGTACCCATTGTACCGATTGCCATTTATGGAACAGCTAGTTTAATGGAAAAAAACGGCGGATGGATCAAGCCTGGTCAAGTGACACTTTCCATCTTACCTGCCGTTACTCCTGATCAATATGAAGGGAAAGACAGCAAAGCTCTTGCTAACGAAATTCAAGAACGCATTGCGGATGAAATCGAAAAACTCCGTGCATGAAAAAGAGTTTTCCCATAAGTGTAATAAGTAAAAGGGAGTTATCAAATTTTAATGAATAGAAGAAGGAGAGAACAATTCTCCTTCTTTTTTTATTTAAGCATTTTTTCCGTTTATAGTTTCCTCACTTCTATGGGCGGCATACAAATAGGTATATGACTAAATTTAGAGGAGGTCCTTATGATTATTCATGTTGTTCAAAGAGGAGAGACGCTTTGGCAAATCGCCAGTCGTTATGGGGTGAGTCTGGCACAAATCGTTGATGCAAACCAATTACCTGATTCTAATCGTTTACTTATTGGCCAATCCATTGTAATTCCTACTGCTGCTCGTCAACACACCGTTCGAGCTGGGGAAACACTATGGAGAATTGCACAAAGATATGGGGTTTCGGTAGAGACTATTATTCAGGCTAACCAAATAGCTGATCCAAACAGAATTCATCCAGGAATGGTATTATATATTCCAGCTCGTAGACATACTGTTGAACCTGGAGAGACCTTATGGCAAATTGCGCAGCGCTATGGAACGACTGTTGAAGAAATAATGAAAACGAATCAAATTCAGGATCCTAATCTTATTTATCCGGGAACGGTGTTAACGATTCCTTTTAGTAAACCAGTTATTGACGTAAATGGTTATACGATTAATGCGGGAGAACAAGGCGGAAGAGATGTTCGTGAGGTAGGGGACTATTTAACTTACGTTTGCCCTTTTGCGTACATTATGAAAGAAGACGGTGGGCTAGAACCAATCAACGATACCGCAATCATTCAAGCAGCTCAAGCTGAACGAGTTGTCCCAATGATGTGCATCACAAATTTCACTTTCAAAGATCCAGGGTCCAAATTGGCACATACCATTCTTTCCAGTGTAGATGTACAAAATCGATTATTAACCAACATTATAAACACAATGAGAAATAAAGGCTATCGAGGCCTGAATGTTGATTTTGAAAATGTATTTCCAGCTGATCGCGAGCTGTATAATCAATTTCTTCAGCGTGCAGTAGACCGTTTGCATCCAGAAGGATATTTTGTTTCAAGTGCGCTTGCTCCCAAAACAAGTTCTGAACAAAAGGGGCTTTTATATGAAGCACACGACTACGCTGCACATGGAAGAATTGTCGATTTTGTCATCTTGATGACATACGAATGGGGATATCGGCTAGGACCTCCGCGGGCAATCTCTCCACTTAATGAAATCAGACGGGTTCTGGATTATGCGGTTACCGTTATTCCAAGAAACAAAATCTTTATGGGCTTTCAAGTGTATGCGCGTGATTGGCTCCTTCCACATGTTCAAGGCCGAGAAGCTGAAACATTTGATATGCAGGAAGCAATCCGACGAGCAGTCCGATATGGAGCAGTCATTCAATATGACCAAACTTCGCAAACACCATTCTATCGGTATGTAGATGGTCAAGGACGCACGCATGAAGTCTGGTTTGAAGATGCCCGCAGCGCTCAAGCAAAATTTGATACAGTGAAGGATTACGGATTACGTGGAATAAGCTATTGGGTACTCGGTTATCCATTCCCGCAAAATTGGGTGTTACTTGAAGACAATTTTAGGATACGGAAATTACTTTGAAATTTGTTTTAGAAAAAATAAAACGATTAGCAGACCTATTCGCTGAGGATCGGTCTGTTTTTTTTATTAAGAGATATGGAAAAATATGTAAAAAATTAGATATTGACAATCATGAGGAGAAATAAAATTGAAAAAAATCATAACATTATCGATTTTATCATTTCTACTGTTGGTTCTTTCAATTACTCCAATGTTCAAGATGATTCGTGAATATTGGATGGAAACGAAAATCACATCACGGTATGAAATCCACCATGCTTATCAAAGGGATGGTTTTGAAAACATTATAGATGTTCAAGAATTAGACCTATAAAAGATATAGGAGTTCAAAAGTAGATGATCTCAACAATAAGTAAAAGAGCTCTATATTTGAGCTCTTTTTAAGTATTTCTTGCTATTCAGGTTGATAAAAAAGCTAGTTAGTTCGAATAAATTAGTCACTAGGAGTAGAAAATGTATCATCATTTTGATTAGCTGCTCGTTTAGAGGCAAAATATCGGTCGTCGTGATCAATATATCGGTCGTTAGGCAAGATTTATCGGTAGACAGGATCAATATATCGGTCGTCAGGATCAATATATCGGTCGTTAGGATCAATATATCGGTCTTCAGGATCGATATATCGGTCGTTAGGATCAAAATATCGGTCGTTAGGATCAAAATATCGGTCGTTAGGATCAATATATCGGTCGTCAGGATCAATATATCGGTCTTCAGGCAAGATATATCGGTCGTCAGGATCAAAATATCGGTCGTTTGGATCGATATATCGGTCGTTAGGCAAGATATATCGGTCATCAGACAAAAATATCAACCACCAGGAGGAATATATCAACCGTCAAGAGCAATATATCAGTCGTTAGTGCGCTCATGAAGTTGGATTAAGGATTATATCTGAACTAGCGCTATAGCTCCAAATGGTTCGGAACGAAGAATGCTAGCGTTTGCTGCATTCAGTGAGATCTATATTTTACCTCGTATCAAACTGCTAATTACATATTTCCACTCTCATATTCCTTAAGTTTTTCCATCAAATGACGAAATTCTTCAGGTGTACAAAACTCCTCCTGCCGAAAGTTATTCCTAATCCAAGTAATCAGATCTGCTGGTGTATTAAAAAACACTCCGCTTGAATCACTTTTTCGAATCATGTACCGTCCGTTATCATCATCAATGGTTACTTCGACTGGAAGTGCACAGTCCAAAGAGCATAGTGAAAATTCCATTTAAAGATCCTCCTTAAACAAATCTTATTTATAATTACTATTAATCATATCGCAAACTTTATTCTGAAAAAATGTCAATAAACTAAATTTTTTGAAAAATGAGTTGATTTATCTATATTTCATGATATAATTTACGGATTATTAGGTGAAAAAAGAGGGGGACATTATGGGGCAAACTACAAATGTAAAAAAATGGGTACAGCTAGAGGATATTTTAATTGCCTACCAGCAACTAAAAGATGTCGTCGCTCATACACCGCTGCAAAAAAATGAGCGATTATCGGAAAAATATGAGTGCAATGTATTTGTAAAACGAGAAGACCTGCAGCATGTCAGATCTTTCAAGCTTAGAGGAGCTTATTATAAAATGAAAAGCTTGTCAGAAGAAGAGCTGAAAAATGGCGTAGTGTGCGCTAGCGCAGGAAATCATGCTCAAGGGGTAGCATATGCATGCAAACAGCTTGGGATTAACGGAAAAATTTTTATGCCTGCGACAACACCTCGGCAAAAGGTAAACCAAGTACAAATGTTCGGAAAAGATGCGGTTGAAATTTATTTGGTCGGAGATACGTTTGATGATTCATATGAAAAAGCCGTGCAATGTGCCAAAGCCGAAAATCGTCAGTTCATCCATCCTTTTGATGATGAAA
Source organism: Peribacillus tepidiphilus (assembly GCF_009466385.1). Taxonomy (GTDB): domain Bacteria; phylum Bacillota; class Bacilli; order Bacillales; family DSM-1321; genus Bacillus_BN; species Bacillus_BN tepidiphilus. The sequence continues at coordinate 5,213 of NZ_WIAQ01000001.1, read as the reverse complement.
AAGTAATGGCGGGTCAAGGTACAGTGGCAGTTGAAATTTTGAATGATATCGAGGATTCGGCAGACTACCTATTTGCAGGGATTGGTGGAGGAGGCTTGATGGCTGGATTATCCACGTACTTCAAAAGCATCTCCCCGCATACGAAATGTATCGGGGTTGAGCCGTCAGGTGCACCTTCTATGAAGGTATCAAAAGAGCAAGGAAAAGTGGTGGCACTAGAAGAAATTGATAAATTCGTAGACGGTGCTGCCGTAAAATGTGTAGGTACCAAAACCTTTGAGATTTGCAGGGAAAATGTTGATGACTTTGTCGTTGTTCCTGAAGGGAAGGTATGCTCCACGATTTTAGAATTGTATAATGAACACGCCATTGTTGCTGAGCCAGCAGGGGCTCTTTCTATTGCAGCACTCGATTTTTATAAGGAAGAAATCAAAGGGAAAAACGTCGTTTGTGTGATCAGTGGAGGCAATAATGACATCGGTAGAATGCAGGAAATAAAAGAGCGCTCCTTGTTATATGAAGGGCTGTTGTATTATTTTATCGTCAATTTCCCGCAAAGAGCTGGCGCATTACGGGAATTTCTCGATGAGGTGCTTGGACCGTCAGATGATATTACAAGATTTGAATATACGAAAAAAAATAATAAGGACTCCGGACCAGCACTTGTGGGAATTGAGTTGAAAAAGAAGGAAGACTATGAAGGCTTACTGAGCAGAATGATTAAAAAGGGCTTCCACTTTGTAGAAGTTAACAAAGACAGCAATTTATTTAATTTATTGATTTAAGTGGAATCATCTTGGAATTTACGGTACAATGAATTTGGACTATGAACTTGTTCTTCGAAACGGTTCTATGTATAATTGTGACATTAATATGAACAATAATGGCATTAGGCCATTTGCGAACAAAAAAGTACTATAATGATAGTCGGAATTCATTTTTTTTAAAATTGAAGGGGATGTTCAAATGCTTTCAAACATCGGTGTACCAGGGTTAATCTTGATTCTTGTTCTTGCATTGATTATCTTTGGTCCTAAAAAGCTTCCTGAGATCGGACGTGCTTTTGGTCAAACGCTTCGAGAATTCAAAAAGTCCACTCGTGAACTAACGAGTGACGTAATGGAAGAATTTGAAGAAGAAAAGAAAAAAATTTCGAAACCATAATGAATGATGTAAAGGGTGTGAGATGAAACCATCTTGCACCTTTTTAATGGGTTTTTTGAAGCTTTTGGGTGAATATCCAATGCTTCCATACTGTGCTCACTGCATACATAGAAGAAAGGCATGATCAAGATGGAAGATAAAGAACTGAATATAACCGATCATCTCGAAGAGTTAAGAAGAAGATTGATTGTAACGGCTGTTGCCTTCATTGCCTTCTTTATCATGGGATTTATTTTTGTAGAGGACATCTACAATTGGCTGGTAAGAGATTTAGAAGTAAAATTGATGGTCTTAGGTCCAAGCGACATCATTTGGGTCTACTTCATGCTAGCTACCGTAATTGCAATAGCTGCAACCATTCCGATCTTAGCCCTGCAAATTTGGCTATTTGTGAAACCTGCACTCAAACCGATTGAAAGAAAAATGACATTAACGTATATCCCGGCATTATTCCTCTTATTCATTGTTGGATTAAGCTTTGGTTATTTCGTCATTTTTCCGACAGTCTTGAATTTCTTAGTGGAATTAAGCGGAGACATGTTTGTCACAAACTTTACAGCAGACAAATATTTCCGTTTCATCATGCACATGACGCTGCCATTTGCCATCCTTTTTGAAATGCCAGTCGTCGTTATGTTCCTAACCTCACTGGGCATTATCAATCCATATGTCCTGCAGCACTTAAGAAAATACGCGTATTTTGTGCTGGTTGTTGTAGCGGTTGTCGTTTCGCCACCGGATTTCATGTCAGACTTTTTGGTAACCATTCCGTTATTATTGTTATATGAAATCAGTATCTCGCTTTCGAAAATCGTATACAAGCGGAGACAGAAGAAGCTAGCTGAAGAGCCAGAGCTGTTTGAATTTGAGGATGAGGAATGAAGTTAAAAAAGAAGGCTGGTTTTGTAAAGTTAGTTGCTTTTTAAGTGTAATGTAACAACACGATCTGAGTTGATTGTAGCGGAGGGTATTTGTCTCCTCGAAAATGCATTCGCATTTCCCCCGTGCGGTGTTTATTCGAGGAAGCTTATTCAATGTCCTGCGGGAAAAAGAGGGAAGTGGGAGACCCTAAAAGCAGTAACGCCGAGGAGTGACATCCCTCCCCGCGGAAAGCAAGTGCCTCTCCCTGCAATCAACGGGCAAACTTTATAGTCTAAAAACAACAATCTATGCGAAAAGAGCCAAATAGAAAGATGACCAAAAAATGCCATACTTGCATTTTTTAGGTCATCCTTTTTATATTTTAAGGATTGCCACTTCCGTTGATTGTTTTCAATCTATTATTAGGCTAGGATCCAATTGAATATGAGGGTTTTCTTTTAGCAGTAAATGAATAAACTCTTTTTTATTTTTCGGAGATAAGGCGACCATCTCAAACTGACCAAAATAAATTTCTATTCGATCCATCGATAAAGCAGGGGCAGTAAATGGATTTTTTGTTTGTCTTATTTTCCTAATTTCCTTGATGTTGATTGTTTTTCTATAAGGTCCACTTTTAATCCTAATCTTTGAATCTTGTATTTTATACCCAGTTCCAAACCAAAGCCATGATAAAAATAAACCGCAACCAACCATCAAGATCGACTTGATTGGTTCTTTGTCTAAAATCGTAGGAAGCATAAAGACTCCAATAGGATCAATATGTAAAATCGGCGGTATGATACAAACCAAAATGATGGTCCAAATGATGACTGTCAACCATAGATCTTTTTTTGACGGGAAATACATTTGCAGTCCTCCTTTCATTTCCATTTATACGGTTAAAATGAATCATATGTTTCATCATTGTCTAAGTCTTTTATAACAGAAAAAAAGGAGGAGAGCCCGTCAAATTATGAAGTGAACGGCTCTCTATTTTATTAGATTAGTACTATAGGGGGAAGGGGTATCGAAAAAAGTTTTCGCTTAAATCAAATGAAGTTTCGCTTAAATGACTGGACTTTTCGCTTAAATCACAGGGAATTTCGCTTAGATCACATTTTTTTTCGCTTAAATCAAAATCAAAACTCTATGTTTCTATACGAAAAGACAGGAAGCGCATCCGTCTTACTTTCTTTTTTTCTATTCTATTACTCTTTTAACACTCGCTTAGCACCAACATAACGATCCTTCCAGTATTTTGAGGTGAAAGATTGAACAGATACACCATTTTTAACGGTAACCGCAATAAATTGGTTTTTGCCTAGATAAATTCCTACAAAGGACACGTCTTTTCCGTTCGTATTAAAGAATACGAGGTCTCCTTCTTTAAGATCCTTTGGTTTCACAGATTTGCCGAGTTTGTATTGTGCTTTGGATGAGTGTGGCAATTGGATTTTTGCAGCAGATGTTTTGAAAATAAATTGAGTAAATCCAGATGCATCAAAGGCTTTTGAAGTATTTCCACCCCATTTATAAGGAGTACCCTTATACTGTTTTGCCACCTCTGTAACCTCCTGCCCCCATGAAACAGATGCATCAGCCTTTTGCATAAAAGGCGAAAACATAAAGGAAATCACCATGGCTAAAAGAAGAAAACCAATCAACACGACTTTTGGTAAACGAACTGATCCTGACATATAAAAACCTCCATCAAATAAAATTTTCCGTACATTTGCTTAGTCGAGTAGAGGATTCAATCCGTTTCAATTTTTTATAGAGTTTTCACCGACAAATAAAGACGGCGAAAAAGGATTTATTTCGACTTTTGTGGAATTACCATCTTAAAGTTTGTTTTATTTCATGATTCTATATCATAGAAATCAAGTAATCGATATAAAAGAGGGAGAGAACTATATGACCAATGTGAATCAAAATGTACGGGTAGCGGTTGTCCAAGCTGCTTCCGTTATTATGGATCGAGAGGCGAGTACAGAAAAAGCAATTTCGTTGACCTTACAGGCAGCAGAAAAAGGGGCTAACATTGTTGTGTTTCCGGAAGCTTTTATTCCAGCTTATCCAAGAGGACTTACCTTTGGAACAAGCATTGGCAGCCGTTCTCCGGAGGGTCGACAAGATTGGCTTCGGTATTGGGAAAATTCGGTGCCTGTACCAAGTGAAACGACTGATCGTCTAGGAGAAGCAGCTAAGAAGGCCGGGGTCTATCTTGTGATTGGGGTTATTGAGAGGGACACTGAGTTCAGCGGGGGCACGGTTTACTGCAGCGTGTTATTTTTTGGACCAGATGGCTCATTACTTGGAAAGCACCGAAAATTAAAGCCTACAGCTTCGGAACGGCTTATTTGGGGAGAAGGAGATGGAAGCACCTTGCCAGTGTTTGAAACACCATTTGGAAAAATTGGGGCATTAATTTGCTGGGAAAATTACATGCCATTGGCCAGAACCGCAATGTATGCCAAAGGCGTTCAACTTTATATAGCCCCCACAGCAGATTCTCGAGAACTCTGGCAATCTACCATTCGTCATATTGCAGCAGAAGGAAGGTGCTTCGTCTTATCATGTAATCAATATGTGAAGAAGGATATGTATCCTACTGATTTGGCTTGCTATGACGAACTGGCTTCTTCTCCTCATGAAATGTGTCCAGGAGGAAGCGCCATTGTAGGGCCATTAGGGGACTATGTAAAAGAACCTGTCTATGGTAAGGAAGACATCCTGATCGCCGATCTCGATCTGCGCCACATTGCGTACAGCCAATTCGATTTTGATGTCGTCGGCCATTACGCAAGGCCTGATGTCTTTCAACTGATTGTAAACGAAGAGAAGCGTGAGAATGTGAAATGGACAAAAACGGAGGATGGCCAATCATCTTAGTGAGTAAGATATCGGCCGTCAATTCGATATATCGGTCGTCAGGAGTAAGATATCGGCCGTCAATTCGATATATCGGTCGTCAGGAGTAAGATATCGGCCGTCAATTCGATATATCGGTCGTCAGCGGCAAAATATCGGTCGTCAGCGGCAAAATATAGTCAAGTCCTTAATATTGTGTAAAATACAAATTACAAGGTTTCAACCTATTTTTGTTTGTTGATTGATTTTATTTGATTGGTAGGGGGTACCCCCTACCAATCAAATAAAATTTCGCGCTTCGCGCATGCCTTCTATTT